>CAVZYI010000001.1:0-24966 GCA_963779445.1 uncultured beta proteobacterium
GCAGCGGGCCGAATTCGAACTTGCCGGGGCACACGAAGGTGCAGAGCGCGAGATCCTCTTCGTCGAGTTCGACGCAGCCCATCTCCTCGGCCCACTCGACATTGCCGGTGATGAGCGCCCGCAGCAGGAACGTCGGCAGCAGGTCGAAAGGCATCACGCGCTCGTAGGCGCCGATCGGCACCATCGCGCGCGCGTCGCCGTTGGTCGTCGTCGTCAGCGGCAACGGGCGCCGCTTCGCCCAATGGCCCAGCACGACTCTCCAGACGGAGAATTTGTCGCGCGCCGGCACGATCCAGCCGAAAAGCTCGCGCCGGCGGCCTTCGGGCAGCACCGAGACCTGCAAATGGTGGCGCCCGAGATATCCGTGAACGTCGCCCGCCGCGGTGCGGCCGTCGAGCACCGAGCCGGAGACGACGCGCTGCTCGCCCGCCGTCAATTCACCTTGCGTCAGGGCGGCCAGCGACGCGCCAAGCCGCGTCCGCAGCAGGCGCGGACGCAGGACTCCCGGCCCGGCGAGCGAGACCACGCGCTCGACGTCGAGTTTTCCGGTGGTGACGAGCCGGCCGATGGCGGCGACGTCCTGGTATCCGATGTGCCATACGGTCTTGCCGGCGTGGACCGGATCGAGGAGATGGATGTGCAGGCCCGGCGTGCCAGCGGGATGCGGCCCCGTGAATTCCTCGATCACGATGCGCTCGGCGACCGGGGCGGTGACGCTCGAGCCTGCCGCTTTGCAGACGTAGGTCGTCCCCGGACAGAGCTTGGCGACGGCGAGCAGGCCGGCATGAAAATCGGCCAGGCGATCGGCGAGCGCCACGTCGACCGCGGGCGCGTGCGGGCGCGTGTCCATCGCGGTCACGAATATCGCGTGCGGCGTGGTCGCGGGTGACGGAATCTTCGAGAAAGGGCGCGTGCGAAACGCGGTCCAGGCTCCGGATTCGACGAGCAGCGCACGCACGGCACCGGCATCGAGATCCACAGGCGCACGGTGCGTGAAATTCGCGAAGGAAAGCTGCGTGTCGGGGCCGTCGTCCGGATCGACGTCGATCACCATCGACTGGAAGGCGCGCATGTCGCCGCGATGGATCTCGGCGACGGTGCCGGCAGCGGGCGCGACGTGCAGGACGCCGTGCGCCTTCTTGTCCTCGAACAGCGGCGTGCCGCGCAACACGCGGTCGCCGACCTGCGCCAGCATGGTCGGCTTGAGTCCGGTCCAGTCGGCGCCGACGAGCGCGACCCGGGCGACGGCGGCACCCGCTTCGACCCTCTGGGCGGGCGGGCCGGCCAGCGGCAGATCGAGACCTTTGCGAATCCTGTGCAGCGCCACGGTGATCGAGCCTCCCGACCCCGCACACTAGCGTCGATTGCGGCAAGGGTCGTTGATCCAAGCCAAACCCGGGGCGCACGGCCGCGACAGGCTTCGGCCCGTGCAAACGCCGGCTGCGGGCGTCCCGGTGAACCGGCGTCGCGGCACCTCCCCCACGGCAAAGCTGCGACGGATGACCATCCTGCGGTGTCGGCGCGCCAGAGCGAGTTGCGGGAGAAAGCGCCGTCGCCGCGTCGCCAGGTCGGATGTGATCGCAGGCCGATCGAGTGTGGAGTTCAGGCGTCTCTGATGATGCCGCAGGCCGGGCGCGTCGATGGCAAGGCGGTGCGTAGGATTCGAAAATTCCCGGATCCGAAGGCAGGATCGGAATTCCGGTCGCGAACGAAAGCCGAGGTCCAATCCGAAGTCCGCCAGTCCGCGGATCCGTAGCGACACCGGCGCTTGGCCTGGTGCACCGGGGTGTGCAAGACTGAAACCGGAGTTCGCGCAGAGCCTCGCGCAAGCTATCTAACTGCCTGTTTTTACTGGCGTCCCCAGGGGGATTCGAACCCCCGTACTCACCGTGAAAGGGTGATGTCCTAGGCCTCTAGACGATGGGGACCCGGAACGGCGACGGCCTTGCGAATACAAGGCCGCATTATTAGCAGTGGTGGAGGTAAGCGGGATCGAACCGCTGACCTCTTGCATGCCATGCAAGCGCTCTCCCAGCTGAGCTATACCCCCACGGCCAACGGAAATTATACGGTGGCGGCATGCTTGGCAATCGCCGGGCGGGCCTGCCGCGAGCGCGCGAGGTCGGCTTTCGGCTATCATCGCGGCCGCCATCGTGCCCGGCAGCTGCGGCAATCTCCGCGTCGGCCGCGGTGCCCGCCGCCGTCCCCGATTCCTTTCGCGCTCCTCATTCGGTCATGTCGCTCCCCGTCCCCACCGCTGAATCGACGATCGACCTCGCGGGCCGGGTCGATCCTGATCACCGGCGCCACCGGCGGACTCGGCCGTCCGCTCGCGCTGGCTTGCGCGGCCCGCGGGGCGACGTCGTGCTGCACGGGCGCGTCGTGCGCAAGCTCGAGGCGCTCTACGACGAGATCGTCGCGGCGGGATATCCGCAGCCGACGATTCTGCCGCTCGACCTCGCGACCGCGTCGGCGGACGATTTCGGAACGGTCGCCGGCGCGATCCGCGCGCAGCTCGGGCGTCTCGACGGCCTCGTGCATACCGCGGTCGCGCTGGGTTCGCTGGGCCCGATCGAGCACCAGGCCTTCGACGACTGGCAGAAAGTGCTGCGCGTCAACGTTGCGGCCGCGATGGCGCTCACGCGCTCGGCGCTGCCGCTGCTCGGCGCCGCCCCGGACGCCAGCGTTTTGTTCACGCTCGATGCGCGCGGCGGGGATCCGCGAGCGTTCTGGGGCGCATACGCGGCGTCGAAGGCCGCCGTGGCGGCGCTGGCGGCGACGCTCGCCGACGAATGGGAGAGCCGCGCGAACCTGCGCGTCAACGCCGTCGTGCCGGGACCGATCCGCTCGCCGCTGCGTGCGCTCACGCATCCCGGCGAGGACAAGGACGCACTGCCGGCGCCCGATGCGCTGGTGCCGCTGTACCTGCACCTGCTCGGCGCGCAGACCAAGTCCGAGAGCGGTGTCGTCATCGACGCGCGGGCCTGGCTCGAAGGTCATCCGGCGTCGGCACCGCTCGTCGCGCCTTCGACGACCCGGCGCCCGTAACGCAGCCACACCCGCAATCGCCGGAAGTCGTCGGCGGGCAGCATGTCGGGAAGGATCAGGATGGTTCGCGAACGCTCCCACGCCGGCAGGCGGTCGGGGCGCCAGACGATGACCGTCAGATGCGCACCGACGTACGAATCCTCGAGGATCACGCCGTCGCGCGAGCGCCCGTCGCGCCCGCTCGCCGTGATGCGCCGGTCGGCGCCGACGTGCAGCAGCGCGGGCACGCCGCGGCCGGTGCAGCGCCAGAAACCGTGCGCGGCGACACCCGCGACCAGGGCCAGCGCCACGGCGGCGGCCCAGATCGGCAGCGGGAGCATGGCGATCAGCACCGCCATCGCCGCGCAGGCCGACGAAATCAGTGCACAGGCGATGCGCGACGGTCGCGGTTCGAGACGCAGGCGCGGCGGCGGTTTCATTGCCGTCCATTGCAGTCGCGGACGGGTGCGGGGTCAATCGGCCGGATGGGCGAGTCCCGCCGCTGCCGTAGGGTTCCCGCGGTTGCGCGGGCCGGCTAGGAACGCGCCGCGGGCGCCGCGATGTCGTTCCACTCCGCCCAGGCGGAGGTGATGGGATAGCGCCAGTCCTTGCCGAATCCGCGCGGCGTGATCCGGATGCCGACCGCCGCCTGCCGACGCTTGTATTCGTTGATCTTGATCAGGCGCACGATCCTGCGCACGTGCTCCGGATCGAAGCCCATGGCGACCATCTCGGCCGGGCTCCTGTCCTGCTCGACGTAGGCTTCGAGAATGGCATCGAGGGCGTCGTAGGGCGGCAGCGAATCCTGGTCGACCTGATCGGGCTTGAGTTCCGCCGACGGCGCGCGGGTGATGATCCGCTCGGGGATCACGCGTCCGAGGCTGTTCCGGTAGCGGCACAGCCGGTAGACGAGCGTCTTGCTGATGTCCTTCAGCACCGCGAACCCGCCGGCCATGTCTCCGTAGAGCGTCGCGTAACCCACCGCCATCTCCGACTTGTTGCCGGTGGTCAGCACGATGGAACCGAACTTGTTCGACAGCGCCATCAGCATCGTGCCGCGGATCCTGGCCTGGATGTTCTCCTCGGTGGCGTCCGCCGCCAGGCCGCTGAAGTCCGCCGCGAGCGCGCCGCGGAATGCGTCGAAGACCGGGGCGATCGGGATTTCGTCGTAGCGCACGCCGAGTCCTCCCGCCATGGTTCGCGCATCCTCCAGGCTGATCGGGCGCGTGTAGGGCGAGGGCAGCATCACGGCACGCACCCGGTCGCGACCCAGCGCGTCGACGGCGACGGCCAGGACCAGCGCGGAGTCGACGCCGCCCGAGAGCCCGAGCAGCACGCCGGGGAAGCCGTTCTTGCCGACGTAGTCGCGCACGCCCATCACCAGCGCGTCGTAGACGTGCGGCTCGAGCCGCGCGTCCAGCGCACCGCGCACCGGCTTCGGCGAGCCGTTCTCCACGGCGATCAGCGCCAGCGTTTCGTGCCATGCCGGCAGTTGCTGGACCACCTCCCCGGTCCCGTCCATGACAAACGACGCGCCGTCGAAGACGAGCTCGTCCTGCCCGCCCACGCGGTTGGCGTAGATGATCGGCAGGCCGGTATCGCGGGCGCGGGCGCCGACCTGCTCGCGCCGCAGGGCCTGCTGCTTCGTGTGGTAGGGCGAACCGTTGGCGACGATGATGAGCTGCGCGCCCGCGGCCCTGGACTGCCGCGCCGGTTCGGGGAACCAGACGTCCTCGCAGACAAGGAGCCCGCAGGCGACGCCGCCGACATCGACGACGCAGGGCGCGTCGCCATTCACGAAATAGCGCTCTTCGTCGAAGACCGTGTAATTGGGCAGGCACTGCTTGCGATAGATCTGCGCGACGCGCCGGTCGCGGATGACCGCCAATGCGTTGTAGCAGCGTCCGCCGGACCGTTCGGGGAAGCCGACGATGACCGCCGGCCCGGTGACCTGCGCGGCGAGTGTGGCCAGCTCCCTCGCGCAGGCGTCGATGAACGCCGGTCGCAGCAGCAGATCCTCGGGCGGGTAGCCGGCGAGCGACAGCTCGGGAGTGACGACCAGCTCGGCGCCGGCACGCCCGGCTTCGCCGACCGCCCCGAGGATCGCGGCGGCGTTGCCGGCTAGATCACCGACGACCTGATTGAGCTGCGCCACCGCGATGTGCATGGCGGCAATTTTAGCATCGGGCCTCCCGGAGACCGGTCCGCGTCCGGCGATTCGCCGATGGATGCTTGCCGGCACGCCGCGTGCACGCGAGAATCCCCGGCTTGCCGATGAATCCGCCTGCCTCAAGCCCGTCCGCCGCCGGCGAACTCCCGGTCGTCATCCGCGACGACGTTGCGCTGGCCGCGATTCCGGCCGATGCCTGGAACGCGCTGCCGGGTGTCGAGCCGCTGCTCTCGCACGCTTTCCTGTCGGCGCTCCACGAGACCGGCTGCGTGGCGCCGGCGACGGGTTGGCGCCCGCGCTACCTCACGGCCTGGCGCGGCGCCGCGCTGGCGGGTGCGCTGCCGCTCTATGCCAAGGCGCATTCGTATGGCGAATACGTTTTCGACTGGGCGTGGGCCGACGCGTTCCGCCGCTACGGACATCGCTACTATCCGAAGCTCGTGGCCGCCATCCCGTTCACGCCGACGCCGGGATCGCGGCTGCTCGCCGGCGACGATGCCACGCGGGTCGCGCTGCTCGCCCGAGCGCTGGCGATGCTCGAAGCACCGCGCGACGGCGGCGTCGCCGCGTACTCGTCGCTGCACGTACTGTTTCCGACCGCCGGCGAGGCGGCGATCTGCGCGCGCGCCGGCATGGTCGTGCGCCACGGCGTGCAATTCCACTGGGAAAATCCGGGTTATGGCGACTTCGCCGGATTCCTCGCGGCGTTCAACCACGACAAGCGCAAGAAGGTGAAGCAGGAGCGGCGCCGGCTCGCGGAGGCCGGCGTGACGTTTGTCCGCAAGACCGGAAAAGAAATCACCCGCGGCGACTGGTCGTTCTTCTACCGCTGCTACGAAGGCACCTACAGGGCGCATCAGTCGACGCCGTATCTCGGCGCGGATTTCTTCGAGCGGATCGGCGATACGATGCCCGACCAACTGCTGCTCGTTCTCGGCGAGCGCGACGGCATGCCGCTCTGCGCCGCGCTCGACGTGTTCGACGGAGCGACGCTGTGGGGCCGTTACTGGGGCACGACCGCGTACGTGCCGGGCCTGCATTTCGAGGCCTGCTACTACCAGGCGATCGAATTCTGCATCGAGCGGCGCATCGCGAGCTTCGAGGGCGGCGCGCAGGGCATCCACAAGCTCGCGCGCGGGCTGCTCCCGGTCACCACGTTTTCGGCGCACGCCATCGCCGACCCCGACTTCGCGGCGGCGATCGCCGACTTCTGCGCCCGCGAGCGCGTCGACGTGGCACACACCGTGGACGAACTCGAGGCGGCGAGCCCGTTCAAGGACGACAAGGCATCCGGCGGCTGAGAGGCCGGGACTTTGCGGTCGCACCGGGTATCCGCCGATCGCCGAAGTTTCGATGTGATCGCGCCTTGTCCTCCGATGCCCCCGCGCGACTCGTCGGCCGGCCACCGCGTGTTAGACTTTTCGCCCGATCCGCATCCCGCTGTCCGGCATGCCGCCCGGCGATTCACGCCTTCCCTGCCCCCACCATGAGCGACCCGATCCTTCTCGCCCGCGTCGGTCCCGTCGCGACGCTGACGCTGAACCGGCCGGAGTCGCTCAACACGCTGGACGTGGCGATGATGCAGGCGCTGGTGCGGCATTCGGCTGCGCTCGCCGCCGACGCCACGCTGCGCTGTGTCGTCGTGAAGGGCGCCGGCCGGCATTTCATGGCCGGCGGCGATCTGCGCACCTTTGCCGAGGAGCTGCCGCGTCCGCCCGCCGAGCGGAAGGCCGTATTCATCGACCTCATCGGCCACCTGCACGCCTCCATCGAGAATTTCCGCAGGATGCGCGCGCCGGTCGTCGCCGGCGTGCACGGCGCGGTCGCCGGCTTCGGCCTGTCGCTGCTGTGCGCCTGCGATCTCGCCATCGCCGCCGACAGCGCCTATTTCACTTCCGCCTACCGCCATATCGGGCTCACCCCGGACGGCGGCCTCTCGCACGCGCTGCCGCGGATCGTCGGCGTCAGGAAGGCGATGGAGATCATCCTGCTGGGCGAGCGTTTCGATGCGCAGGAAGCGTTGCGTCTCGGGCTCGTCAATCGCGTCGTTCCCGAGGCGGACCTCGACGCGGCGACGGCGGCGATGGTCGAGGCACTGGTCACCGGCCCGGCGACGGCCATGGCCAACGGCAAGCGGCTGGTCAACGAATCGCCGGGGCGAACGCTATCCGAACAGCTGCGGGCCGAGTGCGAGAGCTTCGGCGATTGCGCGGCCACGGCCGATTTTGTCGAAGGCATCGAAGCCTTCCTGGCGAAGCGCCCGGCCACATTCGGGCGCGGGTGACCGGCCGGTTCCTGCGCCCGATTCCATTCTGGAGGACCGCCGATGTCCGGTCTGGAAGGCAAGACACTTTTCATTACCGGGGCGTCGCGCGGCATCGGACTCGCCATTGCGCTCCGCGCGGCGCGTGACGGCGCCAACATCGCGATCGCGGCCAAGACCACCGAACCGCACCCGAAGCTGCCCGGCACCATCCATTCGGCCGCGGCGGACATCGAGCGGGCGGGAGGCCGGGCGCTGCCGATCGCCTGCGACATCCGCGACGAAGGCGAGGTACGCTCGGCCGTGGCGGCGACGGTCGTCGCATTCGGAGGCATCGACATCCTGGTCAACAACGCGAGCGCCATCAGCCTGACCGGCACCGAAGCGACCCCGATGAAGCGCTTCGACCTGATGTTCGGAGTCAACGTGCGCGGCACGTTCCTGTGCTCGCAGGCCTGCCTTCCGCATTTGAAGGCGTCGGCGACCCTCGGCCGCAACCCGCACATCCTTATGCTGGCGCCGCCGCCGAACCTCGACCCGAAATGGTTCGGGCCCCACGTCGCCTACACGACGGCGAAATACGGGATGAGCCTGTGCGTGCTCGGCATGGCGGAGGAATTTCGCGACTTCGGCATCGGCGTCAACGCGCTGTGGCCGCGCTCGGTGATCGCGACCGCGGCCGTGGCGATGATCCCGGGCGCGGCCGCGCAGCGGGAACGGATGCGCCGGCCGGAGATCGTGGCCGACGCCGCGCATGCGCTGCTGACGCGCGACGCGCGTTCGACGACCGGCAACTTCTTCATCGACGAGGACGTGCTGGCCGCGTCCGGGGTCACCGATGTCGGGCGTTACGCGGTCAAGCCGGGCATGCCTCTGCTGCCCGACCTGTTCCTCGACTAGCGATTGCCGATGTCGTCGTCGACCGGCGCCTGCTCGGCTCCGCGCGGCGCTTCGTTGCCGGGCGATTCGCTCGCCGGACCCTGCGGCCTTGGACCGCGACGCGGCGGGTTGCCGCGTCCGCGCTGCTTGCCCTTGCCGGCGCTGGCCCCGGGCGGGCCTTTGGGCCGATGCGCGCCGCCGGGCGGCCGATGCTCGCCTTTGGGCCGCGGCCCGCTGGTGCCCGGCAGTCCTTCCGGCACGCCGCCCGGAATGGTCAGTGTGGTCATCACGATCGGCGACGACGGGCCGCGCTGACCGTGGCCCTGCGCCCCCGCCGGGCGCGGCTTGCCGTGCTGCGGCCGGCCCGGCCCTCCGGGCCCGCGGTGACCGCCACCCTGGCCGCGTTCGTGCGTCTGTCCGTGTTTCGGGCCGCTTCCGTACGCCCGGCCCGGTGGCCGGGCGTGGCCCTTTCCGAAGAAGCTTCCGACCGAGCGATTTCCGTGCGTCGGATCGCCGAGGGCGCTGTTGCCCGGTTCGATCACATCCGGATCGGCCGGCGCGTCGTCGTCGGCGCCGACATCGCGTGGACGCCCATGAGGTCCTTTCGGACCGCGTTGGCCGTGTCCCGACGGCCGCGGACCCTTGCCGGGCGGCCGGGGTCCCGTCGCCTGCTTGACGCGCTCCGGAGCGGCAGCCCGCATCCCGGCCGCGACCAGCACCGCGCCGACTTCCTCGGGCAGGAGCTCGAGCGTCTGCGCGCGCTTCACGCGCGACGGCATCGCGATCGTGCCGTAACGGGTGCGGATAAGGCGGCTCACGGTGAGCCCGAGCGCTTCGAAAAGCCGCCGCACTTCGCGATTGCGGCCTTCGTTGATCACGATGTGGTACCAGTGATTGGAGCCTTCGCCCCCGCCATCCTCGAGCGATTCGACCTTCGCCGGGCCATCGGCCAGCTCGATGCCGGTGGTCAGTGCCTGCTGCTGCTCCGGCGTGAGGATGCCCATCACGCGCACGGCGTACTGCCGTTCGACTTCGTAGCGCGGATGCATCATCTTGTTCGCGAGGTCTCCCGAATTGGTGAACAGCAGCAGTCCCTCGGTGTTGAAGTCGAGGCGCCCGATGGCGATCCACTTGCCGCTGCCGATGTTCGGCAGCTTCTCGAAAACGGTCGGGCGCCCCTCGGGGTCGTCCCGGGTGACGATCTCGCCGGCGGGCTTGTGATACATGAGGATCCGCACCCGGGGCTCGGCAAAGCGCACCTTGACGAGTTCGCCGTTGATGCGCACCTCGTCGCCCGGGCCGACCTTCTGGCCGACCTCGGCCGGCTCCCGGTTCACGGTGATGCGCCCGGCGAGGATCATTTCCTCCATGGCGCGACGCGAACCGAAACCGCAGGACGCGAGCACCTTGTGCAGGCGCTGCGGCTCGGTGAAGACCTCGTCAGTGGAGGATTTGTGGCGCGGTGGTCCCAGGCTGTCCGTGATCTGTTGCAGGGCGAGACTCGGCTGCTGCATCGGTCCCGTCGGCGGGCGGTGCCAGGATCGGGCTCGCGAGCGCGAGTTCCGCTTCGGCGGCTTTGGTGGGTGCATCGGGGGTCTCCAGCAGGTGGGAAGCGTCGAGCTCGGCCAAGGGGGGCAGCTCGGACAGCGAGCGCAGGCCGAGATCGTCGAGGAAGGCCTTGGTGGTCGCGTAGAGCGCCGGGCGTCCCGGCGTCTCCTTGTGTCCGACCACTTCGACCCATTGGCGGTCCATCAGCGCGGTGATCACGCTGGTGGCCACGGCGACGCCGCGGATGGCTTCGATTTCGCCGCGCGTCACCGGTTGCTGATAGGCGATGATGGCGAGGGTTTCCATCACCGCGCGCGAGTAGCGCGGCGGCCGCTCCGGCGACAGCCGCTCGAGGAAGGGCTGGATTTCGGGCTTGCCCTGGAAGCGCCAGCCCGACGCGACCTGGGTGAGCAGAACGGCCTTGCCGGACCATTCGTCCTTCAATTCCTCCAGCACCTTGCGCACCAGCTCGGGATCGAGCGGCGGAAGGAAGAGCTTCGCGAGCTGCGTCGCCGCGACCGGCTCCCCGGCCGTCAGCAGCGCGGCTTCGAGAATGCCCTTGATTTCCCTGAGATCATCCATCGCGAAATCGTCGCTTGATTGAGGTTACGACTCGAGCACGAAGCCGGGGCCGGTCGTCAGCTGCACGTAGATCGGCGCATAGGGCTCCGCCTGCGCGATGCTGATCAGCTGCTCGCGCGCGAGTTCGAGCAGCGCGAGGAACGTGACGATGAGGTGCGGCACGTCGGCGTGCGCCGCGAACAGCGTGGTGAACTCGGCGAAGCGCGCGGGGTCGAGCGCCTTCAGCAGCCGGCTCATCTCCGCGCGCACCGAAAGCTGCTCGCGCGTGACGAGATGATGCCGGTTGATCCGCGCGCGCGCAATCAGGCCGGCCCAGGCGGCGCGCAGGTCGTCCGGCGCGACGTCGGGCAGCCGGGCGGCCGCGACCCGGTCGAACCAGACGCGCACCGTCGCGAAGTCGCCGTCCCGCCAGCGGCAGCTCGTCGATCTCGCGCGCCGCCTGCTTCATCCGCTCGTATTCGAGCAGCCGGCGCACCAGCTCGACGCGCGGGTCTTCCGGTTCCGTCGCCGGCCGGCGCGGGAGGCTTGGGCAGCAGCAGCCGCGACTTGATCTCGATCAGCACCGCGGCCATCAGCAGGTACTCGGCGGCGAGTTCGAGCTGCGTGCGCCGCATCATCTCGACGTAGCCCAGGTACTGGCGGGTCAGCTCCGCCATCGGGATGTCGAGGACGTTGATGTTCTGCTTGCGGATCAGGTAGAGCAGCAGGTCGAGCGGCCCTTCGAACGTGTCGAGGAAGACTTCCAGCGCTTCCGGCGGGATGTAGAGGTCGTGCGGCAGCTCGAGCAGCGGCTCGCCGTAAATTCGCGCGACCGTCGCGCCCCGCCTGCCGCGCGAGATCGGCGACCGCGTCGCCCACCAGGTCAGTCATGGCCTGTTCCCCGGGGCGAGTCCGCGGCAGGCGGCGCACCGGGCGGGCGCCGCCGGCGAATCGCGCCTAGCCGTCGCCCGGATACCGCACACGTCCGCCGCGCTCATGAGTAGTCGAGCCCCATCGCCTCGCGGACGTCGCGCATCGTCTCCTCGGCGAGCTTGCGTGCGCGCTCGCAGCCGTCGGCGACGATGTTGCGCACCAGCGTGCGGGTCGTCGAGATAGCGCTGCGCGCGCTCGCGGATCGGCTCCTGCTCGTTGATGATCGCGTCGATCACCGGCTGCTTGCATTCGAGGCAGCCGATGCCGGCCGTGGTGCAGCCCTTGACCACCCAGTCGCGCGTCGCCGCGTCCGAGTAGATCTGGTGCAGCGGCCAGACCGGGCAGCGTTCGGGGTCGCCCTTGTCGGAGCGCCGCACCCGCGCGGGGTCGGTCTGCATCGTGCGGATCTTCTTCGTCGACCGACGCCGGATCCTCGCGCAGCAGGATCGCGTTGCCGTAGGACTTCGACATCTTCTGGCCGTCGAGCCCGGGCACCTTGGGCGTCGCGGTCAGCAGCGGCTGCGGCTCCGGCAGGATCACGCGATGCGACCCCTCGAGGTAGCCGAACAGCCGCTCGCGGTCGCCCAGCGACAGGTTCTGCGTGTCGTTGAGCAGCTCCCGCGCCGCCTCCAGCGCCTCGGCGTCGCCGTGCTCCTGGAACGCGGTGCGCAGTTCGTCGTAGCGGCGCGCCTTCTTCGAGCCGAGCTTCTTGACCGCGGCCTTCGCCTTGTCCTCGAAGCCGGGCTCGCGTCCGTAGATGTGGTTGAACCGGCGCGCGAGTTCGCGCATCAGCTCGATGTGCGACACCTGGTCCTCGCCGACCGGCACCATGTTGGCGCGGTAGATCAGGATGTCGGCGCCCTGCATCACCGGATAGCCGAGGAAGCCGAAGTTCGACAGGTCGCGGTCGGCGAGCTTCTGCTGCTGGTCCTTGTAGGTCGGCACGCGCTCCAGCCAGCCCACCGGCGCGATCATCCCGAGCAGCAGCGTCAGCTCCGCGTGCTCGGGCACGCGCGACTGGATGAAGAGCGTCGCGCGGCTCGGATTGATCCCGGCGGCGAGCCAGTCGATCATCATTTCCCAGACGCTGTCGGCGATCGATTCCGACGCGTCGAAATGCGTGGTCAGCGCGTGCCAGTCGGCGGCGAAGTACAGGCACTCGTACTCCTCCTGCAGCCGCAGCCAGTTCTTGAGCGCGCCGTGGTAGTGGCCGATGTGCATGCGGCCCGTGGGGCGCATGCCCGATAACACGCGATCAGCGAACATGGTCAGGAGTCGCTTGTGGCGTCGGCGGTCAGAGGCCGACGATGCCGCGATCCAGGTAATCGGCGGCCCGCACGAGCGGCGCCATCAGGCTGCTGAGGACGCCGGTCGCGAGCAGCAGGATCACGATCATGAATCCGTAGCGCTCGAGCCGCGCATAGCCCATCGCCAGCGAGTGCGGCAGCAGGCTGACCGCGATGCGGCCGCCGTCGAGCGGAAGGATCGGCAACAGATTGAGTGCCATCAGCATCAGGTTGATTTGTACGCCCGCGCCGGCCATCTCGCGCAGGCCGTCGCTCGCGAACGCGCCGCCGGGCGACGCGATCCTTGAACAGCAGCGCCCAGGCCGAGCGCCATCACGAAATTGGCGAACGGTCCCGCACCCGCCACCCAGAACATGTCGCGCTTCGGATTGCGCAGGTTGCCGAAATTCACCGGTACCGGCTTCGCCCATCCGAAGATGAACGCGGCGCCGCCGAACAGCTTCGCCATCAGGAGCAGCAAGCCCGGGCACCAGCAATCGTCCCGACCGGATCGATGTGCTTGACCGGGTTCAGCGTCACGCGGCCCAGCATCCAGGCGGTCTGGTCGCCGAACATCCTGGCGACGTAGCCGTGCGCCGCTTCGTGCAGCGTGATCGCGAAGACCACCGGCACCGCCCAGAGCACGATGGTCGCGAGCGAAAAATCCATTGACCGCCTATTTTACCCGAGTCCGGACCGCTGCGCCGAACCGGCTTCCGGTCACCGATCAGGCGTCGCCGCCGGCCTCGAGCCCGAGCCGCGCCGGGTCGCCCCCGCCGAGGCGGACGATGGCCGGCGGCACGACGGCGAGATCGATGACGGTGGTCGGTTGCGCCGAGCACGGTCCGGCGTCGATGACGAGGTCGAGCTGCGCGCCGACGGCGTCGCGGATCGCCTCGGCGTCGTTCAGCGGTTCCGTCGCACCCGGCAGGATCAGCGTCGACGACAGGATCGGCTCGCCCAGTTCCGACGAGCAGCGCCTGCACGACCGGGTGATCCGGCACGCGCACGCCGACGGTGCTGCGCTTCGGATGCTGCAGCCGTCGCGGCACCTCGCGCGTCGCCGGAAGCAGGAACGTGTAGCGTCCCGGCGTGCCCTGGCGGACGATGCGGAACTGCCAGTTGTCGAGCCGCGCGAAGCGTCCGATTTCGGACAGGTCGCGCAGGACGAGCGTCAGGTGATGCGCGTCGCCGACGCCGCGAATCAGGCGGATGCGCTTCGCCGCGGCTGCATCGCCGATATGGCAGCCCAGCGCATAGCTCGAGTCGGTCGGATAGGCGATGACGCCGCCGTCGCGCAGGATCGCCGCGGCGCCTGCGGATCAGCCGCGGCTGCGGGTTGACGGGGTGGATCGGGAAGAACTGGGCCATGACGGCGGCGACCTGTACGGTAGTCCCGCTGCCCATCGGCAGCGAAGCGCAGTCTCGGGGATTGAAAAACGCAGGCAGGCGGCGCCGGCTTCGCGTCGCAGCCCCCCTGCCACGCGCGCGATGCCTTCGAATTCGGCAGCCGCCGGAATCCGCGGGCGGGGACGGCGCGGTCCGGCGATATAATCGATCGCAATTCTAACCGACGGTCCCCTCCCGACGAACCCGGTGTCCAGGTGACGGCTTGAACCTCCAGCAACTGCGCTATCTGTGCGCGATCGTCGACCACGGACTCAACGTCTCCGACGCCGCCGAAGCGCTGTACACGTCGCAGCCCGGCATCAGCAAGCAGGTGCGGCAGCTCGAGGACGAGCTCGGCGTGCAGGTCTTCGTGCGCCACGGCAAGCGGCTGTCGTCGCTTACGCCCGCAGGCGAAGCGGTGGTCGCGACGGCGCGCCGGGCGCTGCGCGAGGTCGAGCAACCTGAAGCGCGTCGGCGCCGAATTCCGCGAGCGAGGACGACGGGAACGCTCGCCATCGCGACGACGCACACGCAGGCGCGCTACGTGCTGCCGCCGGTGATCCGCGATTTCGCCGCGCGCTATCCGAAGGTGAAGGTCGTACTGCACCAGGGCAATCCGCTGCAGGTCGCCGAGCAGACGGCGCGCGGCGACGCCGACGTCGGCATCGCGACCGAGGCGCTCGCGACGTTCCCCGAACTCGTCACGCTGCCCTGCTACGAGTGGAATCGCTGCGTGCTGGTGCCGCGCGGGCATCCGCTCGCCGATGGCCAGCCGCTGACGCTGGCCGCGCTCGCGCGCTATCCGATCATCACCTACGACTTCTCGTTCACCGGCCGCTCGCAGATCAACGCCGCCTTCGATGCCGAGGGCCTGGCGCCCAATGTCGTGCTGACCGCGCTCGACGCCGATGTCATCAAGACCTATGTCGAGCTGGGCATGGGCGTCGGCATCGTCGCGCAGATGGCCTACGACGCGGCGCGCGACATCGGGCTCGAGAAGGTCGACGCCGCGCATCTCTTCGCGCCGACGACGACCCGCCTCGCGCTGCGCCGCGACGTGCTTCCTGCGCGGTTATCGTCTACGATTTCATCGCCCGCTTCGCGCCGGCGCTGGACCGCGCGGCCGTCGACGCGGCGCTCGCCGGCACCGAGCCACCCTCGCCCCGGTGACCGGCCCGGATAGCCGACGCGCCCGCATCGGCGCCGCGCAGGGAGCCGCCCGGTGACCCGCACCGAAGCTGCCCCGCGCCGTACCTGGGCACTCGCGGGCCTGCTCGCAGCGCTGTCGATGCTGGGACCGTTTTCCATCGACATGTACCTGCCCGCGTTTCCGGCGATCGGGCGCGAATTCGGCGCCATCGCCCATCGCGCGTCCAGCAGACGCTGTCGGCCTACCTCTTCGCCTTCGCGTTCATGATGCTCTGGCACGGCGCGCTGTCCGACGCGCTGGGCCGGCGGCCCATCGTCCTCGGCGGCCTCGTCGTCTACGCGCTCGCGACGCTGGGCTGCGCGATCGCCGGCAACATCGAGTCGCTGTGGCTGTTCCGCGTACTGCAGGGCGTCTCCGCCGGCTGCCGGACTGGTCGTCGCGCGCGCGATCGTCCGCGACCGCTTCCAGGGCCCCGAGGCGCAGCGGCTGATGTCGCAGATCACGCTGGTCTTCGGCATCGCGCCCGCGGTCGCGCCGGTCATGGGCGGCATGCTGCTCAACGTCTTCGGCTGGCGCGCGATGTTCTGGGTCCTGCTCGTTCTCGTCGTCGGAGTCTTCTCCTGGGCCGCGGCAAGCCTGCCGGAGACACTGCCGCCGCAGGCGCGCCAGACGCTGCGCCCGCGCGCGCTCTGGCACAACTACCGGACGGTGCTGCTGCGCATCGACTTCCTGCTGCTGGCGCTGATACCCGCGCTCAACTTCTGCCGGCTTCTTCCTCTACATCGCGAGCGCGCCGGCGTTCCTCATCGACCTGCTGGGCGTGACCAGCCCGGGGTTCGCCTGGCTGTTCGTGCCGATGATCGTCGGCATCATGATCGGCGCCCTGCTGTCGGGCCGGTTCGCCGGCCGCCGGTCGCCGCAACAGACGATCCGTCTCGGCTACGCGCTGATGTCGGGCGGCGTCGCGGTCAACCTCGCGTTCTGCGGGTTCCTGCCGCCGGGGGTTGCCTGGAACGTGCTGCCGATCATGATCTTCACGCGTGGGCAGCAGCCTGGTCATGCCGTCGGTGACATTGCTGCTGCTCGACCTGTTTCCCGCACGTGCGCGGGATGGCGTCGTCGCTGCAGGGATTCGTGCAGTTCTCGCTGTCGGCCGTGGTCGCCGGGACCGTCGCTCCGTTCCTCGCGCATTCGCTGATGGCGCTGGCGCTCGGGATGCTGGCGGCGACGCTCGCCAGCTTTGCGCTGTGGCTCGTCTACCAGCGACGCGCGCGGCCGCATCTGAGAGAATGGAAGCCGTGAAGCATCCTGCCCGCAGCCTGTTCCTGACCCTCCTGCTCGCCGCCGCCGCCGACGCGGCGAGCACGGTGACCGAATTGCCCACCGTTGCGCTCAAGGTCGGCGGCCACAGGATCATCGCCGAAGTCGCCGCCACGCCCGATCATCGCGCGACCGGATTGATGCACCGCTTCAGCCTCAAGCCGGACCACGGGATGATCTTCGTGTTCGAACGCGCGGAGCCGCAGGGCTTCTGGATGAAGAATACGTTCATCCCGTTGTCGATCGCCTTCATCGGCAGTGACGGGCGCATCATCAACATCGACGACATGGCGCCGAAGGACGAGAGCACGCATTGGTCCGGCGGGCCCGCCCAGTACGCGCTGGAAATGCGCAAAGGCTGGTTCGCCGAGAAGGGCATCAAGCCCGGCGACGCGTTCGAAGGCCTCCCCGCCCCCAAGCGCTAGGATCGCGATCCGCGACCGGGGCTTGACGGTCGCGCCGACAGGCGGTCTTGACGTCGCTCGAACAGGTTGTAGCATACGTTGCGTTCACCGCGCGTGACCGGCATTCAGACCGGATCGCCGGCGGGCGCGATCAACTCGGCTACGCTGGGCCGACTGCGTATCTTCGGGGAGGTACCCATGTTTGCCCTCGTCGAGCCCGGCCGGCCGGCCGGTGTCGCGGTGTCCCGTCTCGATCCTTCCATGCGACGGCTGCTGGTCGCCGCGTCGAACGGCGCGGCGCTCGAGCCCACGATGCGGTCCATCGTCCAGCGGCTCGGCTTCGACAGCTTCATGTACGCCCGCCTCGCCGATCCCGCAGCGCAATGCTATGGCCGGTCCGCATTGTGGACGACACAATCGCGCGACTGGCTGTCGCTGTACGAGCGGAATGGCTACATCGACATCGATCCGCGCCTTACTCAAACCCGCCGCAGCGCGACGCCATGGGTGTGGGACGGCGCCACCCTGCCGTGCGGCGAGCCGTTGCGCTGCTTCCTCGCCGACGCTGCGCGCCATGGCATGCGAAGCGGCGTTTCGGTGTCGTTTCGCGCCGCCGACCACGCCCGCATCGTCGTCGCGCTCAATTCCGACGTCAGCCCCGTCGACGAAATTCGCCACACGCGAATCGCGCGCCGGCTGGGCGACATCATGCTGCTCGCCACGCGCTTCCACGACATGTTCATGGCCCCGGTGCTGGATCGCCTGCCGCCCGCGGATCCGCGCAGCGCGGCGCTCTCCACCCGGGAGCTGGAATGCCTGCGCATGGCGGCACGCGGGCTCACCAGTGCGGATATCGGCGTCAAGCTCGGCGTCGCTCCGCGCACCATCGACTTCCACTTCGGCAATATCGTCGCCAAGCTCGGCGTGCTGAATCGGCGCGAGGCAATCGCGCGCGGCGTCGCCTCGGAATTGATCCGCATCTAGGACCCGGGTCCGGGCATCCGCAACGCCGCCGCGATCCCGAGCCGGCCACGCTCGCCGATCGCGGTGGCCTCAGTCGTCGGTGTCGCCGGAGGCAGCGGTTTCGTCCGCGCCATCCGCCCCGGCAATCACCATCGTTCCGTCGGGACGTTCGATCACCCGCACTTTGGTGAGCGCGGCGCCCGCGCAGGGCCCGGCGACACAGCGGCCGGACTCCGGCTCGTACAGCGCGCCGTGAACCGAACAGACGAGAAGCGTGCCCGACGCGTCGAAGAACTCGCCGGGCAGCCAGTCGAGTTCGAGCTCGCGATGCGCGCACAGGTTGACGTACGCGTGGATGCGGCCGCGGAACCGGACGGCGAATGCGGGCACCACCGCCGCGCCACGCACGACGGTGAAGCGGAGTCCCGGGCCGCCGTCCTCGAGTTCCGCGCCGGCGCCGATCACGCGTTCGCGTGCAGCCATTGCCTCAGCTCCGCGACCGAATGGACCATCGCCAGCGGCCGGTGCCGCGCGAGTTCGTTCGGCGGATGCGCGCCGTAGGCGACCGCCATCGCGGCGGCGCCGGCGCGCCTGGCGAGTTCGAGGTCGTGCGTCGTATCGCCGATCATCAGGGTTTCGCCGGCATCGGCACCGAGGATTTCCATCAGCTTCAGCAGCATGTCCGGATGCGGTTTCGGCATGCCCTCGTCGGCGCACCGGGTCGCGGCGAAGCGGTTCGCCATCGAATGCCGACTGAGCGCGCGGGCGAGGCCCCGTCGCGTCTTGCCGGTGGCCACGGCAAGCAGGAAACCGGCGGCTTCGAGCTCGTCCAGCAGCTCCGGAACGCCGGCGAAGAGCGCGATGTCGGGCTCCCGGGCGAGATAGCGGTCGCGGTAATGCATCGACAGCTCGGCGTAGCGCTCGATGGGCAAACCCGGAGCGACGTGCCGCAGGGCGTCGTCCATGCCCAGCCCGATCACGTGGCGTGCCGCGCCCGCGCCCGGAGTCGGTTCGCCGACATCTACGCAGGCCTGCTGCAAGGCGTCGGCGATGATCGACGTCGAATCGGCCAGCGTGCCGTCCCAATCGAAGACCAGCAGCCGGTAGCGTCCGGGCGCCGATCGCGTTCCGGTTTCAGCCATTGCCGGCCGTTCCGGCGGACGCATCGAGGCGCGAGACGAATTGCGCGAGATCGCGCGGCAGCGGCGACACCACGACGATCTCGCGGCCGTCGATCGGGTGCACGAATCTGACCTGGCGTGCATGCAGGAACATGCGCTTGAGCCCCTGTTTCGCCAGCGACTTGTTCCACGCGAAGTCGCCGTATTTGTCGTCGCCCGCCAGCGGAAACCCGAGGTGCGTGAGGTGCACGCGGATCTGGTGGGTGCGCCCGGTCTCGAGCTCGGCCTCGAGCTGGGTGACGGGCGGCAGCGCGGCGGGCCAGACCTTGACGCGGCGAAAGACGGTCCGCGAGACACGGCCGTCGCGATCGACGCGGACGCGACGCTCGCCGTCGCCGGTCACGAACGATTCGAGCGCCAGGTCGACCGTGCGCAGCGCATCGCGCCAGCGACCGCGCACCAGCACGTCGTAGCGCTTGTCGATGCGCCCGTCGCGCAGCTGGGCATGCAGGCCGGTGAGCGCGAGTCGCCGTTTGGCGAGCAGCAGGACGCCGGAGGTGTCGCGGTCGAGCCGGTGGACGAGCTCGAGGAATTTGGCGTCGGGCCGCGCGTGCCGCATACGTTCGATGACACCGTGACTGATGCCGCTGCCGCCGTGGACCGCGAGTCCGGACGGCTTGTCGAGCGCGATCAGCGCGTCGTCCTCATAGAGCACCGGGGGCGTCGCGACGGGCCCGTGCGGCGCGGCGAGCGCGCTCCGGGCCGGAGCCTCGGCGCGGATCGGCGGTATCCGCAGCTCGTCGCCCGCCGCCAGCCGCGCCCCCGGACCGACCTTGCGCCGGTTGACCCGCACCTCGCCGCTGCGCAGGATCCGGTAGATATGGCTTTTCGGAACGCCCTTCAGGACCCTGTTCAGAAAATGGTCGATGCGCTGGCCGTCGCCGTCCTCGCCCACTGCAAGCCAGTTGACAGCATCCTTGCTTAAACTGTTCATTTTGCTTATATTATGAACTGCAATACGCTTTGGCCCCGGCGCAATCCAACGAATTTCGCCGCAAAGGGAGCAGCCCCGTCATCCGATGATGACCCGGACGCTTCGGTCAGAGCGTTGGCCTCGCGCTGCGGGGCAAAGTCGGCCGTGGCATGTTGCGTAAACCGGCCGCCGGTTATATCCGCTCACCGTCCGGGCGTTGCGCCCCGGAAGAGTAGCGATGGTAAAGGAAGAGCGCAGTCTCCGCACCCGGCTTGCGGCCGGTTCGAAGCGGCGCATTGCGCGGCGCACTTAGCGACGATTTCTGCTTCTGGCTGTCCTCAGGTCCGCGACCCGTTCGCGGCACGGACGTCCACCAGCGTTGACCGTTTGAACGCGACAACGAAGACACCCGCTCCCACGAGAACGAACCGCCTCGCAAGTCCCGAGGCCGACGCCATGATCGCCTTGCCCAGCGTCCATCCATCTCTCGTCCGCCCGCAGCTACCGCTGCCGGCACGGTTGTCCTCGCGCGCGTCGGCCGCCCGATAGCGTCACGCCGCGCAGCGCGCGGCCCCAGCTTCGTCCCGCCCAGCATGCCCGGCAGGAAACGCGCCGGGAAAAACCTATGAAGCGCATGCTGTTCAACGCCACCCAGGCGGAAGAGCTCCGGGTGGCCATTGTCGACGGCCAGAAGCTGGTCGACCTCGACATCGAGTCCGCGAGCAAGGAGCAACGCAAGAGCAACATCTACAAGGCGGTCATCACCCGCGTCGAACCGAGCCTCGAAGCCTGCTTCGTCGATTACGGCACCGACCGCCACGGGTTCCTGCCGTTCAAGGAGATCGCGCGCCAGTACCTGAAGGGCGGCCGCGGCGGCAACGGCAGCGATGAAGGCGACGGCGAAGGCAGCCGGGGCCGCATCCAGGACCAGCTCCGCGACGGGATGGAGCTGATCATCCAGGTCGACAAGGACGAGCGCGGCAACAAGGGCGCGGCGCTCACGACCTACATTTCGCTCGCCGGACGCTACCTCGTGCTGATGCCGAACAACCCGCGCGGCGGCGGCGTTTCGCGACGCATCGAGGGCGAGGAGCGCAACGAGCTGCGCGACGCGATCGCCGGGCTCGACGTCCCGGCCGGGATGAGCGTCATCGCCCGCACCGCCGGCATCGGCCGCTCGACCGAAGAACTGCAATGGGACCTGAACTACCTGATGCAGTTGTGGCGCGCGGTCGAGGACGCGGCAAAGATGCAGTCGGGCGCCTACCTGATCTACCAGGAATCGAGCCTCGTCATCCGCGCCATCCGCGATTACTTCCATCCGGACATCGGCGAGCTGCTGATCGACACCGAAGCGATCTACGAGCAGGCGCAGCAGTTCATGGCGCACGTGATGCCGGGCAACGTCAACCGCGTCAAGCTCTACAAGGACGACGTCCCGCTGTTCTCGCGCTTCCAGATCGAGCACCAGATCGAGACCGCGTACGCGCGGCAGGTGCCGCTGCCCGCCGGCGGCGCGATCGTGATCGACCATACCGAAGCACTCGTCTCCGTTGACGTCAACTCGGCGCGTGCGACCAAGGCCGGCGACATCGAAACGACCGCGTTCAACACCAACCTCGAGGCGGCGGACGAGATCGCCCGCCAGCTGCGGCTGCGCGATCTCGGCGGCCTCATCGTCATCGACTTCATCGACATGGAGAGCACCAAGAACCAGCGCGAAGTCGAGGTCCGGCTGAAGGACGCCCTGCGCTACGACCGCGCGCGGGTGCAGCTCGGCAAGATCTCGCGCTTTGGGCTCATGGAGCTCTCCCGCCAGCGGCTGCGTCCGGCGCTCGCGGAATCCGCATACATCGCCTGCCCGCGCTGCCACGGCATCGGACACATCCGCGGCACCGAATCTTCGGCGCTGCATATCCTGCGCATCTTGCAGGAGGAAGCGATGAAGGAGAACACCGCGCAGGTGGTGGCGCAGGTGCCGGTGGACGTCGCCACGTTCCTGCTGAACGAAAAACGCACCGAAGTGCTTTCGATCGAGACCCGGTTCCGGGTCAACGTGCTGCTGGTCCCCAACCGCCACCTCGAAACGCCGAATTACACCGTCGAACGGCTGCGCCACGACGACCTCAATCAGAGCGAGCCGCTGCCGTTGTCGTTCAACCTGGTCAAGCAGCCCGAGGAGCCCGATCCGGTCCAGCAGATGAAGGAGGATGCCAAGGAGCCGCGCCAGGAAGCGATGGTCAAGGGCATTACCCCGTCGCAGCCGGCTCCGGTTCCGGTCGAGCCGCCGGCGCCCGTGGCAGTCGCCGCCGAGTTGCCGGCTACCGTCGGCTGGCTTGCGCGGATGCGCGAATGGTTCCGCCCGAAACCGGCGATTCCGGCGCCCGCAGCGCGCGCCGAAATGCCGCGCGAGACGCGCGAACAGCGCGACCAGCGTCGCGACGGACGCGACAACCGCGGTGGCGGCGATCGCGACCGCAGCCGCGGACAGGATCGTCGCGACGGCCGCGATCGCGACTCTCGGCGCGGCGAAGGACGCGACAACCGCGGCGGCCGCGGCGAGCAGCGGCCCCCGGGACAGCAGTCGCGCGATCAGCAGCAGGCACGCAGCGGGCCTCCGGCCTCCGGCCAGCGCCGGGACGGCGCCAAGGAAAACGCGCGTGACGGTCAACGCGAAGGACAGCCGCAGCGCGAGCCGCGTCCGCCGCGCGAGCCCCGCGAACCGCGCGAACCGCGAAACGCCCAGGCGCCGCGCGAGCCGCGTGAAGGTCAACCGCAGCGCGAGCCCCGTGAAGGCCAGCCGCAACGTCCGCCGCGGGAAGGCCAGCCGCCACGCGAACCGCGTCCGCCGCGGGAGCCCCGCGAAGGACAGACTCCGCGCGAACCGCGCCCGCAGGCCCCGAGTGCGGAAACGATGCTGCCCGCAATCGAAGCTGCCGAACCCGGCTTGATCCGCGAAGGTGACGCTCCGTTGAACGGCGAAACCGGCGACGGCAATCGCGGTCGCCGCGATCGTCGGCGTCGCGGCAATCGCGGCGACGCGCGCCCGGAGCGCGCTGCGACCGGCGATGCTGCGCTGGTAGCGGAAACGGTCGCGCCGGCGCCGCGTTCATCCCCCGATTCCGAAATGGCGCCCGAGACTTCGGCGCATGAGGCCGCCGCCGTCCACGAGGCGCGTCCTGCGATTGCCGAGCCGAGCCGTCGCCCGGATGCCGAGGACGCGTTCGTGCCTCAGGCAGCAGTCGAAGTCGATGTGGCCGCCGCCAGGGACGCCGCGCCGGAACCCGTCATCGCGCCCGTCGCGCCCGTCGCGTCCAAGGCCGAACCCCGGCCCGAACCGCGCCCGATCGTCGTGCCCCGGCCGGTTCCGGAAATTCCGCCGGTGTCGCTTGCCCTGCCGCCCGAATCGGGTCTCGAGCTGGTCGAGACCCGGTTCAAGGCACCACCCGCGGACGAGGCCGATGCCGCCTCGGTCACCGGTCCCCGCCGCACCCGTCCGGCGAAGGTCAGGGTAGCCGACGAACCGCTGCAGCTGGTCGAAACGGCGAAGGACCCCGCACCGCCGACGACCTGATTGCGCGTCGCTTCCTGAGGCACCGAAAGGCGGGCTGCGGCCCGCCTTTCTCTTGCGCGCGAGTGCTACGATCGAAGCCGATGAAACGGCTGCTGATCGTGTTCCATACCCAGTTGGGCTGCACGGAGCAGCTGGCGGAGGCGGCCTACGCCGGTGCGCTGACCATCGCCGACGTCGCCACCACGCTCAAGCGGGCCGCCGAAAGCGGGGTCGACGACCTTCTCGGCACCGATGCGCTGCTGGTCGCCACGTCGGAGAATTTCGGCGGCATGAGCGGCATGGTGAAGGACTTCCTCGAGCGTGTGTACTACCCCTGCGAGGGTCGGGTCGAGGGCCGGCCGTACACGGTGCTGGTCTGTGCGGGCACCGACGGTGCGGGAGCGATGCTGCAGGTCGACCGGGTCGCGACGGGGCTGCGCCTCAACAAGGTCCATCCCGGGCTGGTCTACCAGAGCGGCCTGACCGCGCAATCCCACGCCGTTCCCGAAGCGATCCTCGCGCGCTGCGAGGAAATCGGCGCGACGCTTGCCGCCGGGATTTCCGCCGGCATCTACTGATTGCGGCCGGCGTCGTCCCGTCGACCGGCGAGTCCGTCGCGCACGCGCACGGCGAGCGCCGCGCTCGCCTTCTCGACCAGATCGAGCACCGTTTCGAATCCTTGCGGCCCGCCGAAAAACGGATCGGGCACCTCGCGCAAACCGGTATCCGGGACGAGATCGAGGAACAGCCCGAGATGCCCGCGGAAATCGCGCGGCTTCATGGCGTTCAAGGCCTGCAGGTTCGAGTGATCCATCGCCAGGATCCAGTCGAAGCGGGAAAAGTCGGCGGCCTCGATCTGCCGCGCGCGGATCGCCGACAGGTCGTAGCCGCGAAGCTTTGCGGCGCGAACCGCCCGGGCATCGGGAGGCGAACCCGCATGCCAATCGCCCAGGCCGGCGGAGTCGACGCGCACCTGCGCGGCGAGACCGGCGCGCTCGGCGGCGGCGCGGAAGACACCTTCGGCCGTCGGTGAACGGCAGATGTTGCCCAGGCAGACGAATAGCACGGTGGTGGCTGCGGCGCGGGTCAAGTTCGGGATTCCGGAGCGCGTTGGAACCTCGGGAGAGCCGCGCCGGTCGCGCGCGCCCACGGGGTGAGCGAAGGGTAGGTCGAAGGCATCGCCGCCGCGTCCTGGCCGTCAGCGCTTCTTCACGTCCTGCTTCGGCTGCGCCTTCCTCCGGGCATGCTCCTCGTCCCAGGAATCCAGGCTCAGCGTCACCGAGGAGCGGCTGACGTTCCCCGCATAACGCGATGCCTCGACCGAGCCGGTCGGTACCACCCAGGTCAGAATGGTGTTCTCGTCGGGCGAGCCCTTCTGGGTCACGAACTTGGGATGCGCGGTATGGGCGGGCTTGCCGTACTTCGC
>CAVZYI010000002.1:0-249951 GCA_963779445.1 uncultured beta proteobacterium
TCGGCAGGTACGGAAGGTGAACCAGAGGACCGAGAACAGCAGCACGGCGGAGAACTTCGCACGCTCGGCGAAGGCGCCCAGGATCAGGCAGACGGTGATCGCCGCGAACGTCGCCTGGAACGCAACGTAGACGAGCTCGGGCAGCGGCGTGTTCTTGGAGAACGTCGCCGCCATCGAGTATTCGCCCTTCGCGGCGTCGAACGTGCCCTTGAGGAACAGCCGGTCCAGGCTGCCGAAGTACGCGTTGCCCTCGGTGAACGCGAGGCTGTAGCCGTAGACGCACCACAGCACGGTGATCAGCGAGAAGACGACGAACACCTGCATCAGCACCGACAGCATGTTCTTCGAGCGGACCATCCCGCCGTAGAAGAGCGCCAATGCGGGCACGCTCATCATCAGGACGAGCGCCGTGGAGATCAGCATCCACGAGACGTCGCCCTTGTTCGGCGTCGGCGCCGGTGCGGCGGTGGCGGCTGGCGCAGCGGCGGCTGCAGCGGCAGGGCCGGCGCAGCGGAGGGAGCGGCCGCCGCGGCAGGAGCCGGAGCGGCGCCCGCCGGCGGCGCCTTGGTGTCGGTCGCCTGCGCCAGGACCATCGGCGTGGCGGCGTCGGCGAACGCGGAAGCGGCGGCGCAGGGCGCGAACGCCCCGGTGAGCGCGCCGGCGAGCGTGAGTATTGCGAGCAATCGCTTCATGAAAGTTCCCCTTAGAGCGCGTCAGCGCCGGTTTCGCCGGTGCGGATGCGCACGACCTGTTCGAGATTCGAGACGAAGATCTTCCCGTCGCCGATCTTGCCGGTCTTGGCAGCCTTCTCGATCGCTTCGATGACGCGGTCGAGCAGGTCCTCCTTGATTGCGGCTTCGACTTTCACTTTCGGCAGGAAGTCGACGACGTACTCAGCGCCGCGGTAGAGCTCGGTGTGGCCCTTCTGCCGGCCGAACCCCTTGACCTCGGTGACGGTGACGCCCTGCACGCCGATCGCCGACAGGGCCTCGCGGACCTCGTCGAGTTTGAATGGCTTGATGATCGCGGTAACGAGCTTCATGGTGTCCCTCCGTATGCGGTGGGAAAGCGCAGCGCTGCGCCGGATCAGAACGTCTTCTGCAGGTAGGCGACGAACTGGTTCGCGGCAATGTTCTTGCCGTAGTTGTTCGTGTAGGCAGACTCCTGAGCGTTCGTTCCCGTGCCGTAGATGCCCACCGTCACGCCGTAGATCTCGGTCGATGCGCCGATCTTCCAGTCGCTGTAGTCGAAGACGCTGCTGTTGTGGAAGTACTGCTTGCCGACGTGGCCGAACACCGTCACCTTGCCGATGGCGTCGTTGACCTTTTCGATGATGTCGTACGACGCCGTGAGATCCAGGTATTGCGACCCGCGCGAATCGGGAATGCCGAAGGTCTTGTCGTTCGCGCTCCAGCTGTACTTGAACGACGAGGAACTTCCATGTCAGCGCGGCGTAGAGCTCCGTCGTGTTGGGCGACGTGTAGTTGCTCGGGTACATGTGCCGGGGTACCAGTAGTACAGGACGCCGAGGTCGTAGCCGAAGTCGGCGGGCAGGCTGCCCTTGTAGCCGCCGTAGAAGTCCCACTCCAGGCTCGCCGACGGGGCCGGCGGCGGAGCCGACGGCGGATTGCCGTCGGACAGCCAGCTGATGTTCGACGCCCAGGTGCCGGCGTAGAGGCCGCTCTTGTGGCCGAGATCGAAGCCGCCCTGGAGCGCGGGCTTTTCGTTCGTCTGCGAGATTCCGCGGAACACGTACTGCGAGTACAGACCGACGTTGCCGGTGAACGTCCAGTCGGGCTCGGGCGCCGGCGCAGCGGCCGGTGCGGGTGCGGCGTCTGCGCGGACATCGGCGCGGCGAGGCGCAGCGCGGCCAAGTGCGGTGAGCGACGATTGCGGACGGTTCGCGTGGGCATGATGGCTTCCCCTTGGAGCATGGACAGAAAACGGACCTGGTGCTGCGGTCTCACCCCACATGCAGCATTTCGTGTGCCAGGGCAGCAAAACGTTTAAAAATAATGTGAGTTGAATAACAATTGCTGCGCCGCACACAGCGCGGCCCCGCCTGGCCGCACTAGGCTTGGTGCACTGGCCGCCCGGTGCGCACGCCTTCGGGCGGAGGGCTCGCGCGCGCCGCGTACCGGCGTACGCGGAGGATCGAGGGCGTGGCTGCGATGGGTCTTTGCTAGACTCGACCGAATCGTTACGCCCTGCTTCGACCGGAGGAGTTCCGCTCATGCTGAACCGCAAGGACTTCGATGACTCGCCGCGCAAGATCGGCCAGGCGATCGAAATTAGCCCGCGAAGGACTCGCAGAAGAATGTGAAGGCCATGCTGGCGTCGGCCTCGCGCGTCTCGATCTCGTTCCGCGCGCGGAGTTCGATGTGCAGGCGCAGGTGCTGCTGAAGACGCGCGAGAAGCTCGAAGCGCTGGAAGCGCGGATCGCCGAGCTCGAGCACGACCGCCTCTTCCGCGGGCGGCGAGGAGTAGCCTCTCGCCGACACGCCGCCGGACGCACGTCCTCTACAGTGCGCGCTACCCCCGGCGCCGGCGGTCCATGTCACTCGCGGTGGTGACTCTCCCGCGGTCTCGCCGGTCTCGATGCGCCGCTCGTCACGGTCGAGGTCGCACCTCGCCGGGGGCCTGCCGGCCTTCAACCTGGTCGGACTGCCGGACACCGAGGTCAAGGAATCGCGCGATCGCGTCCGCGCCGCGCTGCAGAATGCGCAGTTCGATTTCCCGGCGCGCAAGATCACCGTCAACCTCGCCCCCGCCGATCTGCCGAAGGAGTCCGGCCGCTTCGACCTGCCCATCGCGCTGGGCATCCTCGCCGCGACGCAGCAGATTCCCGGCAAGACGCTTGCCGGTTACGAATTCGCCGGCGAACTTGCGCTGGGCGGTGCGCTGCGCCCGATTCGCGGGGCGCTGCCCATGGCCCTCTGCGCGCGCCGCGATGGACGCGCGTTCGTCCTGCCGGCGGCCAGTGCGGGCGAGGCGGCGCTGGTGCGCGGCGCCGTCGTCCATCCGGCAGCGTCGCTGCTCGCCGTCTGCGCCCATCTCACCGGTAGCGCGCCGATACCTCCGCTCGCCCCGCTGACCCCCGCCGATCGTCCGACACCGGCGGCCGACCTGTCGGACGTGCGCGGCCAGGCGCACGCGAAGCGTGCGCTCACGATCGCCGCGGCCGGCGCGCACAGCCTGTTGATGATCGGCCCGCCGGGCGCCGGCAAGTCGATGCTTGCCCAGCGGCTGTGCGGGATCCTCCCTCCGCTCTCCGAAGACGAGGCCCTGGCGAGCGCCGCCATCGCCTCGCTCGCGGGGAGCTTCTCGCCGTCGACGTGGGCCGTGCGGCCCTTTCGCGCGCCGCACCATACGGCGAGCGCCGTCGCCCTCACCGGCGGCGGCAGCGATCCGCGGCCGGGAGAGATATCGCTCGCGCATCACGGCGTGCTGTTTCTGGACGAACTCCCGGAATGGGAGCGGCGCGTGCTGGACGCGCTGCGCGAGCCGCTCGAGTCGGGCGTGATCCACATTTCGCGCGCTGCGCGGCAAAGCACCTTTCCCGCGCAATTCCAGTTCGTGGCGGCGATGAACCCCTGCCCCTGCGGCTGGCTTGGCCACGAGAGCGGGCGCTGCCATTGTTCCCCAGATCGCATCGCGCGCTACCGCAGCCGCGTTTCCGGACCGCTGCTGGACCGGATCGACATCGGGATCGAGGTGCCCGCGCTGTCGGCGGAGGCGATGACGGCTCGGGTCGATGTCGCGAGCGAGCACGGGTGCCCGCCGGCCGCGACGGCCGACGTTCGCGCGCAAACGACACGCGCCCGTGAGCGGCAGACGCGGCGCCAGGGAAAGCCCAACGCGCGCCTTCTCCCCCGCGAGATCGACGCGCACTGCGTGCCCGACGCTCCCGGCGCGGCGCTGCTGGCGCAGGCGATGTCGCGGCTGTCGTTGTCGGCGCGCGCCTACCACCGCATCCTCAAGGTCGCGCGCACGATCGCGGATCTCGCGGACAGCCCGGCGATCGGCGTCGCGCACATCGCCGAAGGCGTCGGCTATCGCCGCTTCGATCGAATGTGAATGCCTGCCGTCTCCCGCCTGGCTTGCGCGTTAAGATGGCGGCCTGCACCCCGACTTTCGTTCGGTTCGAGAAGGGCCACCCCGATGCGTGACCGCTACCTGTCGCATCTGCGCGAAATCCTGGAACGGATTCGCGCCGACGGCCTGCGCAAGTCGGAGCGGGTGATCGAGGGTCCGCAGGGCGCGGAGATCGCGCTCTCCGACGGACGCCGGGTGCTCAACTTCTGTGCGAACAACTATCTCGGGCTCGCCAACGATCCGCGGCTCCTGCGCGCGGCGAAGGCCGGCCTCGACCGCCACGGTTTCGGCATGGCCTCGGTGCGTTTCATCTGCGGCACGCAGACCGTGCATGCGGAACTGGAGTCGGCGCTCGCCGCGTTCCTGAAAATGGAAGACTGCATCCTGTACTCGAGCTGCTTCGACGCCAACGGCGGGCTGTTCGAGACGCTGCTCGGCGAGGAGGACGCCGTGATCAGCGACGAACTGAACCACGCGAGCATCGTCGACGGCATCCGCCTGTGCAAGGCGAGGCGCTACCGTTATCGCAACAACGACATGGCGGATCTAGCGGCGAAGCTCGCGGAAGCCGATGCCGCCGGCGCGCGATTCAAGCTTATCGCGACCGACGGCGTTTTCTCGATGGATGGCATCGTCGCCGACCTGCGGTCGATTTGCGATATCGCCGGGCGCCACGGTGCACTGACGATGGTCGACGATTCGCACGCGGTCGGCTTCGTCGGCGACGGCGGCCGCGGAACGCCGGAGCTTGCGGGCGTCGAAGGCCGCATCGACATCGTCACCGGCACGCTGGGGAAGGCGATGGGCGGCGCGTCGGGCGGGTACGTCGCGGCGCGGAAGGAGGTCGTCGCGCTGCTGCGCCAGCGCTCGCGGCCCTACCTCTTCTCCAACACGCTCGCCCCGAGCATCGCGGCCGCGTCGCTGGCGGTGCTCGAACTCCTCGGCGGCGCCGAGGGCGGCGCGCTGCGACGACGCGTTCGCGAGAACGGCGAGCGCTTCCGCCGCGAGATGACGACGCTGGGCTTTTCGCTGGTGCCCGGCGGCCATCCGATCGTTCCAGTGATGCTCGGGGATGCGGAGCTCGCGACGCGCATGGCCGACGCGCTGCTGGCGGAAGGCATCTACGTGATCGGCTTTTCCTACCCGGTGGTCCCCCGGGGGAAGGCGCGCATACGCACGCAGATGAGCGCCGGGCACACCGATGCGCACATCGACCGGGCGGTCGAGGCATTCGCCAGGGTCGGGCGCGACCTCAGCGTCCTGCACTGACAGCCAGCACGCAACGGAGACGACGATGAAAGCCCTGGCCAAGCTCGAGCGCGCGCCCGGCCTCACGCTCACCCAGGTCGCGAAGCCGGAAGTCGGGCACAACGACGTGATGATCCGCATCCGCAAGACCGCGATCTGCGGCACCGACATCCACATCTGGAAATGGGACGACTGGGCCCAACGTACGATTCCGGTGCCCATGCACGTAGGCCACGAATACGTCGGAGAAGTCGTCGACATGGGAGTGGAGGTCCGCGGATTCGAGATCGGCGCGCGCGTCTCCGGCGAAGGGCACATCACCTGCGGCTCCTGCCGCAACTGCCGCGCCGGCCGTCGCCACCTGTGCCGCAACACCGTCGGCGTCGGGGTCAATCGCGAGGGGGCCTTCGCGGAATACCTCGTCATCCCGGCATTCAACGCCTTTCCCATTCCCGACGACATTCCGGATGACCTCGCGTCGATATTCGATCCGTTCGGAAATGCAACGCACACGGCGCTGTCGTTCAACCTCGTCGGCGAGGACGTGCTGATCACCGGCGCCGGGCCGATCGGCATCATGGCCGCGGCCATCGCCAGGCACGTCGGTGCGCGGCACGTCGTCATCACCGACGTGAACGACTACCGGCTCGGCCTCGCGAAGCGGATGGGGGCGACCCGTGCCGTCAACGTCGGGCGCACGAAGCTGCGCGAGGTGATGGGCGAACTCGGGATGACGGAAGGCTTCGACGTGGGGATGGAGATGTCCGGCGTGCCCGAGGCCGTTACCGGCATGCTCGAATGCATGAACCACGGGGGAAAGGTGGCGATGCTCGGGATCCCGCCGTCGAACATGGCGATCGACTGGAACCAGGTCATATTCAAGGGGCTCGAGATCAAGGGCATCTACGGGCGCGAGATGTTCGAGACCTGGTACAAGATGGTGGCGATGCTGCAGAGCGGGCTCGACCTTGCGCCGATGATCACCCACCATTTCGCCGTCGACGATTTCGAGGCGGCGTTCGCCAGGATGCTGTCCGGCGAAAGCGGCAAGGTCATCCTCGACTGGACGGTGTAGCGAAGCGGGCGCGGAGGGTCGCCGCCTGCGGGCGCCCTCTCGCCGCGATCGGAAAACGCCGCGCCGACGCCCCGCGATGGACGCCACCTTCGAATCCGTCGGGCTCTGGGGCCTATTCGCCAGCAGCTTCCTTTCCGCGACCCTGCTTCCCGGCAATTCCGAACTCGCCCTGGTCGCGCTGCTGCACCACGCGCCGGAACTCAAATGGTCGGCCCTCGCCGTGGCCACATTCGGCAACACGCTGGGCGGGTTCACCTCGTACCTGATCGGCCGCCTGTTTCCCCGGCCGCGCGACGGGCGCGCGGCGGCATGGATGCGCCGCTACGGCGCCCCGGCGTTGCTGCTGGCGTGGGCGCCGCTCATCGGCGACGCACTGTGCGTCGCGGCGGGATGGCTGCGCCAGAATGCGGCGGCCGCGCTGCTGTTCATGGCCGTCGGAAAATTCGCGCGCTACTGGGTGCTTGCGACGGGCCTCGAGCTGCTGTCGTGAGTCGGGAATCCGCAGGACGGCTGGCGGCGGCGTGGCCCGCCCGGCAGCGATCGCCCGATGTTGCGCTGCGGTAAACTGTCGGGTTCCATGAATCTTGCCACCGAACTCCCGACCGCCGGCGCCCAAGCGCCGGAAAGCTCCCCGCGGCTGCGCGAGATTCCGTACAACTACACGTCGTTCTCCGACCGCGAGATCGTGATTCGGCTTCTCGGTGCGGACATGTGGGGCCTTCTGGACGAGCTGCGCGCCGAACGCCGCACCGGCCGCTCGGCGCGGATGCTGTTCGAAGTGCTGGGCGACATCTGGGTGGTCACGCGCAACCCGTACCTTCAGGACGATCTGCTCGACAACCCCAAGCGGCTGCGACTGCTGGTCGAGGCGATGCGGCATCGGCTGGGCGAGGTCGACAAGCGGCGGCTGGCGAACGCCGGGGCCGACCTCCGCCGCGACGCCAGCGTCCTGCAGCTGCTCGCGTCGGCGCGCATCGCCGTCGACGGATTCGAGGCCTCGTTCCGCGAGACGGCGGCGCTGCGCGGCAAGGCAGTGCGCGTCCTGGTGCGCCATACGCGCCGGGACAACATCGCGTTCGACGGTCTCGCCCGCGTTTCGCACGTGACCGATGCGACCGACTGGCGCGTCGAATACCCGTTCGTCGTCCTCTATCCGCAGACCGAAGCGGAGGTGCGGGGCCTGGTGGCGGGATGCATCGAGCTCGGTCTCACCATCATTCCGCGCGGAGGCGGCACCGGCTACACCGGCGGCGCGGTGCCGCTCACGCCGCGCTCGGCGGTCATCAACACCGAGAAACTCGAGCGCCTTTCCGCGATCGAGCACATCCCCGTCCCGGGCCGGCCGGACCCGGTTCCGACGATCGATTGCGGCGCCGGGGTAGTCACGCGCCGCGTGATGGAGGCCGCGGACGCGGCGGGACTGGTCTTCGCGGTGGATCCGACATCCGCCGACGCGTCGTGCATCGGCGGCAACGTCGCCATGAATGCCGGGGGCAAGAAGGCGGTCCTCTGGGGCACGGCAATCGACAATCTGGTGTCGTGGAAAATGGTGACGCCCGACGCCGAATGGTTGCAGGTGACGCGCGTCGACCACAACCTCGGCAAGATCCACGAGGTGCCCGTCGCCACCTTCGAGCTCGCCTGGCTGAAGACCGACGGCAAGACCGTCGAGCGCAGGCAGACGCTGGCGATTCCGGGGTCGTCGTTCCGTAAGGCCGGGCTGGGCAAGGACGTCACCGACAAGTTCCTCGCGGGCCTGCCGGGCATCCAGAAGGAGGGCTGCGACGGGCTGATCGTCAGCGCGCGATTCGCTCTGCACCGGATGCCGCCCGCGGTGCGGACGTTCTGCCTCGAGTTCTTCGGGAACGTCAGGGATTCCACACCCGCGATCGTCGAGATCAAGCGTTACGTCGACGGACTCTCGGCCGTCGCGGCGCCGTCGCGGGCGATGCTCGCCGGACTCGAACACCTCGACGAACGTTATGTGAAGGCGGTCGGCTACGCGACGAAGGCGAAGCGCCACGGCCGTCCGAAAATGGTGCTGCTGGGCGACATCGTCGGCGAATCCGACGCCGCGGTGGCGAAGGCCGCCTCGGAAGTCATACGGATCGCGAACGCGCGCGGCGCCGAAGGGTTCGTCGCGGTGTCGGCCGACGCGCGGAAGAAATTCTGGCTCGACCGGGCGCGCACGGCGGCGATCGCCAGGCATACCAACGCCTTCAAGATCAACGAGGACGTCGTCATCCCGCTCGACCGTCTCGGCGACTATACCGACGGCATCGAGCGGATCAACATCGAACTGTCGATCGGCAACAAGCTGGCGCTCTGCGACGCGCTGGCGGCAGTCTTCTCCGGAACGTCCCTCGAGCAGGTCTGGGGACCCGGCGACGACGCGCGGCCGGCGCGGGACGCGCTGGACGGGAAGGTCGAGGAAGCGCGCGCGCTCCTCGCCGCGACGCGCGCGCGCTGGCAAGACCTGCTGGACCGCATCGACGTGACCTTCGCGGCGCTCCAGGAGCGTTCGGTCGTCGTTTCGTGGAAGTCCGAGCTCGCGGTGCCGCTGGGCGAGATCTTCGCCGGCCTGGCGTTCGCTCCGGTGATGGCGCGCTGCAGGTCGATCCACCGCGACCTGCTGCGAAGCCGGGTGTTCGTCGCGCTGCACATGCACGCCGGCGACGGCAACGTGCATACCAACATCCCCATCAATTCCGACGACTACGCGATGCTGCGCGAGGCGAACGCCGCGGTCGCCCGGATCATGGTGCTCGCGCGCCGCCTGGGTGGCGTCATTTCCGGAGAGCACGGAATCGGCATCACCAAGCTCGCGTACCTGACCGCGGGCGAGATGGAGCCCTTTGCGGCCTACAAGCGCAGGATCGATCCGGAGGGCCGGTTCAACGCCGGCAAGCTGCTCGCGGGAGCCGACCTGTCCAACGCCTACACGCCGAGCTTTTCGCTGATCGGTCACGAGAGCCTGATACTCGAAGCGTCGGAAATCGGCCGCGTCGCCGACTCGGTGAAGGATTGCCTGCGCTGCGGCAAGTGCAAGCCGGTATGCGCGACGCATGTGCCGCGCGCAAACCTGCTCTACTCCCCGCGCAACAAGATCCTCGCCACCTCGCTGTTGATCGAGGCGTTCCTGTACGAGGAGCAGACGCGGCGCGGCGTGAGCCTGCGGCACTTCGACGAATTCTCCGACGTCGCCGATCACTGCACCGTATGCCACAAGTGCAGGAATCCCTGCCCGGTCGACATCGACTTCGGCGACGTTTCGGTGGCGATGCGCAACCTGCTGCGCCGCGAAGGGAAGAAGAAATGGAATCCCGGCGCCGCGGCGACGATGTTCTTCCTCAACGCGACGGATCCGGCGACGATCAAGGTCGCCAAGCGCGTGCTGATCGATTGGGGATTTCTCGGCCAGCGCCTTGCCCACCGCATCGCCCGGCGGCTCGGCCTGATCCGGGCCCAGACCGAGTCCCCGCCCGCGACGGTGGGACGGCCGCCGCCGGTGGCGCAGGCGATCCACTTCGTGAACAAGCCGATGCCGAAGGGTGTGCCGAAGCGCACGGCCCGCGCGCTGCTCGACATCGAAGACGATGCCGTCGTGCCGATCATCCGCGACCCCCGCATCGCCGGCGAGGACGCCGACGCGGTGTTCTATTTTCCGGGATGCGGCTCGGAGCGTCTCTTCTCGCAGGTCGGGCTCGCCACGCAGGCGATGCTCTACCACCTCGGCACGCAGACGGTGCTGCCGCCGGGGTATCTGTGCTGCGGCTATCCGCAGACGGCTTCGGGCAACGAGGTCCGCGGCCGGCAGATCATCACCGGCAATCGGGTGCTGTTCCACCGCGTCGCCAACACGCTCAACTACCTCGACATCCGGACGGTCCTCGTTTCCTGCGGCACGTGCATGGACCAGCTCCAGAAGTACGAGTTCGACAAGATATTCCCGGGTTGCCGGCTGCTCGATATCCACGAGTATCTGCTGGAGAAGGGCGTGCAGCTCGAAGGCGTGGCGGGGACGCGGTACATGTACCACGACCCCTGCCACACGCCGATGAAGACGTATGCCCCGCTCGCCGTCGTCAACGGGCTGATGGGCGCCGGCGTGGCACTGAGCGACCGCTGCTGCGGCGAATCGGGCTCGCTCGCGACGACGCGCCCGGACATATCGACGCAGGTGAGGTTCCGGAAGGAGGAGGAGATGCGCAAAGGCGCCGCCGTAGCGCGCGCCGACGGCTTCGGCGGCGAGGTCCGGATTCTGACGTCATGTCCCTCGTGTCTGCAGGGACTCTCACGCTTCGACGACGACGCGGGAACGGTCGCCGACTATATCGTGGTCGAGATGGCCAGGCGGATCCTCGGGCCGGACTGGATGCAGGACTACGTGGCGAAAGCCAACGCGGGCGGCATCGAACGCGTGCTCGTCTGATACGGAGCGTCCGCCCGTCGACCCGGGGCGCGCGCTCGAGGGCAGCGAAGACCCGAACCGGCGCGCCCGGACGCGCGCTCAATCGAACGTCGCGACGGCCCCCGGGGCGGGGGCTTCGACGGGCTTCGACGGCGACCCGGTGGCGCAGGCGCGCGTCGCCACGATTTCATAGAGCGACGGCGGGGCGTCCAGCAGGAGCCAGGGGACGGCAATTCCGAGCGCGATGTATGCGGCGGCAACGGCCAGTCCGGATCGGGTCAGTCCATGCCGTTGGTGCCGGGCATCCGGGGCGGGCGTGCACGCAATGACGTAGCTGGAGTGACGACGGGCTTCGTTGAGCGCGACCCTGTCCATCGCGAATCCTTTCGTGCCGGCTGGAACGGATCCCGCGCGCGGGGCGGTAGCCGGAAAAGCCCCCGTGGCGACGACCGGCGCAAGCGCCGGAGGCGCCGCGGGGGGTGGAGGAAGCGTGCGCCGCGACCCGGGGGGTCCGTAACCGGGGGCAGGGCATTGGAAGCAATGACGCCAAGGTACGGCGCAGGCCGGCGGCGCGCGCCGGAAGAATCACCTTGGCGCCTGCCGAAAATTCACGACATGGCCCGACCGGACGCCCTTCCCGGACGCCGCGCGGTAGGGCGAGCGCCCTCCGGTTTGTGCTATAAAGTCCCGATGGGGTTGTGCGCCGCACCAGGAATGCGGCGGGGGATCGCTGCAATGAACGTTCCGGGGGCCACGCAGCGACCGCCGGCGGCGCAGTCGGCAGCGGCGTACGCCATGGAATTGAGCACGGCTCGGCGGTCGCAATCTTGCCCGCAACGATCAAAGCGGTCAGGTCGGCGTGATGGCGATCGACGGCAGCGCCGATCCGGCACCCAGGCGGCGCGCAGCGTGTCGCCGCGGCGCTCGTTGGACGGTTCTATGCGACCAGAATGATTTTTGCGGCCCCCGGCAACCTATGCCCTACCTTCATCGGCCCATGAGCCCGCAATCCGCCAACGCTTCGAATTCCTCGGCACAGGTACGGCGCGGGCGCCGGCGTGTCGGCATGCCGCCGGCCCGGCGGGATGCGCACGCGCGGACCGTTGCCGTCTGTCGCACGCCGGCGCAAAAGTCCCACGATTGGTCCCGATGAGCGACTCCAATTCACCGGTGATTGCGAATGCGCCGCCCGGCCCCGCGCCTGCGGCCGCGGCGGGCAAGGGTCCGAGCGCGGCGCCGGTGCCGCCGCTGGGTTTCGCCGACGCCGACAGCGCAAAACGCTGGGCCAAGGGCCTGCCGCTGACCAATGTGGCGCAGGTATTCGAAGCCGTATACGGGCAGCTGCGGGCGCTGTCGGCCGCCACGTTCGCGCCGCGCGAGCGCGCGACGATCGCCGAAGTGCTGCGCGACCAGGTCGCGCATCTGCACACCGAACTCGCCCGCCGTTACGCCGGCAAGCCTCAGCCCGCCGTTGACCGCGAACTCGAGGCGGCCGAGCAGGCGCTGGTCCTGTGGCAGGCGCTCTGGGAGCAATACTCGGCGTGCCTGAAACCGGTGCTCGAAGGCGACCCCGATCTGGCGGGCGTCAAGTCCAAGTTGCTGCAGCGCGGGCTCTATGTCGGAAAGCAGCTCGTGCTGGTCTATGGTCTTGCGCGGCGCGTCGCGCCGCCGACGCTATGGCAGGAGCTGCACGCGTATTACCGGCTTGCCGAGATGCTGGAATGCGCGGTGACCGCCGTGTCGGACGACCTGATGCCCAACGCCATCGGGATCTCCTGCTACTCGACCTACAGCCACGCGCTGCTGCTCGGGCTCGCCGATCCGTGCTCGATGAGCGTCAAGCAGATCGAGCTCACCGATCGGTGGCTCGGCATGTGGGCGCGCAAGGTGTTCCCGTATTCGCAGCAGCGGGAAACCGAAGGCCCGGTCATCTGCATCGATCTCGACAGCCACGACGGCGCGACGCTCGCAGTGTCCGCGCCGGAGCCTACCGGGCCTTCGATGCGCTTCGGGTATCCCGGCAAGCTCGCCACCAGCGTCCGCGGGCGCCTGAAGCGGCTGCAGACCGGCGCCAATCCGGCGGAGCTGCAGCTTGGGCACGACTGCAGCGTCGAGCAATGCACGGCGCTGCTCGGACATCTCGACGCGAAATGGTATCAGTCGCCGCGACGCGCCACCGACGAGGTCCGCTCGACCGTCGAATTGTGCGCAGGAGGTGTGGGCGCCGCCTATTTCCGCATCGGCGGCCGCACGTTCGAGCGCAAGGGTCCGCAGGATCGAATGTCGTTTCAGGCGGCACAGCACCTGCAGACGCTGGTCGCGCTCACCGACTACGACCGCGGAAAGGAAGACGCCGAACGCACGTGGGAATGGGAGCGGTGGACGGGGACGTACGAGTGGCGCGAGGCGTCGGTGGCGCGCACCTCGGGATCCCACCATCGATGGGCGCTGGACCAGCTGGTAGCCGTCCGCGACGAGGAGCGCATGCGCCTCGCGTGCGTGACGCGGGTTGCGCTGGGCGCAAATGGCGACCTCGCCGTTTCGCTTCGGCTCTGGTCCGGCACGCCCAGGGCGATTCCCCTGCGGCCGCTTTCGACGAGCGTTGCCGAGGAACCGTCGCTGCCGTCGCTGCTGCTCGGCGAGGCGCCGGACGACAAGCCGAGCCTCATCCTGCCGCCGCGCTCGTTCAATCCGAGCCGCGTGCTGCGCTCGCTCGACGCCGGTCGCGAGCGGCGGTTCCGGCTGACGCGGCTCGTGCAGCGCGGCGCGGATTTCGAGCGCGTCGCGTTCGAAGAGACGAACTGATTCGCCGCCTGCGTCGCTGGCTTCGCGCCCAGGGCGGACGCGCCGGCGGATTCCCCGTGGCCCGTACCACCCCCTGCAAGACCGTCGGGCGGGCGCCCCGCGCCGGTTGCCGCGTTGCCGCCTTTCGCCAGGGGACGTGCCGCCGCTTCGGCCCGGGGCCTTGCGCCCGGCGGGCGCAGCGCCGCCTCGCTTCGTTCGGTGCCGAATGGGGCGGTCCGGACCCCTAGCGCGGATGCAGAACCACCTCGCGGGCGAGACCAGCCCCTATCTGCTGCAGCATGCCGGCAACCCCGTCGACTGGCGCCCGTGGGGCGAGGACGCGCTCGCGCTGGCGCGCAGCGAACGGAAACCGATTCTGCTGTCGATAGGCTACTCGGCGTGCCATTGGTGCCACGTCATGGCGCACGAATCCTTCGAGGATGCCGAGGTGGCCGCGGTGATGAACGCGAACTTCGTCAACATCAAGGTGGACCGCGAAGAGCGGCCGGACCTCGATCAGATCTACCAGACTTCCCACGCGCTGCTCACGCGCCGCTCGGGTGGCTGGCCGCTGACGATGTTCCTCACGCCGGAAGGGGATCCGTTCTTCGGAGGAACGTATTTTCCGAAGCACGGCCGCTACGGGATGACCGGATTTCTCGACCTGCTGCCGCGGATTGCGGCCGCGTACCGCGAACAGGGTCCGGCGATCGCCGAACAGACCGCGCGGCTCAGGGACGCGCTTGCATCCCTCGAGCCCGAGCCGGGCGGCGACGGCGCGTTGCCCGCGTCGGCGCCGGCGGCGGCGCTGGCCGGCCTCAAGCGCAGCGCCGATCCGGTGCACGGCGGTTTCGGTGCGGCGCCCAAGTTTCCGCATCCGACGGACCTCGATTCCTGCCTTCGCGCGGCCGCGCTCTCCGCCGATGCCGAGGCGCTCTTCATTGCCCGGTTGACGCTGTCGCGCATGGCCGATGGCGGCATCCACGACCAGCTGGGCGGCGGCTTCTGCCGCTACAGCGTGGACGCCGAATGGAGCATCCCGCATTTCGAGAAGATGCTCTATGACAACGGCCCCCTGCTCGGCCTGTACGCCGAACTGGCGCGCATGACGGGGGATGCGAGGTTTGCCGAAGTTGCGCGCGGCATCGTCGGCTGGATGACGCGGGAAATGCGCGCGCCGGACGGTGCGTTCTTTTCGAGCCTGGACGCCGACAGCGAGGGTGAGGAAGGAAAATTCTACGTGTGGTCGGCCGGCGAGATGCAAAGCCTTCTTTCGGCGGCCGAATACGCGGTCGCCGCGCCGCACTGGGGTCTCGATGCCGCACCCAACTTCGAGGGGCAGGCGTGGAACCTGCGGGTCGCGGAGCCGCTGGAGTCCGTGGCGGCGAAGCTCGGCCTGCCGTTGACGGAGGCGCAGTCGCGGCTCGCCGCGGCGAAGGAAACGCTGCTGGCGGCGCGCGCGCGGCGTGTGCGCCCCGGGCTCGACGACAAGATCCTGACCTCGTGGAACGCGCTGGCGATCGCGGGGCTCGCGCGCGCGTCCCGCGCGCTGGACGTACCCGCGTGGGCCGACGTCGCGATCGCGGCCGGCGACGCGCTGCACGGCACCGCGTGGCGCGGCAGACGGCTCCTGGCCACCCGCAAGGGCGACCGGGTGCATCTCAATGCGTATCTCGACGACTACGCGTTCCTGCTCGCCGCGCTCGTCGAGCTGATGCAGACGAGGTTCCGCGCCGCCGACTTCGCATGGGCCTGTGAAATCGCCGAAGTTCTGCTCGCGCAGTTCGAGGATCGTGACCGCGGCGGATTCTTCTTCACCGGCCACGATCACGAGCGGCTGATTCACCGCGGCAAGCCGGGACACGACAACGCGACGCCCTCCGGCAACGGGATCGCGGCTCGCGCCCTGATCGCGCTGGGACATCTTGCGGCGGAGCCGCGCTACGTCGAGGCCGCGGAGCGCGCGGTGCGCCTGTTTGCGCCGGACCTCGAGCGCTCGCCAGGCGGATACGCGTCGTTGCTCGTCGCGCTCGAGGAAGCTCTCGTCCCGCCGGGCTCGGTGCTGCTCGCCGGCGACCCCGCGGTCTGCGCCGAGTGGCAGCGAGCCCTCGAACGGAACGCGAGGCCCGCGGTGCGCGTGTTCAACATTGCCGGCGCGAGCGTGCCGGCGAAGCTGGCCAAGGGACGCGTTCCGTCGGGTGGCGGCGCAGCCTGGATCTGCCGGGGAACCGAATGCCTGCCTCCGGTCGCGACGCTGGCAGAGGTCGAGCGATTGCTGGCCACGTGAGTTCCGGTTTCGAATGGTGGCGCCCGCGCGACGGGAGGCGATCGGCGCGCTGCGGCGCCGAGCGAAGCCCGTCATCGAACGACGGGAACGGGCATTGCGCTTCGGCCCGATCGGACACGCGTGCTGCCGGCGGTCAACGTCGGGAGCGATCGGACGTTACTGGCGACGGAGCGCGCTGTCCGCTACGATTCGGACGGCACCGATTTTCACTCCCGGAGATTCGATGAAACATGCCGTCGTGGTAGTGGCCGCCGCAGGCATCCTTGCGGCCGGTTCCGTTCGAGCCGATGCCGGCGAAGACCTCCTGAAACAGTCCGGCTGCACCGCCTGCCATGCCATCGACAGGAGACTGGTGGGTCCCCCGTACATCGAAGTCGCGGCGAAATACAGAGGGGATGCCGGCGCCGCCGCGAAGCTCGCCGAAAAGGTCAGGAAGGGTGGCTCGGGAACCTGGGGCCAGGTTCCGATGCCGCCGAACCCCAAGCTCAGCGACGCGGATCTCAAGTCGCTCGTCGCGTACATTCTCGCGCTCCGGAAATAGTCGCCAGACCGGTGGTGCCGCGGCGCATCGCCCGTCGCCCGCGACGCGGCGGCAGCAGTCCCGGCCGGGGAACTTGCTTTGACACCGGAGGGCGGCCCCGGTAACCTTTGCCTGTCCGCGCAGGAGAGCGCGGCGCCGGCGTGACAGCCCGCGCCGCCGCCGAAGGCGCAAATCCCGCAACCGCTCAGGCAAAGAGGACCGCGCGGACGCAGTTCGCATCTGGAGAGAGATCGCGCACGTGGTGCGACGATCCACCGAAGGGGCACACGGCGCTGCGTCACCCGCGCCGCAATCTCTCAGGTAAAAGGACAGACGGGGCGCAGCGGATCGACCGCCGCGCCCCATTTACTTTTCCTGCAGGGGGACGACGTGCTCAGACAGACCCCGTTGAACGCGATTCACCGCGCTTCCGGCGCGCGCATGGTGGACTTCGGCGGCTGGGACATGCCGGTCAACTACGGCTCGCAGATCGACGAGCATCACGCCGTGCGCACCGACGCCGGAATGTTCGATGTCTCGCACATGCGTGTCGTCGACCTCGAAGGCGCCGGCGCTCGGGCTTTCCTCCGCCACGCGCTCGCCAACAACGTGGACAAGCTCGCGATCCCGGGGAAGGCGCTGTACAGCTGCCTGCTCACGCCCGCGGGGACCGTCGTCGACGACCTGATCGTCTACTTCCTGCGCGAGGACTTCTTCCGGCTGGTCGTCAACGCCGGCACCGCCGACAAGGACCTGGCCTGGTTCGCCCGCCTCCTCGCCGATCGCGCCCCGGGACCGGTGCTCGGGCCTCGCGAGGATCTCGCTATGGTGGCGGTACAGGGCCCGAACGCGCGGGCCAAGGTGTGGCGGGCCCTGCCGGGAAGCGAGGCGGCCAGCGCCACCCTGAAACCGTTCACCGCGGCGCGCATGGATCGCGACGGCGACGAAGTGTTCATCGCCCGCACCGGCTACACCGGCGAGGATGGTTTCGAGATCGTCGTCCCGGCGGCGCGTGTGGGCGAACTCTGGCACGCACTCGCGGCGTGCGGCGTGCGGCCGGCGGGTCTCGGCGCCCGCGACACGCTGCGGCTCGAGGCGGGCATGAACCTCTATGGCCAGGACATGGACGAGACCGTGTCCCCGCTCGAATCCGGCCTTGCCTGGACCGTCGACCTCGCGAGCGAACGCGATTTCGTCGGCAAGGCGGCGCTCCTCGCGCATCCGCCGCAGCGGCAGCTCACCGGCCTGCTGCTGGACGGCAAGGGAGGCGTGCTGCGCGCCCACCAGGGTGTTCGAACGGCGCACGGCGACGGCGAGATCACGAGCGGAACGTTCAGTCCGACGTTGAACCGGTCGATCGCGTTCGCGCGACTGCCGACGGCGGTGCGGCCGGGCGAGACGGTCGACGTCGCGGTTCGCGACCGCGAACTGGCGGCGCGTGTCGTGACGCCTCCGTTCGCGCGCAACGGCAAGAGTCCTCGTCGCGTAGCGCGGGGACGCCGGAAGCGATTGCGAGAGCGCGACGAATGAAAGCAATCCGGGCTACTGGAAGCAGCAGACCGCCGTCGATCCGTTTTCTCCGCCGCCACGTCCTTGCGCCCGAGGGTGCAGGGTTCTTCCCCACGCAAGGAGCCGCTCAGATGAACTTTCCCGCCAATCTCAGATACACCGCCGCGCACGAATGGGCGCGCGCGGAAGCCGACGGCACGGTCGCGATCGGAATCACCGATCACGCGCAGGCGGCACTGGGAGACCTCGTCTATCTCGAACTGCCCGCCGTCGGCAGGAAAGTCGCCGCCGACGAGGCCTGCGCGGTCGTCGAGTCGGTGAAGGCCGCCTCCGACGTGTACGCGCCGATCACCGGCGAGGTCGTCGCGGTCAACGAGGCCCTGAACGACGCGCCCGAAAAGGTGAACGAGGATGCCTACGGCGCGTGGCTCTTCAAGCTGAGGCCGGCCGATGCCGGCGCCTTCGCCGAAACTGCTCGATGCCAAGGCCTACGAGGCCGTGGTCGGCGCCGAGTGACGTCCGGTGGCCGCACCGCACCGCTTCCAACCGCAGCTGCACAGCAGGCAAACCTCATGAACGATCGACGAACCACTGCCGCTGCCGCGACGCCTCTGGCTGCGCTCGAGGAACCCGGCGCGTTCATCGCGCGCCACATCGGAACCTCGCCGGCGGACCAGGACGCGATGCTCGGCGCGCTCGGCTACGCGTCGCGCGCCGCGTTGATCGATGCCATCGTTCCCCCGTCGATCCGCCGCGGGCCGCCGCTGGGCCTGCCTTCGGCGATGTCCGAATTCGACGCACTGGCACGGCTGAAGGCGATCGCGGCGAAGAACCGGGTGCTGACTTCGCTGATCGGGCAGGGCTACTACGGCACGCACACGCCGGGCGTCATCCTGCGCAACATCCTGGAGAACCCGGCGTGGTACACGGCCTACACGCCGTACCAGCCGGAGATCTCGCAGGGACGCCTCGAGGCGCTGGTCAACTTCCAGACGATGGTCTGCGACCTGACCGGAATGGCCATCGCCAACGCGTCGATGCTCGACGAAGCGACCGCGGCCGCCGAGGCAATGACCTTGTGCCTTCGATCGGGCAAGTCGGAGAGCCAGACGGTTTTTCGTCGCCGATGACGTCTTCCCGCAGACGCGTGGACGTCGTTCGGACGCGCGCGCAGGCGCTGGGCATCGAAGTCGTCGTCGGTCCCGCGGCCGAAGCCGCGTCCGCCGGCGGCTTTGCGGCGCTGCTGCAGTTTCCGGGCGCGAACGGGGACGTTCGCGATGGCCGCGCCTGGGTCGAGGGCGTGCACGCCGGAGGCGGACTGGCGATCGTCGCGGCCGACATCCTCGCGCTCACGCTGCTCGCGCCGCCCGGCGCGTGGGGTGCCGACGTCGTCGTCGGATCCACGCAGCGATTCGGCGTGCCGATGGGCTTCGGCGGCCCGCATGCCGCCTATTTCGCGACGCGCGACGATTTCAAGCGGTCGATGCCCGGGCGTCTCGTCGGCGTCACCGTCGACGCCGACGGCAACGCGGCGTACCGGCTGGCACTGCAGACGCGCGAACAGCACATCCGGCGCGAAAAGGCGACCTCGAACATCTGCACCGCGCAGGTGCTTCTTGCCGTGATGGCAGGCATGTATGCGGTCTATCACGGCCCTGCCGGTCTGACGACGATCGCGCGGCGCGTCCATCGCCTGACCGCGATCCTGAAGGCCGGACTCGAGCGGCTGGCGCTCACCGTGCCGACGGCGGCGTTCTTCGACACGATCACGGTGCGCACCGGCACACGCACGCGGGACATCCTCGCCCGCGGCGTGCTGGAAGGCGTGAACTTTCGCTACGTCGACGACGCCACCCTGGGCGTGTCCTGCGACGAGACGACGACCCGGGCCGATCTGCAGCGCGCATGGCGGGCGTTCGCAGCCGGCGAGGTGGCGTTCACCGTCGACGAGCTCGACGCGGCGACGCCGGACGCGCTGCCCGCGGCGCACCGCCGCACCACGCCGTACCTCGAGCACCCGACGTTCAACCGCTACCACTCGGAAACCGAGATGCTGCGGTACCTGCGCCGGCTGGCGGACCGCGACATCGCCCTCGACCGCGCCATGATCCCGCTGGGGTCGTGCACGATGAAGCTCAACGCGACGGCCGAGATGATCCCCGCCACCTGGCCCGAATTCGCCAATCTGCATCCGTTCGCTCCTGCGGACCAGGCTGCGGGCTATCTCGAACTGGTCGAAGGGCTGGAGCGCATGCTCTGCGCCGTCACCGGCTACGCCGCAGTTTCACTGCAGCCCAACGCCGGCTCGCAGGGCGAATACGCCGGGCTGCTCGCCATCGAGGCCTTTCACCGGAGCCGCGGCGACGGGCATCGCAACGTGTGCCTGATCCCCGCGTCGGCGCATGGCACGAACCCCGCATCGGCGCAGATGGCCGGAATGCGGGTCGTCGTCGTCGCCTGCGACGCCGAGGGCAATGTCGATCTCGCCGACCTCGAGGCGAAGGCCGATCTGCACCGCGGGGATCTGGCGGCGATCATGGTCACCTACCCGTCGACGCACGGCGTGTTCGAGGCAGGGATCCGGAAGATCTGCGACATCGTTCATGCGCGCGGCGGCCAGGTCTACATCGACGGCGCGAACCTAAACGCCCTGGTCGGCCTCGCCGCGCCGGGGGAGTTCGGCGCCGACGTGTCGCACCTCAATCTGCACAAGACGTTCTGCATCCCGCACGGCGGCGGCGGGCCGGGCGTGGGTCCCGTGGCCGTGGGCGCGCACCTCGCGCCGTTCCTGCCCGGGCACCGCTACGCCTCCAGGGGCGTGCCGACGGGTGCCGTCGCGGCGGCGCCTTTCGGGAGCGCCAGCATCCTGCCGATCTCATGGATGTACATCGTGCTGATGGGCGGGGAGGGCCTCACGGCAGCCACCGAGAGCGCGATTCTCGCGGCGAACTATGTCGCAAGGCGACTGAACGAGCATTATCCGGTGCTGTACTCCGGACCCGGGGGCCTGGTCGCGCACGAGTGCATACTCGACCTGCGGCCGCTGAAGGAGACTTCCGGCATCGCCGTGGACGATGTCGCGAAGCGGCTGATGGACTACGGCTTTCACGCGCCGACGATGAGTTTCCCGGTCGCGGGCACGCTGATGATCGAGCCGACGGAAAGCGAATCGAAGGCCGAGCTCGATCGTTTCGTCGACGCCATGATCGCCATTCGCGCCGAGATCCGCGCGATCGAGGAAGGCCGCGTCGACCGGGCGGACAATCCGCTCAAGCACGCGCCGCATACCGCGGGCGCGGTTGCCGCGGACGTCTGGACGCATGCCTATCGCCGCGAGGAGGCCGCCTTTCCGGTCGACTCGCTGCGCGCCGCGAAGTACTGGCCGTCGGTGGCCCGGGTCGACCACGTCTACGGCGACAGAAATCTGTTCTGCAGTTGCATGCCCGTAGCGGATTCCGCGGAGCCCGGGCCCTCGGCAGGCAAGGCGCCTCCGCGCGTGGCCACAACCGCCTGAGGATGCGCGTCCTGGTTCTCGGCGCGGGCGTCGTCGGCGTCGCCAGCGCGTGGTATCTCGCGGCCGACGGACACGAAGTCGTGGTGGTCGACCGCCAGCCGGGGGCGGCGCTCGAGACTTCGTTCGCGAACGGCGGGCAGATCTCCGCATCGCACGCCGAACCGTGGGCGAATCCGGGCGCGCCGCTGCAGATCCTGAAATGGCTGGGCCGCAAGGATGCGCCGATGCGGTTCCGTCCTGCCGCGGATTCGCGGCAGTGGGTCTGGGGGCTGCGCTTCCTTCTCGAGTGCCTGCCGTCACGGACGCGGCGCAACACCGTACAGTGCCTCAACCTCGCGCTCTACTCGCGCGACTGCCTGAAGGCGCTGCGCGCGACGACCGGCATCGAATACGACCACCTGGAGCGCGGGATACTGCAGTTCTACACCGACCCCAGGGAATACTCGGACGCGGTGAGGGCGGCCGGGCTGATCCGCGAATTCGGCTGCGAGCGCGACGTCAAGACGGTCGACGAGTGCGTGGCGATCGAACCTGCGCTCGCGCCATGCCGCGGCCGCCTGGTCGGCGGCATTTTCACCCGCAGCGACGAGTCCGGCGACGCGCAGCGCTTCACGGAGGAGCTCGCGCGCCTTGCCGCCCTCCGCGGCGTCGCTTTCCGCTGGGGAGTCTCGGTCGCCGCGCTCGCCATCGAAGGCGACGTCGTGCGCGGCGTCCGCTGCGTCAACGAGGACAACCGCGACGAGGCGCTAGCAGCCGACGCCTACGTGGTGGCGCTGGGAAGCTACAGCCCGCTGCTGCTGCTGCCGGCGGGCGTTCGCTGCCCCGTCTATCCGGTCAAGGGGTATTCGGCGACGATCCCGACCGTCGGCCATCGCGGCGCGCCCACGGTGTCGCTGACCGACGTCGAATGGAAGATCGTGCTTACGAGGCTGGGCGACCGGTTGCGCGTCGCGGGCACCGCCGAGATCGCCGGTTACGACACGACCCTCGACCCGGCGCGCTGCGAAGCGCTCGTAGCGCGCGTGTTCAGCCTCCTGCCCGACGCCGGCGATCGCGAAAGCGCGCAGTACTGGACCGGGCTGCGGCCGGCGACGCCGTCGAACGTCCCTCTGGTCGGCGGTACGCGATACCGGAACCTGTTCCTCGACACGGGGCATGGCACGCTGGGCTGGACGATGGCCTGCGGATCCGGGCGCGCGCTGGCCGACGTGATCGGCAGGCGCAGGCCGCAGGTGGAGTTCGCGTTCACGCGTGGCATTTGAACCGGTGCCGGCTCCGCGGAAGCCGGTTCGGGATCCCGGCGGACGCCGCCCGCGTCACGATCCATCCGCGGATTCGAGCAGCGTCGCGACGATGATCCGCCAGTCGCCGCGGGCATCACGCGCCCACAGGTGCACGTACCACCCGCTGCGCAGCCCGGACGCCGCCGGTTGCACCGACAGCGCCCCGAAGGTGTAGGCGAGGTCGCCGGTCGGCGCGACCGCCGCGTCCTGCGCGGCGAAGGTCAGCTCGGCCCGCAGCGCCGCGAAATGGGCGCGGATCGCGTCCTGGCCGATGATCGGCGCGCGGTCGTTGCGCTGCAGCCGTCCGTCGGCGGCGAACCACGCGCTGTAGTCGCCGGCGGTGATCGGCGATTTCTCGCCCTCAGCAGGCGCGCGCCGCCCGGCGTCGGCGCCACCGCCCCCGGCCCGGATTCCGGGCGCCGGCAGCAGGGCGGCCAGCGCGACCGGACCGGGTGTCGAAATGCCGGCGTCGACGGCGACGCGCCAGGTACCCGCGGCGTCGCGTTTCCAGATCGAGAAATAGACCCCGTGCAGCGGCGGCGTCTCGCGCAGATTGTCGGTCAGCAGGTAGGGGCCCGTGGTGTAGCCGAAGTCGCCCGAATGCGCGACGCCTGCCGCCACCGGCGTCCAGTCGAGCGTGACCGCCTTCGGGTTGGGCGGCGGCGGCCGCGCCGCGAAGGCGCGCCGGGTATTGACCGGCCCCGGCTGAAAGTTGACGCCGTCATCGGCGAAGTTGGCGACGAACGCGGCGCGGATGCCCTGGTCCACCGACATCCGCGCGAAAGCGCGTTCGGCGGCGACGAGGGAAGACAGTGCCGTCGATTCGCCACTCGGCGGAGTCGTGGCGCAGCCCGCGGCGATGGCCGCGCTCAACATCGCGACGGCCCAGCGTCGAACCATTCGCTGCGCGCCAGGCGCGGCGGCCGGGGACGACGGACGCTGTCGGCCATCGGCGGGCCACCCGGCGCGGCTATAATTCCTTCCTTTGTCCCGAGCCTGCATGTCCCATCTCCGGTTCTTCCTCGCGCTCGCGCTTGCCGTCGCGGCCCAGCCAGCGCTGGCCATCCCCGCGGGCCAGCCCGCGCCCTCGATCGCCGCCGCGGCCTACGTGCTGCTGGATACCGCCAGCGGCCAGGTGATCGTCGCACAGAATGCCGACGAGCGCCGCGAACCGGCGTCGCTGACCAAGCTGATGACCGCGTACCTGGCCTTCGAGGCGCTGCGCGACGGAAGTCTCGTGCCCTCGCAGATGGCCACCGTCTCCGAGGCCGCGTGGCGCGCCGAGGGATCGCGGATGTTCATCGAGCCGCGCAAGGCCGTATCGGTCGACGAACTGCTGCGCGGAATGATCGTGCAATCCGGCAACGACGCGTCCATTGCGCTCGCGGAAAGCGTCGCCGGCACCGAGACCGCCTTCGTCGCGCGAATGAACGGCGAGGCGAAGCGCATGAGCCTTGCGAACACGAACTTCGTCAATGCGACGGGCCTCTCGCACCCGGGGCACTACTCCACCGCGCGCGATCTGGCGGTGCTCGCGGCGACGCTGATCCGCGACTTCCCCGATTACTACGCGCTGTACTCGCTGAAGGAATACCGCTACAACAACATCACGCAGCCGAATCGCAATCGCCTCCTGTGGATCGATCCGTACGTGGACGGCGTGAAGACCGGTCACACCGACGCGGCGGGGTGGTGCCTCATCGCGTCGGCGAAGCGCGGGCAGCGCCGCCTCCTCTCGGTGGTGCTGGGCGCCGCGTCCGACGCAGCGCGGGCGAGCGACAGCCAGAAGCTCCTCAACTACGGATTCCAGGCGTTCGACACCGTTCAGCTCTTCCATTCCGGGAAGCCGGTGTCGTCGCTGCGGGTGTGGAAAGGGGCGGACAACGACGTCGCGGCCGGCTTCGTCGCCGACCAGTACCTGACGCTGCCGAAGGGCAGCGCCGACAAGCTCCAGCTCACCATGACCGCGACCGAGCCGCTGGTGGCCCCGGTCGTGCAGGGGCAGCGCGTCGGCACCGTGAAGGTCGCGCTGGAAGGCAGCCCGGCGGCCGAGTTCCCGCTGGTTGCGCTGTCGAACGTTCCGGCGGCGAATGTATTCGGCCGCGCGTGGGATACGATGCGCCTCTGGTTCCGCTGAAGCATGATCGTCTATCTCAACGGCCGGTTTCTCCCGCTCGAGGATGCCAAGGTTTCGGTCCTCGACCGCGGATTCATCTACGGCGACGGCGTCTACGAGCTCGTCCCCGTCTACCGCCGCCAGCCGTTCCGGATGGCGCAACACCTTGCACGCCTGCAGCGCAGCCTCGACGGCATACGCCTCGCGAACCCGCATTCCGACGCCGAATGGGGCGAGATCATCGGACAGCTGGTCGTCAGGCAGCCGTTCGATGACCAGGGAATCTACTTTCAGGTGACGCGGGGCGTCGCCAGGCGCGACCACGCGTTTCCGCAGGGCGTCGCGCCGACCGTATTCATGATGAGCAACCCGCTGGCGACGCCTTCGCCCGAGCAGGTCGAGCGCGGCGTCGCGGTGGTCACCGCCGACGACAACCGCTGGCGGCGCTGCGACCTGAAGACGATTTCGCTGGTCGGCAACGTGCTGATGCGCCAGCTGGCGGCCGATGCCGGCGCGATCGAGACGGTGATGTTCCGCGACGGCATGCTGACCGAGGCGTCGGCGTCGAACGTTCTGGTGGTGATCGCCGGCGGGATCGTCGCTCCGCCGAAGGACAACCTTATCCTTCCGGGCATCACCTATGATGCCGCCGAGGAATTCGCGCGGGAAGCCGGCCTGCCGTTCGTCGTGCGGCCGGTGCCGCAGGCGGAAGCCCTCGCGGCCGACGAGATGTGGCTTTCGTCGTCGACCAAGGAAGTGCTCGCCGTCACGACGCTCGACGGAGCCCCGTTCGCTACCGGCAAACCCGGCCCGGTGTTCCGGACGATGCACGCGCTGTTTCAGCAGCACAAACCCCGGGCGCTCTGAGCCCCGGCGCTGCGAAACCGCGACCGCCGGGCACGCGGCGTCAGCGCCGCGGCGGGTTCACCGGCTGCGTCGTGGCGTAGCGGCCGTGATGGAAGACGAGACCGACGCCGCTCCTTCGCTCGCAGTACTCCACGTCGCCGATGAACAGCACGTGGTCTCCGGCGTTGTGCTGCGCGTGATGGCGGCACTCGAACCAGGCGATGCAGCCTTCGATGAGCGGCGCTCCGCCGGCGCCCAGTCGGTAGGGCACGCCTGCGAAGCGGTCGGCATGCGGCCGGGAGAAGCGGCGCGCGAGTTCGATCTGGTCCTGCGCGAGCACGTTGATCGAATAGCGGTCCGCCGACCGGAAGGCGTCGAGATTCGCGGCCTGGCCGTTCAGGCTCCAGACGATGAGGGGCGGTGCCAGCGACACCGAATTGAAGGAGTTGGCGGTGAAGCCGACGAGGGCGCCGGCGGGGCCGCGCGCCGCGATCACGGTTACTCCGGTGGCGAATTGCGCGAGCGCATCGCGGAACTGCCGCTCGGTGAATGCGGCCGGCGGGAGCGGTGGACGGAGGCCGGAGGCGGGCTTGGGCACGAGGTTCCGCGGGGTGACGGTCGGACAGGGGAAAGCCGGATGTTAGCAGTGCGCCTCCGGGTGCCCGCGGGGCGGCCCCCCGCTCTCCGCGATATCGCTAGAATATAGAGCCTGGCCGGCCCGCCGGGCCGGGGCGCACCGCGGGGTGCCGCGCCGCCCATGGGAGCCATGGATGCGAATCCTTCGACGATGAGCGAGCCGCTGAAGAGGATCATCGCGAGCCGCTACGGCGGGCGCAGCCTGCCGATCGTGTTCGTGCTGCCCGACGGCGGCCGCGTTTCGCTGTCGTCGGATGCCGACGTCGAGATCATCGCCCGCACCTGGTCGGGTCTGAAAGCCCTTGCCGCGCCCGCGATGGGCACGCTCGCGCGCGCCTACGTCCGCAGCGACATCGACTTCACGGGAAGCGCGCGCCGCATGCTCGGCATCGTCGAGACGATGGTCGGGTCGATCGCGCACGGGCGGGATTCGCTGCGCGCCCGGTGGCGCACCGTGCGCAACCAGCGCCGCAGCAGCCGGGCGAACATCCAGCACCATTACGACGTCTCGGATGCCTTCTACCGGCTGTGGCTCGACCCGAGGATGGTCTATTCCTGCGCCTACTTCCGCGAGGACGGCGATTCCCTGGAAGCCGCGCAGGCGCGCAAGCTCGACCACGTCTGCCGCAAGCTGATGCTGGAGCCGGGCGAAACGCTGCTCGACATCGGCTGCGGCTGGGGCGGCCTTATCTTCTGGGCCGCCGAGCATTACGGGGTCCTGGCCACCGGCATCACGCTGTCGCAGCATCAGTACGAGCACGTCGGCCGCGAAATCGCGGCGCGCGGATTCGAGGGGCGGGTCCGCGTCCTGCTGAGGGATTACCGCGAACTGCCCGAGGACGAACTCTACGACAAGGTGGCGAGCATCGGGATGTTCGAGCACGTCCCCGTGCGCCGCTATCCCTCGTACTTCGGCAAGATCTATCGCCTGCTCAAGCCCGGAGGCTTCGTCCTGAACCACGGGATCACGCACAACGTCCTGGACGCCGACAGCCTGGGCAGCGGCATCGGCGATTTCGTCGAGGAGTACGTGTTTCCGGGCGGGCAGTTGGCGCCGGTCGCGACGGTGATCGAAGGGCTCGCCCGCGAGGGCCTGGAGCTCGTCGACGCGGAGGCTTTGCGCGAGCACTACGCGAAGACGCTCTGGTACTGGCTCGAGGGCATCGAAGCCAATGCCGATGCGGCGCGCGCCGAGATCGGCGAAGAGAAGTTCCGTGTCTGGCGTATCTACCTTGCCGGATCGGCGCACGCTTTCGAGCGCGGCTGGATGTCGCTGTGGCAGCTGCTCGCGGGAAAGCCGCACCCCGACGGCCGGCTCCCGCATCCGCTGACCCGCGACTACATGTATCCGCGCGACGGCGTCTGAAGCGCCGCCTCGCCGATGCCGGGCAATCGCGCGGGCCCGCGGCGAGGCACCCGCGTCCCGCCCGCCGCGCGGCCGGTTGCATTCCCGCCTCCGCGCCGCCATATTCGGCGGGTATCGCAAATCCCCGCGCCATGACCGAATCCCTGCTCGTCTTCCCGTGCGAATTCCCGATCAAGGTCATGGGACGCACGCAGGACGGCTTCGCCCAGGCGATCGTCGAGGTCGTGCGGAAGCACGCGCCGGACTTCGATGCGGCGACGCTCGAAATGCGCGCATCGACGGCCGGCAACTACCTGTCGCTGACGTGCACCGTCAATGCGACTTCGCGCGATCAGCTCGACGGTCTCTACCGCGAACTCACCGCCCACCCGATGGTGGCGATGGTGCTGTGATGCCGGCCGACGCTGCCGTCGAGGCGCGCGCGGGCGCGGCGATCCGGGCGCTCGGCCGGACCGACTACGAAACGACCTGGCGCGATATGCGCGAGTTCACCGCGGCGCGGGCGGCGGACACGCGCGACGAGATCTGGCTGACCGAGCATCCGCCGGTGTACACGCTCGGGCTCGCGGGGCGGCGCGAGCATCTCCTGCGCGACAACGGAATCCCGGCGATCAAGGTCGATCGCGGTGGACAGGTCACCTACCACGGCCCCGGTCAGCTCGTCGCCTATCTGCTGTTCGATCTTCGGCGGCCCCGGCTGGGGATTCGCACCATGGTCCGGAACATCGAGTCGAGCGTGATACAATGGCTTGATTCAATGGGGATTTCGGCTTACGGCAAGGCGTCGGCTCCGGGTGTCTACGTCAGCGTTGCCGGCGTCGAGTCCAAGATCGCGGCACTGGGTCTCAAGGTTCGCAATGGCTGCACCTATCACGGCGTGGCGCTGAACGTGGCGATGGATCTGCGCCCCTTCGCCGACATCGACCCCTGCGGATTCCGCGGCCTTGCGGTGACGCAGCTCGCCGACCTCGGAATCGTGCGGACCGTCGACCAGGCCGGCTTCGAGCTTGCCCCGATACTGGCCGCTCGCGTTACCGGAACATCATGACCGCCGACCCTCAGGATCCCGCCATGCCACCGCCCGATGCGCCGCCGTCGGCGGCGGCCGGCGTCAAGCACACGGGCGCGGCGAAGACCGCGCGCATCCCGATCAAGGTCGTTGCGGCCGAGCGGCTGAAGAAGCCCGACTGGATCCGCGTTCGCGCGGCGTCGTCGCCGCGCTTCAACGAGGTCAAGAGAATCCTGCGCGAGCACGATCTGCACACGGTGTGCGAGGAGGCCTCCTGCCCGAACATCGGCGAATGCTTCGGCAAGGGCACCGCGACATTCATGATCATGGGCGACATCTGCACGCGCCGCTGCCCGTTCTGCGACGTGGGTCATGGCCGGCCGCTGCCGCTGGACGCGGCAGAGCCGTTGAACCTGGCGAGGACCATCGCCGCGCTGAAGCTCGCCTACGTGGTGATCACCAGCGTCGATCGCGATGATCTGCGCGATGGCGGCGCGCAGCATTTCGTCGACTGCATCCGCGCAGTACGCGAGCGGTCGCCGGCGACGCAGATAGAAACGCTCGTTCCCGATTTCCGCGGTCGCGCCGACCGGGCGCTGGACGTGCTCGCGCAGGCCCCGCCCGACGTGATGAACCACAACCTCGAGACCGTGCCGCGCCTGTACCGTCAGGCGCGGCCCGGCTCCGACTACGCGCACTCGCTGCGCCTGCTTCGCGATTTCAAGGCGCGCTTCCCGGATATTCCGACCAAGTCGGGATTGATGGTCGGCCTCGGCGAGACCGACGACGAGATTCTCGGCACGATGCGCGACATGCGCGATCACGGGATCGACATGCTGACGCTCGGCCAGTACCTGCAGCCGACCGCCGGGCACCTGCCGGTGCTGCGCTACGTGCATCCCGACGTCTTCGCGATGTTCGGGCGCGAGGCGCAGGCGCTCGGTTTCCGGCATGCTGCGGTGGGCGCGCTGGTGCGCTCGTCCTACCACGCCGATCGCCAGGCGGAAGGCGTGCTCGCGGAATCGAACGGCTGACCGGCGCATGGCCGGGCTTCCGGCCGATGCGGCCGGAGGCGCCGCGGCTCAGGACTTCGTCGCGTTGGTGGACCCCGGCAGCGGCGCGCCTTTCGGCCACAGCAGCCACATCCGGCCATCCTGTTTCATCCGCCCGGCCTCGCGCCCGGCCTCCTCGCCGAAGCCCCAGAAGAAATCGGCACGCACCGCGCCGCGTATCGCTCCGCCGGTGTCCTGCGCGAGCATGAGGCGGTTGAGCGGTTTCGTCGAAAGCGGAAACGTCGCGGCAAGGAAGACCGGAGCGCCCAGCGGTATCGAGCGCGTGTCCACGGCCAGCGTGCGACCGGCGAGCAGCGGCACGCCGAGCGTTCCGATCGGACCGTCGATCATCGCTTCCAGCGTTCCCGGGAGCGGCGCCGGCACCTCCCGGAAGAAGACGTAGCTCGGATTCTCGTCGAGCAGCGCGGAAAGCCGGGCAGGGTTGCGCCGGCCCCAGTCCCGGATCCCCTGCATCGAGGCGCGATCGAGCGTGATTTCCCCCCGATCGATGAGTACGCGGCCGATCGAGCGGTAGGGCTGACCGTTCTGATCCGCGTAGCCCACGCGCATGACGGTTCCATCGGCCAGCCCGACGCGCCCGGAGCCCTGGATCTGCAGGAAGAAGGCCTCGACCGGATCCTCGACGTAGGCGATGACCTTGTCGCCCAGCGGCACCCGGCCGCGCTCGATGTCCGCGCGGGTCCAGTACGGGACCACCTTCCTGCCGTCGACGCGGCCGCGCACGCGCTTGTCCCGAAGCTCCGGATACAGGTCGCCGAGCTCGACCGCGAGCAGATCGTCCGGCGGAGCGTAGAGCGGAACCGCGAAGCGCGGAGTCCGGGTCCGGCTTCCGGCCAGCAGCGGCTCGTAGTAACCGGTGATCGTTCCGGTTTCGCGGCCGTCGACGGCGCCCACCTGGTATGGGCTAAAATGCTGTTCGAAGAACGCGCGTATGGCGGAAGCGTCGCGCACGTCGATGCTGCCAGCGGCGGCGCAGGGCGGATTCCACGTCGCGCGCGTCGGAGCCTCGGGATGGGCGAGTGCAGCACAGCCGACGCGGAATGCCGGCCAGGCGTCCTGCACCCGATCGTCGTTCCAGCCCGGCAGTTCACCCCACGACGCGGGTCGATAGGTTGCCGGAAGCGAGGGCGGCTGGGTTGCCGGTGCGGGGGCCACGACCGGCGGCGCGGGCGGCACGCTGGCGCATCCGGCGGCGAGGATCGCAAGGGCGGCTGCCGTCATTGCGCGCAACGCGCCGCACGGCGACTGAAGGGGTTCCGTAGTCATGGGTTGGTTCTTCATCGAAGCGTTGGTGGCGCTCGCCATCGCCGTCGGCATCGTCTGGTGGACGATGGGGCCGAAAGTGCGCAAGCCGCCGCGCGACGGCGAGGGACGCTGACGTCGTGCCCCGCATCGCCCATCGACCGCGCGGCGCGCGCCTCGCTGCGCGCCGCCGGGACGCATGCGCCCGCCGTGATCGGGCCGGGAGTTGTTTCCCGCAACACCGGGCGACGAAGCGTCGGGCCGACAGGCGCGCGAGCGCAGGTCTCGCTTGAACCTGCGGGACGCGGCGCCGGGCTCCGTTCGCGCGTGCGGACCGGGCGTGAACGGATGCTAATGCAGCACGCGCGGCACGGACAGCGTGAAGGGCTGGATCGGCGCATCGAAGGCGAGGCCGTCTTCCGCGACCATCTGGTAGCTGCCGCGCATCGTGCCCACCGGCGTCGGGAGGTGGGTGCCGCTCGTGTACTCGAAACTCTCGCCGGGTTTCAGGAGCGGCTGCTGGCCGACGACTCCGAGCCCCTTCACTTCCTGGACGTGGTGATCGCCATCGGTGATGATCCAGTGGCGGCTGATGAGCTGCGCCGCCACGGTTCCGGTATTGGTGACGGTGATCGTGTAGGCGAAGACGTACTCGTTGCGCGAAGGATCGGATTGGTCGGCGATATAGGCCGCGTTCGCCGCGACGGTGATGTCGTACTTGCTCGTTTCAGCCATGGATCATCCCGCCCCTGCACCTACCTCCAACGATTATAACGCCATGCCCGACCATCGAATCGCCGCATCGCTCCTGTCCGCCGACTTCGCCCGCCTCGGCGACGAGGCGAGGGCCGTCGTCGCCGCGGGCGCCGACCTGATCCATTTCGACGTGATGGACAACCACTACGTGCCCAACCTGACGATAGGGCCGCTGGTCTGCGAGGCTCTGCGGCCGCATGCGGGGGTGCCCGTCGACGTGCATCTGATGGTCAAGCCCGTGGACCGGATCGTCCCGGATTTCGCGAAGGCGGGCGCGTCGATCATCAGCTTCCATCCCGAGGCTTCGGAGCACGTCGACCGGACGATCGGCCTCATTCGCGACTGCGGTTGCAAGGTGGGGCTCGCGTTCAACCCCGCGACGCCGCTTGACTGGCTCGATCACACGCTCGACAAGCTCGACCTGGTGCTGATCATGTCGGTGAATCCGGGCTTCGGCGGGCAATCGTTCATTCCCCAGGCGCTCGAAAAGCTCAAGGCGGCGCGGGCCCGCATCGACCAGATCCAGCAGCGCAACGGGCGGGCGGTCCTGCTAGAGGTCGACGGCGGAGTGAAGGTCGACAACATCGGCGCCATATCGAGGGCCGGGGCCGACACCTTCGTGGCCGGGTCGGCGATCTTCGGGACGGCGGACTACGCGGCGACGATCGCAAGGATGCGCTCCGAGCTCGCGAAATCCGGCTAGGGCGGAATCACTTGGCGACTTCCCTGGCGGCAGCGACCGAGCGGCGCTTCGACGTCAGCGCCCTCGCGTTCGATCTCGACGGCACGCTGCTCGACACGATCCACGACCTCGCCGCGGCGGTCAACGCGACGCTCGCGGAACTGGGCCACGCGCCGCTGCCGACCGACGCCATCCGCGTCCTGGTCGGCAAGGGCATCGCGAATCTGGTGCGCCGCGCGATCGCGATCGCCACCGGCGTTTCACCCCTCGCGGTCGACGACGCGGAGGCGCTGGACGCTCTGCTCCGCTACCAGAAGCATTACGCCGGGATCCTGGGCCGCGAGACGAAGGCCTTTCCGGGCATGGTCGAGGGCCTCGAACGTCTCCACGCGATGGGGTTCCCGCTCGCGGTCGTGACCAACAAGGCGACGCGCTTCGTCCATCCCCACCTCGAGCACGCGGGCATCGCACGGTATTTCAGGATGATCGTCGGCGGCGATGACCTGCCGGCCAGGAAGCCCGATCCCGCGCAGCTGATCCACGTCGCCGCGGCCTTCGGCGTCCCGACCCGCCGGCTGCTGATGGTCGGCGACTCGGGCAACGACGCGCTGGCGGCGCGCGCCGCGGGCTGCCCGGTGCTGATTCTCCCCTACGGCTACAACGAGGGCCGGCCGGTGCAGGACCTCGATGCCGATGGTATAGTCGCGTCGCTGGCCGCGGTCGCCGACCGTGTCCACTATATTGCCGCCGAACTTCCATGAGCTTCGATCCCTTCAACCGCAACGGCCCGGTCGCCCCGACCGGCTGGTGGTGCGCGACGGAGTGGCGCCGCTGGCGCCGCTGATCGTTCGCGCCCGCGTCGCGCGCCCCCTGCGACGCCGACCCACCCCGTTGTTTCGTTGAAGCCACCGTTGAAGCGCCATGACCGAAACCGAATTCCGCGCCCTCGCCGCGCGAGGCTATAACCGCATACCGCTGGTCCTCGAGTCGTTCGCGGACCTCGACACGCCGCTGTCGCTGTACGTCAAGCTCGCCAACGCGAAGTATTCGTTCCTGCTCGAGTCGGTCGTCGGCGGAGAGCGCTTCGGCCGCTATTCGTTCATCGGGCTGCCCGCGAGAATCCGGATCCGGGCGCGCGGCACCTCGATCGAAGTCGAAGACCAGGGAACGATCGTTGAGCGCCACGAGGGGGATCCGCTGGACTTCGCCGCCGCCTTCCTGCGCCGCTACCGCGCGGCGCCGCGACCCGGGCTGCCGCGTTTCTGCGGCGGGCTGGCCGGGATGTTCGGATACGACACCGTGCGCCACATCGAGCGAAGGCTGGCGGACAGCGCTCCGCCGGCCACGCCGGGACTTGCCGGCGTGCCGGACATACTGCTGCTGCTGACCGAAGAGCTCGCCGTCGTCGACAATCTCGCCGGCAAGATTTCGCTGATCGTCTACGCCGACCCCGGCGTTCCCGACGCCTATGCCCTGGCGATGGAGCGGCTTCAGGAGCTGCGGCGCAATCTGCGGCTCCCGGCGGCGATTCCGTTCCAGACGGCGGGAACCCTCACGCAGGCGACGAGCGAGTTCGGCGCCGAGGGCTTCAAGGCCGCGGTCGCCCGCGCGAAGGACTACATCGCCGCCGGCGACGCGATGCAGGTCGTGCTGTCGCAGCGCATGCAGCGGCCGTTCAGCTCCTCGCCGCTCTCGCTTTACCGGGCGCTGCGGTCGCTCAATCCGTCGCCGTACATGTTCTACTACGACTTCGACGGCTTCCATGTCGTCGGCGCGTCGCCCGAAATACTCGTCCGCAAGGAAGGTTCCACGGTGACGCTGCGCCCGATCGCGGGAACGCGGCCGCGCGGCGGCACGCGGGACGACGACGAAAGGCTCGGGCAGGAGCTGCTCGCGGATCCCAAGGAGTTGGCCGAACACGTGATGCTCGTCGACCTGGGCCGCAACGACGTCGGTCGCGTCGCGCAGACCGGGACCGTCCGCGTCACCGAGCGAATGGCGATCGAGCGCTACTCACACGTGATGCACATCGTCTCCAACGTCGAGGGCACGCTCAAGCCCGGGCTCAGCAGCATCGACGTGCTGCGCGCTTCGTTCCCGGCCGGCACGGTGAGCGGCGCGCCCAAGGTGCGCGCCATGGAGATCATCGACGAGCTCGAGCCGTCGCGCCGCGGCGTCTACGCGGGGGCCGTCGGGTACATCAGCTTCCAGGACGACATGGACACCGCCATCGCCATACGCACGGCCGTGGTCAGGAACGGCATGCTGTACGTCCAGGCAGGCGCCGGCATCGTCCACGACTCGACGCCCGAGGCCGAATGGGTCGAGACGCAGAACAAGGCGCGCGCCGTGCTCCGCGCGGCGGACATGGTGCAGCAGGGACTGGATGCGGAGGCCTAGCGATGCCGTCGAATCTGAATGATCGCAGGATCCTCGGGGAGGATCCGGGCGTTTCATCCGCAGTGGCGCGCAAGTCGACCTCGGCGCCACCGCTGCGCGCGGCCAGTCGCATCTCGCGGGAGAATGTCGTCCGCGCGTACCGCAGATACGCGCCGGTCTACGACCGGCTGTTCGGCGGCGTCCTGAATCCGGGAAGGCGCGCGCTGTCGGAGGCGGTGGCCCGTCTGCAACCCGGCTCGCTGCTCGAAGTGGGCGTGGGCACGGGGCTGACGCTCTCGGGATACCCGCGCACCTCGGCCGTCGTCGGAGTCGACATCTCGACGGAAATGCTCGCGAAAGCGCGACAGCGGGCGATGGCGCTGGCGCACCCCGACATGCGCCTCGAGGTGATGGACGGCGAAACTCTGGCCTTCCCCGACCGCTCGTTCGATTGCGTGACGCTGCCGTACGTGCTGTCGGTCACCCCCGATCCGCAGCGGCTGGTACGGGAAGTGCGCCGCGTATGCCGCGTCGGCGGCACGATCCTGGTTCTCAATCACTTCAGCGGCAGCCGGATGTGGTGGCTCCTCGAGCGCGCGGTGCGCTCGTCGGCGAGCCAGGTGGGCTTTCGATCGGATTTCGGATTGGCCGCCCAGATCGCGAGTTACGACTGGCGCGTGGAGTGGGTCAGGGACGTCAACCTCCTCGGCCTGTCGAAATTGATCTCGATCCGCAATGCCTAGCGCGAATCCCGGCAGGCAGCTCCCGTGTCGCGGTGCCGAAGGCCGGGAACACTTCATGCGACCGGAGGAAGCCGATCGGATCAGGGAGGCCCGCGCGCCATGCTCCTGATGATCGACAACTACGACAGCTTCACCTACAACCTCGTCCAGTACTTCGGCGAGCTCGGCGCGGACGTCCACGTACACCGCAACGACGCGGTAACGGTCGAGCAGATCGAGGCGTGGGCGCCGGCGAGGATCGTCATCTCTCCCGGCCCCTGCACGCCCACCGAAGCAGGCATATGCGTGGCGTTGATCCGGCGCTTCGCCGGCCGCACGCCCATCCTCGGCGTGTGTCTCGGCCACCAGGCGATCGGGCAGGCATTCGGCGGCCGGATCGTCCCTGCGGCGCGGGTCATGCACGGCAAGCTGTCGCCGGTGACGCATGACGGCCGCGGCGTGTTCGCGCAGATTCCGTCGCCGTTCACGGTGACCCGCTATCATTCGCTGGCGATCGACCGCCAATCGGTGCCCGCGTGTCTCGAAGTGTCGGCTTCCACGGATGACGGCGAGATCATGGGCGTGCGCCACCGCGAATGGGCGGTCGAGGGCGTGCAGTTCCATCCGGAGGCGATTCTCACCGAGCATGGCCACGCGCTGCTCGGGAACTTCCTGGACGGGAAGCGGTGAGCCGGCGCGCAGCGCAGCCTTGCCCCGCCCGTCCGAGATCCGCGAGCGGATCCAGCAAAATCCCCGACTGAACCGGTAGGAAGGAACGGCCATGCCCATCACCGCACAGGAAGCATTGCAACGCACGATCGAGCATCGCGAAATATTTCCGGACGAGATGCTGTCGATCATGCGCCGGATCATGAGCGGCGAAGTGACGCCGGTGATGATCGCTGCGCTCACCGTCGGCTTGCGCGTCAAGAAGGAGACGGTAGGCGAAATCGCCGCCGCCGCCGAGGTGATGCGGGAGTTCGCGACCAAGGTCGAGGTCCCGGACCGCGAGCATCTGGTCGACATCGTGGGGACGGGCGGCGATTCGTCGCACACGTTCAACATCTCGACCGCGTCGATGTTCGTCGCCGCCGCCGCGGGGGCGCGCGTCGCCAAGCACGGCGGACGCTCGGTGTCGTCGAAATCCGGGAGCGCCGACGTGCTGGAGGCGCTGGGCGCCAACATCATGCTCACGCCCGAGGCCGTCGCGAAATCGATCATGGAGACCGGCATCGGCTTCATGTTCGCGCCGTCGCACCACAGCGCGATGAAGCACGCGGCGCCGGTGCGCAAGGAGCTGGGCGTGCGCACGATCTTCAACATCCTCGGGCCACTCACCAATCCCGCCGGGGCGAAGAACCAGCTGCTCGGCGTGTTTCACCCCGACCTGGTCGGCATCCAGGTGCGCGTCCTGCAGCGCCTCGGCAGCAAACACGTGCTGGTCGTCTACGGCAAGGACGGCATGGACGAGGTGTCGCTGGGCGCGGCGACGATGGTCGGCGAGCTCAAGGACGGCGAGGTCCGCGAGTACGAGATCCATCCGGAGGACTTCGGCCTGCACATGAAATCGAATCGGGGACTCAAGGTCGCCGACGCGATGGAGTCGAAGGCTATGGTGCTGGAGGCATTGTCCGGTGCCGACGGAACTCCGCGCGAGATCGTCACGCTGAACGCCGGCGCGGCGCTCTACGCCGCCGATGTCGCGGCCTCGATCGGCGATGGAATCGAGCGGGCGAGAGAGGCCATCGCCTCCGGCGCGGCGCGGGACAGGCTCGCGCAGTTCGTCGCGGTGACGCAAAAGCTCGGCGCGGCGGGCGGCTGAGGCGACGCGTGCCGATTCCGGACATACTCGCCAGGATCCTCGCGACGAAGGCCGGGGAGGTCGCCGCGGCCAGGCGGGAACGACCGCAGGCGCGGGTCATCGATGCCGCACGTTCGGCGGGCGCGCCGCGCGGTTTCGAGGCGGCACTGCGCAGCCGGGTCGCCCTGGGCGCACCCGCCGTCATCGCCGAAATCAAGAAGGCGAGCCCGAGCAAAGGCGTCCTGCGCGCCGAGTTCGACCCGCCGGCGATCGCGCGCAGCTACGCGTCCGCCGGCGCGACGTGCCTCTCGGTGCTCACCGACCGGCACTATTTCCAGGGCGCGCCGGAGCATCTCGCCGCCGCGCGTGCGGCCTGCGCGCTGCCGGTGCTGCGCAAGGATTTCATCATCGACGAGTATCAGATCGCCGAGGCGCGGGCGATGGGCGCCGACGCGATTCTGCTGATCGTCGCCGCCCAGGACGACGCCCGGCTCGCGGCGCTCGAAGCCTGCGCCCGCGATTTCGGGTTGGGAGTGCTGGTCGAGGTCCACGACGCGGGCGAACTCGACCGCGCGCTTCGCCTCGGGACGAAGATGGTCGGAATCAACAATCGCGATCTGCGCACCTTCGAGGTGTCGCTGGCCACGACGCTCGATCTCGTCTCCCGCATTCCGGCGGACCGGCTTCTCGTCACCGAAAGCGGCATCGCCGCCGGGTCCGACGTCGCGACCCTGCGCGCAAGCGGCGTCCACGCGTTTCTCGTCGGCGAGGCGTTCATGCGTGCCGCCGACCCCGGCTCGGCGCTCGCGGCGATGTTCGCCTGAATCCGGCGCTGACCGGGTGCTATGATGCGCTGCCGTTTCGACGCGGCGGTCGCGAGTGCTCGCGACCGCGGGTCGGAAAGAGGCGACGGGTCATCGCAACTTGTTGGCGGCACGCAGCGGTGCCGGGGAGCCCTCAGGTGTCGGCCATCGCCGCCGAAAGCGTCAGCAAGCACTGGACCACCGCGGCGGGCAGCGTCCGGGCGGTCGACGCGATTTCGTTCGCGTTCGAAGCCGGCACCTTCAACGTTCTCCTCGGACCCTCCGGCTGCGGCAAGTCCACGACGCTGCGGCTGGTCGCCGGACTCGAGCAGGCCGACGGTGGCCGCATACTGATCGGGGGCCGCGATGTCACGAACCTGCCGCCCGCACAGCGCGACATCGCGATGGTTTTCCAGTCGTACGCGCTGTTTCCGCATCTTTCGGTCGCCGAGAACATCGTCTTCGGACTCCGGGTGCGCAAGGTCGGCGCCGGCGACCTCAAGCGACGGCTCGGGCGGACCGCGGATCTCCTCGGACTGGGAGGCTTGCTCGACCGCAGGCCCGCGCAGCTTTCGGGCGGACAGCAGCAGCGCGTCGCGCTGGGCCGGGCGATCATCGCCGAAGCGCCCGTATGCCTGATGGACGAGCCGCTGTCGAACCTCGACGCGCAGCTGCGGCAGGACATGCGTGCCGAAATCCGTGGCCTGCAGCGCCAGCTCGGCATCACGACGGTCTACGTGACCCACGATCAGGTCGAGGCCATGTCGATGGCCGACCGCGTCGTGCTCCTGAATCGGGGCGCCATCGAGCAGAACGCGGCGCCGGTGGAACTGTACGAGAATCCCGCCAACACCTTCGTGGCCAGGTTCATCGGCACGCCGCCGATGAACCTGCTGCCGCTCGCGGCGGGCCGCGAAGGCGCCGTCGTCGCCGGCACCGACGGGCCGGTCGTCGCGCCTGCCGACTGCGCCGGCCTTACGCTCGGCGTGCGGCCGGAGCACATCGCGCTCGTCGGCGAGCGCGGGGTGGCCGTCGAAGTCGCGGCAATCGAATATCTGGGCGCCGATTCGCTGATCACCTGCCGGCTTGGCGCGACGATGCTTGCCGTTCGCGTCGGAGGCAGCGTCGGGCTCGCGCCTCGCGACACGGCGCGCGTGGCGTGGGCGCCGGGCGCGCAGCATGTCTTCGAGCGCGACGGGGCGCGGCGCGCCGCCCCCGTCCGGGGGGAGCCGGCGACGATGCTCGCGTAGCATCGCCTGCCGTTTGCATTCGTTCATCGATAGGAGGAAGCCGTGATCATGAAAACCATCTCCCGCGCCCGGCGCGCGTTCGGCGCGGTGCTTTTCTGCGCGCTGCCCCTGGCTGCGCAGGCGCAGGCGCCGGTCGAGGTTTCGTTCTACTACCCGGTGGCGGTCGGCGGTCCGATCACCAAGATCATCGACGGCTACGCGGCGGATTTCGAAAGGGACAATCCCGGCATCAAGCTCAAGCCGATCTACTCGGGCAGCTATCAGGAGTCGATCACCAAGGCGCTGACGGCAGTCAAGAGCGGCGAGCCGCCGGTGACGTCGATCCTGCTGTCGACCGACATGTTCACGTTGATCGACGAGGACGCGATCACGCCGTTCGACGACCTGATCAGGACGCCCGAAGACCAGGCCTGGCTGAAGAGCTTCTATCCGGCATTCATGGAGAACAGCCAGACCGGCGGCAAGACCTGGGGTGTCCCGTTTCAGCGCTCGACGATCGTTCTGTACTACAACAAGGAGATGTTCAAGGAGGCGGGGCTCGACCCCGGCCGGCCGCCGGCGAACTGGAAGGAGCAGGTCGAATACGCGCAGAAACTCACCCGGCGCGACGCGTCCGGCAAGGTCACGCAATGGGGCATCCAGATTCCTTCGTCGGGATTTCCGTACTGGCTGTTCCAGGCGCTGACGATCCAGGCCGGCACCAATCTCATGAACGCGGCGGGCACCGAGACCTACTACGACAGGCCCGAGGTGATCGAGGGGCTCGCGTACTGGGTCGACCTGGTGAGGAAGCACAAGGTGCATCCGGAGGGGATCGTCGAGTGGGGCACGACGCCGAAGGATTTCTTCGAGAAGAAGGTGGCAATGATGTGGACGACCACCGGCAACCTGACCAACGTCCGGGCCAACGCCAAGTTCGACTTTGGCGTGGCGATGCTGCCGGCGGGCAAGCAGCGCGGCAGCCCGACCGGAGGCGGAAACTTCTACCTGTTCAAGAAGTCTTCACCCGCGCAGCGCGAGGCGGCGTTCAAGTTCATCAAATGGGTGACGACGCCGCAGCGTGCCGCGCAGTGGGGCATCGACACCGGATACGTCGCGGTGCGCGCCGACGCCTGGGAGACGCCCGCGATGAAGCAGTACGTCGCCGGGTTTCCGGCGGCGGCCGTTGCCCGCGATCAGCTGCCGTACGCGAAGGCCGAGCTCTCGACGCACGACAATCAACGCGTCACCAAGGCGCTGAACGACGGGCTGCAGGCCGCGCTGACCGGCACCAAGACGCCGGAACAGGCGCTGAAGGATGCGCAGCGCGAGTCGGAGCGGCTGCTGCGGACCTACAAATAGGACGGTGCCCCTTCGGCGCCGAGACCGCATGAAACGCTTTCCGCTTCGAAGCTGCGCCAACGGTTCTACGTGATCCCCGCTCGTCCTGTGGCCGGCGGAATCGCGCCGTGACCCGCGCCGCGACCTGGATCCACGGCTGGCTGCTCCTGCTTCCGGCGGCGGCGCTCCTTGCGCTCTTCACGCACTATCCTGCGGTCGCCACGCTGTGGCACAGCTTCTTCTCCACCCCCAGGGGGGCGCGCGCCGCGGTGTTCGTCGGCCTGGATAACTACGGGCAGCTCGGCCAGGACCCCATCTTCTGGCAGGCGCTCTCCAACAATCTCTGGTTCGCGCTCGGCACGATTCCCGCATCGATCGCGCTGGCGCTGCTGATGGCGATCTGGGTCAACGGCCGGATCGCCGGGCGGGGCTTCCTGCGGCTCGCGTATTTCACCCCGACGATCCTGCCGATGATCGCGGTCGCCAACATCTGGCTCTTCTTCTACACCCCCGAGTACGGGCTCCTCGAGCAGGTGCTCGGCGCGTTCGGCGCGGAAAGCCACAACTGGCTGGGCAGCAAGAACACGGCGCTGGGCTGCATCATGGTCGTGACGGTGTGGAAAGAGGCCGGGTTTTTCATGATCTTCTACCTCGCCGCGCTGCAGGCGATGTCGCCGACGCTCGCCGAAGCCGCGGCGATCGAGGGCGCGTCGCGCGCGTACTTCTTTCGTCGCGTCACTTTTCCGCTGCTGATGCCGACGACGCTGTTCGTGCTCGTCAACTCGGTCATCAACGCCTTCCGCCTGGTCGACCACATCGTGGTGATGACGCGCGGCGGCCCGGACAACGCCACGGCGCTGCTGCTCTACTACATCTACGAGATCGGATTCCGCTTCTGGGACTCGGCGTACGCGGCCGCGCTGACGATCGTTCTGCTGGCGATTCTGGGGCTGGCCGCGCTGGCGCAGTTCTGGTTCCTCGAACGGCGGGTGCATTACCAGTGAGCCTGGTCCTCGCGCCGCGGGGCCTGCCGCACGCGCTGGAAACGGCGGGGGCCTGGCTGCTCGGCCTGCTCTGGCTGCTGCCGCTCGCCTACGCGGTCTGGACCGCATTCCACGCCCCGGAATTCTCGACCCGGTTCGTGCCGTCCGCGCCGCTGACCCTCGAGAATTTCGCCAAGGCCTGGGCTGCCGCGCCCTTCGCGCGCTATTTTCTCAACACCATCGTACTGGTCGCGATGATTCTCGCGGCCCAGCTGGTGCTCGTCACGCTCGCCGCGTACGCGTTCGCGCGCTTCGAGTTTCCGGGCCGCGGCGTGCTGTTCGGACTCGTCCTGGTGCAGTTGATGATCATGCCGGACGTGCTGATCGTCGAGAACTACCGGACCATGGCGCTGCTCGGACTCAAGGACACGATCGCCGCGATCGGGCTGCCCTACATGGCGAGCGCGTTCGGAATATTCCTCCTGCGGCAGACGTTCAAGACTGTGCCGCGCGAGCTCGACGAGGCCGCCAGGGTCGAGGGCTGCGGTCCGCTGCAGGTCTTGTGGAAAGTCTACATTCCGCTGGCGCGTCCGGTGTACATCGCCTACGCCCTGGTCAGCGTCAGCTACCACTGGAATAATTTCCTGTGGCCGCTCATCATCACCAACTCCATCGAGTCGCGGCCGCTTACCGTGGGGTTGCAGGTCTTCTCGGCGACCGACCAGGGAATCGACTGGTCGATCATCACCGCGGCGACGCTGCTCGCGACCGCGCCGCTGCTCGTCGGCTTTCTGCTGTTCCAGCGGCAGTTCGTGCAGTCGTTCATGCGCGCAGGCATCCGGTAGCGGGCGTTGCCGGCGGCGAGGGGCCGCGAGGCATCGATCGGACCGGGCTTCTCACACAGGGGAATCTTATGAAATCATCGCGACCATGAAGATCATCACCTGGAACATCCAATGGTGCCGCGGCATCGACGGGCGCGTCGATCCGGCGCGGATCGTGGCCGAGGCCAGGCGGCTCGCCGATTTCGACGTGCTCTGCCTGCAGGAGGTCGCGGACAATTTCCCGGATCCCCGGCTCGCGGCCAGCGCCGGCGAGGACCAGTTCGAGGCGCTGGCGGCGCTGCTGCCGGGCTATGCAGCCGTGCAGGGCGTCGCCGTCGATCATCCGGCCGACGGCGGGGGCCGCCGGCGCTTCGGCAACCTGATCCTCTCGAGGCTGCCGGTGCGGCAGGTGTTCCGCCACCTGCTGCCGTTCCCGGCCGACCCCGGCGTCAACGGCATGCCGCGGATAGCCCTCGAGGCGGCGATCGTCGCCCCGTTCGGCGAGGTTCGCGTCATCACGACGCATCTCGAGTGGTATTCGAAGCTGCAGCGTTCCGCGCAGGTCGAGGCGCTGCGCGCGATCTATGCCGACGGCTGCGGACATGCGGCCAAGGGGACGATCACCGACACCTCCGGCGGCCCGTTTCACACCCATCTGCAGCCGTCGCCGACGATCATCACCGGTGACTTCAATCTCGAGCCGGTAGATCCGCTGCACGCGCGGATGGTGCGTCCGTTCGATGACGGCACGCCGCCGCTCGCCGATGCGTGGGAATGCCTGAACCCCGGCGTTGCGCATCCGGCGACGTTCTGCATCTACATGAAGATGCAGCCGGGAGGTCCGGAGCTGCATTGCGATTTCTTCTTCGTGAGCGAAAACCTGAGGCGGCGCCTGCGCTCGATTCGCGTCGACCAGCAGACGCAGGCATCCGACCACCAGCCGGTCCTGCTCGAACTCGGCTAGCCTCGGCCCGCGGCGGCAGGCTACGGTGCCGCCGGCGGTCCCCTGAGGGCACGCCACAGACGCCGGAACGGGACGGCGAGCCACCAGCGCAGGCTCGTGCGTCTCTCGATTTCGCGCTGCTGGCGCTCAATCCGCTCGGCCAGGACCGGGCGCTCCGCGGCACCCGCCGCGAGCGTATCGATCCGCAGCAGCGCCTCGTCGTGCCGGCGCCGCCATTCCAGGGCTTCGTCCTGCAGCGCATCGAGCCGATGCTGCGTGGCGACCAGCGCGCGCGTCACCTTCTCGTAGTCCCCGTAGACCCACTCGTCGCGATCGGCGAGCACCGACAGGCGCGGCGCGACCGCAGCGATCGCTTCCGCGCTGTCGCTCGCGACGACGATGAAATACAGCGGCCGGGCGTGTCCGGGGGTGCGCGAGTCCGCGGAAGCCTCGGACACCTCGAATATTTCCGCGCCGGCGGCATCGCGTTCCGGCCACACGACGGAGAAGAATCCCGGCCTCTGGCCGAACCACGCGGCGTGCCGAAAGCGCGACGCGATGAGCGCGGATAGTTCTTCGCGATAGAGTTCGCGGACGTGGAATTCGTTGCTGACCCCGCGTTTGTCGGTGTACTCGGTCTTGTTGGGGCAGGACACGACGAAGAGGCCGCCGGGACGCAGCACCCGACGCACTTCGTCGAGGAACGCCTCCTGCGCGCCGACGTGTTCGATGGTCTCGAACGACACGACGCGGTCGAACGAGGCGTCGGCGAAGGGGAGCGCCGCGCAGTCCGCGGAACGGAATCCGAGGTTCGGCACGCCGGCATAACGCATCTTCGCGTGGGCGATCGCTTCGTTCGAGATGTCGGCGCCGGTCACGCGCGCCGCACCGCGGGCGAGCAGCGCGCTGCCGTAGCCGGCGCCGCAGGCGATATCGAGGACCTCGCCGCCGGCGACGAGCGGAGCGGCGAAATGGTAGCGGTGCCAGTGCTCGTACCAGATCTCTCCCGCGGCACCGGGGATGAACCGTTCGCCGGTGAATTCGAGTTCGTCGGTCATTCGTCGGTCCGGAGGCTGGCAAGACATTCGCCGCGAGGCGGGATCGACCGCCTGGGCAGGGCAATTGGCGGCGCGCGACGACTTCGATTCGGGGGTCGCGCCGCAGGCAACGGGAGGCCCGTCGATTTTACACGCGCTGCAGGCCCGCTCCGGCTGCCGGCAGCGTGCGCGTAGCGGGCGTGAATGGCGGCGCGCTGTTCAGCGGCGGCGCCGGGCCGGAGTCCGCGGCGCCACTGGCCGCGGAGAGTGCCGTTGGTTAGAATGGCGATCCCGGCCATTTCATTTTGCGCCAATGCTTGCGATGCGACCGGCGGGCAGCGCGCATGCGGCCGCAGATAGGGTCATCGTTACCCGCCCGGCGACGGAATCCTTGCCGGGTCGCCGGCGGACCGCATTCGCGAAGGCGGCAGCCTGAAGATGCGCTCCCCGGCAACCGATCGAGCCAGCCCAGCATCGCCCACCGAAATGGTCCCATGCCCGTAAGCGCCGAGCGGGAAATGCCGTACGGAATCGACCGCCTGGTGACGCGAGGAACGCGGATATTCGGCTGGGGCTGGGTCGCCCATCGAGAGCGCGCGGTCAGCACGGTGGCGCTCATCCTGAAGGGCGACGGATGGGAGAAGCGGCTGCCGGTCAGCCACGGCCTCGGCCGCGACGACGTGGAGAAGCACTATCCGCTGCTGGTCAACGCGGCATCCTCGGGGTTCGTGGTGACGGGATACTTCCCGCGCCATCCCCTGAGGGAGCTCGCGCTGGAACTGACGTTCGACCAGGGGGAAAGCGCCAAGATCGACGTGACCGGAGTCGTCGAGACGCCGTCCGCGGGCAAGCGCCGGCGCCGCGAGCTGACGTGGCTGCTGCGTTCGGTGTGGCGCCGGTTCCGGCGCGGTGACGTCAGGGGCATACTGGAACGCGCGGGAGCGCAAAATTACCTCGCTCCGACCCTGGACGCCGGCAACATCGCCGGCATCCTGCGCCCGCGCCTGGGACGCCGGCAGGCGCTGACCCTGATCTTCGACCACAATATGGGCGGCGGAGCGAACGCCTACCGTCGCTCGGTCATCGAGGAGCGCGTGGCGGCGGGCGGAGCCGTGCTCCTGTGCACCTACAACCTGCCTACCCTGGATTACCGGCTGCAGCTCCTTCGACCGGGGGAGGAGCAGGAAACCTTCCGGATGTCGTCGTTCCTGGTGCTGGAAGCATTGATCGAAAGTATTCCGGTTGGGGAGCTGTTCCTCAACAGTCCCGTCTCGTTCGACGAACCGCTGGAGTTCGTCGAATGGGTGGCGACGATGCGCGCCCGGCATCGGGCAATGCGCCTCACGGTGGCAGTGCACGACTACTTCTCGGTCTGCCCGTCGTTCGTGCTGTTGAACGACGAGGGCCGGTATTGCGGCATCCCCGACGTCTCGGTGTGCATGACCTGCCTCGAGCGGCATCAGGGCAGCTACATCGCGCTGTCGCCTCCGACCGGGATCGGGCCGTGGCGCGCCATCTGGGGGCGTGGCCTGCGCGCGGCGGACGAAGTGCGCTGCTTCTCCGAATCGACCCGGAAACTCATCGCGCGCGCTTACCCGGATCTGGAACCCGGGCGCGTCTCCGTCATTCCCCACCGCATCGACTTCCGGCCGCAGCGCCTGCCGAAGCCGGATGCCGCCGCGCCGCTGGTCATCGGCGTCATCGGCCAGATCAGCGCGCAGAAGGGCGCGCTGGTGGTCAAGGAGGTGCTGGCCGAGATCGATCGAGACGGCCTCGACGCCAGGGTTGCCGTGATCGGCACGCTGGATGTGGTGGTCCGGTCGAAGCGGCTCACGGTGACGGGCACGTATCGCCGGGAGGATCTGGTGGACCTGATCGAGGCGCACGGCGTCAACATGCTTTTCTTTCCATCGATCTGCCCGGAGACCTTTTCCTATGTGATCGAGGAGATGATTCTGCTCGGAATGCCGATTGTCGCGTTCGACCTGGGAGCGCCGGGCGAGCGATTGCGCGGCTACGGCAGGGCGCGGTTGTGCCGCGACGTCAGCGCGCACGCCGCGCTGGCGGCGATCGTCGAATACCACCACGCGCTGGCGGCGAAGCCGGCCCCGGTGTCGTGATGGACGTGCGCGCATCGACGGGGGATGCCCGTGCCTGACGCCTTGCACGTCTTCACCTGCGCGGCGGTCAACTACCTCCCGAAGGTGCGCATCCTGTGCCGGTCGATCAGGCGATTCCATCCCGAAGCGACGATTCATCTCGTCCTGGCCGACGAGCGTCCCCAGTGGCTGCGAACGGAGGGCGAGCCCTTCGATGAAGTCCTGGACATCAGCCGTCTGGACATTCCGAACTGGCGGGCCTGGAGCTTCACCCACAACATCGTGGAGCTCTCGACCGCGATCAAGCCCTTCGCCCTCAAGCATCTGCTCGGCCTTCCGGGATGCGGGAATGTCCTCTACTTCGACCCCGACATGGCCCTGTTCTCGCGGGTCGACGACATCCTGGCGACGCTGGCGCAGGCCAACGTGGCGCTGACGCCGCATCAGAACAAGCCCGAGGAGACGCTGGAGGCGGTGCTCGACAACGAGGTCGCCAGCCTGAAGCACGGAGTTTTCAACCTGGGGTTCATCGGCGTCAGGAACACCGGCGAAGGACATCGATTCGCCGACTGGTGGGCGCAGCGCACGTACCATCTGTGCCGGGCCGAGGTGGAGAACGGGCTGTTCACCGATCAGAAATGGGTGAATCTCGCGCCGATCTTCTTCGACGGGGTGGCGATTCTCAAGTCGTCGCGGCACAACGTCGCCACCTGGAATCTGACGACACGGCGCATGACGGGGAATTTCGAGACCGGGTTCATGATCGACGGGGAGCCGCTGGGTTTCTACCATTTCACCGGGTTCGACAGCGGCGCGCACCGGATCATGGCCATCAAGAATGCTTCGGGGAACCGGCCGGTGCAGGAGTTGATTGCATGGTACGACCGCGAAACGGGGATCACCGACAACGATCCCGTCGGCGCCTGGCCATGGGCGTTCGGCCGGTTCTCGGACGGAACGCCGATCGAGGCGTCGCACCGCTGGCTGTATCGCGAACATCGCGACCTGCAACTGGCATTCCCGGATCCCTATGATGCCGGCCGCGGCCGGCCGACGTTTCTCAGCTGGTGCGAATCCGAGGGAAGGCTGCGCTACCCGCGCTTTTTCCCGTCCTCCGGATCGCCGTTGACCGCGAGCCCTCCTCCTGTACGCACGACCGTAACCCTCGGCACCGCGATCCAGCTCTCTCTGCTGATGGCATCGCCGCAGCGCGGCAGGGCGTTGCGGGCGCGACTGCGCGGCATGCTGAAACGCGAGGGAATGCGCGGCCTCACCCGGCGGTTGGGCGCCCTCCGGTCGCGGAGGCAGCCTTGATCGACGTCATCATCCCCGTCTACAAGGGCTTGCGGGAAACGCGCCGCTGCCTCGACAGCGTGCTGGCGAATCGACAGGGCACGGCGTTCGAGACCGTGGTCGTCGACGATTCCAGTCCCGACCCGGAAATCGTGGCCCATCTGGATCAGCTCGCCGGCCAGGGCCGGATAACGCTGCTCCGCAACGAGGGAAACCTGGGATTCGTCCGCTCAGTCAATCGGGGAATATCGCTGCACGCCGACCGGGACGTGGTCCTGCTCAACAGCGACACCGAAGTGGCGAACGACTGGCTGGACCGGCTGCAGCGCAGCGCCACCGCGCAGCCCGACATCGGCACGGCGACGCCCTTCTCCAACAATGCCACGATCTGTTCGTATCCGTTCCAGGGCTGGACGGGCGGAATGCCCGGGACCCTGGGGCTGGCGGCACTGGATCGCCTGTTCGCCGCCGCCAATGCCGGCCGGTCCGTCGATCTTCCGACGGCCGTCGGCTTCTGCATGTACATCCGGCGTGCGTGCCTCGCGCAGGTGGGGGTGTTCGACGCCGAGCGCTTCGGGCGAGGCTACGGAGAAGAGAACGACTTCTGCATGCGCGCGGCCGGCGCGGGCTGGCGCAACGTGCTCGCCGGCGACGTGTTCGTCTACCACGAAGGATCGGTGAGCTTTTCCGGCGAGCGGATCGCGCTGACGCAGACGGCGACCAGGACGCTCGCCGAACTGCACCCGCAGTATCTCGGCCTGGTCCGCGAATTCGTCACCCGCGATCCTTCGGGTCCGCTGCGCGAGGCCGTCGACCTCGCCAGGGTCGCATGCGGCATCGCCGAAGCGGGCCATCTGCTGACGGAACGGTTCAACGAGCGGGCCTGCCTCATGGCGCGGCTGTCCGCAGCGGCGGCGACTGCGGACGATCGCGCGACGGCGATCCTGAAATTGCAGCAGGGCCTCGCCCACGCGGAAGCGCTCGTTGCCGAGCGCGACCGGGAAATCGCCCCGCTTCGCGCCGGACTGAGCCACGCCGAGGCGCTGGCGTTCGAACGAGAAGGGGAGCTCGAGCGCATCCGCGCGCACTGGCTCTGGAAGAAGCTGACGCAGAAGAAGTCGTAGCGTCGCACGTTCCGCCGCGGGTGCCGTGCCGGGCACGACGGCGAGTCGCGCCCGCCCGGCCGCGAATCAGCCTGGTGCCGCGATGGTCGCGCGTCGGAGTTTGTCGCCAGGCTCCTCGTCGGGCCATGTTTTCCGGACGGCGCCTGCAGGGCGTCAGCCGGTCGCGCGCCTTCGGAAGATCAGGTCCCACACCCCGTGGCCGAGCTTGATCCCCCGCGCTTCGAACTTGGTCAGCGGCCGGTATGCCGGGCGCGGCGCGAACGTTTCGGCGGTGTTGAGGAGCAGCGATTCCGCCGCAAGAGTCTCGAGGATCTCGTGCGCGTAGTGCTCCCAGTCGGTCGCGACGTGGAGATAGCCACCGGGAGCGAGCCGCGCCGCGACCTCGTGAACGAAGGCGGCCCTGATGAGCCGCCGCTTGTGGTGGCGCTTTTTCGGCCACGGATCCGGGAAGAACACGTGAACGCCGGCCAGCGAAGCCTGCGGGATCATGGCGCCGACGACTTCGACCACGTCGTGCTGAATCACGCGGATGTTGGCAAGTCCGAGCTCGTCGATGCGCTTGAGAAGGCTCCCGACGCCGGGGCCGTGGACCTCGACGCCCAGGAAATCATCTCCGGGCCGCGCCTGCGCGATCGCCGCGGTCGTTTCCCCCATACCGAAGCCGATCTCCAGTATCCGGGGTGCGCTGCGGCCGAACGCGCGCTCGAGATCGAGCGGGGTTGCCTGATGCGGAATGCCGAACCGCGGCAGCAGCGTGTCGATGGCGCGCTGCTGCGCCGGCGACATCCGACCCTGGCGCAGCACGAAGCTGCGCACCGGCCGGCGGGCCGCAGAGGAGGGGGCCTCGGGGGAATCGGGAGTCATCGCGTGGAAGCTGCCAGCACGCGCCAAGGCGCGGCGATCACGGCGCCGCGTGGCGCAGCCAGCCTCTATCGCCAAGCCGTCGCTCGAGCGTTGCGGGCGCGGTTGCGCCGCGCGGCGTGTACTCGACGACGAGGGTGTCGGCGTCCTTCCAGGTGGCACCAGCATCGTCCCAGGGTTCGACCGGTTTCCACGAAAATTCCCTGTACACGCCATCGCGCGTCACGCGCCAGACGGCGAGTTCGTTGACGCAGTTCGCCGCGCAGAAATCGGCCGTGGCGATCCGCGCCCGGTCGGGCGAGACTCTGGGTTCGGCCGGCAGGGCCGTCCTGCGCCCGGTGGCGCGCTGGAGAAGAACGAACGAAGCGTCGCTGCCGTCGGTCGCGTAGAGCACGACGGCGTTGAGTTCGTTGAGGAAGTCCCACAGGCTGAACGTGCGCCCACCGTTCAGCGCCTCGGTGTCGGTGAACGTCGCGAGGCCGGACGGAAAGAGCGAAACCCTGAGCGTGACGCCGTCGCGCACGGCGAGGTTCGGCAGCCGCTTCAGCTGCAGCTCCTCGACCATGCGGCCGCAATGCGCCGTGCCTTCGGCCTGGGCGCACACTCGGGAGATGTCTTCGGGCGTGAGCGGAACGGCGCCAGCGCCGGGAAGCAGCAGCGCGGAGACGGCGAACAGAATGCGCGCCGCGAACGGGGCGCGGAATGCGGGCGCCATCGCGCTCAGCGAATGAGGCCGGTGGTGGGCGAGCTCGGGCTCGCTTCGTAGAGCTTGCGCGGCATGCGGCCGGCGAGAAAGGCCTCGCGGCCCGCCTCGACCGCGAGCTTCATCGCGCGCGCCATCCGGACGGGGTCCGTTGCTGCGGCGATGGCGGTGTTCATCAGCACCCCTGCGCAGCCCAGTTCCATCGCGATGGCCGCATCCGACGCCGTGCCGACCCCGGCATCGACCAGGACCGGGACCTTCGCCTCGCCAATGATCAGCTTGAGATTCCAGGGGTTGAGGATGCCCATGCCCGACCCGATCAGCGATGCGAGAGGCATGATAGCCACGCAGCCGATGGCTTCGAGCTCGCGCGCGATGATCGGATCGTCCGACGTGTAGACCATCACCTGGAAACCTTCGTCGACCAGGGTCGCGGCCGCCTTGAGCGTCTCGCGGACGTTGGGGAACAGCGTCTGCGGGTCGCCCAGAACTTCGAGCTTGACCAGCGTGTGGCCATCGAGCAGCTCGCGCGCGAGGCGAAGCGTGCGAACGGCATCGTCGGCCGTATAGCAGCCCGCGGTGTTCGGGAGGTAGGTGAATTCCGCGGGCGACAACGCATCGAGCAGCGAAGGCGAATCCGCGTCCTGCCCGATGTTGGTCCGGCGTATCGCGACCGTCACGATCTCGGCGCCCGAGGCGACGATGGCCTCGCGGGTCTGCGCAAAATCCCGGTATTTTCCGGTGCCGACGAGGAGGCGCGAACGAAACGCGCGGCCGGCGATGAGCAGCGGGTCGGAGGAGATCGAACCGGCGAGGGCTGGGGCGTTCATGGCGCCAATCTTACCGCGTTGCGCCGTCAGCCGCCGCCTACGGCGCCGACGATTTCGATCTTGTCGCCCGGTGCGAGCTCGGTATCGGCGTAGCGGCTTCGGGGGACGATTGCGCCGTTGCGTTCGACGGCGATCCGCTTGCCTTCCAACCGCATGTCGCGGAGCAGCTCGGCGAGCGTTCCCGCCGCGCGTAGCGCGCGTGGCTGGCCGTTGACGGTGAGGGCGAGCATGGCGGGTTTCAGGCCATCGAAGCCGAAATGCTACCACCCGATGCGTGGCCATTCCGGCAGACCGCGCACAGGCGCGTCGCGGGAATGCGTCGACGAATGGGCGGGTCGCGGCCGACAAAAAGGGCTGCGTTCGGAAACGCAACCCTTCCTGTTGCAGAGGCAAACGATGGTAGCGAGCGAGGGACTCGAACCCCCGACCAAAGGATTATGATTCCTCTGCTCTAACCAGCTGAGCTAGCTCGCCACAGCATTAAATTATCGCAGAATCCGTGGCTTGCGTCCATGCCGCCCGTTGCCCGACGGGCCGTGCTGCGGCTTTCGGCGACGGTCGCGGCGCGCTTCGCGTCTCTCGCGGCCGCAAGCGTCGCCGCACGCTGCTGCAGCGGGACCGTGGTCATCGCGCTTCGCGCGGTATCGAAGTCGTCGGAGCGCGGACTTCGGGTCGCCGCGAGGCTGCGATGCCGCTTCGTCATGTGCGTGGGCGTTCGGCCAGGATGTTTCGCCGCGGATGCCGCTTGGGCCGGCGAGGAGGTCTCGCTGCCGCGGATTTCAACGCGGGTTCGGGCTTTCCGCGAGCAGTTTTTCGACCTGTCGGACGAATTCGGCCTGGTCGGGTTTGACGTCGCTTCCAAAGCTCTGCACACGGCGTCCGCTGCGATCCACGAGGTACTTGTGGAAATTCCATTGCGGCGCCTTGCCGGACTTCGCGGCGAGCTCCGAATACAGCGGGTGCCTGTCGAGCCGCGCGACGCTCGACTTCTCGAACATGGGGAACTCCACGCCGTAGGTCGTCCTGCAGAATTCGGCGACCTCCTTGTTCGATCCGGGCTCCTGCGCGCCGAAGTCGTTCGACGGAAATCCCAGAACGACCAGGCCGCGATCGCGGTACTTGCGGTACAGCGCTTCCAGGCCCTCGTATTGCGGCGTGTAGCCGCAATAGCTCGCGGTGTTCACGATGAGCAGCACCTTCCCTTCGTATTGGCAAAGTGACTGCGGCGTGCCCGCCTGCAGGCTGTTGAAGCTGTGGCGCAGGAGCGGCTCGCATTTCGCGTCGGCTGCCGCCGTCCCCGCCGGCAGCGCGGCCAGCAGCGGGCCCGTCGCGGGCGCCCTTCCGGGCTGGATTTCCGCGGCGGGGCAGGGTGCCTGGAGACCGACAATCGACAGCAGCAGGACCGCAGTCCGGAGGCGCGACCCCGACGTCATTCCATGGCCGCGACCGCCGCGTCGCGACGGGACGGGCGCCGCGGCCGGCGACCCCGGGGATTCGTATTCGGGCGCAACGCCCATGTTATTGTCCTGGACACAGTAGTTGAATCGATTTAGGCTAGTCGACAAATACCGCAATGTCAACAACATGTCTTGGACAAGATGGCGCCGATGGAAAATCGTGGCGTGATGCTCAACATCAGCGCGGTCGAGCGCGAGACAGGCCTTTCGAAGGATGTCCTTCGCGTGTGGGAGCGCCGCTATGCCTTTCCGAGGCCGTCGCGTGACGACAACGGCGAGCGCCAGTACACGGTAGCGGAAATCACGAAACTCCGAGCGGTCAAGCGCCTGATGGATGTCGGGATGCGTCCCGGCAAGATCATCCGATGCACGCAGGAGGAGCTCAACGTCCTGGCCGATGCGCGCATTGCGCCGCGCGGCGGAGACGTTGCCCCCGCGCTGGAGCGGGACATCATTGCGATGATTCGCAACCACGACACGCAGGGGTTGCAGAATGCGCTCGCCAACCTGCTGATGAAGCAGGGACTGCAGCGCTTCGTGCTGGAAACGCTCACCTCGCTGAACCGCGCGGTCGGTGACGCCTGGATGCGCGGCGAACTGGAGGTCTTCGAGGAACATCTGTACACCGAGCAGCTGCAGGTGGTCCTGCGGACGGCGATCAACGCGTTTCCGCGGCAGACGGGCGCGCCGAAGGTGCTGCTGACGACGTTCCCCGGGGAGCAGCACGGCGTCGGCCTCCTGATGGTGGAGGCGCTGCTGGTGCCCGAAGGATCGCAGTGCATATCGCTGGGCGTACAGACCCCCGTCGACGACATTCGGCGGGCCGCGCTGGCGCACAAGGCGCAATTGATCGCGCTCTCGTTTTCGGCGGCGTTTCCGGTCCGGCAGGCCAGCGAAGGGCTCGCCACGTTGCGGCGCCAGCTGCCGCCGACGGTTACTCTGTGGGCCGGCGGTGAGATGACGCGCCGCGTCCGCAAGACCCTTCCCGGCGTCGTGCTGATACCCGATCTCGCGTCGACGATCGGGGCGCTGAAGAGCTGGCGCGCGCACTGGGCGACGGCGACTCACGTCCAGGCCGCGGCCGGTTGAGCGGCGCGGTCGCCGCATGGTTTTCCGCTGTGCCGCGTATTCGACCGGACCGGTCGGATGGTCACCTGCGCACAGGTCACGGCGTACAATCGCAGACCGCGGCAGGGCCGGAGAATTGCATGCTGTATCCCGAGTTGTTCAAGGCTTTCGAGGAGGTTCGCTGGAACCTCGAGGACGATATTCGTTGGGATGCATTCGAGCCCGGAAAGCTCACCGATGAGCAGGCGCGCACGATCAAGATGAACGCCATCACCGAATGGGCGGCGCTGCCGGCAACGGAAATGTTCCTGCGCGACAACCGCGACGACAGCGATTTTTCGGCGTTCATGTCGATCTGGTTCTACGAAGAACAGAAGCACTCGCTGGTCCTGATGGAATACCTGCGCCGCTTCCGCCCCGACCTCGTCCCGACCGAGGCCGAGCTGCACGCCGTGCGCTTCGAATTCGACCCGGCGCCGGCGCTGGAGACGCTGATGCTGCACTTCTGCGGCGAAATCAGGCTGAATCACTGGTACCGCCGCGCCGCCGAGTGGCACACCGAACCCGTCATCAAGTCGATCTACGGGCTCATTTCGCGTGACGAGGCGCGGCACGGCGGCGCCTATCTGCGGTTCATGAAGCGCGCGATCGAACGCTTCGGCAAGGAGGCGGGACGCGCGTTTGCGAAGATCGGGGTCCTGATGGCGAGCCCGCATCGCGCCGGCAAACCGCTCCATCCGACCAGTCTGCACGTCAATCGCGCGCTGTTTCCCAACGACACCGTGCAGAGCAGGTTGCCTGATCCGTCCTGGCTCCAGCGCTGGCTCGATCAGCAGATCCAGTTCGACGGAGAATGGGAGAAGCGCGTCGTCGGCATGATTCTGAAGAACCTGTCGTCGCTGTTCGGGCAGACTTTCGAATCCGTCCACCAGCTCAACCGCTTTCGCAAGTCGCTCGCCGCCGGCTGAGGCGCCCGCGCCCGGAAGACGGCCGGCGGCGCCGGATCGGCGCCCGGGACGGCGGCCGGCCGGGCGAGCGCCAACGTGCAACAGGGTCCATTGTGGTCACCGCCGTCATCCTTGCGTCGATCTACCTGGGCGGCGGTGCCGCCTACCTGATCTGGGCGACGCTCGCCGTGGCGGGCGGGGCGTCCGTGACCCCGTTCATCGCCGGCGCGGTGCTCGTCTTTGTATCGGTGCCCGTCCTGGCAGCCATGCTGTGGTTCACGCTGGCGTGGATCTATCGCTCGCCGCGCCCTCCGGAAATGCGCATCGGGCCGGCCGCCGCACTGCGCCTTGTCGTGGACGAGATCCGCGCGATTGCGCGCAGCGGGCCGCGCATGGCGTTCTGGTGGTGGCGGATGCGCGATCCGGCGCCGGCGGCGGCGGCCGCGCCGGTGCTGCTGCTCCACGGCGTGCTCTGCAATGCCGGCGTCTGGCAGCGCTTCCTGGCGCGGCTGGCCGATCGCGGCATCTGCCCCGTGTACGCGCTGTCCTATGGACCGCCATGGGCGTCGATCGACGTGTTCGCCGACGAGGTCGCGGCGAAGGTCCGCGAAATCCTCGCCGCTACCGGCGCACGGAAGGTCACCCTGGTCGGGCACAGCATGGGCGGTCTGGTCGCGCGGGCGTACCTGCGGCGCTACGGAGGCGAATCCGTGCGCAGCATGGTGACCATCGGAACGCCGCATCACGGCAGCATCCACGCGTGGCTTTTCGGCGGAACGTGCCTCGGCGAGCTGCGACCCGGAAGTCCGTGGCTCGCGGAACTCAATCGCGGCGCCTCGGCGCCCGCTTCGGTACGAAGTGTTTCGCTGTGGTCGTGGCACGACTCGATGGTCGCGCCGCAGGTCAGCGCGCGACTCGCGGGTGCGCTGAACGTCGAGATGGCCGGCATCGGCCACAATGCGATGCTCTACGATCGCGACGTGTTCCTGCGCGTGGCCGACGAGCTGGACCGCGCCGCCCGCGAGGCGAACGCCGAGACTCGGATCGACGCGCCGCCGACCGGCGTCGCCGCCTGATTCAGGATTCGAAAGGGCGCTGCCGCGACATCGGACGATGCTCGATGCGCAAGGGCGCGCTTCGGCGGTCGCCTTGCTCCGGGTCGCATCCCCACACGCTGCGCGTGCGGGGGCCCCCTCGGCCTCCTTGCAACGTCGTGCAATGCAGAGCATGGCGCGTCGGCCTCGTTGCGTCGACTCGCCCCGGTCGCATCCCCGCGCGCTACCCGCGCGCGGGGCCCCTGCTCCCCGGCTCGCGCCGCTGCTCCGCCGTCCGCAAGTCGCGGCCTCCCTGTACCGGCGGCGGGCAAGGGCGGGTTGAGTGTCGGCCGCGTGGCCTTGCTCCGGGTCGCATCCCCACACGCTCCGCGTGCGGGGCCCCTGCTCCGCCGTCCGCAAGTCGCGGCCTCCTTGTACCGTCGGCGGGCGCGGGCGGGTTGAGCGTCGGCCGCTTGGCCTTGCTCCGGGCCGCATCCCCACACGCTGCGCGTGCGGGGCCCCTGCTTCGCCGTCCGCAAGTCGCGGCCTCCTTGTACCGTCGGCGGGCGCGGGCGGGTTGAGCGTCGGCCGCTTGGCCTTGCTCCGGGTCGCATCCCCACACGCTGCGCGTGCGGGGCCCCTGCTTCGCCGTCCGCAAGTCGCGGCCTCCTTGTACCGTCGGCGGGCGCGGGCGGGTTGAGCGTCGGCCGCTTGGCCTTGCTCCGGGTCGCATCCCCACACGCTGCGCGTGCGGGGCCCCTGCTTCGCCGTCCGCAAGTCGCGGCCTCCTTGTACCGTCGGCGGGCGCGGGCGGGTTGAGCGTCGGCCGCTTGGCCTTGCTCCGGGTCGCATCCCCACACGCTGCGCGTGCGGGGCCCCTGCTTCGCCGTCCGCAAGTCCTACCAGTGAATCCCCTGCGTGAGCTGGGCGAATGCCATCTGTTCGGGCGAGAGCGGCTGCTGCTGCGCCGCTTCGCCCTTCTTTCCCTGCGCGGCAGCGGAATCCGGAAACATGTTGAACGCCGAGTTGAGCAGGATCTGCGTGAGTCGCGGTGCGGCGGCATGGCAAATCGCGCCGAAGATGCCCAGCCGCGTGGCGATGCGCACCGGCTTGTAGACGATTGCCTCGACCACCAGATCGGCCGCCTGTTCCGGCGACAGCGTCGGCACGTTCTCGTACATCTTGGTCGGCGCGATCATCGGCGTGCGCACCAGCGGCATGTTGATCGTCGTGAAATTGATTCCCTTGTCGAGAAATTCCGAAGCCGCGCACGCCGAGAACGAGTCGAGCGCCGACTTCGACGCCACGTACGCGGAGAACCGCGGAGCGTTCGACAGCACGCCGATCGACGAAATGTTGATGATGTGCCCGCGCTTCTGGTCGATCATCTTCGGGAGAAATCCCATGATGAGCCGCAGCGATCCGAAGTAGTTCAGCTGCATCGTTCGTTCGAAATCGTGGAACCGGTCGAACGAATTGATGACGCCGCGCCGGATCGACCGCCCGGCATTGTTGACCAGATAGTCGCAGGCGCCGTGCTCCTTCAGCACGCGCGCGATCAGCGCGTCGCACGATGCCAGGTCGGATACGTCGCAGGTATAGATCCAGCTGCGCCCGCCGGCCGCCTCGATCTCGTGCTTGGTCTCGAGGAGCTTCTCCTCGCCTCTTGCGACAAGCACGACTTTCGCGCCGGCTGCGGCCATTTTCACCGCCGTCGCCTTGCCGATTCCCGAGGATCCGCCGGTGATGACGATGACCTTGTCCTTGACGCGGCCCGACAACGTCCGGTCGATGAAGAGATCGGGATCCAGGTTGCGTTCCCAGTAATCCCAGAGCTTCGGCGCGTAGGATTCCAGGTGCGGGACCGCAATTCCGGAGCCCTTGAGCGCCTTCGTCGCTTCGCGGTTGTCGTAGCGGGTCGGCCAGTTGATGAACTGGAAGACATCTTTCGGGATGCCGAGGTCGGTGAGGACGGCCCGGATCATTCGCTTCACCGGCGACAGCGAACCGATGCCGTAGAGGATCGGCGGCGGAATGAAGCCGAACATTCGCGCGTTGAGCCGCATGGTCATCTGCGGCGCGTGGCCGGCCCGGGCGAAGATATTCATCACCTCGCCGATCCGGTGCGGTTCGGGATCGGTGAGGTGGAAGCACTTTCCGTCGAGCCCCTTCTTGTGGGCAAGGTAGTCCATCGCGTCGGCGACGAAATCGACCGGCACGATATTCAGGCGCCCGCCCTCGATGCCGACCGTGGGCATCCAGGGGGGCAGCGCCTTCCGGAGCTTCTGGATAAACTTGAGGAAATAGTAGGGGCCGTCGATCTTGTCGATGTAGCCGGTCTTCGAGTGTCCGACGACGAAACCGGGTCGGTAGATCCGGTAGGGGCGGGTGCACTCGTTGCGGACCAGGCCTTCGGAGTCGTGCTTGGTCTTGAAATAGGGATGGTCGAGGTCCTCGGCTTCCTCGAACATGTCCTCGCGGAACACGCCGTCGTAGAGACCCGCCGCGGCGATCGAGCTCGCGTGGTGGAAGCAGCCCGCCATGACCGCTTCGGCGAAGTGCACGGCGTTGCGCGTGCCCTCGACATTGGCGACCTGCTGCTCCTCGGCGGTGGCGGCGAGATCGTAGATCGCGGCGAGATGAAAGAGGTGCGCGACCTTGCCCTTGAGTTTCCTGAGATCGGCATCGCTCACGCCGAGATTCTTCTTGCCCAGGTCGCCGAGCACGCCGATGACCTGCTTGTCGGTGGCTCCCCAGTACTCATCGCGGAGCCGCTCGAGCTTCTTCTGCGAGTCCTTGCGCACAAGCACATAGACGGGCTCGCCGCGCTTCAGCAGATTGGCGACGAGAAATCGGCCGATGAAACCGGTTGCGCCTGTGACAAAGTACGCCATGACCTTCCTCCTTGCGATGACTTTGGCCGCGGCGGGTCGTCCGGTCTTGCCGCGCTGCGGGATGTCCGTCTGCCGAGATGCGCAACGGCGGGTTCGCGCCCGGGCGGCCGGGCATTCCGGGCCCGTCCGGTTCCGGGTCGATTATACCGACGCAGTCACCCGGAGGCGGGAGGGACGACGATCGCGCCGGCCGCCGCTTCAGTCGCCGCATTGCGGACATTTAGTATGATTGGTCTAACTCCGCGGCCTACAATATCCAGTGGAACGCGCATGCTGACGACGAATTCCTCGAGGAGGATGCACAATGCTGAAAAAGGCCAAGGCGGAGAGCGGGAAGACCGAAGCCCGCGAATCGAAGGACATTTCCCAGGCGGTGCTCGATTCGTCGCACCAGATCTGGCTGGCCGGACTGGGGGCATTTGCCCGGGCGCAGCAGGAGGGTACGAAGGTCTTCGAAACCCTCGTGAAACAGGGCGAGCGGCTGCAGAACAGGACGAAGCAGGTCGCCGTCGAGACGGCGGCGGCCGCGCGCGGCGCAGCAACGGCGAAAGCGAAGGAGATGCAGAAGATGGCCGGCGGAACGTGGGACAAGCTTGAGCAGGTGTTCGAAGACCGCGTCGCGCGGGCACTGTCGAAACTCGGCGTCTATACGCACAACGATGTGCAGAAGCTGGCCGATCGCGTCGACGCTCTGGCGGAGGCCGTGAACAAGCTCATGAAGACGACAGGTGCGGCGTCGAAGGCCGCGGCGCCGGCAAAGAAGGCGCGCAAGACCACGCAGGCCCGACGCGTCAAGGCGACGCGAAGCTGACGCAATCGCCACCCGGCGAGGTCCTGCGGGGGCCTTGCGCCGGACAAGGGCGGCGCATCGCGGACGCCGGCCGGGGTGGCGCGACCCCGCGGCGGCGGATCGCGTCGCGGCAATCCGGGCGTCGCTGCCGTCGGCTGAGGTGTTCCGCGGCGTGCGCCGCGTCCGCCGGCATGTCGTCGATCAGTCGCGGTTGAGCTTGTCGACCTGCTTCACGTAGTTCTGCATTGCCTCGGGCGCGCTCATTCCCTTCAGCTTGGCCCAGGCATCGTACTTGGCGCCCCCGACGAAATCGAATCCGCCGGGCCGGTCGCCCTTGACGTCGCCCTCGGTAGCCTGCTTGTAGTACGAGTAGAGCTTCAGCAGCGTCGTATTGTCGGGCTTCTTCCTCGTCTGCTTGGCCGCCGCGGCGGCGGCCTCGAACCTGGCTTTCAGGTCGTCATTTTTCGGCGCGGCAGCCATTCCCGTTCCTCCTCGGCGATTGGTTTCGGGTGCCCGTATTTCTATGCTACTTTAGCGCGAAGCAGAAAACGCGTGCAACCGACGCGCCGTTTGGCGCTCCCGGGCCCGTAGCCGTTTCCGACCGTCCGCTCCCGATCCCTCATGCCAAGGCGCGAAAAAATCCCGGCCGTCGATACCGCCTGGCTGCGGATGGACCGCCCCGAAAACCTGATGATGATCTGCGGCGTGCTCTGCTTTCGCGAGCGCGTCGGCATCGAATCGATGCGCGCCGTCGTCGAGAACCGCTTTCTGCTCTTCAAGCGGTTCCTGCAGCGTCCGGTGCAATTGCCGGCGGCGGCATTCTGGGAAGCCGCGGTCGATTTCGACATCGAACATCACGTCGTCCATGCCGCGCTGCCCGGCGCCGCGGGCAAGAGAGAATTGCAGGCGCTGGTGAGCCGCCTCGCCGGGACGCCGCTCAACCCGACCTGGCCGCTCTGGCAGTTCCATCTTGTCGACAACTATCGCGGCGGCAGCGCCCTGATCGCTCGCATTCACCATTGCTACGCCGACGGCATAGCGCTGGTGCAGGTGCTGCTTTCGATGACCGACGTGGCGCCGCATGGCCCGCCGGCGATGGCGCCGCCGTCGACGCGCAGGGAGCGCGCGACAAAGGACGATCCCGTCGCCGACCTGATCGCCCCGTTCTCCGGCGCCCTGAAGCAGGCGCTCAAGATCGGATCGACGCTGATCGAAAAAGGCGTCGGCATCTGGCAGCATCCGGCGAAGGCGGTCGCGCTGGCCGAGCAGGGAGGCGCGATCACCGGCGAGATCGCCAAGCTCGCGCTGATGGGACAGGATTCGCCGACGCGCTTCAAGGGCGCGCCCGGCGTCGCCAAGTCCGTCGCCTGGGCCGAGCCGATTCCTCTCGACGAAGTGAAGACGGTCGGCAAGGCGCTGGGAGCGTCGGTCAACGACGTCCTGCTTTCCTGCGTCGCCGGCGCGCTTCGTGAATACCTGGTGGGCAAGGGCGACGCCACCGACGGGCTGACGCTGCGCGCGCTGGTGCCGGTCAACCTGCGCCCGCTCGAAAAGGCCTACAAGCTGGGCAATCAGTTCGGCGTCGTCTTCCTCGACTTGCCGATCGGGATCGAGAACCCGGTCGAGCGGCTGTACGCGGTACGCGCAAACATGCGCCAGTTGAAGGGCAGCTATCAGCCGATACTCACGCTCGCGCTTCTCGCCGCGGCGGGAGCCGGGCCGAAGCTGCTGCAGGACCAGCTGGTCGCCGTGCTCTCGCGCAATGCGAGCGCGGTGATGACCAATGTGCCCGGTCCGCAGCAACCGCTCTACCTGGCGGGCGCGAAGATCGAGCAATTCATGTTCTGGGTGCCGCAGTCCGGAGACGTCGGGATGGGCGTGTCGATCCTGTCCTACAACGGCGCCGTCCAGTTCGGGCTCATCACCGACCGCGGCCTGTGCCCCGACCCGGGGCGCGTCATCGCGGGCTTCGGGCCGGAATTCGAACGGCTGGTGCTGACGACCCTGCTCTCGCCGTGGCCGCGGGACGGAGACCTCGACCCCGATATCGCTGCGGCCGCGGTGGCGAAGTAGTTCCGCGCCGGGCGCCGGTCAACCCAATTCCGAAACGGCGAGCTCGACGTCGAGGCGTTCCATGGCGTCCGCCGGTTTGCAGGCGGCCGCCTCCTTGTAGAGCTTCTCGGCGTCGGCCAGACGCGCCTTGCCGAAGAGCATGATGAGGCCGTTCGCGTATTCGATGCGGGCGATCGCGGAATCAGGATTCAGGCGCAGTCCCTTCTGAAAATACTCGATCGCCGAATCCTTCTTCGCGCCGTAGGTCATCGCCGCCACGATCCCGCCGACCTTGTCGATCACTTCAGCCTGATACGCGGCATATGCGGTGTGCGCGTCCGCGTGCTTCGGCTCCAGCTTGATCGTCGCGAGCAGGGCCTCCTTTATCTGGCTGCCGAGACCCTGCGACAGCGCCTTGACGACCGAGACTCCCTGACTGTAGCGGCCCAGGGCGAAGGCGCTGAAATAATGCGCATTCGGGTCCTTGGGCGCAGCGGTGCGGCGGGCCTCCGCCCACGCGGCGGCCTCCTCGAACAGCGCGATCTTCGCCTTGTCGTTCGATTCCAGGTACGTGGCGTAGACGACCTGCGCCTTCACTGCGGCGTTGACCCCCGCGTCCCCCGCATCGAGCCCCGCCGCAACGGCCTTCCCGAATTCGCCCGCATGGTAGTGCCGCCAGGAGTCCTGCACTGCGCCGTCCTTGGGAAACGGTTCGCAGTCTCCCCTGTGCAGGCGCGACCACAGCTTCTTCAGGCCGGGACCGTCGAATTGGGCCGTCTCGATCGCATGTGGGAACTTGGTCCACTTCTTCGCCACGGCGTCGTCTCCTTCAGAGGTAATCGCGGCCGAGCCGGTCGATCAGTGCCCGCGCGTCGCCGACGAGATAGGGGGCGATCAGCGCGAGCACCTGGTAGGCGGCGCGGCCAGCGTCGTATTCGTCGGCGCCTTCCGACGGCGGCCGCCCGATGCGCGCGAACGACTGCCAGTAGGTCGCGACGAGCACCACGTTATGCGCCAGCGCGGCGATTTCGCGGTCCGCAGCGACCATCGCGCCGGCTTCGACCATGCCGCGGCACAACTCTACCACGGTGCCGACGCCCTGCCGCAGCAGGCGGCCGAAGCGGATTCCGATCATCCGATCGCGCGACGCAAGGTCGTCCAGATCGCGGTACAGGAATCGGTATTCCGCCATTAATTCGAAAAGAAGGTGCAGCCAGAGCCAGAGGTCCTCGACGCTGATCTCGCGGCCGCGGGGATCCGCAAGCAGCGGACGCAGGCGCACCTCGAATGCGGCGTAGAGCTCGCCTACGATCTCGTCCTTGTTCCCGAAATAATAGTAGAGATTTCCGGGGCTGATGTTCATCTCGCCCGCGACGTCCGCCGTGGTGACGTGCGGAGCGCCATGTCGGTTGAACATCGCGAGACTCGTCTCGAGGATTCGCTCCCGGGTGCGGCGCGGACGTTTCTTCTCGGGCATGGCGTGGAACGATTCAGCGTCGATACATTGGCATGTCGGCAAGGAAGCGCCCCGACCCGGCGCCTCGGTCCACGGGTCGAACGCGCGTCCTCGGCGCCGGCAAGGGGCATGGAAAGTTCATGGGAAGGAGACTCCTGGCGCGGTGGTTGTCACTTGTCGCCGATCGGCATCCTCCACGACAGAGAATCGTCGATCCTGCTCGGGGCCGCGGCGACACCGGCCGCTCGGCTCCCGCGGCGCTGCCGACCCTTCGCTGCACGGATGCGGCCTCTGCCCCGCGCCATGCGCCGCCGGGCAAGTGGAACCGGGTCAAGCGTGCTGCTCCGCGCCCCGACGCAGTCGCATCCGCGTGCCGTTCAGCCGCGATTGCGCCGCGAACAGATGTTACTACGCGGAGGTCGGCGGCAGCGTGGCCGGACTCAAGGCCGGCCCGGGCGGGCCGACCGTCGCCGCCGCTTCGCTACGAGTTTCCGGCGAGCCAGAAATCGAGCTGGTTCAGCGTATGGCCAAGATCGCGCGTCGTCGAGCGCACGCTGCTGCAGGGCTGCGCGTGCAGCGGGCGCGGATCCGTAAGGGCGTCGGTCACGTCGCGCGCGTGATCGGCGAGGCGGTCGTGGCGGAGCGCAATTCCGTGCCTCGCGAATTGCGGCGCCAGGAGTTCGGCGCGGGCGAGAAGATTCTGGCGCGTCTTGCGGTAGGCCGCCGCGCAAAGCCGCTTGCGCTGAGCGTAGCTGAAGATGTTGGCGAAGAACATGTCGGCGTCCTCGCGGTCCGGCTCGAAGAGCACGACGTCGACTCCCGGATACTGGCGATGGTACTTTTCCATCCCGACTTTCATCCGCGAGTGAATGATCGCGCGGAACGTCTGCGACAGCACGATGGGCAGTCCGCCGGCGTTGAGCTTGTCCACGGTAAGGCGCCCGCTTTGCGCGGCCTTGCTTGCGTCGAAGGGGACCAGCGGGTTTACGCAGATCAGGAGTCCGATGCCCTCGTCCAGCGCGACCGATGCGTGCAGCGTCTTGTTGAGCGCGCCGTCGACATAGTGCTCGCCGCCGATCATGACCGGCGGAAACATCCCCGGCAGCGCGGCCGACGCCTCGATCGCCATCGAGATCGGAACGTGATCCAGTCCGGGAGCGCCGAAGGTGACCGACGCGCCGGTGTCGAGGTTGGTCGCGACCAGGAAGAGCTTTCGCCGCAGCCTGCGAAAATCGTTGGTGCGGCCCGGGCCCGCGAAAAGGCGGCGCAGGAATTCGCCGACCGCGTGGTTGTCGAACATTCCGGTCGGTAGGGCGTGCGACAGCGTCGCGAGCGATTCCATCAGGCCGCGCCGGAACGGGTCGCGCAGATACTGGATGGTGGCGCGGGTGATCAGTCGCGGCAGCGATGCCGCGCGAAACGCAAACTCCGCCAGCGCCGGGCGGAGAAAGACTTCGGGGGTCAGCGCCGCGTCGGCGCCGTCATCGATGAACAGCCGGTACATCTGCGCCGGCGAGATGCCGTTGGCGAGCGCAGCGGCCACGAAGCTGCCCGAGGAAACGCCGACGTAGACGTCGAGGTCGGCGAGATCTATGGCCTCGAGCGAGTCGCTCAGAGCCAGCAGCGCGCCGACCTCGTAGATCCCGCCCAACGGGCCGCCGCCGGCCAGGGCGAGGCCCACACGAGGTCGCCCGCGCCCCTGCTTCCGGGCGCGCCGTACACCCCCGGTTGCCGTACGTGCCGGCATGGACCTCCCTCGTGCGTTGGCAGCGGTGCCGCGATATTACTTCCTTAGCCGCGCTTCGTCGCGCGCCTTGCGGACTTCACGGCTTTCGGGACGCGTCCCTTGATCTGTTTCTTCGCGCGCCGGGCAGGAGCCGCCGGCTTGGCGGAACGCGTCATGCTCTTCGGCAGCTCGATCGCCGGCAGCGACCTCGGCAGCACCTGCTGGGCGAGGTTGACGGCCGTGGTGGCGGCCTGCTTCACCGTCGATTCCACCGTCCGTCGCGTGTGCTTCCAGGCGACGTTGGCGCGGGTCAACGACGTTTCGATCCGGTCGCCGACGAAGCGGATGGCCCGGGATTCGACGACCGTCCCCTGCTTCACCAGCGCCTTGAAGACCTGGCTTGCTTCGCCTTGCACCCAGTCACGCGTGACGACGGTGGCGCCCAGGCTCGCGAGCCACATCTGACGCGACGCGGCACGCGCGGCTTCACCCAACTGATACGGATGGAAATTGGCGGTGGATTGCTTGAGCATGATGTCTTCCTTTCGTTGGATTCGTGAATTCGCGCACGAACGGCGCTTCAGGACAATGTAGCGCAGCCGTTTAGAGCAAACACCCTAATCGCCGCCGCGGGCGGCGGGCCGCCACTGCTCGGCGCTGGACGGCGAACCGAGCGCGGATGCGAGGCCGGACGCGAGTCGCGCGACCACGCCGTAGATGGATAGCTGAGGATTCGCGCCGATCGAGGTGGGGAACAGCGAGCCGTCGAACACGTAGAGGTTGGCGAGCTGATGGTGGCGGCCGGCAGTGTCGACGGAAGAGCGCTTCGGGTCCGGGCCGAGCGCGCAGCCGCCCATCACGTGGGCGCTGACCACGGGCGTGACCAGCGGCGATAGCGGGTACGCGTCGATGGCGGCGCGCGCGGCGGTCCAGCTCGCGTATCCGCGGCCGTCTCCGTGGATCGGCATGACCGTCGTCGCTCCGGCGGCAAACTGGATCTCCGCCATGGTTCGAAATGCGCGGCGCGCGCCTTCCCAGACGAAAGCCGTCAGCGGGTAGTCGAGCACGGGCGAGCCGTCGCTGCCGAGCGTCACCCGGCCGCCGGGGCTCTCGGGGTGGAAACCGTCGCGGAGCAGCGCGATCTGCACGTGCAGATGCGGCAGTGCGCGCATGCGGTCGGCGTGCGACGCACCCTGGGTGGGCAGCGTGATCGCCATCAGAATCGGATGAACCGGCGGCGCCTCGAGCTTGTATCCGATAGGCCCCTCCACCGGCGAGCTGTCGAGGAAATGATCGGAGTAGATGGTTTGCGGTGCGCCCTCGTAGGGCGCCACCAGCTCGGACATCACTGCGGCGGATACGACCGTCGGGTGCAGGAAAGTGCGTGTCCCGAGCACGCCGTGCGGGTCGGGAGCGCGGCTGCGCAGGAGCAGCGCCGGCGTGCCTATCGCGCCGCCCGCAGCCACGTAGGCGCGCGCCCGGATCGTGATCCGGCGGGCGGTGGTGTGCACGCCCTGCGTATCCATCGCCGCGCAGCGCAGCGCGGTGACGCGTTCGCGCCCGTGGACGAACTCGATGGCGCGGGCGCGTGTCACGAGTGTCGCGCCGCGGTCGAGCGCACCCGGAATCGTGGTGACGAGCATCGACTGTTTGGCATCGGTGGGGCAGCCCATCCCGCAATATCCGAGATTCCAGCAGCCCTTGACGTTGCGCCGAATGGCAGAGGCGGGAATTCCGATCTTCGCGGCGCCGCGGGCGAGCGCTTCGTTGTTCGCGTTCGGCGCGACGTTCCAGGGTGCAATCGAAAGGCGCGCCTCCATCCGGGCGAACCACGGGGCGAGGTCCGAGGTCGAGAATCCGGTCAATCCATAGGTGCGATGCCAGAACGCCAGCGTCGTTTCGGGCGTTCGGAAGGAGCTCGTCCAGTTCACCGTCGTGCCGCCACCGACGCAGCGTCCCTGGAGGATGTTGATCGCCTTGTCGCGGGTCTTGCGCGCGGCGGATTCCTGGTACAGCCCGGGGTACGCTTCGGATTCGAGCATCCGGAAATCGCGGGACGTCTTCAGCGGGCCTTCCTCGACCAGGATCACGCTGAGTCCGGCCTGCGCAAGTATCTCCGCCGCCGTGCCGCCACCGGCTCCCGTCCCCACGATGACGACATCGGCCTCCAATTCGAGATCATCGTGGCGGGCCGATGCGTCGATGAGCCTCCAGCCGCGAACGATCCCCGCGCGATAGAGGTCCGGAACCGGCGATTCGGCGGCGATGTTCATCCGAACAGCGGAGGTGGGCCTTCGTAGCCTATCGCGGGCCACGACCGGGGGTTGCCGTACCACGCGGCGAAGACGAGCTGGTGCAGCGCGTCGTAGGCCGAGCGCAACAGCGTGAAATTGCTGGCGCGCCAGCTTTCGAGGAAGCCGGCGATCTCTTCGGGGCGGGCCATCGCCCACGGCGACCGCAGGCCCGCCAGGGCAACGCGTGACGGCGCAAAGCCCAGCAGCGCGAAGAGCTGCGCGAGCTCCCGCTGCGCGGCAGGCGGGAGCCCGGCGACTGCGGTCGCGACATTGGCGACGGTTTCATCGACCGCGCTCGCGCGCGACGGCTCATCGGTCGGCAGAGCACCGTCGAGCATGACCGGCACGATCGCCGCAACGATCGCGGGAGCATCGCCATCCAGGAGGGCGAGCGACGCGGTGGCGCGCGGCGCGGGCCGCGCATCGTGCCCTCCGCGCAGCCAATGGGCCGCAGCAAGCGCGGTCCCGCCCGCGATTCCGGCGACGATGAATGTTCTGCGAGTGGGCATGAGAATGGAATCGGTCAGAGGCGCGGAATGCCGCATTGCCGGGCCGTCGGGCACGCCCCTCGAAGCTCCGGCCCAGGCATCAGGCGGTACGCGTACCGGCGGCGCCTCGCGCCTTCGCCGGCGCATTTTCCGAATCGCGACGCGGCCCGGTTCGCATTGCCGGCCACCCGGCTTCGAGCGTGCCCGTGATCCACGTTAGCGGGAGCGATTAGACAATACAATCTAATTCATCGGTCGCGAGGCAGGCTGCCATCCGGTCGACTGTCCGCCGTGACGGCCACGCGGTGCGCCGGAAGTTCGATTCGACCGTTGCCCGGGATCGGCGATGGGACGGTGACGCCCCGGAGTGCCGCTGCGCGGACTACGACAGCAACCCGTGAACTTGCGGATGTCCGGTCCGGGGCTGCTGTTCCGGGTGACCCGTCTCCGCTAGACTGCCGGACATGGGCACACTAAATTTCGCAAGAACGTCCCCGCAGCGACGCTGACCGACATCCCGATATGGCCACCGCCTACTTTCCACCGCAACCGGCGCACTCCGCGCACGCGGCGCTGGTCCAGGAGCTGGAGCGCGTTGCACGCCTGCAGGCCGAGCGCGGGGCCAACCCGATTCTCGCAGGCGCGCTGCAGCGTGTAGCGACATGGCAATCCAGACGCCTGCGGATGACCTACGCTGACCTCGCGGCGCAGGCCCGCTACGCCGATGCGATATCGTTCTTCCAGACCGATCTCTACGGAGGCATGGACTTCTCGCAGCGCGACGCCGACCTGGCCCGGGTCGTGCCGGTGATGGTGCGCATGCTTCCGGAGCGTGTCATCATGACGATCGCGAAGGGGGTCGAGCTGCATGCGCTGTCGCAGGAGCTCGATCGCTCGCTGCTCGCGCGCCTTCAGCGCGCCGATGGCCAGTTCAGCGTGGCCGAGTACTGCAGGGCGTACCGGCGGATGGCCAAGCGCCCGGAGCGCGAGCGCCAGACTCGGCTCGTCGGCGAGATTGGCTCGACGCTGGATGGCTACGTCAAGCATCCGCTGATCCGCACCGCGCTCCGGATGATGCGCCAGCCGGCCAGGATCGCCGGGCTGTCGGCGCTGCATCAATTCCTCGAGCGCGGCTTCGGGGCCTTCCGGAAGATGAACGGCGCAGCCGAGTTTCTGGCGACGATCGAGGAGCGCGAAACCGCGCTGATGGTGGCGATCTTCGCCGGCGAAACGGCGCCCTTCCCCGACCCCCTCGCGTCGCAATCTGCGATTGCGAGACCGCCGACGCCGGCATCGGCCTGAACCGGGCGCCGCACCCGGCCCGGACGGCATCGCGGACGGTCAGGCCTTCGTCTTGCCGAAGTGCTTGTCGAAGTCCCGGTGCACCGCCTGCTCGATGGTCGGTTTCAGCATCGAGAGCAGGAATCCGAGTTCGCAATCGAGGCTGACCTTGTCCTTTTCCACGCGCAGCATGCCGCTCAGGCCGGGGCGTTCGAATACGACGTCGTCTCCCTTCCACGTGAATTCGAGGTCGAAGCGCTCGTTGAGATCCTCGGCGATCTTCTGCGCGGCCTCCTTGGCCTTCTTGTGCGACAGATGGTGTTTTTTGGCGATCGCAATGGTGGCCATGGGCATCCCCCGTGTCGAACGCAGAGTATAGCCAAGCGCTGCGGCCCGAGTGCCGTTTCTCCCGCCGCGTGGACCTGTGCCGCCAAACCCGGCAGAATCGAAAGCCGGCGGCAAGGCGCCCTCCGGCGCGGCGCAGGTCCGGCAATCCGACGGGAATGGCATGACCGGCAATATCGCAGATTTCTTCGCGCCGCATGTCGCGCGGCCCGGGACCGTCCTGTACAGCCACTTCGCGGCGGGGGCGTGGCGGCGCGTGACCGCCGGGGAGCTGGCCGCGCAGGTGGCGGGCTGGCAGGCCACGTTTCGCCGCGAACAGCTCGAACCGGGCGACCGTGTCGCGCTTTGTGCACGAAACAGCGTCGCCTGGGTGGCGATCGACCTCGCGGCGCTGGGAATGGCGCTCGTCGTCGTGCCACTTTACGTCGACGACAGCGCCGGCAACATCGCGTGGTGCGTCGGCAATGCCGAAGCGAAGATGGTCATCGTAGATTCGGCGCGAATCGCCAAGCGCCTGCGGCATGCGGGCGATGCCGACCTGGTCCTCCCGCCGATCGTCGTCCTGCGCGGCGACGCGGATGAAGTTGCGGCCGCCGGGGCGACGGGCGCGGATCGCTTTCTCGCCGGGGCCCGCGGCGAACTGGAAATCCGCGACCTGCCGCGCGCAACGCTGGCGACGATCTGCTACACATCGGGCACCGCCGGCCGGCCGAAGGGGGTGATGCTGACGCACGACAACATCATCGCCAACGTTCGCTCGTGTTCGCAGGTCGGCATGGCGCGCGCAACGGACCGCTTCCTGTCCATACTTCCGCTGTCGCACATGTTCGAGCGCACCGGCGGCTATTACCTCCCCATGTCGCTGGGGGCGGAGGTGGTCTTCGCCCGCGGAGTTTCCCAGCTGGCGGAGGACTTCGCGGCGCAGGCGCCGACCGTGGTGTTTGCCGTCCCGAGAATTTTCGAGCGCTTTCGCGCGCGGATCGAGCAGCGGCTGAAGAAGTCACCCTGGCGACGGGCCTTGTTCGATCGGTGTGTCGAGCGCGGCTGGAGGTTCGCCCGCGGCGAAGCGTCGCTAGCCGATCGGCTGCTTGCGGCGGTTCTGCGCGCGCTGGTGGCGCGACCGATCCTCGCGAGGCTCGGCGGGCGCCTGCGGCTTGCGGTGGTGGGCGGAGCGGCTCTCGACCCGGCCCTGTCGAAGCTCTTCATCGGTCTCGGGCTCACGGTATTGCAGGGCTATGGAATGACCGAGGCGTCGCCGGTGATATCGGTCAATCGCGACGGGGACAACGAACCGGAGTCGGTCGGTCCGCCGCTTCCGGGCGTCGAAACGCGACTTCTGGATACGGGCGAGCTGCTCGTGCGCGGCGAAAGCGTGATGCCGGGCTACTGGCGCGACGACGCGGCAACGCGCGAGGCGCTGGACGTCGACGGCTGGCTCCACACCGGCGACCTTGCCGAGATCCGGCACGGAAGCATCTATCTGCGCGGCCGCGCCAAGGACATCCTCGTGCTTTCGAACGGGGAGAAGCTGCCGCCGCAGGATGTGGAGTTCGCGATCCTGCACGACCCGGTCTTCGAACAGGCGATGCTGGTCGGGGAGGGCCGACCGTTTCCCGTGTTGCTTGCGGTGACGCAGGAAGCGGACGAGAAGGTGCTGTTGCGGCGGGCCAACGACCAGCTGAAGGCGTTTCCGCGATGGATTCGCGTCCGTCGCGTCATTGCGACGCGCGATCCCTGGGACATCGACAGCGGACTGCTTACGCCGACGCTGAAATTGAAGCGCACGCTCGTCGCCAACCGGTTGCAGGCGCGCATCGACGCCGCCTACGCATCCGCTCCCGTCGACTGACTGAGTTCTTCCGGAGGGGGCGGCCGGCTAACGCCTGCGTCCGATCGCGATCGACGCCACCACGGCAGCGGCGGCGGCGAAGGTTCCCGGCTCGATGGTTTCGCCCAGCAGCCACGCCGAGGCAAAGATGGTCAGGAACGGCTGCAGGAGCTGGATCTGCCCGACGGCGGCGATGCCGCCTGCAGCGAGACCGCGATACCACGCGACGAAGCCCAGGAACATGCTGACGACACTGACGTAGGCGAATCCGACCCAGGCAGACGTTGGAGCGGTGGCGAGCCGCGCGTCCATGACCAGAAACGTGGGGATCGCCACAAACGGTGACGCGAGCACCAGTGCCCAGCAGATCACCTGCCAGCCGCCGAGCGTTCGTGCAAGGCGGCCGCCCTCGGCGTAGCCGACCGCGGCGGCGATGGCGGCCAGCGCCAGCAGTCCGTCGGCGGGCTGGGGCGCGCCGCCTCCCGTCCACAGGGCGAAGCCGACGACCACCACGCTGCCGCACACGGCGCCGATCCAGAATTTGCGCGACGGCCTTTCGTGCGCGAGCCAGGCGCCGGCCAGTGCCGTGGCGAGCGGCAGGATGCCGATGATGACCGCGCCATGGGAGGCCGGGACGTAGCGCATGGCCAGCGCGGAAAACAGCGGGAAGCCGACGACCACGCCCGCCGCGACGCATGCAAGGCGCGGCAGCAGCCTTCGTCCGGGCCATGGCGTGCGCGTGACGACGAGCACGACCGCGGCGAGCGCGGCGGCAATGACCGCGCGGCCCAGACCGACAAACACCGGATCGAGCCCGGCCACCGCGATGCGCGTTGCGGGCAACGTCAGGCTGAAGCTCGCGACACCCAGCAAGCCATAGATCAATCCCCGCCGCCGGTCGGCGGCATGGGGTGCGCCGGACGGGACAATCGCAGGGCGGGTTTGTGTCATCGGCGCTGGTGGGTGAGAGTCGAACTGTACCGGACCAAGGTGCCTCCGCCGATGTTCGAAAGGACTGCGGAGGTGACCGCGGAGGCGACCACGGCGCCGAACTCGTTCCGCGGATCGGGCGAACGGCAGGGAAGTTGGGCGCACATCGGCCCATTGAGCATCGGTGTCGTTCCGCAGCGGGTTGAGCTACGGCAAATGCAACCTGCCGACGCCGTCGATGCGCCGGCACCGGGTGCATATTGACAACGGGGCCGAATGTACCTAGAGTTCAAACGAGCGTTTGAGTCGAGCTCGGCGTGCGGTTACCCTTGGCGCGCCGCGACCCGGTTCTTGGCATCGCCGGTACGACGAGGCGAGCGACGCCCCAGCGAGGAGGAGCGCCAGCGATGGCCGGTAACGTCGTAGCGATGATCGAGCCGCGCGGGCCGATGGCAACGAAGGCCCGGATTCTCGACGCTGCCGAAGCGCTGTTCATGGAACACGGCTACGAGGCGACGGGCATGCGGCTGATCACTACCGCCGCCGGCGTCAACCTCGCGGCGGTCAACTATCATTTCGGCAGCAAGGAAGAGCTCTTTCAGGTCGTGCTGACGCGGCGCCTCGACCCGATGAACCGGGAGCGCCTCGATCTGCTCGACCCGGTTCGAACGCGACGCGGCGCCGGGTCCTGTGGCCTGCGAACGAATTCTTTCGGCGATGTTCATCCCGGCGCTGAAGCTCGCGCGCGATCCGGCCCGCGGCGGCAAGAATTTCCTGAGGCTGCTCGGCCGCGCGTACGCCGACCCCGCGCCGTTCATCCGCCGGCTGCTTTCGGCGCAGTACTCGTCGATGATCGCCCGCTTCAAGTTTGCGTTCGGCCGCGCGTTGCCGCAACTGTCGGCCAGGGAATTGAGCTGGCGCCTGCACTTCATCATGGGCGCCCTTTCCTACACGCTGGCGGGCACCGATGCAATGAAGCTCATCGCCGAGCTCGCGCCTTCCGAATCGGGCGATGACGAAATGTTGTTGCACCGGCTCGCGCCGTTCCTGCTCGCGGGACTGCAGTCTCCCATGCCGGAACAGAGCGACACGGGCCGCGCGCTCGATGGCGCCCTGCGCAATTTTCAATGAACGATCCCATGATGCTTCCGTAAGGAGTCCCCGATGCTGATCGTCCTCTGGTTCGTCGCAGTACTGATCGGCGCCCTCGCGCTGGCGTACGTCAATGCCTCGGGCATCGCGTGGTGCGTGACCATCGCCGCCGCGCTCGGCGTCGCCTGGGGCGCGCACGCGCTGCCCGGCTGGCTCGCGCTCATCTTCAGCGTTGCGTTCGTGCTGCTGGCGATCCCGCTCAATCTTCCGGTGCTGCGCAGGAAACTGATCAGCGACGCCGTGTTCGCGGCGTTCCGCAAGGTGCTGCCGCCGATGTCGCAGACCGAGCGTGACGCCATCGAGGCCGGTACGGTGTGGTGGGACGGAGAACTGTTCTCGGGCCGGCCGGCATGGCGAAAGCTCCTCGACGTTCCGCCCCCGAAGCTCACCGCCGAAGAACAGCGCTTTCTTGCGCACGATGCCGACGAATTGTGCGCGATGGTCACCGACTGGGAGACCACGCACGTCCACCGCGATCTGCCGCCCGCGGTCTGGCAGTTCATCAAGGATCGTGGCTTCCTCGGCATGGGGATCGCGAAGGAATACGGCGGCCTGGGATTCTCAGCCTACGCCCACTCGCAGGTCATGACCAAGCTTTCGACGCATTCGGGCACCGTGTCGGTGACGGTGATGGTGCCCAATTCGCTCGGACCGGGCGAGCTGCTCGCGCACTACGGCACCGACGAACAGAAACGCCACTACCTGCCGCGGCTCGCGAAAGGGCTCGAGATACCCTGCTTCGCGCTCACCAATCCCAACGCCGGATCCGACGCCGCGTCGATACCCGACTACGGCATCGTCTGCTGGGGGGAGCACGAAGGAAGGCGCACCCTTGGGTTGCGGGTCACCTGGGACAAACGCTACATCACGCTGGGACCGGTGGCCACGCTGCTCGGCCTGGCGTTCCGCGCCTACGATCCCGACCGCCTTCTGGGCGAGAAGGAAGACATCGGCATCACCTGCGCGCTGATCCCGACCTCCCACCCGGGCGTCGAGATCGGGCGCCGCCACATTCCGTTGAATGCCGCATTCCAGAACGGGCCGAACTGGGGCAACGACGTGTTCATCCCGATGGACTGGATCATCGGCGGCCAGCCCATGCTCGGCCGCGGCTGGCGGATGCTGATGGAATGTCTCGCCGCCGGCCGCGGGATCTCCCTGCCGTCGTCGGCGACCGGAATGGCCAAGCTCGCCGTTCGCGCGACGGGCGGCTACGCGCGGGTGCGCAAGCAATTCAAGACGCCGATCGGCAAGTTCGAGGGCATCGAGGAGGCGCTGACCCGGATGGGCGGCAACCTGTACATGATGGACGCCGCGCGGACGCTGACGGCGGCCGCCATCGACCTGGGCGAGAAGCCGGCCGTGATTTCCGGGATCGCCAAGCTCCACCTTACGGAGCGCGGCCGCCAGGTGGTCAACGACGCGATGGATGTCGTCGGCGGCAAGGGCATCTGCATGGGGCCGTCGAATTTCCTCGGCGCCGCGTACATGCAGGTGCCCGTGGCGATCACCGTCGAAGGCGCGAATATCCTGACGCGCAGCCTGATCGTGTTCGGGCAGGGCGCGATTCGCTGCCATCCGTACGTGCTGAAAGAGATCGAAGCGACCCGCGAGCCCGATGCCGAGAAGGCATCGGTCGCGTTCGATGTCGCGCTGGTCGGGCACGTCAGCTTCACGCTGTCGAACATGGCGCGAACCCTGGTCACCGGCATCACGGGCTCGCATTTCGTCGGCGTGCCGGTCGACGTGGCCCCCGGGACGCGACGCTACTACCAGCAGTTGACGCGCTTCTCCGCCGCGCTCGCGTTCCTGTCCGACGTCTCGATGGGATCGCTGGGCGGCGCGTTGAAGCGCAAGGAGAAGCTCTCTGCGCGACTCGGCGACATCCTGGCGCTGATGTACCTCTGCTCGGCCACGCTGAAGCGATTCGAAGCCGAAGGGCGGAAGGAGGAGGATGCCCCGCTGATGCACTGGGCGATCTGGGATGCGATGTTCAAGGCCCAGACTGCGTTCGAAGGCGTCATTTCCAATTTCCCGAACCGGGTGCTCGCGGCGGTGCTGCGCAGGATCGTGTTTCCGCTCGGCCGGCCGTACTTCGTTCCGTCGGACAAGCTGGGCCACGACGTCGCGAAACTGCTGCTCGAGCCCAGCGCCACACGCGACCGACTGACCGCGGGGATGTACCTGCCCGCCTCCGGCGATGGCCCGGTGTCGATGATCGAGCGCGCGCTGGTGGCGACGCTCGCGGCGGAGCCGATCGAGGCGAAGATCCGCGCCGCCGCGAAGGAACGGCGATTCGACGCCAATCTGCCGGCGGGCGCGGGGCTCGACGTTCTTGTCGCGCGCGCGGCAGCCGCCGGCGTCATCACCGCTGCCGAGAGCGCTGCGGTCATTGCCGCACGCGATCTCACCGCGGGGGTGATACGGGTCGACGATTTTCCGCAGGACCTCGGAGCCGACGACATCGGCTGCGACCACGCTGCGGTGGGCACGCCGGCAGCCGCCGCCGAGCCGGGAATGGTGCACAAGGCGGCGGCATAGGCGCCGCCGTCGGGGCGCAGCCTGCAGGCCGAGGTTCGAACGAATGCCGGCCCGCGGCGCCGGCCCGCGCCGCGATTCCGGGCGGTGATGGCAACGCGATGCGCCGATGTGCCCGAACGCCGCACGCGGGACCGGCATTCTCCAGTGACAGGCTTCTTCCGATGACCAGCCCATGACCGAGCCCATCTACATCGTCGACGGCGCCAGAACGCCGTTTCTCAAGGCACGCAACCGCCCGGGCCCATTCGCCGCTTCCGACCTGGCCACCGACGCCGGGCGCGCGCTCCTCATGCGCCAGCGTTTCGCGCCCACCGACCTCGATGAAGTGATCGTCGGATGCGCGGCGCCTTCGCCGGACGAAGTGAACATCGGCCGCGTCGTTGCGCTGCGAATGGGCTGCGGACTGAAAGTCCCGGGATGGACGGTGATGCGCAATTGCGCCTCGGGCATGCAGGCGCTCGACTCGGCGATAGCCAACATCCGCATTGGCCGCTCGAACCTGGTCCTCGCCGGCGGCGTCGACGCGCTGTCGCGCGCGCCGCTGCTGTTCTCGGACGCCATGGTGCTGTGGCTGTCGAACTGGTATGCGGCGAAGACCGTGGGCGCGCGCGCCGCGCTGCTGGCGAAATTCAGGCCGGGCTACCTTGCGCCGGTGATCGGTCTGATGAAGGGCCTGACCGATCCCATGGTAGGTCTGCTGATGGGACAGACCGCCGAAAATCTCGCGTACCGGTTTGCGATCACCCGGCGCGAGATGGACGAATTCTCCGCGCGCAGCCACCGGAAGGTGCTCGCGGCGCAGAAGGCGGGACACTATGCCGCCGAGATCGTGCCGCTGTACGACAAGGCCGGAAAGCTCTACGCGGACGATGACGGGGTGCGCGAGGATTCGACCGCGGAAAATCTCGCGAAGCTGCGCCCGTTCTTCGACCGCAAGTACGGCAACGTCACGGCCGGCAACAGCTCGCAGGTGACCGACGGCGCGGCCTGGCTGGTCCTCGCCTCGGAGCGCGCCGTCGAGCGGCACAAGCTCGTGCCGAAAGGACGCATCGTCGACTCGGAATGGGCCGGGCTCGATCCGGCGCAGATGGGGCTGGGGCCGGTGCATGCCGCCACCCCCATCCTCAAGAGGCACGGCCTCGGCCCGAACGACCTCGACGTCTGGGAGATCAACGAAGCCTTCGCCGCGCAGGTGATTGCCTGCGAGCGCGCGTGGGAAAGCGCCGATTACTGCCGGCAGGAGCTGGGCCTCGACGCGGCGCTCGGCAAGCTCGACGAGGTAAAGCTCAACGTCGACGGCGGCGCCATTGCGCTCGGGCATCCGGTCGGCGCATCCGGTGCCCGGATCGTCCTGCACGTTCTCAACGTCCTGGAACGCACGGCAACGCGGCGCGGCATGGCGGCGATCTGCATCGGCGGCGGGCTGGGCGGCGCGATGCTGATTGAAAGAACATGACCGCCGTGTGCGACGCGGACTTGCCGGGAACCCCGGATTCCACCCGCCATGGCCGTCGATCCGTGCCGCGGCCCGCCGGCGGGAAGGCGATGGCCGGCCCCCGCGGACATCGCCAATGAACGAAACCCCGACGGAGCGCTGATGCAACATTGGAAACTCGTGCGCGACCAGGATGGCCTCGCCCGTCTCAGCTTCGACAAGGTCGGGACGACCGTGAATACGCTGTCGACCGCGGTGCTGGCGGAGCTGAACGAGGCGATCGACGACCTCGAGCGCGATCCGCCCCGCGGGCTGGTCATCGCGTCGGGGAAGGCGGGCGGCTTCATCGCCGGCGCCGACATCGACGAATTCGGCGAAGTGAAGGACGACGCGGGCGCGATTGCCCTGGTGCGGCGCGGCTGGGACACTTTCGAGCGTCTCGCCGCGGTGAAGTACCCGACGCTCGCCCTGGTACGCGGCTATTGTCTCGGCGGGGGTCTGGAACTGGCGCTCGCCTGCCGCTATCGCGTCGTCGTCGATGAGGCGGGCACGCGGCTGGGTCTCCCCGAAGTCCTGCTGGGCATCGTGCCCGGCTGGGGCGGCATGAAGCGGTTGCCGAGGCTGGCGGGCGCGCCCGCCGCGCTGGATCTGCTGCTGACCGGAAGGACGATCGACGCGCGCCGCGCGAAGAAGCTCGGGATCGCCGACGAGTGCGTCCCGCCGCGAATCATGGAAAACACGGCACGGGGCATCCTGGCCGCGCTGCCGCCGGCGAGAAGACTCGCATTTCCGCTGTCGCTCACGCTGAATCCCCTGGTGCGCCGGTACATCGCCGCGCAGGCGCGCAAGCTGGTCGCCCGGCGGGCCCGTCGCGAGCACTACCCGGCTCCCTACGCGATTCTCGACCTGTGGGTGAAGCACGACGGCAACGCGCTCGCGGCGGCATCGTCCGATCCGGCGTCGGTGCCGGCGCTGCTCAAATCGCCAACTGCGTCGAACCTGATCCGTGTTTTCAGGCTCCAGGAGCGGCTGAAGGGACTCGGCAAGGACGGCGACTTCGAGGCAGGGCACATCCATGTCGTCGGCGCCGGCACCATGGGCGGCGACATCGCCGCATGGTGCGCGCTTCGCGGCCTGACCGTCACGCTGCAGGACCAGAATGCGGAACGCCTTGCGCCGGCGCTGGGTCGGGCGGCGAAGCTGTTCGGGCAGCGCCTGAAGGACCCACGACGCGTCCGCGATGCCACCGACCGGTTGATCCCGGACGTCGGCGGCGCGGGTGCGGCGCGTGCCGACGTCATCGTCGAGGCGATCTTCGAGAACCTGGACGCGAAGCGCGGCCTGTTCGCCGCGCTGGAGGCGAAGGCAAAGCCGGGCGCGATCCTGGCGACCAACACGTCGAGCATCCCGCTCGAGGACATCGCGACCGCGATGGCCGATCCGTCACGGTTGATCGGACTGCATTTCTTCAACCCTGTGCCGCAGATGATGCTGGTGGAAATCGTCGTCGGCGCGCAGACGCGTCCCGACCTCGTGCCGCTTGCCGCCGCGTTCGTCCGCCAGATCGACAAGCTGCCGCTTCCGGTGAAGAGCGCGCCGGGTTTTCTCGTCAACCGGGTGCTGGCGCCCTACCTGATGGCCGCGATGCGCTGCGTCGACGAGGGCATCGCCGCGGAATCGGTCGACGAGGCCGCACTTGCATTCGGCATGCCGATGGGGCCGATCGAACTCGCCGACACCGTCGGTCTGGACATCTGCATGGCCGTCGGAAAAATGCTGGCGCCCGACGCGGTGCCGCCGAAAGCGCTCACCGCGCTGGTCGACGCGGGACACCTCGGCCGCAAGACCAAACGCGGCTTCTATGACTACGCCAGCGGCAAGGCCGCCAAGGGGAGCGCGGGGTCCGTTCCGGACGGATTGGGCGAGAAGCTGGTCGCGCCGTTCGTTGCCGAGGCAAGGCTCGCGCTGGCCGAGGGCATCGTCGCCGACGCGGATCTCGTGGATGCGGGGGCGATTTTCGGCACCGGATTCGCGCCGTTTCGCGGCGGCCCGCTGCATTACGATTCCGGGCATCGATGAACGCCGCGCCGCGGCACCCGCCGCGGCTCCGGCGTGCGCCATTGGGCGCGGCCCGGCGACGACGCGACGGTCGCCGCGTGCGCGCTTGGTGTACGATTTCGGCAGAGTGAACAGATCGGCCGGGTTCGCGACGGGGTGGCGGTGACGTTTGCCTGCCGCCCCGCCGGATATCGCGCCGCCGAAAAATCGGGTGGGCTGCAGCGCGTGCGGCCGGGAGGAGCACCATGGAACGAATCTGGCTGAAGCAGTACCCGAAGGGCGTGCCGGCCGACATCGACATCAACGAGTACGCGTCGCTGCGGGATGTGTTCGACGAGAGCGCCGGAAAGTACGCGGCGCGAACGGCGTATTCGTGCATGGGCAAGTCGATCACCTTCGCCGAGCTCGATACGCTTTCGGCAGCCTTCGGCGCGTGGCTGCAGGCCAAGGGTTGCAGGAAGGGCGCGCGCATCGCGCTGATGATGCCCAATATCCTGCAGTACCCGGTCTGCCTGTTCGGCATCCTGCGCGCCGGTTGCACGGTCGTGAACGTCAACCCGCTGTACACCGCGCGCGAGCTGGAACATCAGTTGAACGACTCGGGCGCGGAAATGATCGTCGTCGTCGAGAACTTCGCGCATACCGTGGAGGAGGTCGTCGGCAGGACGAAGGTCAGGCAGGTGATTGTCACCAGCATCGGCGAGCTGCTGGGCGTCAAGGGACTGATCGTCGACTTCGTCATCCGGCACGTGAAGAAAATGGTCCCGGCGTGGAAATTGCCGGGCTCGATTCCCCTGTCCGACGCGCTGGCCGCGGGCCGCGGAGTCAAGCTCGAGCATCTGCCGCTGACGCACGAGGACGTCGCATTCCTGCAGTACACGGGAGGCACCACCGGCGTGTCGAAGGGCGCGATGCTGCTCAACCGGAACATCGTCGCCAACCTGCTGCAGGCGCGCGCGTGGATCACGCCGTTCCTCGACCCCGGCGGCCGCGAGATCGTCATCACGCCGCTGCCGCTCTATCACATCTTTTCGCTGACGGCGAACTGCCTCACGTTCATGACGCTGGGAGCGGAGAACGTGCTGATCCCGAATCCTCGCGACATACCCGGCTTCGTCGCCGAGATGGGAAAGTTCCGGTTCACGGTCTTCACCGGCGTCAACACGCTGTTCAACGCGCTGGTGAACAATGTGGACTTCGCGAAGCTGGATTTCTCGTCGCTGCGGATCACCCTGGGCGGCGGCATGGCCGTGCAGGAGGCCGTGGCCGTGAAATGGAAACAGGTGACCGGCCGGCCGCTGATCGAGGCCTACGGACTGACGGAAACCTCGCCGGCGGCGACGATCAATCCGCTCGATCTGCCTGCGTACAACGGATCGATCGGCCTGCCCATCCCGTCGACGGAACTGATACTGCGCGACGACGACGGCAAGGCGGTCGCGCCGGGTCAGCCCGGCGAGATCTGCATCCGCGGGCCCCAGGTGATGGCCGGCTACTGGAATCGTCCCGACGAGACCGCGAAGGTCCTGGACAAGGATCGATGGCTCGCGACCGGCGACATCGGCGTCATGGACGAGCGCGGCTACTTCAGGATCGTCGACCGCAAGAAGGACATGATCCTGGTCTCCGGTTTCAATGTGTACCCGAACGAGATCGAAGGCGTCGTCGTCATGCATCCCGGCGTGCTCGAGTGCGCGGCCATCGGCGTGCCGGACGCGAAGTCAGGCGAAGCCGTCAAGCTCTTCGTCGTCAGGAAGGACGAAAGCCTCACCAGCGACGACGTGCTGAAGCATTGCCGCGAGCACCTTACCGGCTACAAATGCCCGCGCGAGGTCGAATTCCGCAAGGAATTGCCGAAATCCAACGTCGGCAAGATCCTGCGCCGCGAGCTTCGCGACGAGGCGAAGAAGCGGGCTGCCTAGCCCCAGCGCCGGCGAAACAGACGCATGGCGGCCACGATGCCGGGAGCCCGTCCCCGTCGAATCGGATGGTGCGCGGCCGTCGCGCGCTGCTTGCGTCCGCGTCGCCTTCGATGAGAGGCCGCCATGGTCGATGACCCGGTCACGCTTCCCGACACGCAGCCCACGCTGCGCGTCGTTCCGATGCCGGCGGATGTCAACCAGCATGGCGACATCTTCGGCGGCTGGATCATGGCGCAGGTCGATATCGCCGGCGGCGTCGCGGCGTCGCGCCGGGCGCGCGGCCGGGTTGCGACCGTCGCGGTGAATTCGTTCGTATTCAAGGAACCGGTGCTGGTCGGCGACGTCGTGAGCTTCTACGCCGCGATCGCCCGCGTCGGGCGTTCCTCGATCACGCTGGACGTCGTCGTCTACGCGCAGCGCAATCCGCTGGACGTGGTCTGCGTCAAGGTGACCGAAGCCAGCCTGACCTACGTCGCCGTGGGGCCGGACCGGCGGCCGCGGCCCGTGTCTCCGGAGTAGGTCGAGCCCGGAATTGCCCAAAAACAACATTCCCCGAGGCTGCCCGGCCGAGTACGCTGACGACCGGTGCGACGGCCCCACCGGAAGAGTATAGTTTCCGATGAGTTGCCGTGGCGTCGGACGCGGTTCCGGCGCCCAGAAAAACACAAGAGCACAGTACCCCGCCCGGTCCCTGCGGCCGGCGCATCGAAAGCCAAAACGAGGAGACACCCGCCATGACCAGACCCTTTGTTCGTACCCGGATTGCCACTGCCGTCGCAGGCCTAGCCTTGGCGCTAGGCGCGGGGCAGACCTTCGGCACCGGGTTCCAGCTCAACGAGAACAGCGCGAGCAGCCTCGGCAACGCGCTTGCGGGTGGCGCGGCGTTTACCGACGACGTAAGCGGCATGTGGTGGAACCCGGCGGCCCTTTCGTCGTTCCCGCGCACGCAGGGAGCGGCGGCCCTCCACGTCATCACCCCATCGATCAAGTTCGGCAACAACGCGTCGCTGCCGGCGACCAATCAGCCCCTTGGCGGCGACGGCGGTGACGCCGGCGGATTCAATTTCGTACCGAACATGTACCTCGTGGTGCCGATCAACCCGCAGTTCGCGTTCGGTCTCGGAGTCAACGCGCCGTTCGGCCTGACGACGGAATACGACGATGGCTGGCTCGGCCGTTACCAGGCACTCAAGTCCCAGATACAGACGATCAACGTGAACCCGGCGCTGTCGTGGCGGGTGAGCCCGCAGTTCTCGGTCGGAGTCGGCGCGAACTACCAGCAGGTCAAGGCCACGCTGACGAACAACGTCAACTATTCGGCGGCGCTGCTGAGCGCCGCGGCCGGAGCCGGGATCGCACCCGGATCCGCGACCTTCAACGCCATCGCCCAGGCGACCCCCGGGCTCGATTCGAAGGCGACGGTGACAGCCGACGACTATGCATGGGGCTGGAACGTCGGCCTCATGTGGGACGTGACGCCGCAGTTTCGCCTCGGTGTCGGCTATCGCTCGGAGATCAAATACAACGCGTCGGGCAACATCGGCTTCGACAACCCGACCGTGACGCTGGCCCCGGGAACACCGCCCCAATTGGCCGGGACGATTGCGGCGCTCTCCGCCGGGGTGAACAGCAAGGCGCTGTACGGCCGCGGCGTCACCGCGGACATCACGTTGCCGCAGATCTTCAACATCTCGGCGCACTGGCAGGTCGACCCGAAGTGGGAGCTCATGGCCGACGCCCAATACACGGGCTGGTCGAGCATCCCGCAACTGGCGTTCGTGTCGAGCGCGCCGCCGCCGCTGCCGGCGACGCCGTTGAACTGGGACGATTCGTGGAAGGTCGCGGTCGGCGCCAGCTACCGGTACAACGACAAGTGGAAGGCGCGCGCCGGTGTCGCGTTCGACCAGACGCCGGTCACGAACGATCCCACGGTCCGGCTGCCCGACTCCGACCGCTGGTGGCTTGCGGTCGGCGGCGAGTACAAGCCGAATCCGAACTGGAAGTTCGACGCCGGACTCGTCTACATTTTCGCGGACAGCCCGAGTTTCAACCAGAATCAGGGAAGCACGGCGGCCAATGGGCTGGTCAACGGGTCGTATGATGCGAGCGTGGTGATCTTCTCGCTGCAGGCGACCTACACCTTCTGACGCGCCGGCCTCGCGTCTCGACTGTTGCAGACTGCTCGGCCGGGGCAACCCGGCCGAGTTCTTTTCTCCCCGGTCGTCACGCAGGCGCCGGCCGCGAATCCACGCCGACAAGTCGCCATGTCCGATACCCGCTTCGCGATCCGCAAGGCCGCCGTGCTCGGCGCCGGCGTGATGGGCGCGCAGATCGCCGCCCACCTCGCCAACGCCGGCGTGCCGGTCGTCCTCTTCGACCTGCCCGCTCCCGAGGGTGATCCGAACGGCATCGTCAACAGGGCATTGGACGGCCTGAAGAAGCTGGAACCCGCGCCGCTCGCCACGAAGGACCGCATCGCCTACATCGACGCCGCGAACTACGGCGCAGACCTGTCACAGCTCGCCGACTGCGATCTCGTCATCGAAGCGATCGCCGAGCGCATGGACTGGAAGCGCGACCTCTACTCGAAGATCGGCCACCATCTCGCGCCGCATGCGATCGTCGCATCGAACACGTCGGGACTGTCGATCAACGCGCTTGCCGAGGCGCTGCCGGCCGCGGTGCGGCCCCGTTTCTGCGGCATCCACTTCTTCAATCCGCCGCGGTACATGCACCTGGTCGAATTGATCGCGCAGAAGGACACCGATCCGGGATTGCTGGACGCGCTCGAAACCTTCGTCGTCACGACGCTGGGCAAGGGCGTGATTCGCGCCAGGGACACGCCGAATTTCGTCGCCAACCGCGTCGGCATCTTCTCGGTCCTGGCGACGATGGCACACACTGAAACCTACGGGCTCGGCTTCGACGTCGTCGATGCGCTGACCGGACCGGCGATCGGCCGCGCGAAGAGCGCCACCTACCGGACCTGCGACGTCGTCGGTCTCGACACCATGGCGCACGTCGTCAAGACGATGCACGACACGCTGCCGGACGATCCGTGGCATGCGCTGTTCCGCTCGCCCCCGGTGCTCGCGGGGCTGATCGCCACAGGCGCGCTCGGGCAGAAGACGAAGGCCGGCTTCTTCCGCAAGCAGGGCAAGGACATCCAGGTGCTCGACCCGGCATCGCGCGATTATCGCAAGGCCGAAGGGGTTGCCGACCCGGAGGTCGCCGCGATCCTGGCGATCCGGCACCCGGGCGAGAAGTTCGCCAGGCTGCGCGCGTCGAGCCACCCGCAGGCACAGTTCCTGTGGGCGATCTTCCGCGACCTGTTCCACTACAGCGCCTTCCATCTGGCCGCCATCGCCGACAGCGCCCGCGACGTCGATCTCGCGCTTCGCTGGGGCTTCGGCTGGGCGGCGGGTCCGTTCGAGATCTGGCAGGCGGCCGGATGGAAGGCTGTCGCCAGCTGGATCGCCGAGGATATCGCCGCCGGCAGGGCGCTCGTGAATGTGCCGCTGCCGGACTGGGTGAGCAAGGGCCCGGCCGCCGCGGGCGTGCACGCGCCGAGGGGCGCCTACAGCGCCGCGGCGAACGAGTTTCTTCCCCGCTCGCCGCTGCCGGTCTACCGGCGCCAGCGCTTCCCCGATCCGGTGCTGGGCGAGGTCTCGCCGTCCGGCACGACGATCTTCGAAACGCCCGCGCTGCGCATGTGGCACCTGGGCGACGACGTCGCCATCGTTTCGTTCAGGAGCAAGGGCAACACCATCGGAGAGGATGTTCTCGACGGCATGCTCGCCGCCATCGAGCGCGCGGAGCGCGAATACGCGGGCCTCGTGATCTGGCAGACGAAGGAGCCGTTTTCGCTGGGAGCGAACCTCGCCGCCATCGAGCCGGCGATCAAGGCCGGGCAATGGAACGTCATCGAAGACGTCGTCGCCAAGTTCCAGCACACGGCGCAGCGGCTGAAATACAGCCTGACCCCGACCGTCGCCGCGGTGCGCGGCATGGCGCTCGGCGGCTCCTGCGAATTCATCCTGCACTGCGACCGCACCGTCGCGGCGCTGGAATCCTACATCGGGCTGGTCGAGGTCGGCGTCGGACTCCTGCCCGCGGGCGGCGGGTGCAAGGAATTCGCGGTGCGCGCCGCCCAGGAAGTCGCGCGCGGCGCCAACGGCGGCCAGGCCGACCAGTTCCCGTTCATCCGCACGTACTTCCAGACGATTGCCATGGCGAAGGTCTCGAAGAGCGCCAGCGAGGCCAGGGAGCTCGGTTTTCTGCGGCCCGCCGACGTCATCGTGTTCAATGCGCACGAACTCCTGCATGTTGCGGGCGCCGAAGTCCGTGCGCTGGCGGAATCGGGTTACCGCCCGCCGCTGCCGTCGCGCGGCATCCCGGTCGCGGGCAAGACCGGCATCGCGACGCTCGAAATGATGCTCGTCAACATGCGCGACGGCGGATTCATCTCGCCCTATGATTTCGAAATCGGCCTGCGAGTCGCGCGCGTTCTGTGCGGCGGGCCGCTCGAACCCGGCAGCCTCGTCGACGAGAAGTGGCTGCTCGATCTCGAGCGCGCTGAGTTCATGGCGTTGCTGCGCAACACCAGGACGCAGGACCGGATAGCGCACACGCTGAAGACCGGCAAGCCGCTGCGCAACTGAGGGCATCGCCATGAACAAGCAACTGCAGGACGCCTATATCGTCGCCGCGACGCGCACGCCGGTCGGCAAGGCGCCGCGCGGCGCCCTGCGGTCGACGCGTCCGGATTCGATGCTGGCGCATGTTCTGCAGAGCGTGCTCATGCAGGTGCCGCAGATCGACGCTTCGCGCATCGACGACGTCGTCGTCGGCTGCGCCATGCCCGAATACGAGCAGGGCATGAACGTCGCGCGGATCGGCGTGCTGCTGGCCGGACTTCCGAACACCGTGGCGGGGATGACGGTGAATCGCTTCTGCGCCTCCAGCCTCAACGCCGTTTCGATCGCCGCCGACCGCATCCGCACCGGCGAGGCGGACATCATGATCGCCGCCGGCACCGAGAGCATGAGCATGATCCCGATGATGGGGCGGCTCGCGCCCAACCTCGACGTATTCGCGCGCGACGAAAACCTGGGCATCGCCTACGGAATGGGGCTCACGGCGGAAAAAGTCGCGGAGCGATGGAAGGTCTCGCGCGAGGAGCAGGATGCCTTTGCGCTGTCGTCGCATCAAAAGGCGCTTGCGGCGCAGGCGTCCGGCGAGTTCGCCGCCGAGATATCGCCCTATCCGGTGCGCGAGGACCTGCCGGATCTAGCGACCCGCACGATCGTGCCGCGAAGCCGCAGGTTCGACCGCGACGAGGGGCCGCGCGCGGACACCACCGCCGAGGGCCTCGCGAAGCTGAAGCCGGTGTTTGCGGCGAAGGGGTCGGTCACGGCGGGCAACAGCTCGCAGATGTCCGACGGCGCCGGCGCGGCGATCGTCGTCAGCGAAAAGGTGGTCAGGGAGCTGAACCTCGCGCCTCTCGCCCGCTGGGTGGGCTTCGCCGTGGCCGGAGTCGCGCCGGAGATCATGGGCGTCGGCCCGATCGCGGCCATACCGAAGGTCCTGCGCCACACCGGAATCCGCCTGGAGCAGCTCGACTGGATCGAATTGAACGAAGCGTTCGCGGCGCAGGCCATCGCCGTGACCCGGGATCTCCGGATCGATCCGGCGCGGGTCAACCCGCTGGGCGGCGCGATCGCGCTGGGGCATCCGCTGGGTGCGACCGGAGCGGTCCGTACCGCGACCCTCGTCCACGGCCTGCGGCGGCGCGGGCAGAAATACGGGATGGTCACGATGTGCATAGGCACCGGCATGGGCGCCGCCGGCATCTTCGAGGCCGTGTAGGCTCGCCAGTCGGCACGCATGCTTTGTTGCTGCTCGCATTCGATCCTCACGTACATTCGTGTACGTTCCGGTCGAATGCTCCGCGGCGCCTTGCCTGGCGACCCGATTTCGCGGCTGTCCTTCCGGCCTCGCAGGCGCTGATCTCCGGGGCGGCGCAGGCTTCACAGATCGGCGCCATGCTGTATCGGGTGTTCACATGTTCGGCGGAATCGCATTGAAACGTCCTGCTTGCCGCAATGCTGGCTGGCCGGTTGCCGGTACGCCTTCGCCGTCGAGGTCGGCGGCGTCAAGCTCGACGACAAGGCCCAGGTCGGCGGGCAGGAGCTGGTGCTCAACGGCGCCGGGATCCGCACGCGGGTGTTCGTCAAAGTGTATGTCGGCAGCCTCTACGTGCCCGCGAAGGCGGGAGACGCCGCCGCCGTGCTCGCCAAGGCACCGCGGCGCGTCCAGCTGAATCTGCTGCGCAACATCGCCGCCGACACCTTCGTCGAGGCGCTGGTCGACGGGCTCAAGGAGAACAGCAGCGAGCAGGAACTTGCCGCGGTGAAGCCGCAGTCGGACGAGATGGTGTCGATCATGAAATCGTTCGGCGACGTGAAGGAGGGCACCGTGGTCACGCTCGATTTCGTCGACGGGGCGACGAAGATCGGCTTCAACGGGGCGCCGAAGGGATCCGTGGCCGGCGAGGCGTTCAACCGGGCGCTGTTGAAGATCTGGCTCGGCGACAAGCCGATACAGTCGGACCTGAAGAAGGCGATGCTGGGCGGCTGATGCCCGATTTCTGGGCCTCCTGCGGCTACCGGCTGCTGGCTGTCGGCGCGGATGGCCGACTGACGCTCACCGACGATTTCCTGCGCGCTTCGCTGTTGCGGCCGGAGCTCGCGCCCGTGCCCGAGTCCTGCGCGGCCGAACTGGCACTGCACGAACGCCTGATGGCCGCGCCGCGGGCCGAGGTCGACGATTCCAGCCTGGCGCACGTTGCCGACGCCGACGCGCGGGAGAATTACGCGGTCTGGCTCCGCTTCCGGGGCCGTCTGCTCGCCGCGCCTTCGATCGAGGCAGCCTACGCGGCGCTGTTCCGGGACGGTGTCGACGTCCCGCCGACGCTGGTCCACCAGCTGACCGAGGTCCTGGTGCGGCATATCCTGGGGGCGGACGCGGATCCGCTGCAGGCGCGCGCGGCCGAGATGCTCTTTCGTCCGCAGAAGATCGCCGTGCTCGAGGACGGCGCGGTCATGGCCGCCGACGAGATGGCCGTCGAGGTCTATTCGACGACCGGGGGCTTCGGCAGCATCGGCGAGTTGCTGCAGAACAATCGAACGCTGCTGCGCACGGTCGACCTCGATGTGCTCGACGCCGACAATGCCGCGGCGTACTGGGAGAGGGACGAGCGCCACGACCTGGCGGTCAGCCTGAACCGCGGACGCCCCGCGCTCGCCGCGCTGTGCCGCGTGCTCGAGCGATGGATCGCGCATTTCCTCGGGATCGAAGTGACGATCGAGCCGCAGCGCGAGATCGACGACAAGCGCTGGGTCTGGCACGTCGGGCTCGACGCCGAGGCCAGCGCGCTGCTGAACGACCTGTACAATCGCGTCGACATCGACGCCGAAAGAATGGGCCGCCTCCTCTGCCTGTTCGAGCTCCGGTTCACCCGTCCCGGCGACATGCGCCCCGGGATCGCGGGCCGGCCGGTCTACCTGGCGATGGCGATGGATCGCGAAGGGCGGCTGAAACTGAAGCCGCAGAACCTGCTCCTCAACCTGCCGCTCGCGCGACCCCAATGAACGAGACCATTCGCCGCCCGCACCACGCAACGACACCGGCGCGTCCCCGGCGCGCCGTTCCGACGCTGGCGCTCGCCGTGGCGTTTGCATGCGCCGCCGGCGCGCAGACTCCTCCGGTCGCCGACCCGAAGGGCGCCGCGGCGGACCCGCTGGCACCTCTGGCCTGGATCGAAGGATGCTGGCGCGGCAACGTCAATCAGCGCGAATTCCGCGAGCAGTGGATGCCGCTACGCGGCGGCCTGCTGCTCGGCGTGAGCCAGACCGTGATGGGAGGCAAGACGCAGGGCTACGAATACCTGCGCCTCGAGGCCGCGCCCCGACGGCGTCTTCTACGTTGCGACGCCGTCGGGCAAGAGCGAGGACGCCTTCAAGCTGACCGGCAGGACGGTCGACAGGACCTCCGGCCGCGACGACGAGATCTTCACGTTCGAGAATCCCGCGAACGAGTTCCCGCGGCGGATTGGCTATCGCCGCGCATCGGGCGGCTGGCTCTACGCCGAGGTCGAAGGCAAGGTCGGCGGCGTCGACAGGCAGGTGATCTATCCGATGCGCCGGATCGATTGCGCGACCGGCGCCACCATCGAATAGCCGGCATGGAAGGCACGCCATCCGCGGCGCTCGTCAGCTTCGAGAAGATGCTTGCGGCGGGCCGGGATGGAGCGCTGCTGCGCTTTTCCCTTGGCAACGAATACCTCAAGGCCGGCAACGCCGGGAGCGCGGCGGATCACCTCGCGCGCGCGGTGGTCCTCGATCCGCAGTACACGGCGGCATGGAAGCTCTACGGCAACGCGCTTGTCATGGCGGGCCGCCCTTCCGAAGCGCTGGTCGCGTATCGTGCCGGCATCGCCGTCGCGCATGCGCGAGGCGACAAGCAGGCCGAGAAGGAAATGACGGTGTTCGCGCGGCGCATCGAACGCGCGACCGGCGCCGGCGCAGAGTGATCGGGCGCGGGCTGCGGCCGGTTCGTTCCGGCGCCGCAACGCGCCGCCGCTGCGATCGTCGCGCGTCGGCAGGCGCCTCCGGCTGCCGGCCGGCCCGGCGACGGTGATCCGCGCGCGGGGCGGGCGGCGGGGACTCCGGCGCGCCGCCGCCGGGCAACGAATCGTGTTCAGGGCGCGGCGGCGACCCCCGGCCCGAGAATCACGCCGCGGTTGGCCAGCGCGTCGGCGCGGTCGTTGCCCGGATGGTCGGTGTGGCCCCTGACCCAATGCCACCTGATGTGGTGCTTCGCGGCGATCGCATCGAGCTCCCGCCACAGCTCGGCGTTCTTGACGGGTTTCCGGTCGCTCGTCTTCCAGCCGTTGCGCTTCCAGCCGTGGATCCAGCTTTCGATGCCGTGCTTCACGTATTGCGAGTCGGTGTAGAGGTCGACGTCGCAGTCCGCGGTTCAGGCTTTCCAGCGCGCGGATCACGGCGGTCAGCTCCATCCGGTTGTTCGTCGTTGCGGCATCGCCGCCGAAGATCTCCTTCTCGCGGGTCCCGAAGACGAGCAGCGCGCCCCAGCCACCGGGTCCCGGATTGCCCTTGCACGCGCCGTCGGTGTAGATCGTGACCGCGGCCCTCATTCGTTGCGTTCGATGCACTCGCGCGCCTGTCGCGGCGCCGTGGCGAGGCCCTTCTTGGGTCGTTCCCACGCCGGCGTGATGACGCGCATGCCGAGCATCCTCTTGGTCGCGCGCAGGAAGTAGACGCCGCCGGCGATCGGCCACCAGCGATCGCCCGCGTCCTCGAGGAAGCTGCAGCGGCGCAGCCACTTGTCCTGCGCGAACGGCGGCACGTAGCAGTCGAGCGCGCCGCCGGTCACGTCGAAGCCGAGCAGCGCCAGCCAGTCCTTCAGCCGGTACAGCGCGATGAAGTTGCCGTTCCACGGCGGCGCCTGCGCGCGTCCGAAATAGCGCTTGGCGCCGAACAGCGAGAACGGATTGAAGCCGGCGATCACGACCTGGCCGTCGGGCCGCACGGTGCGGTAGACCTCGCGCAGCAGCTGGTGCGGCTCGTTCGTGAATTCGAGCGCGTGCGGCAGCACGATGAGGTCGAGCGAGTTCTCCGGGAACGGCAGCCAGTGCGGATCGGCAAGCACCTGCGCGGGCGGGCCGAAGTCGACGGTCCAGCGCGCCGCGATCCGGCTCTGCGCGAGGAACGGGCATGCCGGCAAGCCGACCTGGATGGCGTGGAAGCCGAAGATGTCGGCGACGGTCCGGTCGAACCACGCCTGCTCGCGCGCGAGCAGGTACCGGCCGAGCGGCGTGGCAAACCATTCGGCGAGCGTCGTTGACACCGCGACCGTCGCTCCGGAAGATGCGTCCATGCCGGCGATTATCCCCATCCCCGCCTTCAGCGACAACTACATCTGGCTGGTGCGCGAAGGCCGCACATGCCGCGGTCGTCGATCCCGGCGACGCCGCGCCGGTGCTGGCGTACCTCGACCGCGAGGGCCTGACGCTGACGCGCGATCGTCAACACCCACCATCACGGCGACCACGTCGGCGGCAACGTGGCGCTGCTGGCGCGCTATCGCGGTGCCGGTGTTCGGTCCGGCGCGCGAGAGCGCATTCCCGGCCGCACGCGCGCGCTGGCCGAAGGCGACGCGATCACGGTCCCGGGCATCGGTCTCGAACTCTCCGTGCTCGACGTCCCGGGGCACACGGCGGGCCATATCGCCTACGTCGGCTCGTCCGGCGGCGCTGCCGATTGCGTTCGTCGGCGACACGCTGTTCGCGGGCGGCTGCGGCCGGCTGTTCGAAGGCACGCCGGCGCAGATGGCGAATTCGCTCGGCAAGCTCGGCGCGCGCTCCCCGGCGAAACGCTGCGCGTATTGCGCGCACGAGTACACGCTCGCGAACCTGCGCTTCGCGCTCGCCGTCGAACCCGACAACCCGGCGCTGGCTCTGCGCAGTCTGCGCGAGCAGATCAAGCGCGACCGTTCCCTGCCGACGGTGCCGTCGACGATCGCCGACGAACGGGCGACGAATCCGTTCCTGCGCGCCGCCGAGCCGGAGGTGTTCGCCGCGGCAGAGGCGCATGCCGGACGCCGGCTCGTCGACGCCGTCGAAGCATTCGCGGTGCTGCGCGAATGGAAGAACGGGTTCCGCTAGCCGATGCGAACGGCGCGGTCCCCGTCGGATTCATCGTCGCTGCGGCGCGTGGATTTCCCCGCGCGGCCCGCGTTTCCGACGCCCATGCCGATCGACGCGCCGTCCGACGTCGTCGGACCCGCCACTCCTCCATCGACGCCATTTCCTGCGCCCCGACCCTTGACCGCATTGCGCCTGCATCTGCTCCCCCTCGCGCTTGCAGCGCTGCTGGCAGCATGCGCGACGCCGGCGCCGGAGCCCGCCGCGCCCGCTTCCGATTCCGTCATCGCGCCGGCCCTGCCGCCGCCGCCACCCGAACCCGCGCCCGCCGAAGCTGCGCCGCCTGCCGAAGCGGTCGCGGATCCGTTTCCCGCGCCGGTGGCCGCCGTCCTCGAGGCGCTGCCGCCGCCGGCGGACGACCTGTGGGTGCGAATTCGCAAGGGCTACGCCATGCCGGATCTCGATAACGCGCTGGTCGCGAAATGGGAGCAGTGGTACGTCGCGCGCCCCGATTACGTCGCGCGCATGGTCGACCGCAGCCGCCGGTACCTCTACTACATCGTCGTCGAGGTCGAGGAGCGAGGGATGCCGGTCGAGATAGCGCTGCTGCCGATGGTGGAGAGTGCATTCAACCCGATCGCCGTCTCGACGAGCCGGGCATCCGGCATCTGGCAGTTCATGCCGTCCACCGGTCGCGACTACGGGCTGAAGCAGAACTTCTGGTTCGACTCCCGCCGCGACGTGATCGCCGCGACCGAGGGTGCGCTCACCTACCTCCAGAAACTGTACGCGGATTTCGGCGACTGGCAGCTGGCGCTCGCGGCCTACAACTGGGGCGAGGGCAATGTCGGCGGCGCGATCGCCAGGAACCGCAAGGCGGGAAAGCCGACGGACTATTCGAGTCTCAAGATGCCGGACGAGACGCGCAACTACCTGCCGAAGCTGCAGGCGGTGAAGAACATCGTCAGTGACCCCGGGAAATACGGGCTCGCCCTCATCGACATCCCCGACGCGCCGTATTTCGCGGTGGTGCATACCCACCGGAAAATGGACGTGCAGCGCGCCGCGGAGCTGGCCGAATTGCCCGTCGACGAGTTCCAGTACCTCAACCCGCAGCACAATCGGCCGGTGATCGCCGGGGCCGACGAATACTCGATTCTGCTGCCGATCGACAAGGCGGAACTGTTCGCCGCGAAACTCGACCTCGTCGACCAGCCGCTCGTGTCCTGGCAGGCGTACCGGATGCGCAACGGCGAGACGCTGGCGCAGGTCGCGGCGAAATTCGGGATGTCGGTGGAAACGCTGCGCGCCGTCAATGGCATCGGAGCGAAGGCGAAGGTACCGCCGGGGCATACGCTGCTGGTGCCTTCGGAGCGGCCGACGCCGGCGTCGGCGGAGGCGCTCGCCGCGGTCGTGTTCACGACGGTGCCGCAGGGGCGCACCTTCTACTACCGCGTGAACCGCGGCGACACGATGGCCCGGATCGCCAGCCGCTACGACGTGAGCGCGCAGGACATACGCCGCTGGAATGGCCTCGCGCACGACACGCTGACCGCGGGCCAGCGGATCCGCATCGTCAGCGACCTCGCGCCCAATGCCGGCAGCGCGAAGCGCGCCGGAGGCAAGAAGGCGGTCTCGTCGAACGTCAGGCCGCGGCCGAAGGCGGCGACGGCGAAGCCCGCGGCAACCCGAACCGGCAAGGGAACGGGTTCGGCGAAAGCGGGTTCCGCGGCGGGGGGCTAGCCGGGCGACGGCGGGTCGACGCGGGCGCGTTGCGCGTCGTTCTACCTACGCCGAACCGAAGACCGCGACACCGCGGCCGAGCATCTGCGCCGGCCGCCCGGGCGCCGCGCTCCACGGCCGCTCCGCCGCCGATCTTGCCCGGTCCGTTCCCGGAAGAATCCGCTTGCGCGAGCTTTCCTGGAGCATCCGGCGCCCGCCCCTCGCTGAACGCCTTGTGACGCACAAAAGAAAACAGGCGACGCGTTGCGCGTCGCCTGTTTTGCCGTCCGCCACGGATGTCGCGCGGACTGTCCGGCTTGGGAAGGCTTACGTCTTCTTGGCGGCCCGCTTCTTGGTCGCCTTCTTCTTGGTGGCCTTCTTGGCAGCCTTCTTCTTCGGGGCGGCCTTCTTCTTGGTGGCCTTCTTGGCAGCCTTCTTCTTCGGGGCGGCCTTCTTCTTGGTCGCCTTCTTCGCTGCCTTCTTCTTCGTCGTCTTCTTCGCTGCCTTCTTCTTCGTGGTCTTCTTTGCTGCCTTCTTCTTCGTCGTCTTCTTCGCTGCCTTGCGCTTCGGGGCGGCCTTCTTCTTGGTCGCCTTCTTCGCAGCCTTCTTCTTCGGGGCGGCCTTCTTCGCTACCCGCTTTTTCGCCTTCTTCTTGGTCGCCTTTTTCGGCGCCGGGGCGGTGGCCGCCGGCATCATCGACATAATGTCAGCCATTGCGTTTTCTCCTGTCTGAGTTGCTGTGACTGTTATGGTGCATCTACTTCTTCGCAGGTGGCGCGGGGCTCGCCGATCGGTACCGCAAACTGCCGCTGCCTCTTGACAAACCCATTGCTACCTGCTGCCTGAATTCTAGCCACATTTTGTTGAATTGCAAGATTTCTCCGCCGATTCCGAACCTTGCGTGCACGACTGTTGCGAAATCGCACATGCAATTTCGGGGTCGAAAATGCATGCCGACGAGCAATTTTCGCGACGCGCGCGGGTCATCGCAAACGGCGCCGGCGGCACGTCACGGCAGCCGAGTTTCAAGCGCGAAAAGCTCGGCGACGGTTTCGCGGCGGCGGGCCAGATGCACCCGATCGCCGTCGACGACGACCTCGCAGGCACGGGGACGGGAGTTGTAGTTGGAACTCATCACGAACCCGTACGCGCCGGTGGTGCGCACCGCGAGAAGATCGCCCGCGGCAAGCGCGAGGTCGCGGTCCTGCGCCAGGAAATCGCCGCTCTCGCAGACCGGCCCGACGACCTGCCAGCGACGCGGAGACTCCGCGCGGGGGCGCACCGGTTCGACGCCATGCCATGCGCCGTACAGCGCCGGCCGGAGCAGGTCGTTCATCGCCGCATCGACGATCGCGAAGTCCCGCCCGTCGCCGGGCTTCAGGTACTCGACGCGAGTCAGCAGGATGCCGGCGCCGCCCACGAGGCAGCGGCCGGGTTCGAAGAGGAGGCGATGACCGCGCGCCCCCCGCGCGCGCCGGATCGCCAGCGCGTATTCGTAGGGGTCGATCGTCTCCTCGCCGCGGTAGCGTATGCCGAGCCCCCCTCCAAGGTCGACGTGTCGCAGCGCGATGCCGTCGGCCTCGATCCGGTCGACCAAACCGAAGATCTTTTCGGCCGCCTCGATGCATACCGAGAGGTCGGTTATCTGCGAGCCGATGTGGCAATCGAGCCCGTGCACCGCGACATGCGGCATGCCGGCTGCGCCACGGTACAGCGCCGGGGCCTCGGCGTAGGGAATGCCGAACTTGCTCTCCTTGAGGCCGGTGGAGATGTAGGGATGCGTCTTCGGATCGACGTCCGGATTGACGCGGAACGATACCGGGGCCACCTTGCCCATCCGGCCGGCGACGTCGTTCAGGACTTCGAGTTCGGCTGCCGATTCGACGTTGAAGCAGAGGATTCCCGCCGCGAGGGCGGCCTCCATTTCGGCGACGGTCTTTCCGACGCCGGAGAAGACCGTCATGCCCGGGTCGCCGCCGGCGGCGATGACCCGCGCCAGTTCGCCGGCGGAAACGATGTCGAAGCCGCTGCCGAGCCGCGCCAGCAGATTCAGCACGGCGAGGTTCGAATTCGCCTTCATCGCGTAGCAGACGAGGTGCGGCAGGCCCTCGAATGCGGCGTCGAAGGTCCGGAATTCGCCTTCGAGCGCCGCGCGCGAGTAGACGTAGCATGGGGTGCCGAAGCGCCCGGCGATGTCGGAAAGCGGCACCGCCTCCGCATGCAGTTCGCCGTTCACGTAGGCGAACGGGGTCACGGCTTGCGCTCGGGTGTCGAAGCTTCGGGTTCCGTGGACGGAGCGGGGATCGCCTGCGGCGGCGTCGCGGCGGCGTCGGGAACCGACGCGGCGGGCGGCGGTGGCGTCGGCGAGTCGCAACGGGCCCTTGATGCCGCATGCGGCCAGCACGCCGACGGCCATTGCGATCGGCAATGCGGCGCCACGGGCCGTCTGGGCAATGGCGCCGACGAGGGCGGCAATATCACGTAACATCGGATCGAATCCTAACAAGGAATGATCGTGCAGACCACGCTTTTGCGGTTGCCCGGGACCGTTGCGGACCGGGCGCGCGCAGCGCGCGCCGATGTCGAATCGCGACGAACATGATCTCGGACAGCGACTTCATCGCCGCAGCGGAACGCACTCTCGCCGCGATCGGCGAGGCGCTGGACGCCGCGCTGGACACTTCGGACGTGGATCTCGACTGGAACCTGATCGACGGCATCCTGGAGATCGAGTGCGCCGACGCCAGCAAGCTCATCGTCAACCGCCACGTCCCGAACCGCGAGATCTGGGTGGCGGCTCGCACCGGCGGTTTCCATTTTCAGGCCCGCGACGGCGTCTGGCGCGATTCGCGATCGGGCGACGAGCTCGCTGCGGCGCTCGTCGCGCTGCTGCGCGCCCAGGCCGGACTTGCGGTTGCGCTCCCGGCGCTGCCGGCGCCGGTGGTCCGGTAGGGCGGACGCCGACTCCGGCGCCGCTACGCTTCCAGCAGCGCCGTCCAGTCGTGCAGCGCCTTTCTCGCCGCCGCGTGCCCGGGAAACAGTGTCTCGACCAGCGCCCAGAATCGCGGCGAATGATTGAGTTCGACCAGGTGAGCGACTTCGTGCGCGATCACGTACTGCGCGAGGTCGGGTGGCAGCTGCACCAGCCGCCAGCTGAGACGGATCTCGCCCTTTCGATTGCAGCTCCCCCACTCCGTGCGGGCATTGGAAAGCTTCAGCGGCGGCGCCACCGGGGAGACGCGCGCAGCGCAGTCGGCCACGCGCGGCGCCAGAAGGCGCCACGCCTCGTCCTTCAGCCAGGCGACGACGAACGCGGCGACCAGGCGCTCGTCGTGCGGCGACGGATGCAGCACCGTGAGGTTGAGCAGGTCGGCCGCGATCTCCTTCCTGCGCCCCGGATAGACGTCGAGCGCGAGCTCGCGGCCCTGAAAGACGATCGGCGCGCCGCTCGTCCACTGGCTGGGCAGCACGTCGCGGCGGCGGGCGCGCCACTCCGCGAGCCCGCGCAGGATCCACGCCGCGTGCTGCTGCAGCGTGGTCTCGATCTCGCGCAGTGTTACCCAGCGCGACGCGCGCACGACGAGCCCGGAAAGACCGATGTGCATGCCGATCGAGCGCCGCTTCACCCGGATCAGCCGGTAGTCGATGTCGCCACCGGCACCGGCCAGCGCGATGCGGCGTGCCTGTCCGTCGTCGACCGGGCCGCGCCGTCCGCGGAGATCTTCCGGTCGGAGACAGGCGCGCTTCGGGCGCTTGCCGGCGAAGGGTGCGACGGCATTCGAAGGCGGCCCGCCGGCGGGACCCGGCGCGGTCACGCGCGTGGCGGTCGGCATCGACGCGCCCGGGCTTCCCTCCGGAAGCGGCGCCGACGCGAGGGCGACGCGACGGCGGGTGGCACGGCGCCGACGCTTCAACGCGGCACGCCGAGGCGCGCGACCTCGCCCTCGATCCAGGTTTCCACTTCGTTGGTCAGCTGCTGGGGGTCCTTGCCGTCCGGCGCGATCGGCCTGCCGAAGGAGATCGTCACCGTTCCGGGTCGCTTGCCGAAGATGCCCTTGGGCCAGATCCAGCCGGCGTTGTGGGCGACGGGCACGATCGGCACGTCGAGCTCGCGCGCGAGACGCGCGCCGCCCGTCTTGTACTTGGCGCGCGTGCCCGCCCTGATCCGCGTTCCTTCAGGATAGACGACGATCCAGAAACCCTGCTCGAAGCGCGCGCGGCCCTGCGTGGCGATCTGCTGCATCGCGTCCTTGCCCGCCTTGCGGTCGATCGTGATCGGCGACGCCAGCGCGAATCCCCAGCCGAAGAACGGGATCGACAGCAGCTCCTTCTTCGCGACGTAGGCGAGCGGCGGAAAGAAGATCGTGAGCGCGAGGGTCTCCCAGGTCGAGCTGTGCTTCGACATGACGATATGCGGGGCGAGCTGCGCGCCCGAAGGAATGTTCTCGACGCCGACGGTGCGATACCGGATCCCGCAGATCCAGCGCGCGCCCCACAGGTTGGTCTGGCACCACGAGGCGGCGATCCTGAACATCGGCACCCGCGGGATCCAGAACAGCAGCAGCATCACCGCCGCGTACAGGGGCGTCACGATCACCTGGAACAGCAGGAACAGCAACGCGCGCGCGGCGGACATGCGGCCCGGCCCTAGTCGCCGGCGAGCAGCGCCGAAGCCGCGAACGCGAGGTCGGGAAAGATGACCGTGTTCTTCGGGAAATTGCCTTCCTGCAGCGTCTTCTCGCCCTTGCCGGTCAGGACCAGCATCGGCTGCGCGCCGACGGCCTCGGCGGCCTGCAGATCGCGACCCGAATCGCCGACGCAGGGCACGCCCGTCATCTCGACGCCGAAGCGCATGCCGATCTCGCGCAGCATGCCGGCCTTGGGTTTGCGGCATTCGCAGTCCGAATCGGCGGTGTGCGGACAGTAGAAAAGCGCGTCGAAGCGCCCGCCGACCAGCGCCAGCGCCTTGTGCATCTTTTCGTGGATCGCGTTCAGCGTCGCCATGTCGAACAGTCCGCGGCCGATGCCGGACTGGTTGGTGGCGACGACCACGCGAAAGCCGGCATGATTCAGCCGCGCGATCGCCTCCAGGCTTCCGGGGATCGGCCGCCACTCTTCCGGCGACTTGATGAACTGATCGCTGTCGCGGTTGATCACGCCGTCGCGGTCGAGAACGATCAGCTTGACGGCCCGGGTGGTCGCGACGGCTTCGGAGGCGAGTTGGACCATGGTCGGTTCAGGTGGCCAGTTTCGAAATGTCCGCGACGCGGTTCATCGTATGCGCGACGCCGCGCAGCAGCGCGAGCCGGTTGGCGCGTATCGCCGGATCGTCGGCCATGACCATCACGTCGTCGAAGAACCGGTCGACGGCCGCCTTCGCCGCCGCCAGCGCGAGCAGGGCGCCGGCGAAGTCGCTGCGCGCGCAGTGCTCGTCGACGACCGGCTCCAGCTTCTGGAATGCGAGCCAGAGGTCGTGCTCGGCGCCGTCGGCCAGCCGCGAACGGTCGACGGCGGGCGCCGCCTCGCCGTCGGCCTTGCGCAGTATGTTGACGATACGCTTGTTGGCTGCGGCGAGCGCGCCCGACTCGGGGAGGGTCTCGAAGGACTGCACGGCGGCCAGGCGCGACGGCAGCAGGTGGATCTCGGCCGGCCGCGCGTCGACCACCGCCGCGATCTGGTTGGCCGTGTACCCGAGGTCGCGCAGATACCCGCGCAGGCGCTCGTAGACGAAGGTTTCGACTTCCGCGTGCGCATCCCGAACGGCCGGGACGCCGTCGAACGCCCCGAAGGCAAGGCGTGCGAGCGCCGGCAGCGACAGCGGAAGGCCCTTTTCGATGAGGATGCGAATCACGCCCAGCGCGGCGCGCCGCAGGCCGAACGGGTCCTTGTCGCCGGTGGGCACCTGGCCGATGCCGAACATGCCGGCGAGCGCCTCGAGCTTGTCGGCCAGCGCGACGGCCTGGGCGACGGCGCGCTCCGGCAGGGCGTCGCCGGCGAAGCGCGGCCAGTAGTGCTGGTCGATCGCGTCGGCCACCGCGGCGGGCTCGCCGTCGTGCTGCGCGTAGTAGCGCCCCATCAGGCCCTGCAGCTCCGGGAATTCGCCGACCATGTCGGTGACGAGATCGGCCTTGGCGAGCAGCGCCGCGCGATCGACGTCGCGCGAGTCCGCGCCGAGCATCGGGGCCACGGCGCTGGCGATCCTGCGCAGCCGTTCGACGCGGTCGGCCTGGCGTGCCGAGCTTGTTGTGGAAGACGATGCTCGTCGAGCCGTTCGACGCGGCTTGCCAGCGCCGTCTTCCGGTCCTGGTCGAAGAAGAACCGCGCGTCGGCCAGCCGCGCGCGCAGCACCCGCTCGTTGCCCGGATGATCGCCGTCGGGCTCGCTCGTCTCCAGGTTGCTGACCAGCAGGAAGCGGTTGGCTGGAGGCGCCCGTCCCGGTCGGCGAGCGCGAAGTACTTCTGGTTCTGCTGCATCGTCAGGATCAGGCATTCCTGCGGCACGTCGAGGAACGCCGGCGTCGAACGTGCCCGCGTAGACGACCGGCCATTCGACCAGCGCGTTCACCTCGTCCAGCAGCGCATCGGGCATGATCACCGCCGCGCCCGTCGCCGCCGCGTTCGAGCGCCGCGACGATCAGCGCGCGCCGCTCGGCGAAGCTCGCGACGACCTTGCCCTCGGCGGCGAGCGTTTCCTCGTAGGCGTCGGCGGTGGCGACGTCGATGTCGCGGCGGCCGAGGAAGCGGTGGCCGCCGGTGGCGCGGCCCGCGTCGAGGCCGAGCGCGGCACCGGCACGATGTCCGCGCCGTGCAGCGCGAGCAGGCGGTGCGCGGGCCGGACGAACTTGACGGTCGACCCGTCGGCACGCTGATAGCGTCATCACCTTCGGGATCGGCAGCTTCGCGATCGTGTCGTCGAGCGCGGCCTGCAGGCCGGCGGAAATCGCGACGCCGGTGCCGCATTCCGTTCGTGGAACAGCGCGTCGGCCTTGCCGTCGGATTCGCCGGTTCAGCGATCGGCGGCGTCGGCCAGAGGCCGCAGGCGCCGGCCGAGTCGTTCTTGCGCAGCGCGGCGCGTCGGCTGCCCGGCGGCATCGAGCGCGACGCTCGACCGGCATCAGCTTCTGCGGGAACGGCTGTTCCGGCGATGTCGCGCAGCACGTGCGTGATCGTGACCGCGAGCCGGCGCGGCGTCGCGAACGGCGTGGCCCGGCTCGCGGTCGTCGCAGGAATCCGCGCTCGCGCAGCCCTTCGGCGATGCCCTCGGCAAACGCTTCGCCGAGCCGCTTCAGCGCTCTCGGCGGCAGTTCTTCGGTGAACAGCTCGACGGCAAGCGTGGGCTCGGTCATCGCCGTGCCCCCACGCTTGCGGCGGCCCCCTTGCCGCCGGCGCCGAGCATCGGAAAGCCCAGCGCCTCGCGCGAGTCGTAATAGGCCTGCGCGACCAGCCGCGAGAGCGTGCGGATGCGGCCGATGTACGCGGCGCGCTCGGTCACCGAGATCGCGCCGCGCGCGTCGAGCAGGTTGAAGGTGTGCGCGGCCTTGAGGATCATCTCGTAGCCGGGCAACGCGAGCTTCGCCTCGAGCAGGCGCTTCGCCTCCGCCTCGAAGAACGAGAACAGTTCGAAGAGCTTCGGCGCATTCGACTGCTCGAAGTTGTACGTCGACTGCTCGACTTCGTTCTGGTGGTAGACGTCGCGGTAGGTGAGCGCGCGTTTCGCGCCCCGCTCTGTCCACTCGGTCCAGACCAGGTCGAACACGTTCTCCTTGCCCTGCAGGTACATCGCCAGGCGCTCGAGGCCGTAGGTGATCTCGCCGGTGATCGGGTTGCAGTCGAGGCCGCCGACCTGCTGGAAGTAGGTGAACTGCGTCACTTCCATGCCGTTCAGCCACACTTCCCAGCCCAGGCCCCAGGCGCCCAGCGTCGGGTTCTCCCAGTCGTCCTCGACGAAGCGGACGTCGTTCTTCGTCGAGATCGAAGCCGAGCGCCTCGAGCGAGCCGAGATAGAGGTCGAGGATGTCCGGCGGCGAAGGCTTCAGCACCACCTGGTACTGGTAGTAGTGCTGCATGCGGTTCGGGTTCTCGCCGTAGCGGCCGTCCTTGGGCCGGCGCGACGGCTGCACGTAGGCGGCGCGCCACGGCTCCGGGCCGAGCGCGCGCAGGAACGTCGCGGTGTGCGAGGTGCCGGCGCCGACTTCCATGTCGTAGGGCTGCAGCAGGGCGCAACCCTGGCGGTCCCAGTAGTCCTGGAGCTTGAGTATGATTTGCTGGAAGGTGTGCATCGGGACGGGAAGTTGCGCGCGAAGCGATGCGCGCAGGGAACGTGCATTTTACCGGCACCGCCCCGTCGATGGCGAAGATCGCGCGCGGGAATGCATGCGCGGCAGACCGCCGCCGCGCGTCACTTCGGCCGGCGGCCGCGCCACGATGGTCACCAGCAGCAGCGCCAGCGCGAGTGCGACCGGCAACGCATCGCCGAAGCGCACGATAGGGCGTCATACCCTGCCGGCCCGACACTTCGACCTCGAGAATGCCGCGCGTGAACCACGGCAGCCGCGCCATCTCGCGACCGTGGTGGTCGATCGCCGAGGTGATGCCGGTGTTGGTCGCGCGCAGCAGCGGGCGGCCGGTTTCGAGCGCGCGCATCGCCGCGATCTGGTTGTGCTGCTCCGCGGCGAGCGAATGTCCGTACCAGGCGTCGTTGGTGACGTTGACGAGCAGCGTGGCGTCCGTCGCCTGGGTCCGCAGTCGGCGCCGAACGCGTCCTCGTAGCAGATGTTGACCGCCACCCGCTGCCCGGCGACGGCCAGCGGCGGCTGGTCGTCGGCGCCGGATGTCTGGCTCGCGAGCGGGATCGCGAGCACCGAGCGGATGAACCAGCCGACCACGGACTCGAGCGGTATCGTTTCGCCGAAGGGAACGAGGTGCCGCTTGCGGTAGAGCTGGACATCGGCGGCGCCGAGGCTCACGACGCTGTTGTAGTAGCGCGGTTCGTCGCGGCCCGGCAGCGGCGGCTCGACGGTGAACAGCCCGACCAGCACGTCGCCGTCGCGCGCCTCGGCGGCGCGGAACAGGTGCCGGAGCATCCGTTCGGGCATTTCGTCGGCGAAGATCGGAAACGCGCTCTCCGGCAGCACGATGAGCCGTCCGCGGCTTTGGGTGACGAGATCGGTGTAGAGCTCGAAGTTCGCGGTCATGAAATCCGGATCGAATTTCAGGTCCTGCGCGACGTTGCCCTGCACCAGCGAGACCGTCACCGGCGCGCCGACCGGCGCTGTCCAGTCGATGCGACCGAGCGCCGCGCCGCCGCCGCCGATGACCGCCACCAGCACCAGCAGGTTCGCGCCCCGGCGCGGCGCCGCGGCCGCGAACGCGTCGACGGCCAGCGCCAGCGCGGCGGAACAAAGCGTGACCGCCAGCGTGACCATGAAGACGCCGCCGGCGGGCGCGTATCCGGCGAGCGGACTCCCCGGAAGCTGGCTGTAGCCCAGCGACAACCAGGGAAACCCGGTGAAGACCCAGCTGCGCGCCCATTCGGTCGCCGTCCACGCCGCGCCCGCGGCGACGGCGCGCCGCCACGATCGGGGCGACGTCCAGCGCGCGGCAAGCCAGCCGGCGAGCGCCGTATACGACGCGAGGTACGCGCACAGGCCCGCCGTGGCGATCCCGGCCCACGGCATCGCCATGCTCGCCGAAGGTGTTGAGCGCGATGTACACCCACGACGCCCCGGACGCGAAAAGCGCGAACCCGAACATGAAGGCCAATGCCGCGGCCGCGCGGGGTGACGGCGCCTCCTGCAGCAGCAGGATGAGCAGCGCCATGGCGACGACGGGAACCGGCGTCGCGCCGAAGGGCGCAAATCCGAAGACCGTCGCCGCGCCGGCGAGCAGCGCGCAGAGCGCAGGAAGCGGCGCAGTGCGCATCACCGCGTCCGGACGAAACGCCGTGCCGCGCGGCGGCGCCCGGGGATCAACGTTCGGCCGGCGGTGACGGCGCGGGCGCCGTGCCGGCCGCCGGGGGCGGCACGGCGCCGGCCGGCTCGACCTGCAGCGTGTAGAGGCGCCGGCTGTCGGCGCGCACGACGCGGAAGCGCAATTCGCCGATGGTCGCGGTCTCGCCGCGCTTGGGCAGGCGCCCGAAGGCCTGCAGGACGAGGCCGCCGACGGTGTCGAATTCGTCGTCGGCGAAGTCGGTGCCGAAATGCTCGTTGAAGTCGTCGATCTCGGTCTGCGCCTTCACGCGGTGCCGGCCGTCGCCTCGGCGATGATGTCGTCCTCGCTCTCGTCGAAGTCGTATTCGTCCTCGATGTCGCCGACGATCTGCTCCAGCACGTCCTCGATGGTGACGAGCCCCGAGACGCCGCCGTACTCGTCGACGACGATCGCGATGTGGTTGCGGTTGGCGCGGAAATCGCGCAGCAGCACGTTGAGGCGCTTCGACTCCGGGACGAACACCGCGGGGCGCAGCGTGTCGTGCACGTTGAAGTGCTCGGGATTGCGATACCAGTTGAGCAGCTCCTTGGCGAGCAGGATGCCGACCACGTCGTCCTTGTTCTCGCCGATCACCGGGAAGCGCGAGTGGCGGGTCTCCAGCACCAGCGGGATGAACTCGGCAGGGTCGTCGTCGATCGACACGACGTCCATCTGCGCGCGCGGGATCATGATGTCGCGCACGGTCATCTCGGAGACCTGGAGCACGCCCTCGATCATCGACAGCGCGTCGGCATCGAGCAGCTTGCGCTCGAAGGCGCCGTGCAGCAGGACGAGCAGCTCCTCGCGGTCCTCGGGTTCGCGGGTCAGGAATGCGGAAAGCCGCTCGAGCAGCGTCGGTCGGTCGGCCTTGTCGGAACGGGCTTCCATCTTCAGGCGCGAGGGCGCAGGTTTCCGCGGCCGCCGCCGGGGGACGCGTGGGGGTCGGGCACGCCGCACCCGGCGAGAATGGCGGTCTCGCGCGCCTCCATCACGCGGGCGGCGCGGTCGGTCTGGTGATCGTAACCCTGCAGGTGGAGCATGCCGTGGACGACGAGGTGCGCGCAGTGGCCGTCGACCGTCTTGCCCTGCGACCTCGCTTCGTGCCGCAGCACCGGGGCGCAGAGCACGATGTCGCCGGTCAGCGGGCTCGTCTCATCGTACACGAACGTGAGGACGTTGGTGGCGTAGTCCTTGCCGCGGTACAGGGCGTTCAGCGTCTGCCCCTCGCGGGCGCCGACGAAGCGCAGCGTGACGGCGGCGTCGCGGTCCAGCGCGGCCCGGGTCCAGCGGCGCAGCGCCGTCGCGGAGGGCAGCGTCGTCGCGGCGACCGCGTACTGGACGGCGAGCGACAGCCGGGGCGCGCGTGGTGCGCATCAGCGCTCGGCGTCGCCGGATTTCTTCGCCGCCAGGTCGCGCTCGTAGGCGTCGACGATCTTCTGCACCAGCGGATGGCGGACGACGTCGGCGCTGGTGAAGCGCGTGAAGGCGATGCCGCGCACGCCGGCAAGGATGCGATCGGCCTCGATCAGCCCGCTTTTCTGGCCGCGCGCGAGGTCGATCTGCGTCACGTCGCCGGTGATCACCGCCTTGGTGCCGAAGCCGATCCGCGTGAGGAACATCTTCATCTGCTCCGGCGTCGTGTTCTGCGCCTCGTCGAGAATGATGAACGAGTGATTGAGCGTGCGTCCGCGCATGTAGGCGAGCGGCGCGATCTCGATGGTGCTGCGCTCGAACAGCTTTCCGGTCTTGTCGAAGCCCATCAGGTCGTAGAGCGCGTCGTAGAGCGGGCGCAGATAGGGATCGACCTTCTGCGCGAGGTCGCCGGGCAGGAATCCGAGCCGCTCGCCGGCTTCGACCGCCGGACGCACCAGCACGATGCGCTTCACGACGTCGCGCTCCAGCGCGTCGACCGCGCAGGCCACCGCGAGGTACGTCTTGCCGGTTCCCGCGGGCCCGATGCCGAAGGTGATGTCGTGGTCCTGGATATGCTTCAGGTAGAGCGTCTGGTTCGGCGTGCGACCGTGCAGGTCGGCGCGGCGCGTTCGCAGCAGCGGTGCGCCGTCGTCGCCGTCGGCGGCGGGCGCTCCGCCGCGGCGCTGCGTCGCCAGTTCGATCAGGCCGAGCTGGATGTCGTCGACCGACAGTGGCTTCTCGGCCTGCGCGTAGAACCGTTCGAGCGCCTCGGCCACGCGCGCGGTCTGGCGCCGGCGTCCCGGTCAGCGTGAACGCGCCGCCGCGATGAGCGATCGCGACGTCGAACGCGGCCTCGATCTGGCGCAGGTTGGAATCGAGCGGCCCGCAGAGATTCGCCAGCGCGCGATTGTCGAGGGGCGCAAGCGCCATTTCGTGCCGTTCGCGTTTGCCGGTCATGCCGTTTCCGTCTCCCCTGCGGCCGGCGCGGCGCCTCCCCGGGCGGCGCGCCGTTGTCCCGCGGTCAAATGCCCTGCCGGATCAGCGGCGCCTTCAGCGCTTCGTCGAGCAGGCCGGCGGCCTCGGCAAGATGCGCGCGAGTTTCCCGGTCGCGGCTGCCGTTCGTGGCGGCAGAGCGGATCTGCGCCGCGAGCTTTCCCGCCTCGGTGCGCAGCAGCGCGCTCGCATCCGCCGGCGTGCCCGGCGCGGGCCGCGTGAGCACCGTGGCGATGCGCCGCAGGTGCTCGCGCTGCAGGTCCCGTCGAGGACCGGGGATCGACCCGCCCGACCGCAGTTCGCTCCAGATCGAGCCGCGCAGCGTGTCGAACAATTCACCGAGCGTCAGCATCTGCGCCGCGCTGTCGACCTTGATTTCGGAATCGAGCAGCCTGCTCATCACGGTGTCGCTCAGCAGCTGGTTGAGGACCGCGATCTGCAGCGCCAGCACGCGGCCGCGAAGGCTGAAGTCGGGGTTGACCCGGCTCGGCGCGAACCCGATGTCCAGATAGTCGATGCCCATGCTGCGGATGAAGTCCGGCTTGAACCGGAAGCTGTCGGCCGCGAACACGCCGCGTCGACGAGCAGCTGCAGCGCGGCGCGCTGCTTGTCGGGGGCCACCGGGGTCAGCGGCAGGTGCGTGGTCCCCGCGTAGTCGCGGACGTAGTGGACGCCGCCCACGTACTTGGCGGCGAGCATGGACGCGCGGGTGACCTGCCGGAAGCCGGCGTCGAAGCTGCGCCGGAGCACGTCGTAGGAGTCGCCGGGCTTGAGCTTGCGGGCCTGCAGCCGCTGCCACAGCTCGTGCGAAATGAGCAGGCGCTTGCGCAGGTAGGCAAGAGGATCGTCGCCGAGGTCGAACTGGCTCGCATCGGGATCGAGCCCGGCGATCACCTCCTCGTCGGACGAGAACGCCAGCAGCGGGTCGGTCGCGCCCCGCGCCGCGATCCGTGCGAGGTCCTCGCGCTCGGTTTCCTTCGGCAGCGTGCGGTAGGCGTACTCGATCGCCCAGTAGTCGTACGGGCCGATGGTCGGCTCGACGTAGGCGCCCTGCGACTCTCCGTTGACCGCGATGTTGATCGGGTTGTAGTCCATGACCGAGCCCGAGATGCCGGTGCCGCGGCTGAAGACCGGGTCCGAGATCCGGGCCAGCGAATAGACGGTGGACCCGCGGAAATTGTGGCGCAGTCCGAGCGCGTGGCCTATCTCGTGCATCACGACCGCCTTGAGCGACGCGGCGACGAAGGCCTCCGCTTCGGGGCTGCCGGGCGCGATGTCGCCGCGCGCTTCGAGAAGGTCGAGGCCGAACTGCGTTTCCGCGAGCGCGTCCGCCGCGAACGTGCAGCGGCTGCCGTCGAGACCGAGCGAGGACTTGTACGCGTCGAATGCCGGCCACGCGGACGGCGCCTGTTCGGAGATGAAGGTGCGATTGTTGCGCGACCAGACTTCGGGAATGGCGACCTGGGCGTCGAGGATCTCCCCGGTCCGCGGATCGACGGTCCGGGGGCCGATGGCGAATCCCGCATCCATGGAGACGAACCAGCGGACGGTGGAGTGGCGGGCGTCGTAGGTATCGAACGGCGCCGCGGCGTCCTGCTGCCGGACGACGATCGCGTCGGTGAAGCCGATCTTCTCGAACGCCTTGTTCCACTCGACGATGCCCTCGCGCACCGCGGGCCGGTACTTCTCGGGCACCGTGCGGTCGATCCAGAAGACGATGGGTTCCCTGGGCTCGGACCGCTCCGCGTTCGGATCCTTTTTCTCGAGGCGCCAGCGGTTGACGAGGTGCGTCTTCGCCGTGAAGCTCGCGTCGGTCGAGAAGTCCCAGACCTGGCTTTCGAAATGGCCGACGCGCGGGTCCGCCGGTCGCGCTGGCATCGGTTCGGGCAGCCTGGCAAAGTTGTACGTGTAGCCGAGGAACAGGCTGCGCCCGTCGGGCAGCGCGGTGAACGGGGGAAACGGGCTCGGCGGCGGCGGGGTCGGCGAGGGTGCGGGCGGCAGCGTCGCCTTGGGGTTGGAATAGTGGGCCGAGACGACGAACGACGTCTGCTCGGGCGTGTTCTTCACGGCATCGAAGCTCGAGTTTCTGGCGTCGAAGCTGTAGTTGCGCATGTGGACGCCGGTCGTGAACCGCTCGCCCACCGGTATGTCGGTCAGCAGCAGCGCGTTCGCTTCCACCAGCACCGTCTTGCGCTCCGGGTGCGGCTGGCTTGCGACCGTCGTCGCGCCGACCAGGCTGTCGGTGAAGCCTTCCTTCACGCCCTGCGCGATCGGCGCGTTGCTCCCGCCGGTGAACGCGTAGTTCTTGGCGATCAGCTGGGCGATGTTTCCGATGCGTTTCCACTCGACGATCTGGTCGGTCAGCGTCATGCCGCCGTAGACGCCGGCTTCGCCGATGCCGCGGCTCAGGTTGGCGGTGAACAGCATCGGCTTGCCGAACTGCTCGGGGGCGATCTCGATCCAGATCTTCTCGTCCTTCTGCCAGAGCGGGAAGAACCCGGGCGTTTCCTTCGCCTCCTTGATGACTTCGGCGAACGGCTTCGGCTGCCCCTGCGCGACTGCGGCGGCGGCCGCCGCCGTGGCGGCCGTGGCCTGCGGCGACGACCCGGCGGCACCCGCGGCGGGAGGTTTCGGCGCGTCCAGCGCCGCCTTGGCCGCGACCGCGGCGCCGGCCGAGGCATCGGAAGGCGTCTCGACCGGAACCGTGGCGCACCCGGAGAGCATCAGGAGTGCGGCTCCGATCTGCGCCGCCGTGAATCGAGTGTTGCCAGTGAACGCCATGCCCGTTGCCTCCGACTGTCCGTGTGCGGCCTTGCGCGCGCCTTCGATCCCGGTGCCCGCGACCGCTAGGCGACGAGCTCTCCGCGCAGCGAATGCGGGAGCGCCGCCGTGATGGCGATATCGACGTAGGTCCCCAGCAGCCCGGCGCCGCCCGGGAAGTTCACCACGCGATTGTTGTCCGTGCGGGCGGCGAACTCGCGCGCATCCCTGGCGGCGCGCCCGGTCACCAGCGCGCGTTGCCGCGTCCCGAGCATCGCTTCGCCGCAGGCGCGGTACTGCGCGTCGAGCAGCGCCTGCAGCGCCCGCAGCCGCTCCTGCTGCACGGTTGCCGGCACGGGGTCGCCGAATTCGGCGGCCGGAGTGCCGGGGCGCGGACTGTAGGCGAAGCTGAACGCGCCGTCGAAACGCACGTCCTCGACCAGTTTCATCGTCTGCGCAAAATCGTCGTCGGATTCGCCGGGGAAGCCGACGATGAAGTCGGACGTGAGCGACAGTCCGGGCCGGATCGCGCGGAGCTTGCGCACGGTCGACTTGTACTCGAGAGCGGTGTAGCCGCGCTTCATGGCTGCCAGGACGCGATCGGACCCGGACTGGACGGGCAGATGCAGGTGGCCCGCGAGCTTGGCGATGCCGGCGTAGGCGGCGATCAGCCGCGCGCTCATCTCCTTCGGATGCGACGTCGTGTAGCGGATCCGCTCGATGCCGGGCATGTCGGCGACGTACTCGAGCAGCGCGGCGAGATCGGCGGTCCCGCCGCCGGCGGCTCCGCGATAGGCATTCACGTTCTGCCCCAGCAGCGTCACCTCGCGCACGCCCTGGTCGGCAAGATCGGCGATCTCGGTCAGCACGTCGTCGAGCGGCCGGGAGAACTCCTCGCCGCGCGTGTACGGCACCACGCAGAACGTGCAGTACTTGCTGCAGCCTTCCATGATCGACACGAACGCCGCGGCGCCGTCGACCCGCGCCGGAGGCAGCTGGTCGAACTTCTCGATCTCCGGAAAGCTCACGTCGACCTGCGCGTGGCCCGTCGCGCGCCGGTCGCGGATCAGCTGCGGCAGCCGGTGCAGCGTCTGCGGGCCGAACACGACGTCCACGTAGGGCGCGCGGCGGACGATCGCCGCACCCTCCTGGCTCGCGACGCAGCCGCCGACGCCGATGATGAGTTCGGGCTTGCCGGCCTTCAGCGCGCGAACGCGGCCGAGATCGTGGAATACGCGCTCCTGCGCGTTTTCCCGCACCGAGCAGGTGTTGAACAGGATGACGTCGGCGTCTTCCGGCCGCGCCGGTGAGCGTGAGCCCGTCGGTCGCCGCGAGCACGTCGGCCATGCGGTCCGAATCGTACTCGTTCATCTGACAGCCGAACGTGCGGATGTAGAGCTTCTGCGCCACTGCGTACGCCCCGGAGCCGGTGGACATCCGGTGGAGGCGAAGGTCGTTTCAGGGCGCGAATTATAGCAGGACGCCCGGGCGCGCCGGCGCGGCCGCGGCGGCGGGGCCGCGCCTGCCCGACCCCGTCCCGTACGCGGCGGCAGGCGCTACAATCGGCGGGTGCAGGTGCCCGTCGCGAATCCCTCGCGCCGGGTGAAACGGGAATGCGGTGGTGCGCGGCGACGTTCCGCGCCAGCCCGCGGCTGCCCCCGCAACGGTAAGCCGGCGCGGTCCGCTCGAGTCGCCACTGTCCGCCATCGGACGGGAAGGCGGGCGGACAAGACCGGCGAGCCCGGAGACCGGCCTGCCCAAGGGCCGTGGCTCGCCGCCGGCGTGCCGCGGACCCGCGATAAGGGGGCTCGATTGACGCGCCCGAGCGCCGTCGCGAGGCCCGATCGCCACGCCGTGCGGGGATGCACGGCGTTCGCGGAGCGCCCGCCATGCATTGTTCCACGCCGCCGCAGCCGCCGGCCGCCGCCGCCCGCGTCCCGACCCTGCGCGTCGCATCGGGCGCCTTCGCGCTTGTTGCGGCGATGACCTCGCCGGCGCATGCCGAGGAGGCCCCGGCGCCGAGGCTCTGGCCGCTCGCCCCCGTCGTCGTCACCGCTGCGCGGTCGGCGCAGCCGATCGCCGACGCGCTCGCCGACGTCACGGTCATCGGCGAGGACGAAATCCGCCGCAGCGGCGTGCAGAGCCTCGCGGCCCTGCTGCAGAGGCAGCCTGGAGTGGAAATCGTGCAGAACGGCGGACCCGGTTCGGTATCCGGCGCGCTGCTGCGCGGCGCCAATCGCGGCCAGACGCTGGTCCTGATCGACGGGCTGCGAGCCGGTTCGGCGTCCGGCGGGGCGAGCTCGCTGGAAGCCATCCCGCTCGACCAGATCGACCGCATCGAGATCCTGCGCGGCCCCGCGTCGAGCCTCTACGGCGCGGATGCGATCGGCGGGGTCATCCAGGTGTTCACCAAGCGGTCGCCCGGCGCGGCCTTCGTTCCGAATGCCACCGCGGGCTACGGCAGCTACCGCACCGGCGCGTTGTCGGCCGGGATCACCGGCGCCGCGGGACCGGTGCGTTTCGCCGCGCAGGTCGGCGGACGGCAAAGCGACGGTTTCAACGCCATCGTCGAACCGGGCAATTTCAGCTACAACGCCGACCGTGACGGCTTCACGACCGCGAACGCCACGGCCAGCGGCAGCTGGACCTGGGCTGCAGGCCAGGAGCTGGCGGCGCAGTACTTCATCAATCGCCTCGACGCCCAGTACGACGGCAGCGCGGGTTTCGACGACCGCACCATCACGACGCTCGAAACCTGGTCGGTGACCAGCCGCAACGCGCTCGCCGACCATTGGACGTCGCTGCTCACCGCCGGCGCGGGCAGCGACGATTCGGTTTCGAAGACCGCGTTCGGAAATTTTCCCTTCCATACGATGCAGCAGCAGTACTCGTGGACGAACGACTTCACGCTGCCGAACGGGGTGCTGGGCGTCATTTTCGAGCGGCGCGAGGAGCGCCTCGCGACCGACGCGGACTTCGCCGTCACGCGGCGCAACACCAACTCCGCCACCGGCGTCCTGCAGCTTCGCCGTGACGCCTATGCGCTGCAGGCCAACGTCCGCTACGACGATTCCAGCCAGTACGGAGGGAAGACGACCGGCGGCGTGGCGCTCGGCTACACGCTCTCGCCCGCGTTGCGGATCACCGCGGGAGCGAACACCGGGTTCAAGGCGCCTTCGTTCAATGATCTCTACTATCCGGGATTTTCCAATCCGGGCCTCGTGCCGGAAACGTCGAGAAACGTCGAAGTCGGCGGCTACTGGACCGCGTCGGCCGGAGACGCCCGGTGGGAGGCGAAGGCCATCGCCTACCGCAATGCGGTGAGCCAGCTCATCGTCTTCCAGTGCGATGCGAACTTTGCCTGCCTGCCGCAGAACGTCGCTGCGGCCACGCTGCGAGGCGTCACTGTCGGCGTCGACCTGGCGTGGCGCGAAACCCGGGTGGTCGCATCGCTGGATCTGCAGGATCCGAAGGACGATGCGTCGGGCAAGCTGCTGCCGCGACGCGCGCGGCAGCATGGCGCGCTGAAGCTGCAGCAGCAGGCGGGGCCGGTGGGGCTCGGGCTGGAAATCGTCGCCTCGTCGCTGCGCTACGACGACGCGGCGGACTTGCGCGCCCTCGGCGGCTACGGCATCGTCAACCTCACGCTCGAATGGCCGTTCGCGAAGGGGCTGGCGCTCCTTCTGCGCGGCGACAACGTGTTCAACAAGAACTACCAGCTCGCCGCCGATTTCTCGACCGGCGGCGCAACGATGTACGCGGCGATCCGCTGGCAGCCGTGAGAAGCGTTCCGGCGATCGTCCGCTGCTGCGCGGCCGCCCTGGCGCTGCTCGCAGCCGCCGAAACGGGCGCGGCGATCAGCGTGCAGGACGACACCGGCGCGGTGGTGGTCGTTGCCGCACCGGCGGCGCGCATCGTGAGCCTCGCGCCGCACGCGACGGAACTGCTGTTCGCCGCCGGCGCCGGTCCGCGCATCGTCGGCGTGATCGCCACGTCGGACTGGCCTCCGGAAGCCGCCGGCATCCAGAATATCGGCGACGCGCGGTCGCTGGATCTGGAGCGCATCTACGCGCTGCGGCCCGACCTCGTCGTCACCTGGCCGTACACCGTGCCGGCGCAGATCGAGTCGCTGCGCGCGCGCGGCGTCGCGGTGTTCACCACCGACCCGAAGACGATCGACGGCATCGCCGACGATCTCGCCCGCCTCGGCACGCTGGCGGGAACGGAAAGGCAGGCGAACGCGCAGGTTGCGGCGTTCCGCGCGCGACTGGGGCAGCTGCGCGAACGCCGCGCCGGCGCGCGTCCTGTCCGCGTCTTCTACGAAATCTGGAATGCCCCGCTCTACACCATCGGCGGCAGGCACCTCATCACCCAGGCGATCGGCGTGTGCGGCGGCGCCAACGTGTTCGCCGCGTCGGCGCTGCCCGCACCCGCGGTCAGCGTCGAAGCGGTGATTGCGGCGCGGCCCGAAGCCATCATCGCCGGCGCCGACGGGGGCGTCCGGCCCGAATGGCTCGACGACTGGCGGCGCTGGAGCGATATACCGGCGGTCGCGCGCGGCCATCTCTTTGCCGTCGACGCCAATCTGCTGCATCGCGCCGGGCCGCGTTTCCTCGACGGCGTCGAAGCCTTGTGCAAGGCCATCGACATGGCCCGGGGACCGTAAGGCCGCGGCGGCCCGCACCGCCTGTTGCGGAACTGCCTGGCGGGCGCTACGCGCCGATAGCCGCAGTGCCGGGTTGCGCCGGAGGACCTACCCTTGCTTCGGCCGGTCGCCCTGCGCCCGTCGCGAAACGCGGCGCCACGTCGCCTCGTACGGACCCGAAGGAGGTGTTGCGCGCGGCTAGAGCGGCACGAAGGTCCGCGCCGCGCCGGCACCGAGCGCAGCGAGCGGATGCCCGAGGAGCGACGACAGACGGTCGGCGGTCAGCACCTCGTCCGCCGTCCCGGTCACCGCGTGCCCCGCGCCCAGCGCGATCGCGTGATCGGCGTACCGGACGGCGAGGTGCAGGTCATGCAGGACCATGACCAGCGCCTTGCCGCGGTCGCGGGCAAGCGCCGCCAGCGCGTCCAGCGCGGCAATCTGCTGCCCGAGATCGAGGTGCGATGACGGCTCGTCGAGCAGCATCAGGCCCGGATCCTGGGCGACGAGCGCGGCAAGCGCGACGCGCCTGCGTTCTCCGCCCGACAGGGTGCGCACGTCGCGCGCCCCGAATTCCGCCAGCCCGAAGCTGGCGAGAGCCGCGCGCGCGCACTCCATGTCGAACGCAGATTCCCACTCGAATCGCCCGAGATGGGGGTGGCGGCCGACGAGCACGGTCTCCTGCACCGTGGCGGGAAAGAAGTCGACGCTGTCCTGCGGCAGCCATCCGCGGCGTTTCGCGCATTCCCGAGGCGTCAGCTCGGCAAGCGCCGATCCGTCGTAGCGGACGGTGCCCGCATCCGGCGCAAGCAGTCCCGCGAGCGTGGCGAGGAGCGTCGTCTTGCCGGCGCCGTTCGGCCCGACGATCGCCCAGCGCTCGCCGGCGCGCACTTCGAAGTCGAGCCCGGCGCACAGCGTCCGGCCCGCGATCGAAATGGCGAGTCCGTCGCAGGAAAGGCGCGGCGTCGCTGCCGTCATCCGCGCGACCCGCCTCGGGCCAGGAGGTAGAGGAACACCGGTACGCCGACCAGCGCCGTGACGACTCCGACGGGAAGCTGCAACGGCGCGACGACGCTGCGCGCCAGCGTGTCGGCGAGCACGACCAGCGTGCCGCCGGCAATCGCCGCCGCCGGCAACAGCACGCGCTGGTCGCTGCCGACGACGAGGCGAACCGCGTGCGGAACCACGAGTCCGACGAAGCCGATGCTGCCGGCGGTCGTGACCGCGGCGGCGGTGGCGAGCGCTGCGAGCACGTAGAGTGCGAGCGTAACCCGCGCGACCGGAACGCCCAGCGTCGCGGCGATCCGGTCGCCTCGTGCGAGGGCATTGAGATCGCGGGAGAGCGCGAATGCGGCGGCCAGCACGGCGGCGAGCGTCGCGAGCGCGGGCAACGCGTACGCCGTCGACGACAGGTCGCCGATCAGCCAGAACAGCATGCCCTTGACCTGCGCGTCGGGCGCGATCGTCAGCAACAGGGCGATGATCGCGCCCCAGCCCGCGGCCACGACCACGCCGGTCAGCAGCAGGCGCGACGCGGTCCAGGCTTCGCGCGCACCGCGGGCGCGGGCGAGTCCGAACACGAGCAACGTCGAGGCGAGGGCGCCGCCAAACGCCGCGGGGGGGACGAGGGCCGCGGTGCCCGCGGTCAGGGCCGCGAGCGCGCCCACCGCGGCTCCGCCCGAGATGCCGAGCACGTAGGGGTCGGCGAGCGGATTGCGAAGCAGGACCTGCATCAGCGCGCCGGCAACGGCGAGCAATCCGCCCACGGCGAACGCGGCGAGCGCCCGGGGCAACCGAAGGCTGCGGACGATCATGGCGTTGGCGTCGGCGGATTCCGTCAGCAGCGCGCGGGCGATCGTCGCCGGTTCCACGGCAACGCTCCCCACCGCAAGCGCCAGACCCAGCGCCGCGGTGGCCGCGACGCCGAGTCCGGCGAGGATCGCCAGCGCGCGAATCCGTCGCGAAGGCGTGGGGGACGGGGGGACAGGGAGCGACGACATGGGGTGCGTTGCCGGCGCCGGGCGCAGCGGTGGCAGGGCAATTATAGAGTCGCGGGGACCGGGGCCTCCCGCGGCCGATGAGCGCGCGGGCCGCCGCGAAGGCCGCGCGCCTATAATCGACCACCGTCCGGACGAAGGTCCGGAGACGGGAGAAATGCGATGAGCAAGGCATTCACCAGGGAAACCGACGCCGACGCGGACGACGACGAGCTTGAAATCCAGTCGCCGCTGCCTGCCGGCGCGCGCAACTACATGACGCCCGGCGGATTCGAGCGGATGAAGGCCGAGCTCGACCGCCTCGTGCAGAAGGACCGGCCGGAACTGGTCGCGACGGTCGCCTGGGCAGCCGGCAACGGCGACCGCTCGGAGAACGGCGACTACATCTACGGCAAGAAGCGATTGCGCGAGATCGACCGGCGCATCCGGTTCCTGGTCAGGCGCCTCGACGTGGCGGAAGTCGTCGATCCGGCGGCCCCGCGCGACGACGACGGAAGCGACAGGATATTCTTCGGCGCCACGGTCACCGTGCGCAACGCGAAGGACGAGGAGCGCACCGTCAGCATCGTCGGCGTCGACGAGATCGACACCGAGCGCGGCTACATCAGCTGGGTTTCGCCCATGGCGCGCGCGCTCATCAAGGCGCGCGAGGGCGATACGGTCGCGCTGCGCACTCCGGGCGGCGTCGACGAGCTCGACATCGTCACGGTGCGCTACGAGCCGCTGGCGACCGGCGGCACCGATGCGCCGACGCCCGCGGGTTGACGCGACGCGCACCCACCGGCTAGAGTGCCCCGATGGTCTCCCACAGCCAGCCCGCAGGAGTCGCGGATTCCGCGTCGATCGAAACCGAGCTCGCGGCGCTCGAGCGCAAGCAGGCGTCGCTGATCGCGCATACGCGCGCGCTGCGCGCGGCCAACGAAGCGCTGCGCCGCGACCTCGCCACGGCGAATGCGCGCAATCACGCCCTGGCGGAGCGCGTCGCGGAGGCCGGGAAGCGGCTCGACGTGCTGCTCGCGCGGCTGCCGGAGCCGGCCGAGTGATGGCCCGAACGCCGGCAGCGCCCGACCGCATGATGACGCTCGACGTTTCGCTGCTCGGGCGCGACTACAAGGTCGCGTGCAAGGAGTCGGAGCGCGCCGAGCTGATGGCCTCCGTCGCGTTCCTCGACCAGCGGATGCGCGAGATCCGGGACTCCGGTCGGATCACGGGCGCCGAACGCATCGTCGTCATGGCGGCGCTCAATATCGCGCACGACTACCTGCGCGTGCGCGACGCCCCGGGCGCGTCGCCCGCGCGGCAGGCGGCGGCGCGTCGCCATTGACGATGAGTCGCTGCGGAGTAGAATCGTCGTCATGCAGTCCGCCATCGACGTGGCACTCGCGGTCCAGGACCCGACCTCGTAGCGCGGTGGCGGCAAGCTCCATGTTCCCTGCGGTGTTCGAGCTGTCCATATACTCTTTGAACCAATGCTAACCAGCGAGGTTGCCTCGCCCTCGATGAGCTGGTGTGCGCTCCTACGTGGAAGCGCCTGAAGGCTCCGGCAGGCGACCCTCTTGAACTCAGGTTCAAGATGACGGATGGCACGGCACAGGCGGGGAACACCCTTTCGAGCGCCTGATCGGGCGCAGTCGAGGCACGCGAACCTTGCGGCTGTCCGAACCCGACCGGCGGGCGCGGTCGGAAGCTCAGGCCTTGAATCCGGTGATGTTGAATACCGGAACCGAATGCCAGATCCCCTTGAGCACGACGTCGCCCAGCGCCTCGGCGTGCACGAGGTCCTCGATGGGCGCGAGCGTCTTCTGGTTGGTGAGTATCTGTCCGCCCTTGGCCTCGCTGCACAGTCGTGACGCCAGGTTGGTGACGCTGCCGATGCAGGCGTAGTCCCAGCGGCCCTCGAATCCGATCGCGCCCAGCGTCGCGTAGCCCTGCGCGATGCCGATTCCGAGATCGAGGTCGAAGCCGCGCTTCTTCCAGGCCGCGCGCAGGGGCACGAACTCCTTGTGCATCTGCAGCGCCATCCTGACGGCGTTGCGCGTCGGGCTCTCGATCCGGATCGGATCGTTGAGGAAGATCATCATCCCGTCGCCGGCGAAGCGCTCGAGCGTCCCTTCGTGGGCGTGGATGAGCGGACCCAGCACGCGATGATAGTCGGCGAGCACGCTCATGACTTCCTCGGGCTCCGACGTGTCGGTGAAGGCGGTGAAGCCGCGCATGTCGAGGAACGCGACGACGACTTCGTGGCGGTGCGTTTTCAGCAGCTCTTCGCCGCCGCTGTTGAGGATGTAGTCTGCAAGCTGCGGCGAGAAGAAGGTCTTCAGCCGGCCCAGCCGGTTGATCTGCACGACCTGTTCCTGCACGCGCTCTTCCAGCTTCCTGTTCCACTCCGCAAGCTGCGCCCCCTGCGCCGCGACCTCGTCGCGCAGCGCTTTCTTCTCCAGGGTGGCGCCCACCCGCGCCCGCAGCAGCGTCGGATCGAACGGCTTCGGCAGGTAGTCCTCGGCGCCCAGCTCGATGCATCGCACCACGCTCGCGACGTCTTCGATCGCCGAAATCATGATCACCGGAACGGTGCGCAGGCCGGGGTCGCCCTTCATGTGCTCGAGCACCTGGTAGCCGTTCATTTCCGGCATCGTGATGTCGAGCAGGACGAGGTCGAAGGGTCGGGCCCGCAGCAATTCGAGGGCCTCGCGGCCATTGCTGGCGGTGGCGATGTTCGCATACCCCTCGCGCGCCAGGCGGCGTGTCAGCGTGTACCGGTTGTCCTCGTTGTCGTCGACAACCAGCAGTGCGGCATCGGCCGGATTCACGGCGCACCTCCTTCGGCTGCGCGCGACTTGCTGCGACCGTCGGCCGAAAAGTCGCCGATCCGCCGGCTGCCGGGGCTCCGTGGGCTTGCCGGCGCGACCGCCATCCGACGGACCTCCCTGGGCCCGTCGATGGTCTCCGGCACGATCGTCATGTCCGTTGTCCGCGGATCGCCTTGCATGGGAGCCGGCACCCCAGAGCCGTCGAGATCCGATGCGCGACCGGGCAGCGTGCTCCTGGCACCCGCCGGCCATTGCCGGCCGATTCTACGGCAAGCCCGGCGTACTCGTAACATCGCGCGGCGCCGGCGCCTGGAACCGCGTCGACCTCCGGGGTCCGCGACGCCGGCAGTTGGCGTGCTCGGCCGGGCGCATGGTTTCCCGGCCCGCGCCGGCGTCGAACCAAGGCGCGGGCGGCGATGCGACCCCCGGCCTCCGCGCGGCAGCGCCGACCGGGGACACGGTTTCCGATCGTCTGTTACATTCTCGCGGCATGAGCGCACGGCCAGGCAAGCGTCGCCTTTCGGTTGTCGACATGGAGGCGATCCTCGCGGTCACCAGCAAGCTGGCGGCCCCATTCGATCTCCTGTCGATGCTGTCCGAAGTGGTGAGCGCGGCCACGCAGGTCCTCCACGCCGATCGCGGCTCGGTGTGGCTGTACGACCCGGCGGCGGATCAGATGGTGCTCGAGATCGCCACCGGCATCGAGGCGGTGCGCGTGCCCGCGGGATCCGGCTTCGTCGGCGCCTGCGCCCGCGACCGGCGGGTCATCAACGTGCCCGACTGTTACTCGGACGAGCGTTTCAATCCCGACGTGGACCGGGCTTCGGGCTATCGAACGCGCTGCCTGCTCGCCCTGCCGCTGGTCGACCACAACAACGTCCTGGTGGGGGTGATGCAGCTCCTGAACAAGGCGAACGGAGTCTTCGACGACAACGACGAGGCGCTGGCGACGGTGCTCGCGGCGCAGTGCGCCGTCGCGCTTCAGCGCGTGCGCATGACCGAGGCCGTGATCGAGGGCGAGAAGCTGCGCCAGGAGCTGGAGATGGCGCGCACGGTGCAGATGAGCACCCTGCCCTCGACCATGCCCTCGGTCCCCGGCTACGACCTCTACGGGACCTTCCGCCCGGCGAGCCTCACCGGCGGCGACACCTTCGATCTCGCCGTCATCGACCAGGGCCTGCTGGTCGTGCTCGGCGATGCCACCGGCCACGGCATCGCCCCGGCGCTTTCGGTGACGCAGATGCATGCGATGTTGCGCATGGCCTTCCGGCTGGGCGCGGATCTCGAGACCGCGTTCATGCAGGTCAACAATCAGCTCGCCGGGATGCTGGCCGACGATCGTTTCATCACCGCCTTCATCGGGCTCCTCGACGTATCGACCCATCAGCTTCGGTTTCAGAGCGGCGGCCAGGCGCCCATCCTGCACTTCCAGGCGGCAACCGGGCGCTGCGTGCGCCACGATCCGACCAGCTTTCCGCTGGCGGCGATGCCGCTGACGTCGCTGCGGCCCACAGTGGGCCTCGACATGCAGCCGGGCGACATGCTGGCGCTGCTCTCCGACGGGATCTACGAATACGAGAGCGCGGCGGGCGAACCGTTCGGCGAGCGGCGGGTGGAGGAGGTTCTCCTGTCCAACCCGGGGAAGTCCGCGGCCGGGCTTTCGGCGATCCTGCTCGATGCCGTCCGCGTCTTTGCGCAGGGAGCGCCCCAGGAAGACGACATGACCGTGGTGCTGGTGAAGCGCGACGCGGGCGCGACGGCGCACCGGAAGTTCCGCCGCGATTTCGATGCGCTCAGGGAGGTCTTCTCCTTTACCGCGGGGTTCTTCTCCCGCCACGGGGTCGACCCCGGGCTCCTGTCTCCGGTCGACCTGGCGGTGGAGGAGCTGTTCACGAACATGGTCAAGTACAGCCCGGCGAGCGAAGCCGACGTGCGTGTCGACATCGCGGCCATCGCCGGGGGCGTGGAAGTGTCGCTGACGGACTATGATGTCGAGCGCTTCGACGTTACCCGGGCTCCGGACGCGGACATCGGCATGTCGATCCTGCAGCGTCGACCCGGGGGGCTGGGGCTGCACCTGGTCCGGCGCCTGGTGGATTCCCTGGACTACCGGTATTCGGAGGATTTGCGGCAGAGCCGGATCACCTTCCGCAAGACGCTCGCGGGGCGCTCGGGCTCCGGGAATGCGCCCAACATCGAGGACGCCGATGCTGACGATTGAATTTGGTGCGGAGGGCGTGGTCGTGATCGCCGGCCGGCTGGACGCCGCGCAGGCCCCCGCTGCGCAGGCGTTCCTCGACGCGGTCCAGGGCACGGTCACGCTGGACTGCCTCCGGCTCGAATACCTGTCCAGCGCCGGCCTCGGCGTCCTGCTGAAGACCCAGAAGCGCCTGCTGGCCTCCGCCGGCAAGCTGCGGCTCACCGGCGTCAACCGCCATCTGCAGGACATCTTCCGCTACTCCGGATTCGACCAGATCTTCGAAATCGAGGCGGCGCGGTAGCCGCCACGCCAACTTTTCCGGCCCCCGCGTGTATTTATGGGCAATCGCACCGACCACGAGTTGCTGCAGCACTACCGGAAAGGCGATCGAACCGCTTTCACGGAACTGGTGCTTCGCTACCAGAGGCCGGTCTACAACGCCGCGTTCTGGATATTGCGCCGCGCCGAGGACGCCAGCGACATTGCCCAGGTCGTATTCCTCAAGGTCGCGGAGCGCGCGGAGGAGTACGACCCGAAGTACAAGTTCTTCAGCTGGATCTACCGCATCGCGGTCAACGAATCGCTCAATCTGCTGCGCCGCAACGAACGGGAAGTCGAGCTGGACGACGAAATCGATCCGCCGGACGCCGAATCGTCCGGCCCGGAGCAGCAGGCAGGCGCGGCGCAGCTTTCCAGGCGGATCGGGCGCGCGTTGAAGGGCATGACGACAAACGACCGGATGGTGCTGACGTTGAGACATTTTTCGGAGTGCAGCTACCAGGAAATCGGACAGATCCTCGACATGGACGAGAAGACGGTGAAATCCCGCCTGTTCGAGGCGAGACGCCGCCTGGCCGAGCTGCTGAAGGATTTTCGCGCGAACTGACATGGATCATTTCCAACCCACACCATTGATGCACGCCGTCCTGGACGGCGAGGCAACGCCGGGCGAAATCCTGGAACTGCAATGCCTGCTGGCCGCCGATCCGGCGGCCCGCGCGGCGTTCGACGCGTTGCAGCGCCTGTTCGACGGCTTGAAAGGCGTGCCCGACGTCTCGCCCCCCGAGGGATTGCTGGCCTCGGTGATGGCGAGACTCCCGGAGCACCCGGAACGGTGGAGCCGCGTCCGCCAACTATTCTCGCGGCAGCGTGTAATTGGAGAAGCTTCCACAGAAGCTCCGGGGGCCAACCCGGGGAAATCGGCAACGGTCCATCCGATATCGCGGCGAGGGCCACACTTAAGGGGTGAGAACATGAGCGAGCAGAAGAACGGTTCCTTCGGTAATCGCAAGGTCTGGATCGGCGGCGGTATTGCCGCAGCGGCGCTGGTCGTCGCGATGACGACCGGCATATTCCCACCCAGCGGCAACGACACGGCGGGCACGATCGTGCCGGCGCAGCGGTACCAGGCCGCCCAGCCCACGGCCGGCGACGTCAAGCTCGGCAGTCCTTCGACGGCACAATCGACGCCGGTGAATCAGGCTGTACAGGACGCTTCGGCCAACAACGCGGCCAACAACGCCGCTCAACAACGCCGCCAACAACGCGTCGAACAACGCCGCCAACAACGCCGCCAACAACGCCGCCAACAACGCGTCGAACAACGCGGCCAACAACGCCGCCAACAACGCGGCCAACAACGCGGCCAACAACGCGTCGAACAACGCGTCGAACAACGCGTCGAACAACGCGGCCAACAACGCGGCCAACAACGCGGCCAACAACGCGTCGAACAACGCGTCGAACAACGCGTCGAACAACGCGTCGAACAACGCGGCCAACAACGCGTCGAACAACGCGGCCAACAACGCGTCGAACAACGCGGCCAACAACGCGTCGAACAACGCGGCCAACAACGCGGCCAACAACGCGGCCAACAACGCGGCCAACAACGCGGCCAACAACGCCGCCAATAACCTCGTGAACAAGAAGTAAGCGACACCCGGACGTTGCTGCACCGAACCGCCGGCCCAAAACGCCGGCGGTTTTCTTTTTGTCGCCGACCCCCTATGCTACGGCGGTCCGATCAGGGGAGCGGGGTAAGGCATGCGGGCGCGCGTCGGGTTGCTGCTGATGGTGCTGATGCCGGTCGTGGCGTTCGCCGACGGCAGCTCGCTTGGCATGTCGTACGTCGAAACGAAGGACCTCCGGCTCATCTACTTCGATTCGCTTGAATACATCGTGCCGCACACGGTGCGAAGCTTCACCAACTCCCTGGAGTGGCAACGCCGGATGTTCGGCCTCTCCCCATCGGAGCCCGTCACCGTATTTCTGAAGGACCTCTCCGATTACGGAAACGCGGCCACCGTGACGGCCCCGCGCGACAGGCTCTATATCGATATTGCACCCCTGTCCCACGCTTTCGAGACGTTTCCGGCCAGTGAGCGAATGGTCACGCTGATGAACCACGAATTGGTTCACGTCACCCAGGGCGACCTGTCGTCGACCGAGGACCGAAGTTGGCGGCGCCTGTTCTTCGGCAAGGTCACGCCGCAGCGACAGGATCCCGAGACACTGCTCTATAGCTACCTGACGGTCCCTCGCTTCACCGCCCCGCGCTGGTATTCGGAAGGCAGCGCGGTTTTCATGGAAACCTGGATGGACGGTGGGATCGGACGCGCGCAGGGAGGCTACGACGAGATGGTCTTCCGGGCGATGGTGCGCGACAACGCCCATTTTTACGATCCGCTGGGGCTGGTCTCGCGCGGAACCCGTGTCGATTTCCAGACGGGCACCAACGCTTACCTGTACGGCACCCGGTTCTTCACATGGTTGGCGTACGCACATTCGCCCGAAAAGGTGGTCGCCTGGATCCGGCGCGACGAAGGCAGCGGCAGGTATTACTCGGACCAGTTCAAGCAGGTATTCGGCATGCCTCTCGAGCAGGCCTGGCAGGACTGGATTGCGTTCGAGCACGGATTCCAGCGGCGAAATCTCGAGGAACTGCGCAAGTTCCCGATCACGACGCACCAGAGAATCGCGGGGAGCGCAATCGGTTCGATATCACGAATGTACTTCGACGAATCGTCCGGAACGCTTTTCGCGGCGTTCCGATATCCCGGCGTGGTCGAGCACGTAGGCGCACTGAACACCGGCGACGGCAGCGTCCGGCGCCTCGCCGACATCAAGCGGGCGATGCACTACCGCGTGTCTTCCGTCGCCTACGATCCGGCGGGCGGAACGCTCTTCTACACCAACGACAATCTCGCCCTTCGGGATCTCATGGCGGTGGACGTGGGGAGCGGCGACGTGCGGATGCTGATCGAAGACGCGCGGATCGGTGAAATCGTCTTCAATCCGTCCGACCGCTCGCTGATCGGCATACGCCACAACAACGGCATTGCGTCGCTGGTGCGGATTCCCTATCCCTATGCCGAGTGGGACGAGCTCCACGTGTTTCCGTACGAAAGCGTCCCCTATGACCTCGACATTTCGCCGGACGGTCGGCTCCTGTCCGCGTCGATGAGCGAGGTCACCTCCGAGCAGTTTCTGCGCGTCTGGGAGCTGGGCAAGGTGATGCGCGGCGACCTGAAACCGCTTTCGGAGTTCCGTTTCGGACAATCCATTCCGGAGAGCTTCGTGTTCTCGAAGGATGGACGCCACCTGTACGGCAGCAGCTATTACACCGGCGTATCGAACATCTTCCGCTACGAGGTCGCCACCGGAGAAGTCGTTGCGGTGTCGAACGCCGAAATCGGCTTTTTCCGCCCGGTGCCGCTCGCCGACGGCAGGCTCATAGTCCTCGCCTACACGGGAGAGGGATTCGTCCCGGCAACCATCGATCCGAAGCCGATCGCCGACGTCAGCGCCATCACGTTTCTCGGCACCGAGGTCGCCGAACGATACCCTGTCGTCAAGACCTGGCAGGTGCCGCCGCCCAGCGTCGTTGCCGAGGAGACGCTGATCACGGATCGGGGTCCGTACGCACCGTTGCGCAAGCTCGCGCTCGACAACGCGTATCCCGTGCTGCAGGGCTACAAGGACTCGGCGGGAATCGGTTATCACGCCAATTTCGCCGATTCCATTCCATTCGCCAATATCGGCATCACTGCGGCCTACACGCCTACCGGCAACCTGCCGAGCAGCCAAAAGGGACACGTCGAGATCACCGGCAGCTACCTGGGCTGGAAAGGCGAACTCGCGTGGAATCGGTCGGATTTCTACGATTTGTTCGGGCCGACCAAGCGCGGCCGAAAGGGCTATGCGGCAAAGCTCGGCTACGACTGGCTGTTGATCTACGACGAGCCGCGCAGACTGGAGGCGATCTTCGACGTGGCCTATTACGACCAGATCGACACGCTGCCCAATGCCCAGAATGTCGAGACCACATTCACCCGCCTGGTCACCGGCGAGGCCGGTCTCCATTACACCGACGTGCGCCGGTCGCTGGGCGCGGTCGACGACGAGAAGGGCCTGGCCTGGACGCTGATCTACCAGGGCAATCGCGTAAGCGGCCAGATCACCCCGCAGGTCCGCGGCACGCTCGATGTCGGCATGGCGCTGCCGCTGCCGAACTCGTCAGTGTGGTCGCGAACCGCAGCCGGCGCCGCCGACGGCAGCCACAACGAGACGGTCGCGAACTTCTACTTCGGCGGCTTCGGAAACAACTATGTCGACGACGGGCCGATCCAGCGGTATCGAGAGTACGATTCGCTGCCCGGATTCGGGCTGCAGGCGGTCAGCGGACTCAACTTCGTGAAGGAAATGGTCGAATGGAACGTCCCGCCCGTTGTCTTCGAGACGGTCGGCACGCCGGGCTTCTACCTGACGTGGCTGCGTCCTTCGGTCTTCGCCGCGGCGCTGTGGACCGAGCCTGCGAACGCCACCCTGCGCAAGAACTACGCCAGCGTCGGTGCGCAGGCCGATCTGCGGTTCACGATAATGCACTGGTACGAAATGACGCTGTCGGCCGGGTACGCCGTCGGATTCCAGGAGGGCCGGCGCACCGGCACGGAGTGGATGGTCTCGCTCAAGATCATGTAGCGTGACCGCCGGAAGCCATGACCGACTTCCTGCCGCATGCACTGGTATGCCTGCTGCCGGTGCTCACGTTCCTCGTGACGCTGCTCTACCTCGACAGCTACAAGCTGGTCAAGCTGCGCTCGGTGGTTGCGGTCGTTGCCTGCGGCGCGGCGGTCGCGGGCCTGAGCTACCTGGCGAATGCCCTGGTGCTCGGTCTGGTCCGTATCGACATGACGCATTTCTCGCGCTACGTCGCGCCGGTCACCGAGGAATTGCTGAAGGGGCTGGTGATCGTGGCGATGATCCGCGCGCATCGCATAGGCTTCCTCGTCGATGCGGCGATCTTCGGCTTTGCCGTCGGCACCGGATTCTCGGTGGTCGAGAACGTCTACTTTCTCAGGATCGTTCCCGATGCCGGCATGGGAACGTGGATCGTTCGCGGACTGGGCACCGCGATCATGCACGGAGGCGCCACGGCGATGTTCGCGGTCATGGGGCTCGCCTTGCTGGAGAGGGCCAGGAAGGCGAATTTCAGCGACCTGCTCCCGGGATTCGCGCTCGCCGTGGTGGTTCACTCCGGGTACAACCACCTGTCCCACGAGCCGACGATTGCCGCGCTCGCGATGCTGGCGGTGCTGCCGCCGCTGTTGCTCGCGGTGTTCCATCGCAGCGAGAAGACCGTCGGCGACTGGCTCGGGCAGGGATTCGACGCCGACGCCGAAATGCTCGAGCTGATCAACTCCGGCCGTCTGTCCGATTCGCCCGTCGGCCGCTACCTGCACACGATGAAAAGCCGGTTCCGCGGGCCGGTGGTTGCGGATCTCCTCTGCTATCTGCGGCTCTACACCGAGCTCGCCTTGCGCGCCAAGGGCAATCTCCTGATGAGCGAGAGCGGCTTCGAGGTGCCGGTCGACGAGGCGACAACCGCAAAATTCGCCGAGATGCGGTATCTGGAGAAGAGCATCGGCAGGACGGGGCTGCTGGCCATCCACCCGATGTGCCACATGAGCCACAAGGACCTGTGGCAGCTCAACATGCTGGAGGAGTAGCGGCCCGGCTCGCGGATCGCCACGGCGCGCCGCGGCCGAGCTGCGTCGCAGCCTGGTGGCAGGGTACGGAGGCTTCGACTAGAATCGAATTCCCGCTGTTCCGGAACAGGAGCGAATAAGGCGTGCGCTACTGGCTGATGAAATCCGAGCCCGACGAATTCTCGATCGACGACCTGGCCGCGTCGAGGAACCGGACGACGGCATGGTTCGGCGTGCGCAACTATCAGGCGCGCAATTTCATGCGCGACCAGATGCGGCTCGGCGACCGCGCCTTCTTCTACCATTCAAGCTGTCCCGAGCCGGGCATCGCCGGCACCGTGGAAATCTCGGCGCCGGCGTATGCGGACGCCTCGCAATTCGACCGGAAGAGCGCGTACTACGATCCGAATGCGATTCCGGACGCGCCGCGCTGGGTGAGCGTCGACGTGACGCTGGTCGCGAAGACCCGCTTCATTGCGCTTCCCGAGCTTCGCATGCATGCCGAGCTCGCGCGCATGCGGATCCTGCAGCGCGGCAACCGGCTTTCGGTGACTCCCGTCGATCCCGCCGAGTGGACTTTCATCGCCAGGCTGATGAAGAAGAACAAGGCGTAAGCCTCGCGATGGATGTTTCGCTGTTCGTCACGTTCGTGCTCATCGGCGCGATTGTCGGCTTCCTCGCCGGCTTGCTGGGCATCGGCGGCGGCATGACGATGGTGCCGCTGCTCACCATCATCTTCACGCGGGAGGGCTTTCCTACCGAGCACATCGTGCACATGGCGCTGGCGACGGCGACGGCGACGATCCTGTTCACCTCGATCTCGTCGATGCGCGAGCACCAGCGGCACGGCGCCATCCGGTGGCCGGTCGTCGCGGGACTGGCCCCCGGAATCATCATCGGCTCGCTGGCGGGCCCCATGATCGCCGGCGGAATGTCGACGGCGGCGTTGTCGGTCTTCTTCGGCGCGTTCGTCGCGGTGGCCGCGACGCAGATGCTGCTCGACCGGAAGCCGAAGGCCTCGCGCGAGCTTCCAGGCAAGGGCGGACTCGCGGCCGTGGGCGGCGGCATCGGCTTAGTCTCGAGCATGGTCGGCGGAGGCGGCGCATTCATGTCGGTCCCCTTCATGGCCGCCTGTAACGTGAACATGCGGCAGTGCGTCGCGACGTCGTCGGCGCTCGGATTGCCGATCGCCATCGCCGGAACCACCGGTTACGTGCTCGCGGGTTTGCGCCAAAGCGGATTGCCGCCGCATTCGATCGGCTATGTCCACATCCCGGCGCTGCTGGCGATCGTCGCCGCCAGCGTGATCGCGGCGCCGGTCGGCGCGCGGGCCGCGCACCGCTGGCCGGTGAAGACGCTCAAGCGCATGTTCGCCGTGCTTCTCTATATGCTGGCGGCGTACATGCTGTGGAAGGCCTTCCAGACCTGGCAGCGATGAGCTCCATGCGGCGGCAGCCGCCGCGCGGGGCTTCGCCATGCCATGCGCGTGCACTGCGAGAGTTTCCTGCTCCGGCTAGGAATATTTCTCGCGGAGCGCGTTCTTCTGGACCTTGCCCATGGCGTTGCGCGGCAGTTCGTCGACGAAGTGCACGTGCTTGGGCACCTTGAAACCCGCGATCTCCGCCTTGAGCGCCGAGATCACGCCGCTTTCGGTGAGCGCATGGCCGGATCGGGCGACGACCACCGCGGTGACGGCCTCGCCGAAGTCCGCATCGGGCACGCCGATCACGGCCGATTCCACGACTCCCGGCAGCGCGTCGATCCTTTCCTCGACTTCCTTGGGGTAGACATTGAGACCGCCGGAGATGATCAGATCCTTGGCGCGGCCGACGATGCGCAGATAGCCGTTCGGCAGCACCTCGCCGACATCGCCGGTCCGGAAAAAGCCGTCGGCGGTGAACTCCTCGCGCGTCTTCTCCGGCATGCGCCAGTAGCCGGTGAAGACGTTCGGCCCCTTGACCTCGATCCCCCCGATGTCGCCCGCCGCGCCGCGACCGCCATCGTCGCCGGTGATGCGCAGCGAGACGCCGGGCAGCGGCGGACCGACGGTGCCGGCGATGCGCTCGCCGACCAGCGGGTTCGACGTGTTCATCCCGGTCTCGGACATGCCGTAGCGCTCGAGGATGCGTGAGCCCGGTGCGCTGCCGGAACGCGCCGAAGGTTTCGGGGAGCAGCGGCGCCGAGCCCGAGACGAAGAGGCGCATGGATCTGGCAGTCGCCCGCGCCGAAATCCGGGTCGGCGAGCAGCCGCGTGTAGAACGTCGGCACGCCCATCATCACCGTGGCGCGCGGCAGCAGCGCGCGCACCTCGCCGCGGATCGAACTTCGCCAGCCACAGCATGCGGCACCCGGACAGCAGCGCGCAGTGGATGGCGACGAACAGGCCGTGGACGTGGTAGATCGGCAGCGCGTGCAGCAGGACGTCGCCGCGGGTGAAGCCCCAGCAATCGACCAGCGCCAGCGCGTTGCTGCCGAGGTTGCGGTGGGTCAGCATCGCGCCCTTGGACCGGCCGGTGGTGCCCGACGTGTAGATGATCGCCGCCAGGTCGTCCGGCTTCGACGCGACGGTGTCGAACGTCTCCGGCAAGCCCGAGGCCCGGTCGAGCAGCGTACCTTCGCCGCCGGCCAGCGTCAGCAGCTCGGCGCCCGCCTTGAGCGGCGACAGCATCGCCGCGCTGTCCGGGCGGCAGACGATGATCGCGCGGCTCCGCATCGGCGAAGAAGTAGGCGAGCTCGCCTTTCTGGTATCCGGTATTGAGCGGGAGGTAGACGAGGCCGGCGCGCAGGCAGGCGAGATAGAGCGCGACCGCCTCCCAGCACTTGTCGACCTGCACCGCGACGCGGTCGCCGGCACGGCATCCGGCGCCGATGAGCGCGTGCGCGATGCGCGCCGAGGCTGCGTCCAGATCGCCGTAGTCGATGACCGGCCCGCCGGGAATGAGGATGCAGGGCTCGCCGGCACGATCGGAAAAGTGGTCGCGCAGCAGCGCGTAGAGGTTGGCGTTCATGCCGAGTCGCCTCGCCGGGCGCGCCGGCCGGCAGCGCGGCCCGCGCTCCCGCGCGCAGGAGGCTCCGATCCGGCGGCGCGGTAACCGATCACGCCGCCGGCGCCCTTCCCCTGGTCAGATCAGGCCGGCGCCGCGCGCCCACTGGTACTTGGCGCCGAGGACCGCGACCGGCATCTCGGTGGAGTACGGATACGCCGGGATGCCATGCGCAAACAGGTACTCCGCCGCCTCCTCGACCTGCACGTCGCCGGCGAGCGAAGCGACCATCGGCTTCTCGATTCCCTTCGCCTTCATTTCCAGGACGACCTCGGACACGAGTTTCGCGAAGACCATCGGCGGGGTGACGATCGTGTGCCAGTACCCGAGGATGAGCGCATGTATGCGCGGGTCCTCGAGACCCAGGCGGATCGTGTTCTGGTAGGTCTTCGGCGGCTCGCCGCCGGTGATGTCGACCGGGTTGCCGGCGGCACCGAACGGCGGGATGAACTTGCGGAACGCGGCATCGAGATCGGGGGGCATCGCCATCAGCGACAGCTTGTTGTCGACGCAGGCGTCGGAGAGCAGCACGCCGGAGCCGCCGGCGCCGGTGATGATGATGACGTTCTCGCCCTTGGGGGTCGGCAGCACCGGAATGGCGCGCGCGAATTCGAGCAGGTCGCGCAGTGACCGCGCGCGGATGACGCCGGACTGCTTCAGCACGTCCTCGTAGATCCTGTCGTTGCCCGCGAGGGCGCCGGTGTGCGAGCTCGCGGCGCGCGCGCCCAGGCTCGTGCGCCCGGCCTTCAGCATCACCACCGGCTTCTTCTTCGACACGCGCTTCGCGACCTCGGCGAACGCGCGCCCGTCCTTCAGGTCCTCGCAGTGCTGGGCGATGATGTGCGTGTTGTCGTCCTGCTCGAAGAACAGGAGAAGATCGTCCTCGTCGATGTCCGACTTGTTGCCGAGACCGACGATCGCCGAGACGCCCATCTTGGCCGAGCGCGAGAAGCCGATGATCGCCATGCCGATGCCGCCCGACTGCGACGACAGCGCGGCGTGGCCCTTGACGTCGTAGGCCGTGCAGAACGTCGCGCAGAGGTTCTTCCAGGTGTAGTAGAAGCCGTAGATGTTCGGGCCCATCAGCCGCACGTTGTACTTGCGCCCGATCTCCTGGATTTCCTTCTGGCCCTCGACGTTGCCGGTCTCGGCGAATCCCGACGGGATCAGCACCGCGCCGGGAATCTTCTTCTCGCCGCATTCGACGAGCGCCGCGGCGACGAACTTCGCCGGGATCGCGAACACCGCGACGTCGATCGTCGCCGGGCACGTCCTTGACGCTCTTGTACGCCTTCATCCCCATGATCTCGCCGGCGGACGGGTTGATCGGGTAGATCCGGCCCTTGTAGCCGCCGTTGATCAGGTTCTTCATCACCGAGTTGCCGATCTTGCCGTCCTCGGACGACGCGCCGATCACCGCCACCGCTTCCGGCTTCATGATCCGGTTCATCGCGCGGACGACGTCCGCCTCGGCCGGCCGGTGGCGCGCGCGGCGCGGGATTCCAGTCGACGACGATGCGCACGTCGGCGGCGGTCGCGCCGTTCTTCGTCGCGAACACCGGGTTCAGGTCCATCTCGGCGATTTCCGGGAAATCGGCGACGAGCTGCGACACGTTCGAGATGAGCCCGGCGAGCGCCTCGCGGTCGACCGGATCGCTGCCGCGCACGCCCTTCAGGATCTCGGCGGCGGCGATGCCGTCCAGCATCGACAGCGCGTCCTCGCGCGACGCCGGGGCCAGGCGGAACGTGATGTCCTTCAGCACCTCGACGAGGATGCCGCCCAGCCCGAACGCCACCAGCTTGCCGAACGCGGGATCGGTGACCGCGCCGATGATGACTTCCTGTCCGCCGGCCAGCATCTGCTGCACCTGCACGCCTAGGAGCTTCGCCTTCGCGTCGTATTTCTTCGCGTTGGCCATGATCGTCGCGAAGCCCTTCTCGACGTCGTCCGCGCTCCTGACGCCGACGATCACGCCGCCGGCCTCGGTCTTGTGCAGGATTTCCGGCGATACGATCTTCAGCACGACGGGGAAGCCCATCGCCGCCGCGATGCTTCGCCGCGTCGGCGGCCGACGTCGCCACGCCTTCCTTGGGCACCGCGATGCCGTAGGCGTCGCACACGAGCTTGCCCTCGGGCGCGGTCAGCGACGTGCGGCCTTCCGCCTTCACCTGGTCCAGAATGCGCCGGACTTCCTTGCTGTCGATCGCCATCTTCTTCCCCTGAATGTCGTTGCGCGGAACGCGCGTGCGCGTTGCCGATGGGTCGCGGTCAGATGACCTTTTCGGCGCGCAGCGCCGCGATCTTCGTCCTTGGCGTACCCGAGTTCCGCCAGCACCTCGTCGGTGTGCTCGCCCAGGAGCGGCGATCGCTTCACCTCGGTCGCGCTGTCGGACATCTTGATCGGGTTGCCGACCGACAGATACTTGCCGCGCGTCGGGTGATCGACCTCGACGACGGTTCCGGTCTTGCGCAGCGACGGCTCCTCGGCGATCTCCTTCATCGACAGAATCGGGCCGCAGGGAATGTCGTGCTTGTTCAGGATGTCCATCGCCTCGAACTTGGTCTTGGTCTTGGTCCACTCCTCGATCTGGTCGAAGATTTCCATCAGGTGCGGCAGGCGCCCCTTGGGCGTCGCGTACCGCGGATCGGTCAGCCACTCCTTCTTGCCGATCACCTCGCAGATGTCCTTCCAGACCGGCGCCTGCGTGATGAAGTAGATGTAGGCGTTGGGGTCGGTCTCCCAGCCCTTGCACTTCAGGATCCAGCCCGGCTGGCCGCCGCCGGAGGCATTGCCGGCGCGCGGCACCGCGTCGCCGAACTTGCCGTTCGGATACTGCGGGTACTCTTCCATCACCTTGGTGCGGTCGAGCCGCTGCTGGTCGCGCAGCTTGACGCGGCAGAGATTGAGCACGCCGTCCTGCATCGCCGCCAGCACCTTCTGGCCGCGGCCGGTCGTCTTGCGCTGGTAGAGCGCGGCGACGATGCCGAGCGCGAGATGCAGTCCGGTGCCCGAGTCGCCGATCTGCGCGCCGGTGACGAGCGGCGGACCGTCGTCGAAGCCGGTCGTCGACGCCGAGCCGCCGGCGCACTGCGCGACGTTTTCGTAGACCTTGCAGTCCTCGTACGGTCCCGGGCCGAATCCCTTGACCGAGGCGACGATCATCTGCGGATTGAGCTCCTGGATGCGCTCCCAGGTGAAGCCCATGCGGTCGAGCGCGCCGGGCGCGAAATTCTCGACCAGCACGTCGCATTTCTTGACCAGCGCCTCGAGGATGGCCTTGCCCTTCGGGTTCTTGGCGTCGACCGTGATCGAGCGCTTGTTGTGGTTCAGCATCGTGAAGTAGAGGCTGTCCACGCCCGGGATGTCGCGCAGCTGACCGCGCGTGATGTCGCCCTCGCCGGCGCGTTCGACCTTGATCACGTCGGCGCCCAGCCACGCGAGCAGCTGCGTGCACGTCGGCCCCGACTGCACGTGGGTGAAATCGAGGATGCGGACGCCGTCTAGTGCCTTGCCCATTGCGTTCCCCTATGCATTGCCGTTATTGGTGCGATCGCGCGGAAGACGCGGGCGCAGCGTTGCCGGGCCGCGTTGAACGTCGTCGCGCCGACTGTCGCCTGCCGGAAGTCGGTCCACCGCGACGCTCGAACGCGGTGATGCGTCACGATTTCTTCTTCGCGGTGGGATTGAGGACTGGTGATGCGGCCGCTTTCCGTGCCCGCCTTCTCGTCGATGACCGCGTTGATCAGGGTGGGCCTGCGCGAGCGGATCGCTTCTTCCATCGCGCTGCGAAGCTCGGCCGGCGTCGTGGCCAGCACGCCCACGCCGCCGAAGGCCTCCATCAGCTTCTCGTAGCGCGCGCCCTTGACGAACACCAGCGGCGACGGATCGCGCCCTCCGGTCGGATTCACTTCGTCGCCGCGGTAGACGCCGTTGTTGTTCAGGATCACGACGCAGACCGGCAGGTTGTAGCGGCAGATCGTCTCGACTTCCATGCCGGAAAAGCCGAAGGCGCTGTCGCCCTCGACCGCGATCACCTGCTCGCCGCTGACCACGGCCGCCGCGACCGAGAAGCCCATGCCGATGCCCATGACGCCCCAGGTGCCGACGTCCAGGCGCTTGCGCGGCTTGTACATGTCCACGATGCTGCGCGTGAAGTCGAGCGCGTTCGCGCCCTCGTTGACGAGGATGGCGTCCGGATTCGCCTTGACGATGTCGCGCACGACGTTCAGCGCGCTGTGGTAGTTCATCGGCGTCGGGTTCTTCGCCAGCGCTTCCGCCATCTTCGCGACGTTCTTGGTCCTGCGCTCGCGCGATGGCGTCGAGCCACTCGGCGGGCGGCTTCGGCCAGTTCGATCCCGATTGCGGCGAGCATCGCCGAGACGCAGGAACCGATGTCGCCGACGACCGGCGCATCGATGCGGACGTTGCTGTCGGCCTCCTGCGGCGAGATGTCGACCTGGACGAACTTCTGGCCGCCCCATGCCTTGGCGCCGTCGCCGCCCCACGTCTTGCCCTTGCCGTGCGAGAGCAGCCAGTTGAGCCGCGCGCCGATCAGCATCACGACGTCGGCCTCGGGCAGCACGTACGAGCGCGCCGCGGATGCGGATTGCTCGTGCGTGTCGGGCAGCAGGCCCTTGGCCATGGACATCGGCAGGTAGGGGATGCCGGTCTTCTCCACCAGCGCGCGGATGTCCGCATCGGCCTGCGCGTACGCCGCGCCCTTGCCGAGAATGATCAGCGGACGCCTGGCGCTTCTGAGCAGATCGAGCGCGCGCTGCACGGCGTCCGGCGCCGGGATCTGGCGCGGCGCCGGATCGACGACCTTGATCAGCGACGCCCTCCCCGCGTCCGCGTCGATCGTCTGCGGGAACAGCTTGGCCGGCAGGTCGAGATACACGCCGCCGGGACGGCCGGAGAGCGCGGCACGGATCGCCCGCGCCACGCCCACGCCGATGTCTTCGGCGTGCAGGACGCGGAACGCGGCCTTGGCGTGCGGCCTCGCGATGGCGAGCTGGTCCATCTCCTCGTAGTCGCCCTGCTGCAGGTCGACGATCTCGCGCTCGCTCGAGCCGCTGATGAGGATCATCGGAAAGCAGTTCGTGGTGGCGTTGGCGAGCGCCGTCAATCCGTTGAGAAAGCCGGGGGCCGATACCGTGAGGCAGATGCCCGGCTTGCCCGTCATGAAGCCGGCGATGGAGGCGGCGTGCCCGGCATTCTGTTCATGCCGGAAGGAGATCACGCGCAGTCCTGCCGCCTGCAGCTTGCGCGTGAGGTCGGTAATCGGAATGCCCGGCAGGCCGAAGATCGTGTCGATGCCGTTCAGCTTGAGGGCTTCGATGACGAGCTGAAAGCCGTCGATTTCCGGTGACGGGTGATTGACCTCGGCGCCGCCGGCGATTTTCAGCGCGCCTTCGGCGGTCGGCACGGCGGGTTTCGGGGTGGATTTCGTGGCCATGTCGTGCATGGTTCCCTCCGGTTCAGCGATGGGTCGTCGGGTGTGGGAGTGCGGCAGACGGGATCGGAGAAAGCCTAGCAGACCGGGGAATGCCGCATCCGGGGGTCGACAGGGGCTCGCTTTCTCAATATATTGCATAACGTATTTGGTATATCAGCTTTAGTCAAGAGGCCTCGCGCGTTGCCGGCAGGCGGTTCGCGCGCCGACGCAGTTGCGCACGACGAGCCTCGGTGCGCCCGGTCCGACGGGAGCGGCAGCGGGCGACGATGGGGCCGCAACAACGGCGGGACACAGTCACAAGGGGATGATCGTGAGCATGGAATCCGATACCGCGACCACCACCCCGCCGCTCGTCCTGCGTCGGCTCGCCACCGCCGCCAGCTTCGGGGACCAGGCGTACGCCGCGCTGAAGCAGGCAATCATGGACGCCGACATCTACGGCAGCACGGACGAGATCCGCCTCGACGAGCGCCAGCTCACCGAGGCGCTCGGCGTGTCGCGCACGCCGATCCGCGAAGCGATGACGCGCCTGGAGCAGAAGGGCCTGCTGCGCACCGTCCCGCGCCGCGGCATCTTCATCGTCCGCAAGACGAAGCGCGAGATCGTCGAGATGATCGAGATGTGGGCGGCGCTGGAGAGCATGGCGGCGCGGCTTGCGACCAAGAACGCCTCCGACGACGACATCGCCCTGCTGCGGCACATGTTCGACGAGTTCGCGAGCAGCAGCCCCGCGGATCACATAGACGAGTATTCCGACGCGAACATCGCGTTCCACCAGGCGATCATCCGCCTTTCGGGCTCGACGCTGATGACGAAGGCCATCGAGACGCTCTTCATCCACGTCCGGGCAATCCGCAGGCGCACGATCACGCAGCAGGACCGCGCGGCGCGTTCGATCGTCGAGCACATGAACATCATCGAGGCGCTCGAGCGCCGCGACACCGAACTCGCGGAGCGGCTGGTGCGTGAGCATTCGCTCGGCCTGGCGGCCCACGTGGAAAAGTACTGCGATTTCCTCGACTGAATCCGCCGCCACCCCGGGTCGCGGGTCCGGCCCGCCGTCGGGTCGGCGGTGCCGCAGGCCTTCGACACCGCAACGGCCGCGCGCAAATGGAACTGGAACCACGCATGCCGACGAAATCCGTAGTCAACACCTCCGGCCTGCGCCGATCCGGCGCCGTTCGCGGCCGGCTGAAGGGTAGGCAGGTCGACGCCCGCGCGCTGGCCGAGGTGCGCACGCTCCTGGGCGACACGCCGCGGCGGCGCGACCTGCTGATCGAGTCGCTGCATCTCGTACAGGACCGCTACGGCTGCCTGTCCGCCGCGCACTTGGTCGCGCTCGCCGCCGAGCTGAAGCTGGCGGTGACCGAGGTCTACGAGGTCGCGACGTTCTACCACCACTTCGACGTGGTCAAGGACGGGGAATCGCCGCCCGCCGAGATCACGGTCCGCATCTGCGAGACGCTGTCCTGCCGGATGGCCGGAGCCGAGGCCTTGCGCGCCGCCGTCGCCCGGAACGCCGGCGCCAACGTGCGGGTGCTGGGCGCGCCATGCATCGGAAGATGCGAGCACGCACCGGCGGCGGTCGTCGGGCGCGCTCCCGTCGACCACGCGACACCGGAGACGGTCGCCGCGGCCATCGCGCAGCGACGGCTGGTCCCCGATCTTCCGCGCCATGTCGACCATGCAGGCTACCGGGCGGGCGGCGGGTTTCGCACGCTCGCGGCCTGCGCCCGGGGTGAAATCGACGTCGAAACGGTGATCAAGTCGCTCGAGGATTCCAGCCTGCGCGGACTGGGCGGCGCGGGTTTTCCCGCGGGACGAAAGTGGCGCATCGTGCGCGCGGAGCCCGCACCGCGGCTGATGGCGGTGAACATCGACGAAGGCGAGCCCGGAACGTTCAAGGATCGCCACTACCTCGAAAGCGATCCCAACCGCTTCCTCGAAGGCATGCTGATCGCGGCCTGGGCCACGGGCATCGACGACGTCTACATCTATCTGCGCGACGAGTACGCCGCCTGCCGCAGCATCCTCACGACCGAGCTCGCCGCCTTGCGCGCCGATCCGCCCTGCGCGCTGCCGCGCATTCACCTGCGCCGCGGCGCGGGCGCCTACATCTGCGGCGAAGAGTCGGCGATGATCGAATCCATAGAGGGCAAGCGCGGGATGCCGCGACTGCGTCCGCCCTATGTCGCGCAGGTCGGGCTCTTCGGACGGCCGACGCTGGAGCACAACATGGAGACGCTCCACTGGGTGCGCGACATCATCGAGAAGGGCGCCGACTGGTTCGCCGGTCACGGGCGGCGCGGTCGCAAGGGGCTGCGCTCGTTCTCGGTGTCCGGACGCGTCGCGAAACCCGGCGTTCATCTCGCTCCGGCGGGTATCACCGCGCGGGAACTGATCGATGAATACTGCGGCGGCATGCTGCCCGGGCACGAGCTCTACGGCTACCTCCCCGGCGGCGCCTCGGGAGGCATCCTGCCGGCGTCGCTTGCCGACGTCCCCCTCGATTTCGACACGCTGCAGCCCCATGGATGCTTCATCGGGTCGGCGGCGGTGATCGTCCTGTCGCAGCACGATCGCGCCCGTGACGCGGCGCTCAACCTGATGCGGTTTTTCGCCGACGAGTCCTGCGGCCAGTGCACGCCCTGCCGCGTCGGAACCGAGAAGGCGGTGCGCCTGCTCGAACAGCCGGCCTGGGACCGTCCGCTGCTCGACGAGTTGTCGCGGGCCATGGCCGACGCCTCGATCTGCGGACTGGGACAGGCCGCGCCCAATCCGATCGCGTGCGTGATCAGGTATTTTCCCGAGGAGCTCGAATGAATGCGACGGAACGGATTCCGTTTCTCCTCAACGGACGCGAGCTCGCGGCGGTCGTCGGCGAGACGATCATCGAGGCCGCGCAGCGCCACGGCGTCGAGATTCCCCACCTCTGCTACACGCCGGGAATGCGCCCCGACGGCAACTGCCGCGCCTGCATGGTGGAGATCAAGGGCGAGCGTGTGCTGGCGCCGTCGTGCTGCCGCACGCCCGCGGCGGGCATGGAAGTTTCGAGCGAGAGTGCGCGCGCCGTCCACGCGCAGAAGATCGTCGTCGAATTGCTGGCGGCCGACATGGCCGAGCGCGTCTACAAGCCCGACTCCGAGTTCGCGCAGTGGAAGCGTCGGCTCGGCATCGGCACGCCGCGCTTCGAGGCGCGCGCCCAGCCCCGGCCCGATGCGTCGCATCCGGCGATGGCCGTCAACCTCGACGCCTGCATCCAGTGCACGCGCTGCGTGCGCGCCTGCCGCGAAGTCCAGGTCAACGACGTCATCGGCTTCGCCTTCCGCGGCGCCGCGTCGAAGATCGTCTTCGATCTCGACGATCCGATGGGCGATTCCTCATGCGTCGCCTGCGGCGAATGCGTCCAGGCGTGTCCGACGGGCGCGCTCGCCCCGGCGGGGGACGCGTATCTCGCCGCGGCCGACCGCAGCGTCGCGTCGCTGTGCCCCTATTGCGGCGTCGGCTGCCAGCTGACCTATCACGTCAAGGGCGACGCGATCGTCCGCGTGGAGGGCCGCGACGGCCCCGCCAACGAAGAGCGCCTGTGCGTGAAGGGCCGCTTCGGCTTTGACTACGTGAGTCACCCGCATCGCCTCACGGCGCCTCTGATCCGCAGGGCCGGCGTGGCCAAGTCGGCGGACTTCGTGATGGACCCGGCCAATCCGCTGTCGGCGTTTCGCGAAGCGAGCTGGGACGAGGCGCTGGAACTTGCCGGCGGAACGCTGGCGCGAATCCGCGACGCGCATGGCGGCCTCGCCCTCGCCGGGTTCGGGTCGGCGAAGGGTTCCAACGAGGAGGCCTATCTCTTCCAGAAGCTGGTGCGCACCGGCTTCGGGACCAACAACGTCGACCATTGCACGCGGCTGTGCCACGCGTCCAGCGTCGCGGCATTGCTCGAAGGCATCGGTTCGGGTGCGGTGTCGAACCCGGTGATGGATGTGATGAAGGCCGACGTGGTCCTGCTGATCGGCGCGAATCCGGTGGTCAACCATCCGGTGGCGGCGACGTGGATCAAGAACGCGGTGCAGCGCGGCACGCGCCTCATCCTGGCGGATCCGCGGCGGTCCGAGCTGGCGCGCCACGCGGCGCACTACCTGCAGTTCAAACCCGACACCGACGTCGCGTTGCTGAATGCGATGATGCACACGATCGTCGAGGAGGGCCTGGTCGCGGAGGAATTCGTCGCCGATCGCACGCAGGGCTACGAGGAACTGCGAAAGAATGTCGCCGGGTACAGCCCCGAGGCGATGGCTCCGGTCTGCGGGGTGCCCGCGGAGACGATCCGCGAGGTAGCGCGCATGTACGCGGGCTCGCGCGCCTCGATGATTCTCTGGGGGATGGGCATCTCGCAGCACGTCCACGGCACCGACAATGCGCGCTGCCTGATCGCGCTGTCGATGATGACCGGGCAGGTCGGCCGGCCCGGAACCGGGCTCCATCCGCTGCGCGGCCAGAACAACGTCCAGGGCGCGAGCGACGCGGGGCTCATCCCGATGATGTTTCCCGACTACCGGCGCGTCGACAACGACGCGGCGCGGCGCGGCTTCGAGACGCTCTGGGGCGCCGCGCTCGACCCCAGGCCGGGACTGACCGTCGTCGAGATCATGGACGCGGTGCATGCCGGGCAGATCCGCGGCATGTACATCATGGGCGAGAATCCGGCGATGTCCGACCCCGACGTCAATCACGCCCGCCAGGCACTGTCCGAGCTCGAGATGCTGGTCGTGCAGGACATCTTCCTGACGGAGACCGGATACCTCGCCGACGTGATCCTGCCGGCATCGGCATTCCCGGAGAAGACCGGCACGTTCACCAACACCGACCGGACCGTCCAGCTCGGCCGGCAAGCGCTGCAGCCGCCGGGCGACGCGCGGCAGGACCTGTGGATCATCGTCGAAATGGCGAAGCGTCTGGGCCTCGACTGGAACTACGACCATCCGAGCAAGGTGTTCGACGAGATGCGCAGGGCCATGCCGTCGATCGCCGGCATCACGTGGGAGCGGCTCGAACGCGAGCACGCCGTGACCTATCCCTGCGAAAAGGAAGGCGATCCGGGCGAACGCGTCGTGTTCACCGAGCAATTCCCCACGCCGACCGGAAGGGCCCGGCTGGTTCCCGCGTCGGTCATACCGGCCGCGGAGCAGCCCGATGCCGCGTACCCGCACGTCCTGATCACCGGTCGCCAGCTCGAGCATTGGCACACCGGCAGCATGACCCGGCGCACCGACGTCCTCGACGCGCTCGAGCCCGGCCCGGTGGTGTCGATGCATTCCGGCGATCTCGAGGCGCTGGGCGTGGTGCCCGGCGGGCTGATCACCGTGGCATCGCGGCGGGGAAGCATCACGCTCTACGCGCGCGCCGACGACGGGACCCCCCGGGGCGCCGTCTTCGTCCCGTTCTGTTTCTACGAGGCGGCAGCGAACCTGCTGACCAATCCGGCGCTCGATCCGTTCGGCAAGATTCCCGAATTCAAGTATTGCGCCGTGCGCCTGACCGCGGGGGGGGCGGCGAAGGTTGCCCAGGGCTACGAATCGGCGAAGGGCCGCGCCGCCGTCTGACATGCCGCCGCGGCGCGAACCTCGGCCGGCCCCCGAACGGCCGGGCAGGCGGGAATGCGGAACGCGATGACGCCGCCATCGGCCGCCGAAGGCGATACGCGCACCGGCGGCGACGAGTTCGGCCCGTGGAACCCCGGGATCACTTCGCGACTGCCGCGCGACGTCGTCCGCATGTCGACGGTGTTCCGGTCCGAAAACGTGCTGACCAGCCTCGAAACGGCGGAGGAACTGCACGATCTCACCGGACTCGACGTCGTCGATCTCGTCCGCTTCCGTCCCGAACGGCTCGCATTGCACGAGCTGCTGATCCGCGTCACCGCGGATCTGTCGGTGCCGATCGGATCGCGCGTCGAGGACCTCGGCATCAATTTCCGGAAGATGACGCGCTCGATTCTCGACGGCCACCTCGCGCCGCGAATGGGCGAAATCACCGCGGCGTACGACGCGTCGCGACGGCGGCTCGCCCGATTCATCGACGGCGAGCTGAGGTCCGGGCTCTTTGCGCCCGACGGCGGCGCCGTGCCGGCCGCCACCGGTCGCAGGGGCGGACTTTTCGGATGGTTTCGCGGCGCGCCACAGGTTGCCGCCCCGGCATCGGCGGGCCCGTCGAAAATCGATCGGCCGGAGGAGGCGATCGCGCTCTGGCAGGCCGGCGCCCAATCCGGCGACGACGCCATGCGCCGTGCCGCGTTCCGGGCGCTTGCCAGGACCGTCGCCTCGCTGCTCGGTCGTCATGGCCGCGTCTGGGGAACGCCGGAGCTCATCGCCGGCGTGGCCACCGACCTTGCCTGCAACGACTTCGGCAGCGACGAGGTCGGGCGCATCCTCGAGCCGCACTTTCTCGACGCGGCGCGCCGCGAAGGGTACCTGCTGCTGCCCGCACAGGCGCGGCCGGTCATCATGAACACCAAGGGCGCTTCGGCCGCCGGCAAGAGCACGATGCGTCCGGAGCAGAAGGCGCTCGCGGAACGGATCGGCGCGGACTGGAGAGAGTTTGCGCTGATCAGTCCGGACATCTGGCGCAAGCAGCTGCTGGACTACAGTTCGCTGGGGACCCGATACAAGTACGGCGGCGCCTGCACCGGCGAAGAGCTGCGGATCGTCGACCAGAAGCTCGACCGCTACATGGCGCGCAAGGCCGAACGGCGGGCCGTTTCGCATCTGCTGATCGATCGCTTTCGCTTCGACAGCTTCGCCCCCGACTCCGACGAGGAAGGCAGCAACCTGCTGACGCGATTCGGTCACACAATCTACCTGTTCTTCATGATCACGCCGCCCGACGCCATCGTCGAGAGGGCCTGGCGCCGCGGTCTCGAAGTGGGCCGGTACAAGGCGGTCGATGACCTGCTCGCGCACAACATCGAAGCGTACTCGGGCATGCCGCGGCTTTTCTTCACCTGGGCGCTGCGCGCGGACAAGGAAGTGCATTACGAATTTCTCGACAACGCGGTCCCTCTGGGGGAGCGTCCGCGCACCGTGGCGTTCGGCTGGAACGGAGAGATGAACGTGATGGACGTGAAGGCGATTCTGGACGTCCAGCGGTTCCGCAGGGTGGACGTCAATGCCGCCGGCCCCGAAGGCCTCTACGGCGACCGTCGGGCGCTGGCGCCGGAAAATAACGCGGACTTCCTCGTCGAATGCGCGCGCCGGCTGCCTCTCGTCAATTTTGCCGATCGCTCGAGCGGGCGCGTCTACCTCCAGCTCGCCGCGGGCGTGCCGGCCTGGGCGGATGCCGACGCGTTGCGCGCGGCAATGGCGGATCCGGAGACCCGCGCCGGCATCCTGGCCGTGGCGCCGGATCTCCCCGGCAGCTCGCTTCCCTGCCCGGCGGCCCCGGTGTTTCTGCCCGACCGGCTGGGGGCCCGCCGCATCCACACGCTCGGTCGCTGGGGCGGCGGATGAGCGTCGACCGCGGCGCTCAGGGAATGCCGGGGACTATCGGCCGCGGAACCAGTCGCCGAGGCGCGAGATGAGCGGCCAGAACAGCATCATCAGCGCGAGCGCCGTGATGCCGCCGACGAGGCCGTTGGAAAAGAAGATGGCAAGGTCGCCCTGGGCGATCAGCATCGACTGGCGGAACGAATCCTCGGCGCGGTCGCCCAGGACCAGCGCCAGCACCAGCGGCGCCAGCGGATAGTCGAGCTTCTTGAAGACATAGCCGACGACGCCGAACAGCAGCATGAACCACACGTCCAGCATCGCGCTGTGCACGGTATAGGCGCCGATCGCGCAGATCACGAGGATGACCGGTGCGATGATCGAGAACGGCACGCGCAGGATCGCCGCGAACATCGGCACGCAGGTGAGCACGATGATCAGGCCGGCGAGGTTGCCGAGGTACATGCTCGCGATCAGGCCCCAGACAAAGTCCTTCTGCTCGACGAACAGCAGCGGCCCCGGCTGCAGGCCCCAGATCAGCAGGCCGCCCAGCAGCACCGCCGCGGTCGGCGAACCGGGAATGCCGAGCGCCAGCATCGGCAGCAGGGCGCTGGTGCCCGCGGCGTGCGCCGCCGTTTCGGGAGCGATCACGCCTTCGACCTGGCCGGTTCCGAACTTGTCGCCGTCCTTCGACATCTTCTTCGCCACGCCGTAGCTCATGAACGACGCCGGCGTGGCGCCGCCGGGCGTGATCCCCATCCAGCAGCCGATGAGGCAGCTCCGCAGCGACGTCATCCAGTACGTGGGCAGCTTCTTCCACGTCTCGAACACGACCTTCGGGTTGATCGTCGCCGTCTTCCCGGTGAACGACAGGCCTTCCTCCATCGACAGCAGTATTTCGCCGATTCCGAACAGGCCGATGACCGCGATCAGGAAATCGACGCCGCGCATCATTTCGGAGAATCCGAACGTGAGGCGCAGCCGGCCGGTGATGTTGTCCATGCCGATGGCCGCCAGCGCGAAACCGAGCAGCATCGAGGCCAGCGTCTTCCACGGCGAGCCCTTGCCCATGCCGATGAAGCTGCAGAACGTCAGCAGGTAGACCGAGAAGAATTCCGGCGGTCCGAATTTCAGTGCAAATTTCGCGACCAGCGGCGCGAGGAAGGTGATCATCACCACCGCGAACAACGCGCCGATGAACGACGACGTGAACGACGCGGTCAGCGCCTCGCCGGCACGGCCCTGCTGGGCCATCGGATAGCCGTCGAAGGTCGTGGCCACCGACCAGGGTTCTCCGGGGATGTTGAACAGCACCGAAGTGATCGCGCCGCCGAAGAGCGCGCCCCAGTAGATGCACGACAGCATGATGATCGCCGACGTGGGCGGCATCGTGAACGTCAGCGGAAGAAGGATCGCGACGCCGTTGGCGCCGCCCAGGCCCGGCAGCACGCCGATGATGACGCCGAGCACGATCCCGATCATCATCAGGAGCATGTTGAACGGCGTCAGCACGACCGCGAAGCCGTGAAACAGGGCGCTGATCTCGGCCAAAATCACTCCTTGCGATGGAAACCGGCCGGCGCCGGCTCAGTAGCCAAGCCAGGCGAGCGGATCGTAGGCGCCCTTGTACAGGGGCACCTTGAACCAGACCTCGAACATGAGGAACAGCGACACGCTGACGGCGAGGCCGACCGCGGCGCTCTTCGGCCACGGGTACTTGCCCAGCCAGACCATGAACAGCGCGATATAGACGGCCGACGCCACGTAGATTCCGATCAGCTGCACGAACAGCACGTAGGCCGCCGCCGGTATCAGCACCGACAGCACCTGCTTCAGCGGCGCCCAGGCGACGAACTGCTGCCGCCGCTCGGCAATCGCTCCGGCGAACTGCTCCCGGCGCCGCAATTCGCCGAGCGCGACCTGCGCCAGCGTCGCGAAGCTCGAAAGGCAGAGAAGCAGGCCGATATAGAACGGGAAGTAGCCGGACTGGGGGCCGTCGTCTCCCCAGGCCGATCCGAGCCGATAGCTGTCGAAGACGACGAGGGCGCCGATGGCGAGCAGCAGCAGGGCCACCGCGATATCGGCGGCGCGCGTCGATATGCCGCCTTCGCCACCGGAGGATCCGTTGTCATTCATGAGGAATGGGACCGCAGGTCATCGATGAGGGCGCGCGCGGTCAATTTGGCGCGGCGCGGGCGCCTTCGCGGCAAGGTGACCGCGCGCGGCGGTCGGCGTCACGGTTTGGCGAGAAATCCCGCTTCGCGCATGAGGTCGACGTGGGTTTTCTCGGCGCCTTCGACCCATTTGGCGTATTCGGGGCCGCTCATGAAGGTGGTGTTGAACGCGCCGTCTTCCATGAATTTCTTCCAGTCCGCGGTCTCGCGCACCTTCTTGAACAGGTCGACGTAGAAATCGACCTGCTCCTTGGTGACTCCCGCCGGCATGAAGATTCCACGCAGCATCAGGTAGTCGACGCCGACGCCCGCCTCCTTGCAGCTCGGGATGTCGTTCCAGGACATCGTGTCGGTCACCTTCGCCTTGTACGGCATGCGCTGGTCGTCGAACACGCACAGCGGGCGCAGCGCGCCGGCGCGCCACTGCGCGACGGCCTCGATCGGATTGTTGACCGTCGAATCGATGTGCTTGCCGACGAGCTGCACCGCGACGTCGCCGCCGCCCTTGAACGGCACGTAGGTGAACTTCACGCCGGCGGCCTTCTCGATCGCGACCGTGATGATCTGGTCCTCCTGCTTGGAGCCGGTGCCGCCCATCTTGAACTTGTTGGGGCCGCCCGACTTCACCGCGGCCAGGTAGTCCTTGGCGGACTTGTACGGCGTTTCGGCGTTCACCCAGAGCACGAACTGGTCGAGAGCCAGCATCGCCACCGGCGTCATGTCCTTCCAGTTGAACGGCACGCCGGTCGCCAGCGGCGTCGTGAAGAGATTGGAAAGCGTGATGATGATCTTGTTCGGATCGCCCTTGGCCTCCTTGATCGCGAGGAAGCCCTCGGCGCCGGCGCCGCCGGGCTTGTTGACGACGATCATCGGCTGCTTCATCAGGTTGTTCTTGGTGATGACGCCCTGGAGCAGGCGCGCCATCTGGTCGGCGCCGCCACCGGTGCCGGCGGGGACGACGAACTCGACGGGCTTGGTCGGCTCCCAGCCCGCCGCGGACGCCTGCATCGCGCAGGCCATCGCGGCCACCATCAGCGCCGTCCGCGCATGGCCGCGGTTGCCGGCACCGCAATCACGTCCATCCATTGCGCGCCATGATCCGCGCTGCCCTGCTCCGACCGATGCGGTGGTGATTGCCTGTCTCATGTTGCCTCTCCTCGTTGCGCAATTTTCCTGATCCACCGCGTCCGCCGGATTTCCCGGGGGGCGAGGTGACTGTATGCAAGGCTGCGTAATGTTACGCTGATTTCCACGCGGCATGAATGGTCGGCGTGTCCGCAGTCCTGTTTCCGGCGCACGCCATGCGGACCCGACGTCGTTTGTGCGGTGCGACATGCAGCGTGCCGTCACGAATCCTGCGATCCGAGAACGGGGTTCGCGACGCCGTTGTACACGCCTGCCCGGGAACTCCGAATGCGGCTCGGTCTCCGCGCATGCAACCGGAAGCGCGGCGCCGGTGCTATGATTTTCCGCACAACGAAATTGTCCGGAGGAAACCGATGCCATCGTCACCCGAACACCGACCGCGCCTGGCGGTGGCCGCATTCTTTGCGTTCGCCGCGCTCGTTGTCGGGCTCGTCGCGGAAACGGCCGCGCAGCAGCCGCGCGTGCTCAAGATTTCGCACCAGTTTCCCGCGTCGACCGGCGCCGATGGCGACTTTCGCGACCAGCTCGCCAGAAAATTCGCCGCCGATGTCGAGAAGCGGACCAATGGCACGCTGAAGTTCGAGATCTATCCGGCCAGCTCGCTCGTCAAGACGTTCGCGCAGTTCGGCGCGCTCCGCAAGGGCGCGCTCGACATGTCGGTGCTGCCGATCGCCTACGGCGGCGGCGAGGTGCCGGAGGCGAATCTGGGCCTGATGCCGGCGCTGATCACGAGCTACGAGCAGGGACTGCGGTGGAAGGACGCCCCGATCGGCAAGGAATGGTCGAAGCTGCTCGAGGACCGCGGCATCCGGATCGTCACCTGGGTGTGGCAGGCCGGCGGCATCGCGGGCCTCGCCAAGCCGGTCGTTTCGCCCGACGACGCCAAGGGAATGAAGATCCGCGGCGGCAGCAAGGAGGTCGACATGATGCTGAAGGGCGCCGGTGCGGCGATCACCAACGTGCCTTCGAACGAGATCTACAGCGCGATGCAGTCGGGTGTCCTCGACGCGGCGATCACCTCGTCGACATCGCTGATCAGCTTCCGCCTCTACGAGACCGGCAAGAACGTCACGACGGCGCGCAAGAATACGTTCTGGTACATGTTCGAGCCGCTGCTGATCTCGAAGTCCGTGTACGACAGTCTGACCAAGGAGCAGCAGCTGGCGATCAACGAAGTCGGCGCAAGCCTCGAAAAGTACGCGCAGGACGCGGCCAAGGCCGACGACGCGCGCGTCGCCGAGGTCTACGGAAAGAACGGCGCCAAGGTGTTCGACATGGACGACGCCACCTTCGCAAGGTGGCGCACGATCGCCCAGGAAACGGCGTGGGACGATTTCGCCAAGAGCGTGAAGGACGGCAAGCGGTGGCTGGACATGGCGACGGCCGTCAAGTGACGCCTCCGGCGGGCACCCTGCGGTGCCGGGGGTGAGGCCGATGGGCGCCCCGGGCCGCGCCGCGGATGCCGTCGCATGAGGTTCTGGCTCCGATTCGCCCGCGCGCTGGCCGCGATCAACACGGTACTGGGTTACGCGTCGGGGTTCCTCGTCGCGCTCTGTGCCGGCATTCTCGTCTTCGAGGTCGGGGTTCGCTACTGGCTGCGCTGGGCGACCGACTGGGAGATCGAATTCGCGGTGATGCTGCTGATCGTCGCCACGTTCATGAGCGCCGGCTACACGCAGCTTCACCGGGGCCATGTGTCGATCGAGGTGCTCGACGCGGTCCTTTCGCCGCGGGTCAACCGGGCCCGCAAGTGGCTGGCGGATCTGCTGTCGTTCGCCGTCTGCGCCTTCATCGCCTGGAAATCATGGGAGCTTTTCGGCGAGGCCTGGGCCGACGGCCGGATGAGCAACTCGGTGTGGGCCCCCAAGCTGTGGATTCCGTTCGCCTTCATGGCCCTCGGAATGTCGCTGCTGTCGCTGCAGATCGCGGTGCAGGTGATGGCGGCCCGTGCGGTCAGCGGCCCCGCGCATCCGGAGGACACCGAGTGAGCGCCGCGGCGACAGCCGCAAGCGTGGGGGTGCATCGATGACCACGCTGCAGGTCGGGCTGCTCTACGGCGGAACGACGTTCCTGCTCCTCTTTTCGGGGATGCCCATCGCGTTTGCGGTAGGCGCCGTCGCGCTCGGTTTCATGTTCGCATTCATGCCGACGGCCAACATCGCCGTGGTCGCGGAGACGATCTATTCCGAACTCGACAACTTCACGCTGCTGACCATTCCGCTGTTCGTGCTGATGGGCGCGGCCATCGGCAAATCACGCGCCGGCGAGGACCTCTACTCGTCGCTCAACCGCTGGCTGTCGCGCGTCCCCGGGGGGCTCGGCGTCGCCAACGTCCTCGCCTGCAGCGTGTTCGCGGCGATGTGCGGCAGTTCGCCGGCGACGTGTTCGGCGATCGGCAGCTCGGGCATACCGCAGATGCGCGCGCGCGGCTATTCGGAGGAGCTGGCGACCGGGCTCATCGCCGCCGGCGGCACGCTCGGCATCCTCATCCCGCCCTCGCTGACGCTGATCCTCTACGGACTGGCCTCCGAGCAGTCGATCGGCCGGTTGTTCATGGCCGGCGTCGGCCCCGGCCTGCTGCTGACCGCGATGTTCATCGCGTGGACGATCTACCGGTACCGCCGCGACCGGCTGCGCGCGACGGCTGCCGCGGCGGCGGGCGGACCGGCGACGACGGTGCTCGATCACTACACCTGGGCCGAGCGCCTGGAGACGCTGCCGCGCTTCGTTCCCTTTCTCGCGGTCATCACGCTGATCATGGTGGCGCTCTACGGCGGCTGGGCGACGCCGTCGGAGGTGGCCGGGATCGGCGCCGCCGCGTCGCTGCTGATGGTGGTGCTGATCTATCGCTGCTACCGCTGGAACGACATGCGGGCGATCCTGGGGGGCACGGTGCGCGAGTCGTGCATGGTGATGCTGATCATCGCGATGAGCTTCCTGTACACCTACGTGATGAGCTACCTGCACATCACGCAGAGCGTCGCCGAGTGGCTGATCGCCCTGCCGCTGTCGAAGTGGGCGTTCTTCTTCTGGGTCAACGTCCTGCTGATCGTGCTGGGCTTCTTCCTGCCGCCGGTCGCGATCATCCTGATGGTCACGCCGATCCTGCTGCCGGCGCTGAAGGCGCACAACTTCGACCTCATCTGGTTCGGCGTGATCATGACCGTGCTGATGGAGATGGGGCTGATCCATCCCCCGGTCGGCCTCAACCTGTTCGTCATCAACGGCATCGCGCCCGACATTCCTCTGCGCCGGATCGTCCGCGGCGTACTGCCGTTCCTCGCGCTGATGGCGATCGCGATCGTGCTGCTGTGCGTGGCGCCGGAGATCGCGACCTGGCTGCCCGACCGCTATCAGGGCAAATGAGGCGTCCCGCGCGATTCGGGCGCGATCCTCGCCGACAGCGTTGCTGAAACCGCTCAACCCGCGCGAGCGGATCGCGGCCATCGCCGATCCGGGCAGCGTCGCCCCGCTGGACGGCGGCCTTTCGGCGCCGCGGCATTCGCCGCATCTCGCGCGCTGGGGCATCGCTGCTCAGGAAGACGACGGCGTCGCGATCGCCGGCGCGACGGTGCGCGGCGCGCGGGTGTTCGTGGCGGCGCAGGACGAGCACTTCCTTGGCGGCAGCGCCGGCGCTTTGCATGGACAGGCGTTGCGCGCGCTGTTCCTGCGCGCGCAGGAGGAGCGGCCGGACGCGGTGATCCTCCTCGCCGCGTCCGGCGGGGTCCGGCTGCAGGAGGCGAATCCCGCCGAGCTGGCGCTCGCCCGCGCGCTCGCCGCGCTGTTGGACCTGCGCGCGGCCGGCGTGCGGGTGCTGGCGCTCGGCGTCGGCGACGTGTTCGGCGGCTCGTCGGTGGTGGCGTGTGCGGCCGACCGGTTGGCGATGCTGCCCGGAACGCGCCTTGGACTCTCGGGTCCCGCGGTGATCGAGATGGCGCTGGGTCGCGAGGAGCTCGACGCCGGCGACGCGGCGGCCATTGCCGCGTTGTTCGGCGCCGAATCGCGCGCCGCGGCGGGGCAGGTGGATCTCGTGGCGGACGACGCGGCGGCGGCCCGCGAGTGGATCGCGCGCCAGACGCACGAGGTCGCGCCCTTCGAGCGCCGCGTCCTCGCCATGCAGGCGCGCCTTGGCGAGCGGCTGGCGGGATACCCGGGTCGCGTCGCCGCCTCGGCGGCGCCGGATTCCGGCGAGGCCGCCGCTGCGCCTGTCGCGCCGCTCCCCCGAAGGCTGTCTTCGCTCTTTGCCGATGCGCGTCCCGTCGATCGCCAGGGCTGGCTCTGGCGCGTCCCCGGCCGTCCCGTCTGGTTCACGCGGCCCCCGGGTGCGGCGACGCTCGGTCCGCGCGAGTCCCATGCCGTCGACGCGGCGCTTCTCGCGAACCTCGCGAACCACGCCGACCGCGCGGGCAATCGGGACGCGGTGCTCGTCGTGGTCGGCGACTCCTTCGGCCACGAGGCGACGCGAGCGGCGGAACGGCAATGCGTCTCGCAATATCTGGCGCAGCACGCCGCGGTGCTCGCGCTGCTGCGTTCGCAGGGCGTGCGCGTGATCGGGCTGTTGGCGGGCACCGGCCACAGCGCGGCGTTCTTCGTCAACGCGCTGCAGGGCGATCATGTCTATGCGCTGGAGGAAACGCGCGTCGTGGCCATGGAGCCGGCGGCGATCGCCCGCGTCACGAAGATCGACCCCGCGCGGCTCGCGGGCCTGATCGAGGACGATCCGCTCCTCGGCCAGCCCGTGCGCCACTTCGCGTCGTGGGGCGGCATCGCGGAAATCCTTCCCGATGCCGATCCCGAACGTGTCCTCGCCATCGCTGACCGGGAACCGGGTGACCGCGGTACGCGGTAGCGTCGCGTCCGCGCGCCGGGCCGGCGCTCGCTCGCGACGCCGCGGCGCCGACGCATCGCCGGCTGTCGCGACTCCTGCTGCGCCGTGTAGACCGCCGGCCGTGCTCGGGGCGGGGTTTCGTACCGCCCCGCCGCAGTCGCGAGGCGCCACGGCAACGGACCCACGCATCGCGGATTCCCCGATCGAATCGTCGTGCCGCCGTCAGTCGCGGTCGTCGTCCTCGCCGCGCGTCGCGCGCGTGAGCCGGTCGCGCACGGCGAGCCACGCGTCGTCGTCCGGCACCTCCTCGATCAGGATCGCGTCGGCATCGGCGGCGTCGAGCACGCGCAGGTTCGCGTAGAGGTCGTGCGCGTAGGCGGCGGCAGCGGTCGGCGCATGGAGCCACACGTCGCCGAAATCCGCGGGTCGCGCGACCGTGCGCGCGAGCACCGCGACGCGCGCGCCGCGTGTGGCGCTGCGGGCGACGGTCCGCGCGCAGGGCGTCCGGCGCGACCAGCGCGGCGGGCGTGCGCGGCGCGTAGTGCGACGCCAGCGTGCCCGACGCGCGCGGCGCCGTGGCGTCGGGCGTGCGCGGCGTGCGACCCAGCACCGCGCGCGATCTCGGCGATGCCGATGCCGCCGGGCCGCAGCAGCACGGGCTCGTCGCCGGCGAACGCGACGATCGTCGATTCGATGCCGACCTCGCAGGCGCCGCCGTCGAGGATCATCGACACCGCGTCGCCGAGGTCGTCGGCGACGTGCGCGCGGTGGTCGGCGAGATGCGGCCGAAGCGGTTCGCCGACGGTGCCGCGATCGCCGCTCGCCGAACGCGGCGAGCAGGGCGCGCGCCACCGGATGCGACGGCACGCGCAGCCCGACGCTGTCCTGCCCGCCGGTGACGACGTCGGACACGCTGCGCGGCGCGCGGCAGGATCAGCGTCAGCGGGCCGGGCCAGAACGCCGCGGCGAGCGCGCTGGCGCCGCTCCGGCATGGCGCGCGCCCAGTGCCGCGGCATGCGCGGCGTCGGCGACATGGACGATCACCGGATGATCGGCCGGCCGGCCCTTGGCGGCGAAGATCCGCGCGCACGGCGTCGCGGATTGCCCGCGTCGGCGCCGAGGCCGTAGACCGTCTCGGTCGGAAACGCGACGAGCTCGCCGGCGCGCAGGCGAGCCGACGGCGCGCGCGATCGCGGCGGCGTCGGCGGCTGCGATCGCGGCCGTCATCGCTGCCTCCGGTGTCCCGCGCCGGCACGCGCGCGGCGGGCGCAGGCGCCGCGCCGCGGCGGAAGCGAGAGTGCGAATCTGCTAGAATTCAAGCTTTTGCGCAGCTCGACGGACCGTGGGCGATTTCGCGCGGCGCGTTCGCGCAAACGCAGGTGGCAAGGAGCGGCAATGAGCGATTTTCTTTTCACGTCGGAATCGGTGTCGGAAGGCCATCCGGACAAGGTCGCGGACCAGATCTCCGACGCCGTGCTCGACGCGATTCTAGAGCAAGACCCGACCGGGCGCGTCGCCGCCGAGACGCTGGTGTCGACCGGGCTCGTCGTGATGGCCGGCGAGATCACGACCGGCCGACAAGCACGATTACGCGCCGCATCGCGCGCGACACGATCCGCCGCATCGGCTACAACGATCCCGAGCTGCGCTTCGACGCCGACGGCTGCGCGGTGATGGTCTGCTACGGCCGCCAGTCGCCGGACATCGCGCGCGGCGTCGATCACGCGTCCGACGACTACCTCAACCAGGGCGCCGGCGACCAGGGCCTGATGTTCGGCTACGCGTGCGACGAGACGCCGGCGCTGATGCCGTTCCCGATCTACTACGCGCACCGCCTGGTGCAGCGGCAGAGCGAAGTGCGCAAGGACGGCCGCCTGCCGTGGCTGCGGCCCGACGCGAAGTCGCAGGTCACGGTGCGCTACGCCGACGGCAAGCCGGTGGCGATCGACACCGTCGTGCTGTCGACGCAGCATCATCCGAGCATGAACGACAGGCAGACGGAGCTCGCCGAGGCGGTGATCGAGGAGATCATCAAGCCGGTGCTGCCCGCGGCGATGCTGAAGGGCACGAAGTACCTCGTCAACCCGACCGGCCGCTTCGAGATCGGCGGCCCGCACGGCGACGCCGGCCTCACCGGCCGCAAGATCATCGTCGACACCTACGGCGGCGCGGCGCCGCACGGCGGCGGCGCGTTCTCGGGCAAGGATCCGTCGAAGGTCGACCGCTCGGCCGCGTACGCCGCGCGCTACGTCGCGAAGAACATCGTCGCGGCGGGCATCGCCACGCAGTGCCAGGTGCAGCTTTCCTACGCGATCGGCGTCGCGCAGCCCGATCAACGTGACCGTCTACACCGAAGGCACCGGCCGGATTCCCGACGAGAAGATCGCCGAGCTCGTCGAACGCGCATTTCGACCTGCGGCCGAAGGGCATCATCCAGATGCTCGATCTCCTGCGGCCGATCTACCTCAAGACCGCCGCGTACGGGCATTTCGGCCGCGACGAGCCCGAGTTCACCTGGGAAGCGACCGACCGGGCGGAGGCGCTGAGGGCCGCCGCCTCGCTCTGAGCGCAGCGGCCGGCGCCGATGCCGGCAGGCGCGCCGCCGCGCATTTCGCGGAGCTGACGCGCGGCCCGGTATCCTGCGCCGCCGCACCCGACACGTACCGGAGAATGCCGCGTGGCCCTGTTCGATCCCCTGACGCTGCGCGCGCTTGCGCTCGCCAATCGCATCGTCGTCTCGCCGATGTGCCAGTACTCGGCCGACGAGGGCCGCGCGACCGACTGGCACCTGGTGCACTGGGGCCAGCTGCTGCTGTCCGGCGCCGGGATGTTCACCATCGAGGCGACCGCCGTCACCGCCGGAGGGGCGCATCACGCCACGGATGCCTCGGTCTGTGGGACGACGCGACCGAGAGCGCGCTCGGCGAGACGCTCGCCCGCGCGCGCCGGCAGGCGCCGCCGATGCCCGTCGCGATCCAGCTCGCGCACGCCGGTCGCAAGGGCTCGTCGCGCCGGCCCTGGGAGGGCGGCACGCTGATTCCGATCGCGCGAGGGCGGCTGGACGACCGTTCGCGCCGTCGGCGGTCGCGCACGCCGAAGGCGAGCGCGCGCCCGACGCGCTGGACGCCGCGGCTCTCGCCGGCGTGCGCGACGCCTTCGTCGACGCCGCGCGGCGCGCGCAGCGGATCGGCATCGACGCCATCGAGCTGCACATGGCGCATGGCTACCTGCTGCACCAGTTCCTGTCGCCGATCGCCAATCGCCGCGACGATGCCTACGGCGGCGCCTTCGAGAACCGGATCCGGTTTCCGCTGCAGGTGTTCGACGCGGTGCGCGCGGCGTGGCCCGGCGAGCCGGCCGCTCGGCGTGCGCATCAGCGCGCAGGACTGGGTCGACGGCGGCTGGACGCTCGCCGAGTCCGTCGAGCTCGCGCGGCGTCTCGACGCCCGCGGCTGCGACTGGATCGACACGTCGAGCGGCGGGGTCTCGCCCGCGCAGAAGATCGTGGCCAGGCCCGGCATCCACGTGCCGTTCGCGCGCGAAATCCGGCGCGCGACCGGCATGGTCACCATCGCCGTCGGACTCATCACCGAGCCGCGGCAGGCGGAGGCCATCGTCGCCGCGCGGCGACGCCGACCTGGTCGCGCTGGCGCGGGCCTTTCTCTGGGACCCGCGCTGGCCGTGGCACGCCGCGGCCACGCTGGGCGCGACGGTCCGCGGCCCGACGCAGTATGCGCGCGGACTGCCGAAGGAGGCCGCCGCGGTCTTCGGCGAGCTCTACCTGGGGCAGCGCTAGCGGCAGCGGCGCCGCGTGGTGCGCGGAGGACGCCGGAAAGCGCCGGCACCCCGCAACCCGGGCGATGCCGGGCCTTGGTCGGGTTGACGAACCCGGGTACAATACGAGGTTTCCCGGGGCGGCATCGCGCATCCGGCATCCGAATTCACGCAACCCAAGGAGAGTCCCATGGCCGAACGTTCCCGCACCCGCCGCAACACCCTCGAGCGTCGCTGCCTCGGCAAGGCCTACAAGCGCCTGTTCGTCGGCTCGCCGAAGGGCATTTTCAAGATGCTCGAGAAAATCAAGAAGGCCTGAACCCTTCTCTACGGCGCGAGCGCGCCGATCCGATGCACGGGGCCGCCAGCGCGCGGCCCTTTGCTATGGGTGGCGCGGGCCGCGGCCGTCCCGGCTGAAGCCGCGACTCGAGTCTGCCCATGCCCTTCGCGTACTACGCCCGCCTTTCGCCCGCGCGGCAGCGTGTCTACCGTGCAGAGCGACGCCATCGAGACGCTGGCGTTGCCGCCGGGCGTCGCGGCCGGGGCGCAGGTCGCGCGCATCCGCGGCGGTCTCGTCGGCGAGAATCGCGCGGAGACCCAGCGCGCCTGCCAGGACCTCGTCGATGCGCTGGCGAAGGGATACCGCGTTCCCGGCGTTCGCGTCCGGGTGCTGGCCCGGCGCCCGGCGGACGACTACGGCGAGCTGCACGGACTCTACGAACCGGAAGACGGGCGCACCCCGGCGCGCATCACCGTCTGGATGCGTACCGCGGCGAAACGCCAGGTCGTCGCCTTCAAGTCGTTCCTGCGCACGCTCGTTCACGAAGTGGGACACCATCTGGACTACGAGCTCTTCAGGTTCGACGAAACCTTCCACACCGAGGGGTTCTACAAGCGGGAGTCGAGCCTCGCCAACGCGCTTTTCGCGCAGGAGGCGGCGCTGGCCGAACCGCAGGGACGGCTGTTCTGATCCGTCCGCCGACCCGGTCGCCGCCGGTGCCGGATTCGGGTAATATTCGGCCCTCTCCCCCGAGGAGCGTTGCAACGGGACAGCCCGCCTGTCCTGCCAGGCTCGGGGCTGTCCATTCCGCAACCGCGCTCGTTGAACCGTGTCCGCGCACGGGGTGACGAGCCGATGCCCGCCGCCGCTCCAGCGCGACCGCCCGAGATGGAGTCGCCGATGAACGCCGTGACCGACACCCGAAGTTTCACCGACTTCAAGGTCGCCGACCTTGCGCTCGCCGATTGGGGCCGCAAGGAAATACTTATCGCCGAGACCGAGATGCCCGGCCTGATGGCGATCCGCGAGGAGTTCGCGCCCGAGCAGCCGCTGCGCGGCGCCCGCGTCGCCGGCTCGCTGCACATGACCATCCAGACCGCCGTGCTGATCGAGACGCTGCAGGCGCTGGGCGCCGAGGTGCGCTGGGCCTCGTGCAACATCTACTCGACGCAGGATCACGCGGCGGCGGCGATCGCCGCGCGCGGCACGCCGGTGTTCGCGCAGAAGGGCGAGTCGCTGACCGAGTACTGGGACTACACGCACCGGATATTCGAGTGGCCGGAGGGCGCGGGACCGGGGGGCGGCGCCAACATGATCCTCGACGACGGCGGAGACGCGACGCTGCTCGTGCACCTCGGGGCTGCGGCCGAATCCGATTCGTCGTGCATCTCGCACCCCGGCAGCGAGGAGGAAACGGCGCTCTTCGCGTCGATCGCGGCGCGGCTCGTGAAGGACCCGAAGTTCTATTCGCGGATCAGGGCCGCAATACGCGGAGTCACCGAGGAAACGACGACGGGCGTCAAGCGCCTCTACCAGATGCACAGGGAAGGACGCCTCGCGTTCCCCGCGATCAACGTGAACGATTCCGTGACCAAGTCCAAGTTCGACAATCTCTACGGATGCCGGGAATCCCTGGTCGACGGCATCAAGCGCGCGACCGACGTGATGATCGCGGGCAAGGTGGCGCTGGTCGCCGGCTACGGGGACGTCGGCAAGGGATCGGCGCAGGCGCTGCGCGCGCTGTCGGCGCAGGTGTGGATCACCGAAATCGACCCGATATGCGCGTTGCAGGCGGCGATGGAAGGCTACCGCGTGGTGACGATGGACTACGCCTGCGACAAGGCCGACATCTTCGTCACCGCGACCGGCAACATCGACGTCATCGCGCACGAGCACCTGAAGCGCATGAAGAACAATGCGATCGTCTGCAACATCGGCCATTTCGACAACGAGATCGACGTTGCGTCGCTGAAGCAGTATCGGTGGGACAACATCAAGCCGCAGGTCGACCACATCATCTTCCCCGACGGCAAGCGGATCATCCTGCTGGCCGAGGGGCGGCTGGTGAATCTCGGCTGCGGCACCGGCCATCCGTCGTATGTCATGAGCTCGTCGTTCACGAACCAGGTGATGGCGCAGATCGAGCTGTGGACCGATGCGCGCACCGGGGAAGGCAGGTATCCGGTGGGCGTGTACGTCCTCCCCAAGCACCTCGACGAAAAGGTCGCGCGGCTGCAGCTGTCGAAGCTTGGCGCGATGCTGACGCCGCTTTCCGACCGCCAGGCGCGCTATATCGGCGTTGCGCCGGAAGGTCCGTTCAAGCCGGACAGCTACCGAGTACTAGACCCGCTCGCATGCGGATAGCGCCAAAGGGAGGCCTGCATGCGCATTGCAGTGATGGGCGCCGGCGGAGTCGGCGGATATTTCGGCGCCAGGCTCGCACAGGCGGGATACGACGTCGCGTTCGTGGCGCGCGGCCGCCATCTCGCGGCGATGCGGGAGCGGGGACTGAGGGTGACGAGCGCGCTCGGCGACATCCACCTGCCGGCGCCGGCGGTGTCGGACGTCGCCTCGGAGCTCGGGCGGTTCGACGTCGTGCTGTTCGCGGTCAAGCTCTGGGACACCGACACGGCCGCGGCCGCGGTCGGACCGCTGCTCGCCGGGCAGGGCGTCGTGATCCCGTTCCAGAACGGCGTGGAGAGTATCGAGCGGATCGGCGCGGCGATCGGGGCCGGCCGCGTCATGGGCGGCGTTGCGTACATCGCGGCGACGATCTCGGCGCCGGGGGTGATCGCGCACACGGGCACGATGGCGCGCCTGCGCTTCGGTGCAGTGCTGACCGAACAGCGGCCGGCGGCAGAGGCGCTGCTCGCCGCGTGCAAGACTGCGGGCATCGATGCGGAGGCGGTCCCCGACATTCGCCTCGCGCTGTGGATGAAGTTCGTGTTCCTGGCAGCGTTCTCCGGGCTGACTGCAGTGACGCGCCAGCCGATCGGCGTGGTGCGCGCCGATCCCGACCTGCGTGCCGCGCTCGAATCGGCGATGCGTGAAGCGTGGGCGGTCGGTCGCGCCAAAGGGATTCCGCTCGCCGACGATTTCGTCGCCCAGCAACTGATCTTTGCCGACGGATTGCCGGCGGAAATGAAGGCCTCGATGCTGAACGACCTCGTCGCCGGAAATCGCCTGGAGGCGCCGTGGCTGAGCGGGGCCGTCGCGCGGATGGCGAAGGAAGCCGGCGTCGCCGCGCCCGTCAATGCGACGCTCTACGCGGCGCTCAAACCCTATTGCGCCGGTGCGGCGCGCTGATCGAGAACTCCGGGAGATGCGATGATGTCACTGCTGCTTGTCTGGCTGGTCAACGCGGCGGCGCTGTTCGCCCTGCCGTACGTTTTTCCGTGGGTGCAGGTCGACACCTTCTGGACGGCGCTGATTGCGGCGCTCGTGCTGGGACTCATCAACACGCTGATACGCCCGCTGCTGGTGCTGCTCACGCTCCCGGCGACATTGCTCACGCTGGGCCTCTTCATCTTCGTCATCAACGGGCTCCTCTTCTGGTGGGTGGGCTCGTTCGTCGACGGATTTCACGTAAGCGGTTTCTGGTCGGGGGTGTTCGGCGCCATCGTCTACAGCCTGATTTCGTGGGTGCTGGCATCGCTGCTTCCCTCGAAGCGCCGGTGAATTCGCGCCGCGGGTCCGGCTGCCGGCCATGACCGCCGCCGTCCAGCGCGTCTGCAGCCTCGAGTTCTTTCCGCCGCGCACGCTCGAAGGGGCCGAAAAGCTGCGCGCGACGCGGCGGCAGCTGGTGCAGCTGAAGCCCGCGTTTTGTTCGGTCACGTTCGGCGCCGGCGGATCGACCCGCGAAGGCACGCTGGCGACGGCGCTCGGGTTCCAGGCCGAGGGCATCGAAGCGGTGCCGCACGTTTCCTGCATGGGCGGCACGCGCGAGTCGATCCGCGAGGTGCTCGCGCAATACCGCAGCCACGGCATCCGGCACCTCGTCGCCTTGCGCGGCGACCTTCCGTCGGGCGCGGGCGAGGGCGGCGAATTGCGTTACGCGAGCGATCTCGTCGCCTTCATCCGCCGGGAAACGGGAGACTGGTTCCACATCGACGTGGCGGCCTACCCCGAAGTCCATCCGCAGGCGCGATCCGCGCAGGATGACCTCGCCGCCTTCAGGTGCAAGATCGAGGCAGGGGCCGATTCGGCGATCACGCAGTACTTCTACAATGCCGACGCCTACTGGCATTTTGTCGATTCGTGCCGCGCGGCGGGGATGACGGTGCCGATCGTCCCCGGCATCATGCCGATCGGGAGCTTCCCGAAACTCGCCCGCTTTTCGGATGCCTGCGGCGCCGAGATTCCTCGCTGGATCCGCAGACGGCTGGAAGGCTACGGCGACGACACGGCGTCGGTGCGCGCTTTCGGGCTGGACGTCGTCACCGAACTGTGCGACGGCCTGCTCGCACGCGGCGCGCCGGGGCTGCATTTCTACACGCTGAATCTGGCGACGCTGACGACGACGATCTGGCAGCGGCTGGGTCTTTAGCAGCCGGTCGATTCATGATCAGGCGACTGCAGCGCCGGGAAAACGGCCCCGGTCCCGTCGAAGTTTCCCTGCCGATCGCCGATGGACGCGTCGCTGTCGTCGGTGGGAGCCGTCGATCTCCCGGCATTCGGCGCCCGGACGCCCGGAACCCACGCCTGCCGGGCCCACGGCCGTGACCCGTTCCGCGGCCTTCATCGCGCACCTTCTGGAACTGATGCGGCCGACGGCGCAGGCGTCCTCGCGTCCGATGTTCGGAGGGCACGGCATCTACGTCGACGGGGCGATCGTTGCCATCGTCGTCGACGACACGCTGTACTTCAAGACCGATGCTGCCAGCCGCGCCGAATACGACACGCTCGGTCTCGAGCCGTTTGCCTACGCCGGGAGGGCAGGCACCCGGATCCTGACGAACAATCGGCGCGCGCCGGAAGAGGCGCTCGAGAATCCCGTAGCGATGGAGCGCTGGCTGCGCCTGGCGATGGCCGCGGCCCTGCGTGCGGCGAAATCCCCATCGCCGGGTGCGGCGCCACGGCCGCGGAAACGCGCGTCGGCGCCGGCGACCGTCGCCAGGACCAAGGCGCGCCGGAAGACCTAGGGCGCGCCCGGCGTGAACGAAATCAGCTCCAGAACCGAGTACTGCGTGCGAATCGCGATCCCGCCGTCCCAGTCGCCTTTCTCGCGGTACTGGGCCTGCTTGGTCTCGCGCACCATGGCCCGCGCCGCGGGCGCGTACCAGAGAACGTAATTGCATTCGGTGGCGTAGCGCCAGAATTCGTCGTCGTCGAGCCGCGTCAGGATCTCGAGGCGGATTGCGTCGAACGAACCGGCGGGCGTGACAATCGCCTCCCATCCGCCGACGCGCACATAGCGGTTGATCTGGCCTTCCTTCTTCGTCGCCTGGTTGAAGTTGTCGATGAACTGGTTCCAGGACTTGCCGGGAGCCATCGGAAAGTCGTAGCGCAGCAGCGGCGTGGCGAAGCGGCGCGTCTCGTCGTTGTACAGTGCGCCGGTGCGCACGATTCCCGGCGTCGCCCAGGCCTCGACGCGGGTGCTGTCGACGTCGGCTCCCTTCTGCGTGATGCGCACCGTGATGCCGTCGGGACCGACGGCGGTGATTTCGCGCGTTTCGTCCCATTCGGTGAGCACCCGGAATCCGTCCTTCGCGTGGTACACCCAGCGGTCGCCGGGGCGCAGCGCGGGAGCATCGGCGACCGCACCGCCGGCCGTCGAGCCGGGCCCGGCGCAGCCGGCGAGCGCCGCGAGCGCGACGGCGGCAAACGTGGCATGGAAGCAGCGGCGTTGGATCGGCATCCGTCGTCCTAGGGACTTCCCGCAGCTAACAGCGCCACGTCGGCGATGATTCCACCCGACACGCGGACGAGGTCGCGGGGGTGGATCGGAAACATCGCGTTCGGCATGCCGCCCGCCGCGTAGACGACGTCGTGCGCAAGGAGGTCGCGATCGACGTAGGCGGCAAGGCGGCGAGCATGCGCGAGCGGCGGTATCCCGCCTATGGCGTAACCGGTCACCTCGCGCACGAAGGCCGCGTCGGCCTTGCGTATGCGCGTGGCGCAAAGCGCCGCGAGTTTCGCCTCGTCGACGCGATTCGCGCCGCTGGCAATCACCAGCACCGCTTCGCCGGGGCCGTCCGCGCGAAAGACCAGCGACTTTGCGATCTGGGCGATCGCGCAGCCCAGCGTCGCAGCGGCTTCCGCCGCGGTCCGCGCCGGGCTCGCGTATTCGGTGACCGGCGTCCGCAATCCGGCCGCGTCGAGGGCAGCCTGGACGCGCCGCGCAGCCGGGGACAGCGGGCGGGGAGGCGAACCGGTCACGCGTCCACCGCGCCGGCGCGCAGGCCGATGACCCCGGCGACGATCGCGACGAGGCTCACGATCTGGACCGGCGACAGCGGCTCGCGGAACCAGCCCGCGCCGATCAGCACGATCATCGCCGTACCCACGCCGGACCAGATCGCATAGGAGACGCTCATGTCGATCCGCTTGACCGCGATGGTCATCAGCGTGAATGAAAGCGCGTAGAAGACGAAGAGCAGGATCGAGGGCAGCGGCCGCGTGAATCCGTGCGAGAGCTTCATCGAAACGGTGCCGGCGATTTCCAGTGCGATGGCGCCGGCCAGCGCCAGCCAGTAGACCATGTGGACGTCTCCCTTTCGCCGGGGTCGCGCCGCGCCCCGGATGCGCCGGCCGCCGCGGGCGGGGTCGCGCGGCTATTCGCTGCCGATGTCCGTGACCGCGCCCAGGCTCGCGGTGGACACCAGGCGCATGTATTTCGCCATCACGCCGCGGGTGTAGCGGGGCTTCGGCTGCGTCCACGCGGAGCGCCGCCGCGCGAGTTCGTCGTCCCCGACATTCAGGCGGATGAGAAGCTCGCGCGCGTCGATCGTGATCGAATCGCCTTCCTCGACCAGGGCGATCGTCCCGCCCACGTACGCTTCGGGGGCGACGTGGCCGACGACCATTCCCCAGGTGCCGCCGGAGAAGCGGCCGTCGGTGATCAGTCCCACCGATTCGCCGAGGCCCTGGCCGATCAGCGCCGACGTGGGCGCCAGCATCTCCTGCATGCCCGGGCCGCCCTTCGGACCTTCGTAGCGGATCACGACGACGTCGCCGGGACGGATCTTCTTGGCCATGATCGCCTCCATGACCGCGGGCTCCGAATCGAAGACGCGCGCCGGGCCGGTGATCAGGGATTCTTCAGGCCGGTGATCTTCGCCACGCAGCCTTCGGGCGCGAGATTGCCCTTGAGGATCGCGAGGTGGCCTTCCGCGTACATCGGGTTCGACCAGGGGCGGATCACGTCCTGGCCGATTCGCGGCGCCGCCGGCAGGTGCGCGAGCTCGTCCGCGATCGTGCGGCCCGTGATCGTCATGCAGTCGCCGTGCAGCAGTCCGTGCTCGAGCAGCATCTCTCAGCACCTGCGGCACGCCGCCGGCTCGTGGAGATCGACGGCGACGTAGCGGCCCGAGGGCTTGAGGTCGCAGAGCACCGGGACCTTTCGGCGGATGCGCTCGAAGTCGTCGATCGACCATTCGACACCGGCCGCGGAGCGATCGCGAGGTAGTGCAGCACCGCGTTGGTCGATCCGCCCGTCGCCATCACCAGCGCGATCGCATTCTCGATCGACTTTCGCGTGATGATGTCGCGGGGCTTGAGGTCGCGTCTCGATCGGCCTCGACGAGCACTGCGCCGACAGAGCGCCCGGATTCGCGCTTTTTCGGCATCGGCGGCGGCCATCTGCGAGCTGCCGAGCAGGCTCATTCCCAGCGCCTCGATCGACGACGACATGGTGTTGGCCGTGTACTGGCCGCCGCACGCGCCGACGGTCGGGCAGGCATTGCGCTCGATGCCGTCGAAGTCCTCCGTCGAGATCTTGTCCGGCATGACACTCGCCGACTGCCTCGAAAGGGCGAGACGATCGTGAGCGTCCTCGCCCTTCCAGTGGCCCGGCTTGATCGTCCCGCCGTAGACGAAGATTGCGGGCACGTTGATCCGTGCGATGGCCATCATGCTGCCGGGCATGTTCTTGTCGCAGCCGCCGACGCAGAGCACGCCGTCCATCATCTGCCCGTTGCACCGCGACCTCGATCGAGTCGGCGATGACTTCACGCGAGACCAGCGAATATTTCATTCCCTCGGTGCCCATGCCGATGCCGTCGGTGACCGTCGGAGACCCGAACACCTGTGGCATCGCACCTGCAGTCCTTGAGCGCCGCCATCGCCCGGTCGACCAGCGGCTGGATCCCCGCATTGCAGGGGTTCATCGTGCTGTGACCATTGGCGACGCCGACGATCGGCTTCTCGAAATCCCCGTCGCCGAATCCGACGGCGCGCAGCATCGCGCGATTGGGCGAACGGGGAATACCTTGGGTGATCAGCCGTGAACGGCGGTTGAAGGACATGGGCGCTCCGAAGGCGGCGGGTTGGCTCGAACGCGAGGCCGGCCATTGCCGGCGGTCGCTCTGCGTATAATCGGACTCTCGATTCTAGTGCACTCCGCGGTCGACGGCGAACAAACCAACCCTGCCGCAGGGTACGCGGATCGTTGCCCCGCAGCCGACGCCGGGCCGGGTCGCAGGCACGAGGCGAGCGCAATTTGCGTTCCGGTGCCGGGCCCGCAGTACACTGCGCCCACGCCGCGCATCCGTCTCCCTCTCCGCCCAATGCTCGTCCATCCGCAGTTCGATCCGGTCGCCTTCCAGATCGGGCCCGTCGCCGTCCGCTGGTACGGGCTCATGTACCTCGTGGCATTCGTCCTGTTCGCCGTGCTGGGGAAGATGCGCGCGCGACAGAACCTCCTCACCGGATGGCACCCGCGCGACGTGGACGACATGCTGTTCTACGGCGTCTTCGGCGTGATCCTCGGCGGACGCCTGGGCTACGTGCTGTTCTACAAGCCGATCTACTATTTCGAGCACCCGCTGGAGATCCTCTCGGTATGGCAGGGCGGCATGAGCTTTCACGGCGGATTCCTGGGGGTCCTCATCGCGCTGTGGCTCTTCGCCCGGCAACGGGGCAAGCGGTGGCTCGATGTCACCGATTTCGTCGCGCCGCTGGTGCCGCTGGGGCTTGCCGCCGGGCGGCTCGGCAATTTCATCAATGCCGAGCTGTGGGGGAGAGTGACCGATGTTCCGTGGGCGATGATCTTTCCGCACGCCGGTCCGGAGCCGCGCCACCCGTCGCAGCTGTACCAATTCGCGGGCGAAGGCGTGCTGCTGTTCCTGCTGCTGTGGGTCTACACGCGGCGGCGCCGGCCGATGGGCGCGACTTCGGGGTTGTTCCTGATCGGCTACGGCGCGGCACGTTCTGCCGCCGAGTACGCGCGCGAGCCCGACAACTTCCTCGGGTTCCTGGCGCTCGGATTGACGATGGGGCAGTGGCTGTCTCTGCCGATGGTCGTCGCCGGGATCGCGATGATGATCCGGGCTTACCGTCGGGCTTCCAAGCCCGAACCGACGGTACTGGATCGCCTGAAATAGGTCGGCGCGCTACCGGCGGCGCTCGATTGCGCCGCCGTTGCGCGAATCGGCGGCCCGGCGCCGGCGATTCGTGGCGGCGAATGCAGCTCCGCGGTCGGCTCAGTCGTTGCGCCGGAATTCGCCTTCGATGGTGTCGCCGGGCTTCCCGGGCGCACGCCCCGCCGACGCGGTCTGCGGCTCGAAGCCGTGGCCGACGTTGAGCGGGAACGCGAGAAGCACCAGGGCGATGACATCGCTCAGCACACCGGGAAGCAGGAACAGAAAGCCGGCCAGCACCTTGCGTCCGCTGTCCAGGAGCCCGCGCAGCAACGACTGTTCGCCATGCATCGCCGCCGCCGTCCTCGAGCGAAACGCGAGCCGTTCGTTTCGCAGCAGGTAGAATCCGGCCAGCGTCGAAATCCCCAGCCAGATCCACACCGGAACGCCGGTCCAGCGCGCAAAGCGGAGCGTCGCGAAAATATCGAGCAGGGGGAAAGCCAGTACAATCAGCAACAGGATGAAACGCATGGACGCTCCTTGGCCGACGCTGCGATCCTCGTGCTGACGCAGATGCCCGACCGCGCATCCGCGCAGGGATTGGCCCGCGCCCTGGTGGAAGGTCGGCTCGCCGCGTGTGTCAGCATCGGCACTGCAGTGGATTCACTGTATCACTGGCGCGGCCAAATCGAAACCGCCAAGGAAGTTCCCGTCACGATCAAGACGCGTGCCGGGTGCTACGCGGCGGTCGAGGCGGCGATCGTGGGCCGGCACCCGTACGAACTTCCCGAAATCGTCGCTGTCCCGATCAGCAATGGACTCGTGCGCTACCTTGAGTGGATCGACACCGAAACGGGCGGGACCTGACCGCCGGGCCGACGCGGGACTGCGGGTGGCGGTGTTCGCCATGGCGTTCGGACTGATGCCGCCACCGGTTGCCGCCCAGCTCGATCTCCTGCCCAACGAACGCGCCTTCGCGTTCAGCGCCCGGGGCCTGTCCGACCGGATGGTCGAGGTGCATTTCGTGATTGCGGACGGTTACTATCTCTATCGCGACAAGCTCAGCTTCACCGTCGCGCCCGGGACGCTGGGCGCCGCCACCCTGCCGCCGGGCAGGATCAAGGAAGACAAATTCTTCGGAAAGGTCCAGACCTACCGCGACCAGATCGCGGTCCGCCTGCCGCTGTCGGCCCCGAAGCCGGGGCAATCGCTGTCCATCAGCGCCGAGTCGCAGGGCTGCGCGGACGCCGGCGTCTGTTACCCGCCTCAGGTCCAGACGGTCACCATCATTCTGCCGGCGGCAGGAGCGCGCCCCGGAACGCTCGTCGAAGCCGCCCCGCGCACCAATCTCCTGTTCAACTGATGCGACATCGTTTCGCCAGGCGGTTCCAGGTCCTGATCCGCGTGGCGAGCAAGCGCTCACACTTTTGATTGCCGGCAACGAATGAACCGACATTTTCCCAGCTGGGCAGTGCTTGGCGCGGCCGCGATTCTGGCGCTGGCAGCGGGCGCCTATTTCGCCTGGGAGGCTCGCGGGCCGGCGGTCGGCAAGGGATCGGTGCCCGACGCCCTGCCGCTGTTTGCGCTCGTCCTGCCGGACACCGACGGCAAGGAGCAAGCGCTCGGTCAGTGGCGCGGACGGGTTCTGGTCGTCAATTTCTGGGCGACCTGGTGCGAGCCCTGCCGGGACGAAATGCCCCTTTTCGTCAAGGCGCAACAGGCTTACGGAGGTCGGGGGCTGCAGTTCGTCGGCATTGCAATCGACCAGGGCGACAAGGTCCGCCGGTTCGCCACCGACATCGGTCTCAACTATCCGGTGCTGATCGGCGGGTACGGCGCCATCGAGCTCTCGAGGACGTTCGGAAACCGGCTCGGCGCCCTTCCGTATTCCCTGATCATCGACCGGTCCGGACGCATCGTTCACACGCAACTCGGGCCGCTGAAGGAGGCTCAGCTGGACGCTTTCATTACTCAATTGCTTTGAAAATGCTCGATCGTCGCTGAATTATCGGTTTTTTCGCCAATCGGCACCGCAGTGGCCCGGCGCCGATGTCGACCCTCAGCGTTTCGGCCATGCGGCCGACCGCAATCCAGTCCAGCCCGTCGACGCCTCTCCTTCCTGCGGCACGACTGCGGCGATCTTTCGCCAACGCTAGACATCTTGCTGCGATCTGCGGCAAACTTGTCCGTTCGAGTCCACAGTTCAAGGCTTTCCCGGCAATGGCAAGCGAATTACTCCCAGCGGCAGCGGCGCATCGCGTTGCCGTGCCGACACGGCGCGCGGTTCCGCGCGTCCTGCGCCATCGACTCGAGGTATCGGGGATCGGCAGGGCATCCCTGGAGGACCTGCGCGCGACGACGCCTGAAGGTGCCGGGCGCGGGGTCCGTCCTGTCGGAAGACCGGCGATCGCCCCGGCGCATCGCGCTCCCGGGGGCACGCGGCCCGAGCGCCCTCGAATCTGTTCCGATCGTGATTGCTTCGCTCCCGGCATCGAACCGCCGGGCGGAGCTTCGCCGGTGGCCGGCTGAACGCATGGACCTTCGCAAACTCAAGACCCTCATCGAACTGGTCGAAAGCTCCGGAATTGCCGAGCTCGAAGTCCAGGAAGGCGAGGAGCGCGTCCGGATCACCCGCTCGCACTCCGCCGGCGCACACCCGGCGCCCCCGTCGGCGGCGCCTGTCGCCGCGGGGACTCAGGTTTCCGCGGGCGGAGTTCTCCCCGCTCTGCCGGCCGAGCTGCCTGCGCCACCGGCGGAGCCCGAGGGTCATCTGGTGAAGAGTCCGATGGTGGGCACCTTCTATCGGGCGGCCTCTCCCGGAGCCAAGGCGTTCATCGAGGTGGGCGACACGGTTCAGGCCGGAGACGCGCTGTGCATCATCGAAGCGATGAAGCTGATGAACGAAATCGAGTCCGACAAGTCGGGCGTCGTGAAGCAGATTCTGGCCGAGAATGGCCAACCGGTTGAATTCGGTCAACCGCTCGTCGTGATCGGCTGACTTGCCGATTCGTCCGGCATCATCGGCCGTGGTAGCGAAGAATCCGAATCAGCTGTTCGGCAAGATCCTGATCGCCAACCGGGGGGAGATCGCGCTGCGCATCCAGCGCGCGTGCCGCGAGCTCAACATCAAGACCGTCATGGTCCACTCGGAGGCCGACCGCGAGGCGAAGTACGTCCGCCTCGCCGACGAGTCGGTGTGCATCGGTCCGGCCGCGTCGGCGCAGAGCTACCTCAACGTTCCTGCGATCATTGCCGCGGCCGAAGTGACCGATGCGCAGGCGATTCACCCGGGCTACGGGTTTCTGTCCGAAAACGCGGACTTTGCCGAAAAGGTCGAGCGCTCCGGATTCGTGTTCATCGGGCCGCGCTCCGACACCATCCGGCTGATGGGTGACAAGGTCAGCGCCAAGGCGGCGATGCTCAAGGCCGGCGTGCCCTGCGTCCCGGGTTCGGAGGGCGCCCTTCCCGACGATCCGAAGGAAATCGTGCGCATTGCGCGCGCGGTAGGCTATCCGGTCATCGTCAAGGCGTCCGGCGGCGGCGGCGGCCGCGGGATGCGCGTTGTGCATACCGAAGCGGCGCTGATCTCGGCGGTCTCGCTGACGCGAGCCGAAGCGCTGGCGGCATTCGGCAATCCGATGCTGTACATGGAGAAGTTCCTCGCCAGCCCGAGGCACGTCGAGATCCAGGTCCTTGCCGACGAGCACAAGAATGCGGTCTACCTCTTCGAGCGCGACTGCTCGATGCAGCGCCGGCACCAGAAGATCATCGAGGAGGCGCCGGCGCCGGGGATCTCGGTGCGCGCGCTGACGCGCATCGGCGAGCGCTGTGCGGATGCCTGCCGCAAGATCGGCTACCGCGGCGCCGGGACGTTCGAGTTCCTGTACGAGGACGACGAATTCTTCTTCATCGAGATGAACACGCGCGTTCAGGTCGAGCATCCGGTCACCGAACTCGTGACCGGCATCGACATCGTGCAGGAGCAGATCCGGGTAGCGGCCGGACAGAAGCTCCGCTTTCGCCAGCGTGACATCGTGCGCAGGGGCCACGCGATCGAATGCCGGATCAACGCCGAGGATCCCTACACTTTCGTGCCGTCGCCGGGGCGGATCACCTCGTACCACGCGCCCGGCGGGCCCGGGATACGCGTCGACTCGCACGTCTACCACAACTATTTCGTCCCTCCCTACTACGATTCGATGATCGGCAAGGTGATCGCGTACGGCGACACGCGCGAGCAGGCGATAGCGCGGATGCGGGTCGCGCTATCCGAGATGGTCGTCGAAGGCATCAAGACCAATATTCCGCTGCATCAGGAGCTGCTACTCGACGACAAGTTCCTGCGCGGAGGGACGTCGATCCACTACCTCGAGGAAAAGCTCGCCAAGCGCAAGCTCGCGGGTTGACGCCCGGCGCAGTCGACGGCGCGCCCGACGGCGAGCGTTCGCTTCACGACGACATCGACGGCACTTCAGGTGACCTATCTCGCGCTCCAGTTCGAAGTCGGTGCCGGCGACGCCGACGCGTGGGGCGACGCCTTGATCGCAGCCGGCGCGCAATCGGTCGACATCGCCGATCCCCGCGCCGGCACCGAAGGCGAAGTCCCGCTCTACGGCGAGCCCGGATCGGTCGCCGGCGAAGCCTGGCCGGTAAGCCGGCTGACGGCGCTTTTCCCGGCGAACGCGGATGCGCAGGCAGCGATGGCGGAAGCGGCGGCGATGCTCGGCTTCGCCATTCCCCCGTCCGGGACCTACCCGGTCGCAGAGCAGGACTGGGTGCGTGCCACGCACGCGCAGTTCGCTCCGATCCGCATTTCCGACAGGCTCTGGATCGTGCCCTCGTGGTGCGAGGCGCCCGATCCCGGCGCAGTCAACATCAGGCTGGATCCCGGCCTGGCGTTCGGAACGGGGTCGCACCCGACCACGCGGCTTTGCCTCGAATGGCTGGCGCGCGAAATCGGGCCGGGAATGTCGGTCCTCGACTACGGCTGCGGCTCGGGGATACTCGCGGTCGCGGCATCGATGCTCGGCGCGGATCGCGTCGTGGGAACCGACATCGATCCGCAGGCGATCGAGGCAAGCCGCGCCAACGCCGGCGCCAATCACGTTGCCGTGACGTTCCTGCCGCCGGACCGCCTCGCCGGCCAGGCAATGCGGACATTCGATGTCGTCGTCGCGAATATTCTGGCCAAACCCCTGCTGCTGCTCGCGCCGGTATTGGCCGCATGCGTCGGCCGGGGCGGGCACATCGTCCTCTCCGGAATTCTCGCCGACCAGGCGTCCGAAGTCGCGGCGGCGTATGCGCGGTGGTTTATCATGGCAGTGTGGAAGGCGGGGGATGACGGATGGGTTGCAATGTCGGGCAGGCGACGCGGACCGGCGCCTGCCTGACCTCGCCATCGGCGAGCCGACCTCCCGCTGCATTGCGCGGCGCGACCCTGTCGCCTGCCGGTTCCGATACGCAATGCGGGACCGGGTGCGCGCGCGCAGCGCCGTGTCGACCGGAAAGTCCGGCGAATCGACTTCGTTCATGCGCCGCATCGCGGTCTCTCCAGTGACATTCGGAGCGTTCGACGGCGGCGGAATGACGTTCGCCGGAGCCGCAAACACACCGGCCCATTGCTGAACCCCCGTCCTGCCGCTCGCCATGCCCGAAGAAAAATACACACGCTGTCCCGGCTGCAAGACCGTTTTTCGCGTCACGCCGCAGCAACTGGCATTGCGCTCGGGTCAGGTGCGCTGCGGGCATTGCAAGGCGGTGTTCGACGGAAACCTGGAAATGATCGTCTTGGCGCCGCGGACGAATCTTTCCGAAGGAGACGATCCCGTCGACGAACAGGCGCTCGGTCCGCCGACAGTCACGCTGCGCAATGCGCAGGCGCTGGAGCAGGCGGCCCCGGGGCCGGCCGGCGCCCCGGCGGCGGCGGTCGACGAAGGCGTCCGCGAAATTGCCTATGAGGAAAGGTTCGCGTGGACGAAGCCGAGCAGGCCGCCGCGGGCGCTGGGTACGCTGTATGCAGTCGCGCTTCCCGCGCTGGTCGTGCTGCTGATCGCGCAAATGCTGTTTCATTTTCGCGATAACGTGGCCGCCCACTGGCCCGCGGTCAAGCCGGTGGTGGCGCGTTTGTGCGACTTGGCGGGATGCTCGCTGAATCCGTTGCGCGACGTCGCCATGAACCATCTTTCGATCGACGCGTCGGACCTGCAGGCCGATCCCGCGCACAAGGGCCTCCTGATCCTCACGGCGATGGTTCGCAGCCACGCCGCATGGCCGCTCGCCTATCCGCATCTCGAACTCACGCTTACCGATGCGTCCGACCAGATTGTCGTCCGGCGTGCGCTGGTTCCCACCGATTACGCTGGCGGGGCCGTGGACGTCGGCAGCGGCATCGCTCCGAATGGGGAAATCCCGATCAAGCTCTTCATCGACGCCAGTGCCACCACGCAGGCCGGGTATCGCCTGTACATGTTTTATCCTTGACCCGAACGCGCATCAGCCGGTCCAAGGGGACGTCGAGACTGCCGCCCAGCCCGTTGCTCCATTATGGGGCGTTGAATGGCTCAATCCCGATTCTAAGATATATGTTAATTAACAATAGCTTGCAGAATTGCATGACCGTCTGACCGACAACAGGGGCCGCGAAGTCCAGTTTTCGTGGCGCGTTTGACGCGACGCAGCATGGCGTTGGCTCGCAAGGGCGAGTGGCGCTCCATTTTGTGGCGGCACGGCCGAACAGACGCGCCACAATGGTGCAATTTGATCCTCCGGAGTGTCCGGATTGCACCCGGTTCGTTCCCGAACAGGGATTTCCGCCATGATTGGTTATGGCATAGTTATCGCTAATTGCATTCCGTTCCATTTTGCACTGCACCGTTCGCCACTTTGCGCTTTGACCAGGAGATTCCGATGAACACCCCCGCCGACGTGCTCAAGACCCTCAAGGAAAAGGAGGTCAAGTTCGTCGACCTTCGCTTCACCGATACCCGCGGCAAAGAGCAGCACGTCTCGGTTCCGACCAAGCAGTTCACGATGGACAAATTCGACGCCGGGCACGCGTTCGACGGTTCGTCGATTGCCGGATGGAAGGGCATTCAGGCCTCCGACATGCTCCTCATGCCGGACTCGAACACCGCTTACATCGATCCGTTCATGGACGAGACGACGCTTAACATCACCTGCGATGTCGTCGAACCGACCGACGGCAAAGGCTACGAGCGCGACCCGCGCTCGCTGGCCCGGCGCGCGGAGGCCTATCTCAAGTCGACCGGACTCGGCGACACCGCCTATTTCGGGCCCGAGCCCGAGTTCTTCATTTTCGACGCCGTCGAGTGGTCGGTCGACATGTCCGGCAGCTACTGCAAGGTGTTCTCGTCCGAGGCCGCCTGGTCGTCCGCCGACAAGTTCGAAGGCGGAAACATGGGACACCGGCCGACGGTCAAGGGCGGATACTTCCCCGTCCCGCCCGTGGATTCGCTGCAGGACATCCGCTCGGCGATCTGCCTCGCACTCGAGCAGATGGGCGTCGAAGTCGAGGTCCACCACCATGAGGTCGCCAACGCCGGCCAATGCGAGATCGGGACGAAATTCGCGCCTCTCGTGCAGCGCGCCGATTGGCTGCAGGTGCTGAAATACGCCGTGCACAACACCGCGCATGCCTACGGCAAGACGGCGACGTTCATGCCGAAGCCGATCGTCGGCGACAACGGATCCGGCATGCACGTCCATCAATCGATCTTCAAGGACGGCAAGAACCTGTTCGCCGGCGATGGATACTCGGGCCTTTCCGAGATGGCGCTCTTCTACATCGGCGGCATCATCAAGCACGCGAAGTCGCTGAATGCGATCACCAATCCGGGAACCAACTCCTACAAGCGGCTGGTTCCCGGCTTCGAGGCGCCGATCAACCTGGCCTACTCGGCGCGCAATCGTTCGGCGGCCATCCGCATCCCCTACGTTTCCAATCCGAAGGGCCGCCGCATCGAAGTGCGTTTCCCCGATCCGACATGCAATCCTTACCTCGGTTTCGCCGCGATGCTGATGGCCGGGCTGGATGGCATTCAGAACAAGATTCATCCCGGCGATCCCATGGACAAGAACCTCTACGATCTCGAGCCCGAGGAGGCCGCGAAGGTTCCGCATCCGTGCGCGTCGCTCGACGAGGCGCTCGACCATCTGCAAAGGGACCGCGCTTTCCTTACCAAGGGCGGCGTGTTCACCGACGACATGCTGGATGCCTATGTCAGCCTGAAGATGGAAGAGGTCACGCGGTTCCGGATGACGACCCATCCGGTCGAGTACGAGATGTACTACAGCCTGTAGATTGCGCGCGGCATCGCGCCATAGGGGGCGGGCCACTGCGGCCCGCCCTTTTGCTTGTGCGCCTCGAATTCAATACACTCGGCGGCATGATGCGTCTCCAGGCAATGCCCGGCCCCTGCCGCCGAATCGCGTGGCGCGCGGCCGCAGCGTTGTGTTGCGCGCTGGCGTGCCCGCTCCCCGCGGCGGGCGCCACCGTTGGCGAAAAGGCGAAGGAGTCGGGCTGCGTCAACAAGCCGATCTTCGTCGTCGGAACGAGGGACCTGTACCGCTGCATGACCGAGTCGGGTGCGTTTTCCTATTTCAACGTCCCCGGCGCAGCCGAGCCCGAACCCCAGCAGAAGAGCAGCGCCCGCAGCAGCACCCCGACTCCGGCCGCGTTTCCAAAAGTCGACCCGGCGACGCAGAAGGGCCGCGACGACGTGCGCCGCAAGGTCCTGTCCGACGAGCTGGCGGCCGAGGAAAAGCTCCTGGTGGACGCGCGCGCCGCCTATGCCGAAGGTGCGCCCGCCGCATTGCCGGAGGAGCGCGCCAACGTCGAGAAGTACCGCGAGCGAATTGCGAAACTGCGCCAGGCCGTCGGCGTGCACGAGAGGAACATCGAAGCGCTGAAAAGGGAACTCGCCGCCGGCAAGTGACGGCTGTACGGCGAAAGCGAAATGCGGCGACCCGCGCAACCTCGATTCCGGGCGCGGATATTGCTAAGGTAGCTTCAAGGAATCGCGCGCTCCGCAGCCTGCAAGGCACGCGCCACCGCTTTCGTGAATCACGCTCCCCTGTCCATTGGCGAACCTGCCGCGAGCGCCTATCCCGGGCTCGAGCTCCTTGCCACTGCGGTGCTTCTGCTCGACCCGGGGCGGACGGTCGTCTATGCCAATCCGGCGGCGGAAAACCTGTTCGAACTCTCGCGAAAACAGCTCGTCGGTCACCGGACGGGCCACATCTTCGCCGACGCCTCCCATCTCGATGCGGCAATCGAAAAGGCCGTGGCCGTGGGCGCCACCTACACGGAACAGGAAGTGGAGCTCGGCGTCGTCGGCAAGCCCAAGCTCCATCTCACCTGCACGGTTTCGCCGATGGACGCGGCCCATGCGGCGCTGCTGCTGGAATTCCGTCACATCGATCAGCAACTGAAGATCGCACGCGAGGAACGCCTGCTCGAACAGCAGCAGGCCAACCGGGACCTGATACGGAGCCTTGCGCACGAAATCAAGAACCCGCTGGGCGGCATTCGCGGCGCGGCGCAGCTCCTCGAACGCGAACTCGACCGGCCGCCGCTGATCGAGTACACCCAGGTGATCATCGGCGAGGCCGACCGGCTGCAGTCGCTCGTCGACAGGCTGCTCACGCCTCACCGGCTCCCCACCTACCGCCGCACGAACATCCACGAGCTCGTCGTCCGCGTCAAGGGCGTGGTGCAGGCGGAATTCCCTCAGGTCGCGATCATCTCGGATTTCGACAGCAGCCTGCCGGAGTTCGACGCGGACCCCGAGCACCTGACGCAGGCCACGCTCAACATCGTTCGCAATGCCGCCCAGGCGCTCGCGGGTTCCACGGCCGACCCGCAGATCCGGATCGTCACGCGGGTCGCGCGGTACGTGACTCTCGCCAGGAAGCGGCATCGCCTCGCGGTGGCGCTTTCGATCGAGGACAACGGACCCGGGATTCCGGATTCCCTGCGGGACAGGATCTTCTATCCGCTCGTGTCGGGACGCGAAGGCGGCACCGGACTCGGGCTCACGCTCGCGCAGACGTTCATCGCCCAGCACGGCGGGACCGTGGAATGCGAGAGCGTGCCGGGGCGCACCGTGTTCACGATTCTGCTGCCGCTGGAGTTCGGGCGCGCCGGCGCGTAGATTCCTCGGGAAACGAATGCACGCCTACGATCATGAACCTCCGGGAACCGCCGCGATGAAGCCCATATGGATCGTCGATGACGATCGTTCGATTCGCTGGGTGCTCGAAAAGGCGCTTGCCCGCGAAGGTCTCCCGTACAAGTCGTTCTCTTCCGCGTACGAGGTGCTGCAGGCGCTGTCGGTGAGCCAGCCGCAGGTTCTCGTTTCCGACGTCAGGATGCCCGGCGAGTCGGGTCTCGTGCTGCTCGACAAGGTGAAGGAGCGTTTCCCGCACATACCGGTCATCATCATGACCGCATACTCCGACCTCGACAGCGCCGTGGCCGTGTTTCAGGGCGGCGCCTTCGAATACCTGCCGAAGCCCTTCGACATCGACCACGCCCTCGCGCTCATCCGCCGGGCGACCACCGAGACGCCCACGCCGGCCAAAGCCGCGGTGGCCACGGCGGACGCGCCCGAAATGCTGGGTCAGGCGCCCGCCATGCAGGAGGTATTCCGGGCGATCGGGCGGCTGTCGCAGTCGAGCGCCACCGTGCTGATCACGGGTGAATCGGGGACCGGCAAGGAACTCGTCGCGCGCGCACTGCACCGGCACAGCCCGCGCGCCGCCGGACTGTTCGTCGCGATCAATACGGCCGCGATCCCGAGGGATCTTCTCGAATCCGAGCTGTTCGGGCACGAGCGCGGCGCCTTTACCGGTGCGCAGGCGGCGCGCCGCGGGCGCTTCGAGCAGGCCGAGGGCGGCACGCTGTTTCTCGACGAAATCGGCGACATGCCGCCCGAACTCCAGGTGCGCCTGCTGCGCGTGCTGTCCGATGGCGAGTATTACCGCGTCGGGGGGCACGCGCCGCTGAAGTCGAGCGTCCGCGTCATCGCGGCGACGCACCAGGATCTCGAGGAACGGGTCCGCCAGGGCCTGTTCCGCGAGGATCTGATGCATCGCCTGAACGTGGTCCGGCTGCGCCTGCCGCCGCTTTGCGAGCGACAGGAGGACATCGCGCCGCTCGCGCGTCATTTCCTGCAGAAGAGCGCGCGCGAACTCGCGGTGGAGCCGAAACTGCTGTCGGACGAGGTGATGAAAGTGCTGGCCGCGTTTCCGTTTCCCGGAAACGTGCGCCAGCTCGAGAATATCTGCCATTGGCTCACCGTCATGGCGCCGGGGCAGCGAATCGGCGTCGCCGATCTGCCGCCCGAAGTGCGGGACGCGCAGCAGCGCAGCGAAATGAGCGCAGAGACGGACTGGCAGCAGTCGCTCGATCGCGAACTGGCGCAGGCCCTCGCGCGCGGCGAGCCGGCCGTCGGCGACCGGCTCGAGCGGGAGTTCGAGAAGACGCTGATCCTGGGCGCGCTCGCTCACACCGGAGGACACCGGATGGAAGCCGCGCAACGCCTGGGCTGGGGCCGCAACACGCTGACCCGCAAGATACAGGAGCTCGGTCTCGAGCCGGAATCGAAGAAGACAGACCGGTCGGCCGAATAGCGGTTTGGCCGCCGCGTCCGCGTGTCGCGGCCGGCCGTGGCGTCATCGGGCGAAGCCGCTCTTTGCCCGGATTGCGCCCGCGTCCCGCGCGGCGGCGATCGTCACGAGGCGATTTCGACGATCACGGGCGCGTGGTCGGACGGCTTCTCTCCCTTTCGCGCGTTGCGGTCGATTCGACAGCCGGTGCATTTCGCGGCCAGCGCCGGCGACAGTAGGATATGGTCGATGCGCAGCCCTCGGTTTTTCGGGAAGGCCAGCTGACGGTAGTCCCACCAGCTGAACACGTTTGCCGGCTGATCGAAAAGGCGGAACCCATCTTGCAATCCCAGCGCGAGCCAGTCGCCGAAGACCGCCCGCTCCCGATCCGTGCAGAGCACCTGGCCGCGCCATAGTTCGGGATCATGCACGTCGCGGTCTTCGGGCGCGATGTTGAAATCCCCGGCAACCGCGAGTTCCGGATGCCGCGCGACCTCGTCGCGGAGCCACGAGGTCGCGGCACGGCACCAGTCGAGCTTGTACCGGTACTTGTCGGAATCCACCGACTGCCCGTTGGGCACATAGAAATCGATGATGCGTACGCCGGCGACCGTCGCCGCCATGACGCGCTTCTGTTCGTCGGCGAACCCCGGGATCGCCGAGACGATGCCGGTCGCGTCGCCGACGGCATCGCGCAGCAGCAGCGCGACGCCGTTGTAGGTGCGCTGGCCGGAGAACTGCGCCGCGTAGCCCGCGTCGGCGAGTTCGTTGCGGGGAAATTTCGCGTCCTCCATCTTGGTTTCCTGCAGGCAGAGGACGTCCGGCCTTTCCGACGCGAGCCAGTTCAGGACGCGAGGCAGTCGAACATTCAGCGAATTCACATTCCAGGTGGCAATCTTCATGAATTATTCCGTCGGTTGAAGAGGATTGACCGTGGACGGCACCGCGTCACGCGTGGAATGCTGCCCGACGCTTCTCGCCGCCAATTGTCCGCGCATGCGGCGCAACTTTCGGCGCCGTCGCGCGTCCTTCCTCGGTCGACATTTCCAGCGACGTCGGTGGAAGCCGACCTGCATGCCGCGACGCGATTGCGCATGGTGCGTCGTGACGATGCACGCGGCATGGTCCGCAGCAGGTCGCAATCCCGGAAGGCGACGGACTACCGCGCCTTGACTTCGGCGAAGACGATCCTGATGAGACTTTCCATCGATTCGTCGAAGAATTCCTCGTTGCCCCTGTCCCCGCCTGCCATGCTGCTGCGAAACCTGGAGAGATCCAACGCCTTGGCCACGTCGTCCACGGTCGCGGCCGATCCCTTGCTGGCGACGACGGCGTTGGTCACGGCGACCACGGTTTGCAGGAGATCGATGACCTCGAGGACGTAGGCCTTGCCGACCTGCACGTCGCCATGCCCCGGGACGATGGTCACGGCGTCCATGCCCGCCATGGCCTGGAGCGTCCCGATCCACTCGGTCGGGTAGCCGCCGAAGGCGTAGGGGACCGGGTGGTCGAGGAGGTCCCCGGCGATCAGTATCTTCTCGGCCGGGAGATGGGCGACGACATCGCCGCCCGTGTTTCCCCGCCCCAGGAACTTGAGCTGCACTTCGCGGTTTCCCAGGTCGACCACAAGCTCGTGGTCGAACGTGAGCGAGGGCGGCGCGAAGACGTAGGCCTTGAACTCGTCGACCGCCCGTTTCTTCAACGCGAGGCTGCGCGCAGCTTCCGCGACCTGAGCGGCGGACAGGGCCTTCCCGGACGCGTCGGTCGCCGTCGCCACCATCCTCGCGAGGTCCGCGCGCTGCCTGCCGAAGACCGAATCCTCGGCGGTGTAACGCGCCACGTAGGAGGGGATGCGTGCCATCATCATCGCGCGCGTTTCGGCGTGCGCGACAATCGCCGCCTCCGGAAATGCCTCCAGATACGCAGCGTTTCCCCCGTTGTGGTCGTTGTGCCAGTGCGTGTTGAGAACGTAGCGCACGGGTTTGTCGGTCCACCGGCGAATCTGCGCGATGTCCTCGCGCGCCGACGAAGGCAGGTAGCAAGAGTCGATCACCAGCACGTCCTTCGCCCCGATGATCACGGTGGTGTTCCCGTCGGGAAAGTCGTCGGTGGGGTCGGCGTGCCGGATCATGTAGACGCCGTCGGCGAGCCGGGTGACCTGCCGCGCCGTGGAATTCACCGAATCCGCCGACGCAGGGCTCGCCGCGCCAAGCGCGGCCAGGAACAAGGTCACGAAGCGAATGCACATGGTGGCTCGAATGAATACGGGCACTGCCCGATTGCCGCCGCAATCGATGGAAGGCGGGCGCTCGCGGCGGCGACCCCGGATGCTGCGTCCGCGCGGCTCACTCTAGCGTCATTCGCGAATGGCCATCAAGTCCGTTTTCGCGGGAAACGCGGTACTTTTCCCCCGCATCCGGAAGGCGCGGGGCGCGACGCCGGCCATTCGCCTGAAATAGCGGTTGAAGTACGAAGGGTCCGCGAATCCGAGTTCCGATGCGATCGCCGCTACCGTTCGATCCGTATGCAGCAGGAGTCTTCGCGATTCGAGAAACAGGCGCTCGTGAATCACGCCGCTGGCGGTGCGGCCGGTTGCATTGCGGACGACCTGATTGAGATGATTGGCGTTCACGCCCAACAGGCCGGCGTACTCGGAAACCTGCCGCAGACACCGGAAATGCCCGTCCACCAGCGCGGCGAAGCGGGAGTGCAGCGCGCCGCCCGGCCCTCTCGGCCGGCGGCAGGCGGGGGGGCGCCGGCGCGCGACTTCGACAAGGAGCTGGTAGAGAAGGGCGCGCAGCATGTGCGCACTGTCGTCGCGCAGCTGCTCGAGCTCCCGGCGCATCGCGTCGACGATCCCGATCAGTCGCGCGAACCCTTCGCCTTCGACATCGATGAAACGGCAATCCCGGGCGCCGAAGGCGAGGAAATCTTCCAGAAACTGCGCGTCGCCGAAGAATTCGCCGATGAAGTCGCTGTCGAACAGCACCACGTGCCCCTGTGGCGCCGCATCGAGGCGCCAGCGGCGGACCTCGCCGGGTGCGGTGAAGCAGATTCTGTCGGGCCGCAGTTCCGTGCCGGCTCCGTCCACGTCGAGAGACCCGCGTCCACCCGAAAAGAACAGCAGTTCGTGGAACCGCAATCGGTGCGGACGTTCCGTGACGATGAAGTTGGCGAGGGCGTGGAACGGAGCTGCGTCGACCAGCGAAAGCCGACCGTATTTGTTGCGGTCGAATTCCACGGTTGCGATCTCGGCTGTTCGCACAGGACCCATTCGCCATTCCGCTGACTTGCCGTACATGCAGACCCGTGGTCCGAGAGCGGCGGGCCGAGCCGGCCGCATCCCCACGCGCTTCGCACCTGGGGCCCCCTCGGCCTCCTTGCACTGTCGTGCAATGCAGAGCTTGGCGCGTCGGCCTCGTTGCGTCGACTCGACCTGGTCGCATCCCCACGCGCTACCCGCGCGCGGGGCACCTGCTCCCTGGCTCGCGCCACTGCGCCCCGGCTCGCTACTGCTTGGGATAGCCGGAGGATGGTGCGCTGACTGTCTGCGGCGCCTGGTTTGCGGCGGCGGCGGCGGCGGCGTCCGGCGGCGTCCGGTTCACAGGCGTGCGGCGCGGGGCCGCCGCCTTCGGATACCCGGCCTCGTCGAGAGCTGCCTGCCATTGGGGCTCGCTGTAGCCCTTGATGAAGTTCTTGTCGCCAATCTGCAGCACCGGCACCCGCAGCTCTCCGGTTGCCTTCGACAGCTTCTCCGCGCCTTGCGGCGTGTCGGCGGCGACGGTCGTGAACGGCACGCCGCGACGGTTGAGGAGTGCCTCGGCGCTGGTGCACACGACGCCGCACGCGAACGTGTAGAGCGTCACGGGGAAGCGCTCCTGCGCCTGCCGCGCCGCAAGGGGAAGCTCGTCGTTCTCGATGATGTTGGCGTCCAGCCGCTTCGCCTCGACGCCGTAGTAGCCGCGTGCAGGCATGCGGTCGGAATAGACGACCCGGCCGTCCTTGTCGACGTAGCGGTAAACCTGCTGGTCCTGCGCGTAGGCGCCGGCGGTGGCGGCAACCGCTGCTACGGCGGCGATGCACCACGCAAGCGCGTTGCGCCGGGTTGCGGGTAGCATGATTCGTCCTCCTCAGGCCGGGTTCACCATTCCATTATGACGCAGAAGCGCGTCGATTTGGGGCGCCCGTCCGCGAAAGGCGACGAACGAATCGATGGCCGCCCGGGTGCCCCCGCGGGCGAGGACTTCGTCCCGGAACCTGGCGCCTGCGGCGGGCGAAAGCACCCCCATCTCCTCGAACAGGCCGTAGGCGTCCGCGGAGAGCACTTCGGCCCACGTGTAGCTGTAGTAGCCGGCCGCGTAGCCGCCGGCAAAGACGTGTCCGAACGACTCGATGAAGCGATCGTATTGCGGACGCGGCAGGACCGCGATCTCGCGCCGCACCGCGTCCAGAACGTCCTGCGGCGAGCCGCCCACGCGCGGGTCGAACGTCGAATGCACCAGCATGTCGAAAAGCGCGAACTCGAGATTCCGGATCATGTCCATGCCGCGTCTGGAAATTCCTGGCGGCGCGCATCTTGTCGAACAGCTCGCGCGGCAGCGGTTCGCCGGTTTCGACATGCGCCGACATCTGCGACAGCACCTCCCACTCCCAGCAGAAGTTCTCCATGATCTGGCTCGGCAGCTCGATCGCATCCCATTCGACGCCCTGGATGCCGGAGACGCCGGCGACGTCGACGCGCGTGAGCAGCTGGTGCAGTCCGTGGCCGAACTCGTGGAAGATCGTGATGACTTCGCCGTGCGTGAACGTCGCCGGCCTGCCGTCGCCGGGCGCCGAGAGATTGCAGGTGAGATACGCGACGGGATGCTGGATGCGCGCGTCGGCGACCCGGCGGTTGATCGCGTCGTCCATCCATGCGCCGCCCTGCTTGCCGGGCCGGGCGTACAGATCGAGATAGAACTGCCCGAGCAGCGCGCCGGCGCTATCCGTGATTTCGAAGAAGCGCACCGTGGGGTGCCACACCGCGGCTTCGGCCTCGCGAATCACGATGCCGTAGAGCGTCTCGACGACGCGGAACAGGCCCGCGAGCACGGCGTTCTCGGGGAAGTACGAGCGAACCTGCTGGTCCGAAAATGCGTAGCGCTTCGCCTTCAGCCGTTCGGAAACGTAGGCGAGATCCCAGGCCTCGAGGGCGCTCTGGCCGAGCTCGATCCGCGCGAACCGGAAGAGCTCGCCAATATCGCGCTCGGCGAACGGCTTGCTGCGCCGCGCGAGGTCGCGCAGGAAGGCCAGCACCTCGCCCGTGCTACCTGCCATTTTCGTGGCCAGCGACAGTTCGGCGAAATCCGGGTAGCCGAGGAGACCGGCGGCCTCGCGGCGCAACTCGAGGATGCGCCGGACGATGGACGAATTGTCCCATTCCGGCTTTTCTCCGAGTTCCGAGGCCCGGGTCGCGTAGGCCCGATGCAGCGTCGCGCGCAGCGAGCGGCTTTCGGCGTACATCATCACCGGACGGTAGCAGGGCATGCGCAGCGTCAGCTTCCATCCACGCCTGCCGTCGGCCGCGGCGGCGGACTGCGCCTCGGCCAGGACGTCGCCCGGGATGCCCGCGAGGTCGGCCTCGTCGCTCGACGTAGAGGGCCCATGCGTTGGTCGCGTCCAGCACGTTGTCGTCGAATTGCGCCGACAGGTCGGCGAGTTCCTCGTCGACGGCCTTGAGCCGGGACTTTTCCGCGTCGGGAAGTTCCGCGCCGCCCAGGCGAAAATCGCGCAGCTCGTTGTCGATCACCTTCCGCCGCGCGACATCGAGCGACTCGATGCCCGGCGACGCGGAGAGCGCCTTGTATCTGGCGTAGAGACGCCGATCCTGGGTGATGTCGGCGTAGAACGCGGTGATCTTCGGCAGGCTCGCGTGGTAGGCGTCGCGAAGATCGGGAGTGCTGACGACGGCGTTGAGATGGGCGACGGCGCCCCAGGCGCGCTCGGTCCTGTCCAGCGCATCGGCAAGCGGCTCGGCGACGTTGTCCCACGACGGCGGGCGCGCATCGGCGACGACAGCCTCGACCACGGCGCGGGCTTCGGCGAGCAGCGCATCGACCGCGGGGACGACGTGCTCGCTGCCAATCGCGTCGAAACGCGGCAGGCCGGTGAAATCGAGCAGGGGATTGGGGTCGGCGGCGGGCATCATGGACGTTCCCTGGTCGGTGGCGGCGGTTGATTTCGGATCGACGCATCGAGCCGCATCAGTTCGTCGGGCGTGCCGACGTTGGCCCACGGGCCGACGTACAGCTCGCCGCTGACGATGCCGTCGGCGATCCAGCGACGGAAGAGCGGAAGCAACGCGAGCTTTGCTCCGCGCGGAAGTTCGCGGAACAACGCGGTGTCGTAGATGCCGATGTTGCCGAAAGTCCGGCAGCCGGCGGCATTGCCCGCCGCGTCAGCGGCGGGCAGGTGCAGGTGCCCCTGCGGAATTGCCCGGCCGGAAGCTTCCCGACCGCTGTCGACGAGAACGAAGTCGCCCGACGCGTGGTATGGCGGGTTGGGGACCATCACCAGATGAACGCGTGGTGCGGCCGCATCGCGCGCCATCGCCCTCGCCCGCGGCAGGAGCGCCGCATAGTCGTACGCCGTCCAGAGGTCGCCGCTCACGATCAGCGCCGGTCCCGGCGGCAACAGCGGGAGCGCGGTCGCGATGCCGCCCGCGGCCTCGAGGGGCTCGGGCTCGAGCGACCAGCGCAGCTTCACGCCGAACGCGGCGCCGTCGCCGAGCTCCGCGACGAGGCGCCCGGCGAGATGCGCCGCATTGATCACGATGTCGCGGAGCCCGGCGCGGGCGAGCGCCTCGATCTGCCATGCGATGAGCGGCTTGCCGGCGACCGGCAGCAGCGGCTTCGGGCAGGAATCCGACAATGGCCGCATTCGCTCGCCGCGACCCGCGGCAAGTATCATGGCGCCGACCGTCATGCGCGCATCAGAACGTGTGCCCGGTGACCGGCGTGCGGCGCTCGAGTTCGTCGATCAGCGCCAGCAGCGGCCCGAGTTCCCGGTAGCGGCCGCAGGCGGCGCGGAGGTAGGCCATCGTTCGGGGCATGGCCTCGACGTACGCGGTCTTGCCGTCGCGATGGCACAGCCGCGCGAAGATGCCGAGCACCTTCAATTGCCGCTGCACGCCCATCCATTCGAAGTCCCGCCAGAATGCGGCGAAGTCCGCGCCGACCGGGAGGCCCCCGCGCCGCGCGCGCTCCCAGTAGCGCGCCGCCCAGTCGATCTGCAGCTCCTCGTCCCACGCGACGTACGCGTCGCGCAGCAGCGACACCAGGTCGTAGGTGACCGGCCCGATCACCGCATCCTGGAAATCGAGCACGCCGGGATTCGGGTCGGCGACCATGAGGTTGCGCGAATGGTAGTCGCGATGGACATTGACGCGCGCCTGGGAGAGGTTGTTGTCGAGGATGAGCCGGAACGCCCGCGCGAGAGTCTCCGCCTGCGAGCTTCCGAGCGTCAGGCCCAGGTGTCTCGCGACGTACCAGTCGGGGAAGAGGTCGAGCTCGCGCCTGAGCAGCGCTTCGTCATAGGGCGGCAGCTCGTTCTCGCGCGTCGCGCACTGCCAGCGGATCAGCGCGTCGATCGCCTCCGAGTAGAGATGCGGCGCCGATGACGGATCGAGCGCCGAGAAGTAGGTCGTTTTTCCGAGGTCTTCGAGGAGCAGGAAGCCACGATCCAGGTCCTGCGCGAGCACGTCCGGCGCGTGGACGCCGGCGGCCTGCAGCAGACGGGCGACGTGGACGAAGGGCCGGCAATCCTCCATGCGGTGGCGGCGCGTCCATCGCAATCAATGTCGCGCGGTCGCGCCAGGGCGCCGACGGCGTGATCCGAAAGTAGCGGCGGAAGCTCGCGTCGGCAGAGGCGGGCTGGATCGCGAAGTCGCTCGTCCCGAGCGCACCGGCCGCCCACGCGATCAGCGCGTCCAGGCGTGCATCGGGAGACACAGGGGCGGGGGATGGCATCGCGGAGGAGGAAACCTGCGGCGACCGTGCACGGTGAGGCCCGGCTGCGCAGGAAGGCCGCGGGCGGCAGGCTAGAATGGCGCATTTTAGCATCGTGCCCCTTCCCCTTCCGTCCCCCGGCCGGCGCATGCCGCACCGCCTGACTTCCCTTGCGCTGGCATTGGCGGTCGCGACCCTCGCGCGGGCCGCGGCGGCCGACGACGACGCGAGCGCCGTGCCGGCGCCCGCGCTCCGGCCGGCCGGCGAACTGGCGCCGCCGCCCTTGCGGCCGCCGCCCGGCGCCGCCGCCGCGTCGTCGTCGACGAAGCCGAATCCCGCCGATGCGACGCGCGCTCCGTTCGACCGCGACAGCGGCGCCATCTTCTTTCGCGCGGACCGCATCGAAGGCGTGCCCGGCGAACGGGTGACCGCATCGGGCAAGGTCGAGCTGCGCACGCGGCGCGAGACCGTGCTCTCCGACTGGCTTTACTACGATTTCGGCGACAACGAGGTCTGGGCCAGGGGCGACGTGCTCCTCCGGCGCGGCATCGACTGGATCACCGGCCCGGAGGCGAGATTCAAGCGCGATACCGAGACGGGCTCGTTTTCGTCGCCGCGCTTCTACATCGGCGAAAACGGCGCTCGCGGCTCGGCGGCCGAGATCCGCTTCGCCGGCCCCGAGCACTACGAGGCGACCGACGCGCGCTACACGACCTGCGTCGCGCCGCGCGACGACTGGTACATACGGATGGGCGAGCTCGAAGTCGACAAGTCGCGGATGGTGGGCACGGGACACGACGCAACCGTGCATTTCCTCGGCGTTCCGATCGCCTACAGCCCGTGGATCGAGTTCCCGCTTTCCAGGGAGCGCAAGTCGGGATTCCTCACTCCGATGCTGGGATCGTCGGGCACGCGCGGCTTCGACGCCTCGATGCCCTACTACCTGAACCTGGCCCCGAACTACGACGCCACGCTCACTCCGCGGATCATGACCAAGCGCGGCGTGCAGCTGGCCGCGCAGTTCCGCTACCTGTCCGAGGAAATCTTCGGCGGCGCCGAGGCCGAGGACCTTCCCAACGACCGCGTCACCGGCACCGCCCGCTACGCGCTGTCGTGGAAGCACAACCAGAGCTTCAACGCGCTGCTGCCGGGCCTCTCGGGCTATGTGAACCTCAACAAGGTCTCGGACGACACCTATTTCGCCGATCTCGCCGACCGCGTGTCGTTCACTTCGCTGACGACGCTCCCGCGCGAAGGCGGCTTCGCCTACACCAACGGGCCCTGGGGCCTGGTGGCGCGCGCGCAGGCTTTCCAGACGCTGCAGGATCCCAGCGCGCCGGCGCCGCCGCCCTACAACCGCGTGCCGCAGGTTCTGGGTTCGCTGCAGGAGACCGACTGGATGGGGCTGACCTTCGCCGGCACCGGCGAGTACGCCTATTTTCGCCAGCCGACGCTGACGACGGGCCAGCGCGTGTACGCGTGGCCGACGGTCGCCTGGTCGCGCCAGGGCGCGGCCTGGTCGCTCACGGCGCGCACCGGCGTGCATGTCCGCGAATACGATCTGAACGAGATCCGGCCCGACGTCCCGGGCACCCAGAACTACGTGATTCCGATCATCGTCGGTCGACGCCGGCCTCGTGTTCGAGCGCGACTGGAGCCCCTTCGGCCAGCACGTGGTGCAGACGCTCGAGCCGCGCGCCTTCTACGTCTACGTGCCGTACCGCAACCAGAGCCAGGCGCCGGTCTTCGACACCGCGGTCGACGATTTCAACTTCGGCCAGCTGTTCAGCGTGAACCGCTATCTCGGCAACGACCGTATCGGCGACGCCAACCAGCTCACGCTCGCGTTGACGTCGCGGTTCCTCGATCCGGAAACCGGCGCCGAGCGCCTGCGGGTGGCCATCGGCGAGCGCTTCTACTTCCAGGACCAGCGCGTGGTGCTGAACGAGGCGCCGCGTTCGGCGGCGACCTCCGACGTCCTTCTCGGCGTCGAGGGCCGGCTGTCCGACGCCTGGGCGCTGGGCGCGCTGTGGCAGTACAACTTCGACGCCTCGCAGACCGAGCGCATCAATGCCGGGGTCCGCTACACGCCGACGCCGGGCCGCGTGCTCAATGTGAGCTATCGGTACTCGCGCCAGTATGTCGATCCGATCGGCACGCAGTCGCAGCTGAACCAGTTCGACGTCTCCGGGCAATGGCCGGTCACCGAGACCTGGACGCTGCTCGGGCGCTGGAACTATTCGCTGCTCGGACAGCAAGACGCTGGAGGCGGTCGCCGGCGTCGAGTACAATGCCGGGTGCTGGGTTCTGCGCCTGGTCGGCCAGCGGCTGACGACGACGACGCAGACAACGACCAACTCGGTCTACCTGCAGATCGAGCTGAACGGCCTCGCGCGTTTCGGCACCAGTCCGCTCGATCTGCTGCGCCGCAGCGTCCCGGGCTACCTGAAGACCAACGACCCGACCGTGTCGCCGCGCGACCGGAGCATCGACTACTTTCCCGAATTCTGAGAGCCGGCATGACCCGCACCCGCTTACTCGTCCATTTCGTCGCGCAGGCCGCGATGCTCGCCGCCTTCGCGGCCGCAGCGCCGGTCCCGACGGCGCCGGCCCCGGCCGCGCAAACGCCGGCCGCGCCGCAGGCCCCGGCGCGGCGGCCGACGCCGGCGCAGCCGGTGCCGCCCGCCCGCAGCATCAATCTCGACCGCACGATTCTGCTCGACCGCGTGGTCGCCGTCGTCAACGACGAGGCGCTGACGCAGTTCGACCTGAACGAGCAGAAGCGCATCGTGCTGCCGCAGATGAAGTCGCAGAACGTGACGCCGCCGCCGCCCGACGTGCTCGAGAAGCAGCTGCTCGAGCGGCTGATCACCGAACGCGCGCTGCTGCAGTACGCGAAGGAGACCGGCGTGCGCGTCGACGACATGCAGGTCGAGCGGACGATCGCTGCGCGTCGCGCAGGAGAACAAGCTGTCGCCGGACGAGTTCCGCAAGGCGGTCGAGCGCGAGGGCATCACCTACGCGAAGTACCGCGAGGACATCCGCAACGAGATCATGGTGCAGCGGCTGCGCGACCGCGAGGTCGACAGCAAGATCAGCGTCAGCGATGCCGAGGTCGACAATTTCCTCGCCACGTCGGCGCGCAGACGGGCGGCGAGATCGAGTACCGGCTCTCGCACGTGCTGGTGATCGTGCCGGAGCAGGCGTCGCCCGAGCAGATCGACGCCAAGCGCCGGCGGGCGGAGGACGCGCTGAAGCAGATCCGGGAGCGGCACCGATTTCGGCCAGGTCGCGGCCGGATTCTCGGACGCGCCGGACGCGCTGCAAGGGCGGCGATCTCGGCTGGCGCGCGCCGGCGCGGCTGCCGACGGTGTTCGCCGAGCCCGGTGCGCGGAATGAAGCCCGGCGAGGTCTCCGGCGTGCTGCGCTCGTCGACCGGCTTCCACATCGTCAAGCTGCAGGAGATGCGCAGCCGCAATCAGCCGACGGTCGTCGAGCAGACGCACGCGCGGCACATCCTGATCAAGGTCAACGAGATCACCTCGGAGACCGAGGCGAAGGCCAAGATCGACCGGGTCAAGGACCGCATCGACAGCGGCGCGAAGTTCGAGGACCAGGCGAGGCTCAACTCGGAGGACGCGAGCGCCTCGAAAGGCGGCGACCTGGGCTGGATCTCGCCCGGCGACACGGTGCCCGATTTCGAGCAGGCGATGAACAAGCTCAAGATCGGCGAGACTTCGGCGCCGGTGCGCACGCCGTTCGGCTGGCACCTGATCCAGGTCATCGAGCGCCGCACGCAGGACATCACCGCCGAGCGTCAGCGCGAGCAGGCGCGCAGGCGATGCGCCAGCGCAAGTCCGAAGAGGCGTTCCAGGATTGGGTGCGCCAGATGCGCGACCGCGCCTACGTCGAGATCATGGTCGCTGACCGGTAGCGCGGGCGTCCCACCCGCCATTCCCGTTCGCCTGCTGCGGGGATCGCCGACAACGGGACGGGTCGCCCATCCAGCCCGGCGCGACCCGGGTACCGGATCGCCTGCCCGCCGCGCCCCCCGGCGAGCCAAGGGACGACGGCAGCGGCCCGGGACATGCCGCTATTCGTTCTGGTAGACGTATCCCGCCTGCGGAACCCCGCCTTCATCCATCTTCCGGCGTTCGGCGAGATCCTGCGGCCGCTTGTCCCACCAGATCGCGCGGCCGTCCTTCTGATCCTGGACGAGCTGCGGCTGCTTCTCCAGCAACTCGCGGATGAATCGGGTGTGTTCGGATACGTAGTGGCGCGACGGGAGGAACACGGCGCTTGCCTCGTGACGGATGAAAAGCCGAGCCGCCATCTTATCATCCGGCGCCGGCGGGTTCCGGCCGCGGCGCACGCGCCGGCCGGCCCGCGACGAGTTCGAAGCGGAAGAATCGGCACTCGATGTCGCCGTTGTAGAGCGGCGTCCGTCTTCGAAGGCTTGAGGCCGATCAGCTTCGCCAGCCGGAGATCGCCGGTGAGGAAGCAGGCCGTCCATCCGGCGAACCGCTGTTTCAGCGCGTCGCCGAGTTTCGGATAGAACGCGTCGAGCTGCGCCTGGTCGTTGAGGCGCACGCCATAGGGCGGATTGGCGACCAGCAGTCCCGCGGGCGCCGGCGCACAGGCATCCAGCACGTCGGCGGGCTCGATGCCGACCCAGGAAGCGACGCCCGCCGCGGCCGCGTTGGCCCGGCATTGCTCGAGCGCATGCCGGTCGATGTCGCGCGCGAATATGGATTGCCGGCCCGGCGCCGCGCGCAGGCGGTCGTGCGCGCGCTGTCGGATGCGTTGCCACGCCGGCCCGTCGAACCAGGCGAGCCTCTGGAATCCGAACGTTCGCGAAAGCCCCGGCGCGCGATCCGCGGCAATCGACGCAGCCTCGATGGCGATCGTGCCGCTGCCGCACATCGGATCGAGGAGCGCGGTGCCCGGCGTCCAGCCGGAGAGCGCCAACAGTCCCGCCGCGAGATTCTCGCGCAACGGCGCGGCATCGGCATGGCGCCGCCATCCGCGCTTGAACAGCGCCTCGCCCGAGGTGTCCAGGTAGAGGGTCGCTTCGCGGTCGCCGAGATACGCATGCACGCGGACGTCGGGGCGCCTCTTGTCCACCGAAGGCCGCTTTCCTCCCGCATCGCGGAAGCGGTCGCAGACGGCGTCCTTGATCTTGAGCGTCGCGAACTCGAGGCTCTGCAGCGGCGAGCGCGTGGCGGCGACGTCGACGCGCAGCGTGCGGTCGACGGCGAAGTGCCGCGCCCAGTCGATGTCGCGCACCAGCAGGTAGAGATCATCTTCGTTTCGATACCGGCCGTGACCGACCTGCCAGAGAATCCTGCTCGCCAGCCGCGATTCGAGATTCGCGTGGTAGGCGAGCTCGCGCGGGCCGGAGAAGGCGACGCCGCCCTCGGCCGCTGCGACATACCGGGCGCCGATCGCCGCCAGTTCGGTCGCCAGCGGCGCTTCCAGGCCCCGCGGGCACGGGGCGAAAAACCGCTCGATCATCGGCCGGTCATGGCCCCGCGACGCGACGCCGGGGTGCGTGCCGGGCGGCATCGCTGCATCGCATCGGCTGCTCCCGGGCACGCCGCAGCCGTCATCGCAGCAGGCGCCGCCGCGTCAGCACCAGCGCCGTCATGTACGCGGCGACGCCGTAGGCCAGCAGCACGGCCACGTGCAGCGGGATCCCGGTCGGCACCCTGCCCATCAGGAGCGGGCGCGCGAGGTCGATCGCATGTTTCAGCGGCAGGAAATCGGCGACGCCCTGAAGCGCGGCGGGCATCTGGTCCACCGGGAAGAACACGCCCGAGAGCAGCAGCATCGGAGTCAGGACGAGCGTGAAGAAATAGGTGAAGAAATCGTAGCTGGGCGCGAGCGACGTCATCACCAGGCCGAAGGCGCCGAAGGTGAGCCCGACGAGGAAACCGAGCGGAACGATCCACAGCGCGAGCCACGAGTGGCCGAATCCGAGCGCGACGATCACCGCCAGGATCGCGGTCGTCGAGACCACCGCCTTCGACGCCGCCCATATCCACTCCGCGAATACGACGTCGTCGAGGGACAGCGGCGCGTTGATGATCGCTTCCCAGGTCCGCTGCATGTGCATCCGCGAAAAGGCCGAGTACATCGCCTCGAAGCTCGACGTGAACATCGCGCTCTGGCAGACCATGCCGGTGCCGATGAACGCGATGTACTTCATCCCGCCGACCTCGGGCACGAAGGCGCCGATGCCGTAGCCCAGCGCGACCATGTAGAGCAGCGGGTCGGCGATGTTGCCGAGGACGCTCGCGATCGCCAGCTTCTTCCAGACGAGCAGGTTGCGGCGCCATACCGACGTCCAGCGCAGCGACATTTCAGGAGGATGCAGCAAGGCGACGTTGTTCACGAGGCGGCCCGTTCCGGAACACGCCGAGTATAGCTTGCCGTGGCCAGCGTGGCCGGGGCCCCGGACGACGGTCGATCCGCTCCGGCGGCGCCCCGTCTACCGGCGCAGGCGAACTGCGCGGGCTTCAGGCGCGGCGCGCGACGAGGACGGCATTCGATCCGCCGAACGCAAAGGAGTTGGACAGCGCGTACTCGATTTCGGGCGCAGGGCGCCCCTCGCAGGGCACGCAGTCGAGGTCGCAGGCCGGGTCGGGAACGGTGAGATTCGCGGTGGGCGGCAGACGACGCTTCTCGAGTGCAAGCAGCGTGATCGCGAGCTCGAGCGCACCGGCCGCGCCGACCAGATGCCCGTGCATCGATTTGGTCGAACTGACCGCAAGGCGGCGCGCATGATCGCCGAAGGCGGCCTTGATCGCATCGATCTCGACCTTGTCTCCCGCCATCGTCGCGGTCGCGTGCGCGTTGACGTAGCCGATGGATTCCGGCGCGAGCCCCGCGTCCGCCAGCGCCGCGCGCAGCGCCCGCACCTGGCCCTCGACGCCGGGCTGCGTGAGGTTGTGGGCGTCGCTGGCCGCGCCGAATCCCACGAGCTCGGCGATCGGCTCGGCGCCGCGGTGGCGCATCGCGTCCTCGGACTCGAGCATCAGGGCCGCCGAGCCTTCGCCCAGCACGAAACCGCTGCGGTCCATGGCAAAGGGCCGGCTCGACGCCGCCGGGCCGTCCGCATGTTCGGTCGCGAGCACGCTCAGCGCTTCCCAGGCCGCGACCGAGCCGTCGTTCAGCATCGCCTCCGCGCCGCCCGCCAGCGCACGATCCAGGTAGCCGTCGCGGATGGCGCGAAAGGCTTCTCCGATCGCCACGGCGGACGACGCGCAGGCGATCGAGTAGGTGAACGACGGGCCGAGCATTCCGTAGCGCATCGAGACGTGGGCCGCCGGCGCATTGGCCATGATCAGCGGAACGGTCGCCGGCTTCAGCCTGCGGCTTTGTCGCTGGTAGTAGACGCGGTAGGCTTCTTGGATGGCGTGGGCGCCGCCCAGCGCGCAACCCATGTAGACACCCGCGTCGGCCGGTCCGCGGTCGTTCGCCAGCAGTCCCGCGCCAGTCAGGGCGTGGTACGCGGCGACGACCGCCATCTGCGCGGCCCGGTCCATGACGGCGAGCTGGATCCTGGGGACGATTCCCGCCGGATCGAATGAAGCCGGCGCCTGCAGCACGTCGCTGCCGAATTCGGCGGTTCCGGTCCGGATTTTCCGGATCGCCGATTCACCCGCGTACAGCCGCTCGAATGCCGCGTCGGGGTCGCTGCCGTGCGGAGATACGAGACCCAGGCCCGTCACAAAGACGCGACGCCGGCTGGCGGCCACGCCGTCAGTTGCCCTTCTGCCGGATGACCTCGTCCACGAGCGCGGCCGCTTCGCCCAGCGTGCTCAACTGCACGCTTGCGTCCGGGATGTCGATGTCGTACTTGTCCGCCACATCGAACAGCATCTCCGCGACGGAGAGTGAATCGAGACCCAGTTCGGCGAGCGTCGCCTCCGGCCTGATCGCTTCCGCGCTGACCTCGTATTTTTCGATCAGCAGTTCCCTGATGTGGGCGTACGAACCCATGTGGTCGGACTTTCGCCGTAGCTTGCTGTTTTCGTTGTTGAATTATACCATTGCCACGTCGCGTGTCGATCGAGGCGACGACGCTCGCGGCGTTTTCCGCTCGCCATTGCGCGGCGTCCCGTTGCCGCAGTCCGGCCGGCGACGACATCCGCACCCCCTCCCCGCCGCCGAATGCGCCTGCTCTTCCGACTCATCGCGGCCCTCCCGCTGCGCGTCGTCCAGGCCCTCGGCGCGGCGCTGGCGCGCGTCGTCTTCATGCTGTCGGCGCACGAGCGCCGGCGCCTCGACGAGAACATGCGCCGCGCCGGCTTCGACGATCCGCAATTGCAGCGCGCCGCGATCGCCGAGACCGGAAAGACGGTCCTGGAAATGCCCTGGTTCTGGACGCGGCCCCACGCCGAGATCATCAAGCAGGTGCTCCGCGTCGATGGCGAGGAGGCGGTGCAGGAAGCGCAGTCCCGCGGGAAGGGGATCATTTTCGTCACCCCGCACCTGGGTTGCTTCGAATTGGCCGCGCATTACGCCGGGACACGGGCGGGCATCACCGCGATGTATCGGCCGCCGCGACAGAGCGTCTTCGAGCCGCTGATGCGCGCGGGACGCGAACGCGGGGGCGTGCGCCTTGCGAGAGCCGACATGCAGGGCGTCTTCACCTTGCTCAAGGCGCTCCGGAAGGGCGAATGGGTGGGCATCCTTCCGGATCAGGTGCCGGCGAGGGGCGAAGGCGAGTGGACCGAGTTCTTCGGCCATCCCGCCTATACCATGGTCCTCGCGCCGCGGCTGCAGAAGAGCACGTCGGCGGCCGTGATCCTTGCATTCTGCGAGCGGCTTCCGCGCGGCGAGGGCTACCGGATCCATCTCGAGCCGCTCCCGCCGATCGAGCCAGGCGAATCGCGGGTGCGTCAGCTCAATCGCGGACTCGAGCAATTGATCCGCAAGTGTCCGGCGCAATACCTGTGGTCGTACAACCGCTACAAGGTTCCCGCCGGCGTCGCGCCTCCCGGGCCGCCGGCGGATATCGGCCCTCACGCCGGCGACGAATCGACGACCGGCTCGGTGCCGGGACGCGAAACCCGACGCTGACGGAGGCAACGGCCGCGCGCCGGGGCTTCGTCGCCGCAGCGGCGCTGCGCAGGGATGCGGCGCGCGGACGCGGGGTTAGCCGCCGCGCGCCGGGTCGATGCCCTGCCGTACGCCGGCGCCACCGAAGCATTCGAGCAGCGTCACCGCCTCATCGTCGGGCAACTCCCAGCCGTAGGGCTCGCCGAACCAGGTCCTCACCCGCGCGAGCTGCGCGCGATGGCCGGGCTCGTCGAAGCCCGGGACCTGCGCGAACCAGGCTTCACAGCGACCGCGCACGTGCTGTCGAATGCGCTCGACGCTGAAGTAGTACCGTGAAGGATTGTAGGCTTCGTTCAGGTGCTCGCTGATGAAGGGCTGCAGCAGATCGGGATTGTCGCGACCCGGGTCGATGACCCAGTGCACGCCGTCGCGGCGGAGTATCGGCGCGAACGTCCGGTCGCCGATCCGCACTTCGTGGAACAGATTGCGGTAGAACTTGAACCCCGCGTAGTTGCCGGCAAGATCGCCGTTCGAGTACACGCCGGTAAGCGCGACGCCGTACAACCCCGATTCGGTCACGACGCCGTACTTCACGGCGCCGGCGAGGGCCGTCGCCTCGTCGGCGCCGCGGTCGCGGGCGTCCATGTACCGGATCAGGTATTCGTAGCCCTGCTGGAAGATGTGGCCGATCTTGTCCGTGCCGAGATCGATCCCGTAGACCCTGATCGTCGGGCAGTCGGTGGTCAGATGGGCGAGAGGAAAAGGCGCGAAGACCCAGGAATAGATCGATTCGCCGAGACTGGGGCTGAAGCGGACGTTCCGCCCGGGAAAGGCGCCGTAGCGAAGCGCGCGCTCGACGGTCGACTCGGGAAGGCCGACGCCGGTCTGCTCGTAGACCCGGGCGAGGAATTCCCGCTCGACGATCGACCCGGGATCCGCCTGCCGATCGACCTGGATCCACGCGTCGGCCCGGAGGTTCCACTCGGCGATGCCGGCCCGGAGGACATCGAGCACGATCGCGCCGAGGTCCGGCCCGAGGTCGTCGAGCTGTTTCGGCGGAAGCGTGAACTGATCGGTTTCGGTCGCGCGGGCGTCGCGGGGCGCGGCCGATGCAAGCAGGGCGAGAAAGCACGCGAAGAGCAGTGGCGGCAGGACATGCATCCGAAGTTCCAGGGGAGAGTTGCGAACCGCCGGCGGGCTTCGCGGGGTCGATTGCGGCGCCCGGCCGGGAAGCCGCGACTTCCCGGGGCGGCGCGGCAACGGCATCGAAAGCGGATTCTGCCAAACTCCGCCGCCGGGCGCACGCCGATCGCCGTGTACATGCCCGTCGAATTGCACCGGGCGACGGGCCGAGCGCGGCGGCGCGTCCGCCCGCGGCGGGGCAGCGGCGTGAATGCGCGCCCGGTCTCAGTCGCGCAGCTCGCGCCCGGTGAGCTTGATGAAAAGGTCCTCGAGATTTGCCGGACGGTGGAGGTAACGCACGCCGTGCGCGAGCGCGAGCGCGGCAAGCAGCGGCTGCGGGTCCACCGCGTAGCAGAACGCCGTTTCGCCGGTGATTTCCATGCGCGACGAAAGCGCGGCGCCGTGGACGTCGGCCCACGTCCTGGCACCGTCGCCGAAGATCTCGATCACCTCGGGCTCGACGTGCGCATCGATCAGGGCGCGCGGCGTGTCGGATGCGATCAGCGTGCCGTGATCGATGACCGCGAGACGAGTCGCCAGCCGCTCGGCCTCGTCCATGAAATGGGTGGTGAGCAGGATCGTCTTGCCCTGCGAAAGCAGCTGCCGCAGACCGTCCCAGATCAGGTGCCGCGCCTGCGGATCGAGGCCCGTCGTCGGCTCGTCGAGAATCAGGAACTCGGGATCGTTGACGAGCGCGCGGGCCAGCGTGAGCCGCCGCTTCATTCCGCCCGAGAGCGTGCGAATTCCGGCGTCGCCCCTTGCCGCGAGGCCCGCGAAATCGAGCAGCTTCGGGATCCGCGCGTCCAGCGTCTTCCGATCGAGTCCGAAATAGCGGCCGTAGATCTGCAGGTTCTCGGTGACGGTGAAGTCGGGATCGAGATTGTCGACCTGGGGAACGACGCCGACGCGCATGCGCGCCTGTCGCGCGGCCCGCGGCACGGGCTCCCCGACCATCTCGATCACGCCGGCGCCGGGTTCGATCAGGCCCAGGCAGCAGCGAAGCGTCGTCGTCTTGCCGGCGCCGTTGGGGCCCAGCAGCCCGAAGCACTCGCCGCGGCGAATCTCGAAATCGAGTCCGCGAACGACCTCGTTTGCGCCGTACGACTTGCGCAGGCCGGCGACTCGCAGGACCACGTCGCCGTCGGGCGCCGGCCGCCCGGCCGATGAAGCGCGTCCGGCGGTCGGAATGTCCGACGGGTGACGCGAAGACGAAGCGGGTCCGGAAGGCACGCGCGGCACCTCAGGTCGAGCCGGCGAATGCCGGAGAGACGGGCCGCGTGCCGGCAGCGCGAGTCGGGTGGCCGATGGTCATGTCGTCTGTCCTGTCGTCGGTGGGCGCTGCACCGAGGCACCGGCGCGCGTCGTGGGCACCTGCGGATCGGGCATCGCGATTCATGGCCGGATTCTCGTCCTGTACGACGGGTCGAGACGATCGGGCACGTGCGCGGAAACGTGGGTATGGATGAGATCGGTCATGCGGTAATGCGCGGCGAGACGACAGCAGGCGGCGAGGTCGACGCGCGTCTGCCACTCGGGCGCGCCGCTGCGGTCCCTGGCCGACTGCCGGGTGGTTATGCGCCTGCGAACAGCCATGACCGCTTCCGCCGCTCCCGTGCCTCACGCCCCCGGCGCCGCCAGGGTACGCCCTTGCCACATGCCGGCGATCACGCGCTGCAGCTGCGGAAGCCGCCCGTGGAAGAAGTGGCCGCAGCCCGGGAAAACGACGACGGGGAGCGCCTGCGGCCGCGCCCAGGCGAGCACGTCGGCGAGCGGCACGACGTCGTCCTCCTCGCCGTGGACGACGATGGTGTCCGCCGGCACCGCCGCCGACCCGATGCGTCCGGCCGCGGGCCCGACCAGCACCAGCCGCTCGGCGGCCACCGTGTGCGCGACACGCGTCTGCACGAACGAACCGAACGAGAACCCGGCCAGCACCACCGGCAGATCGCCGAAGCGCGAACGCGCGTGCGCCAGCGCCGCGAGCGCGTCGGCGGTCTCGCCGATGCCGTTGTCGAAGCTGCCCGCCGATTGTCCGACGCCGCGGAAATTGAAGCGCACGCTCGCGTATCCCAGCGCGAAAAACGTCTTCGCCAGCGTTTGCGCCACCTTGTTGTCGAGCGTGCCGCCTTGCAGCGGATGCGGATGCGCGACCAGCGCGATGCCCCGGACGCCGCCGCCGTGCGCGGGCTCGGGAGCATTGACCACCAGCTCCAGCGTTCCGGCCGGCCCGTCGACGACGAAGCGCTCGGTGGTCCTGGGAGTCAAATGCGGAGTCTTTCGACGATCCTGCCGCCGATGACATGGGCGTCGATGATCTCGTCGATATCGCTGCTGTCGACGTAGGTGTACCAGACCGCATCCGGATAGACGACGAGCACCGGTCCTTCCGCACAGCGGTCGAGGCAGCCCGATTTGTTCATGCGTACGCTGCCCTTGCCGTTGAGCCCGAGCGCCTTGATCCGCTGCTTGGCATACGCCTGCATCCCCGCGGCATCGTGGTTGGCGCAGCAGGCCTCCGGAGCCTCGCGCTGGTTGCAGCAGAAGAACACGTGGCACCGGTAGTAGCTCATCGGAAGGGGCGCTCGAATTCACGCATCCGCCGCGCAGGGTCGCGGCGGATGCGCTGGCCCGCGATTATAGCGGACCGGCGGCGCGACCCGGGGATCCGGCGCCGGCGGACGTCGCTCCGATATAATCATCGACCACAGCCGCGCCTTCGCGTCCTCCGGCAACCTCCATTCCTTGAACCTCTATCGCAGGCTGCTCCAATACGTGCGCCCGTACCGGGCGGTGTTCGCGTTCGCCATCGTCGGAATGCTGCTCGTCGCGTCGACGGACGTGATGATGCTGCAGATCGTCCAGCCGCTGCTCAACAACGTCGGCACCTTCGATGCCGAGGCCACGAGGTGGCTGCCGTTCGTGATCGTCGGAGTCTTCGTGCTGCGCGGAATCGGTTCCTACATCAGCGAGTACGGGCTCGCATGGATCGGGTCGCGTGTCGTGTTCGACCTGCGCTGCGAGGCCTCCGACCGTCTGCTGCGCCTGCCCACCGCGTTCTACGATGCGAGTTCGGCCGGGTTCCTGCTGTCGAAGATCACCTTCGACGCGCAGCAGATCACCGCGACCGCGTCGGAGGCGATCACCGTCGCCATCCGGAACACGCTGACCATCGCCTTCATGCTGACGTACCTGTTGTACATGAACTGGCAGCTGACGCTGATCGCCTTCGCGACCTTTCCGATCGTGGGCATCGCCATTCGCAAGATCATCAAGCGCCTGAAGCGGGTGAGCGTGCTCGTCCAGCAGCGCACGGGCGCGCTGACCCATGCGCTGGAGGAGGCGATAGGCGCGCACCGGGTCGTCAAGGTTTTCGGTGGAGAGCGCTACGAAAGCGGACGCCTGCGCGCGGCCTCCGACAAGCTCCGGCTGGCGACCGCGAAGCAGTCCGCCGCGGCCGCGCTGGGGACGCCGATCAACCAGATCATCGTGTCCGTCGCCGTCGGCCTGATCCTCTGGTTCGCGGTGCGGCAGAGCGCGGCCAGCAACTACCGGGCGGGGGATTTCGTCGCCTACACGCTGGCGTTGCTGCACCTGCTGAACCAGCTCAAGACGCTGTCCAACGTGACCGGCACGATCCAGCGCGGGCTCACCGCCGCCGAAAGCGTATTCGCGCTGATCGACGAGCCCGTCGAGCCGGACGCGGGCAGCGCCATGCCCGATCGGTCCCCCGGGGGCATCAGCTTCCAGCGGGTGACCAAACGCTACGGACCCGATACGCCGCCCGCATTGGCCGGCGTCGACCTCGACATCGCGCCGGGCGAGTCGGTGGCGCTCGTCGGCCCGTCGGGGGGCGGCAAGACGACGCTCGTCGATCTCATCCCGCGCTTCTACACGCCCACCGAAGGCCGGATTCTGCTCGATGGCCGGGACCTTGCGGACGTCAGGCTTCCGGACCTGCGCCGCCAGATCGCGCTGGTGAGCCAGGAAATCATACTGTTCAACGATACGATCGCCGCCAACATCGCCTACGGGATGATGGCCGACGCCCCGCGCGAGGCTGTCGAGCGCGCGGCGGCGGCGGCGAATGCGCTGGAATTCATCCGCGAGCAGCCCAGCGGATTCGAAACCATCGTCGGCGAACGCGGCATCCGGCTGTCGGGAGGGCAGCGCCAGCGGATCGCGATCGCCCGCGCCATCCTGAAGGACGCGCCCATCCTCATCCTCGACGAGGCGACGTCGGCGCTCGACAACGAGTCCGAGCGGCTGATCCAGGCGGCGCTCGACGTGCTGATGCGCGGGCGGACGACGATCGTGATCGCCCACCGCCTGACCACGATCGAGCATTGCGATCGCATCGTCGTGCTCGAGCGCGGCGGCATCGTCGAGCAGGGCACGCATTCGGAGCTGCTCGCCCGGCAGGGCGTCTACGCCCGCCTGCATTCGCGGCAGTTCCGCGACGAGTGACGCCGCGGATCGCGCGGGCCGCCCAGCGCGGCGCCTGGCGCGCCGCGTCGTTCCGCGGGGGCCTCTCGCGACGCGGCCCGCACGGCGCCGCGCGCCGCAGGTCACGGCAGGAAGAGTATTCCGAGAAATATCCCGCCGAAAAATGCCCACTTGAGCGCGTAGTAGGCGAACCTGCTGCGCGCCTTGACGCGCTTGCCCTGCAGGCGCACGCGGTAGGCGACGCTGAAAATCCGGTTGAGGAGCCCGACCTTGTCGCCTTCGACGTTCTCCGTCTGGGTAGCGCGGATCATCGTGCTGCTGAACCAGCGATTGATCGCCGTGATCACGCGGTTCGTGAGCGGCCGCTCGATGTCGCAGAACAGGATGATGCGCGCGGTTTCGCTCCGGTTCTCGGCATGGTGCATGTACGTCTCGTCGAACACGACGGCCTCGCCGTCGCGCCAGGCGTAGGGTTCGCCGTCGACGACGAGGCGGCACGAATCCGAGTTGGGCGTGACGAGCCCGAGGTGATAGCGCAGCGATCCGGCGTACGGGTCGCGATGCGCTCCCAGGTTTCCGCCGGCCGGAAGCAGCGCGAACATCGCGCCGTTGATGCGCGGAATGGATTCGACCAGAGCGACCGTCCTGGGACAGAGCTCGCGGGCCGACGGCGGCGGCGCGTCGTACCACTTGACGTAGAAGCGCTTCCAGCCCGTGCGGTAGAACGAGTTGAAGCCGATGTCGTTGAACTTGGCGGCGGCGCGTATCTGGCCCCGGTCGACGAGCGCGAGCGCCTCGTCGCGGATCGTCGTCCAGTTTTCGCGCAGCGGCGCCAGGTCGGGAAATCGCGAGACGTCGACGTACGGCCCGGTGGGCACGGCCGAGAAGAGGTACATCAGCGCGTTGTAGGGCGCCATGAAGAACGAGTGGTCGGTCAGCTGGCGAAAGAAGCGATGCCGGACGCGCCCGCGATAGTGCACGTAGACCGCCGACGCGAAGAACGCGAAGAAGAAGATCAGCTTGGGTGCGAGGTGGCTTTCGAGCATGTCGTGCCGGCGGGCCGGGACACGGCGCGGCCTTGCCTATGGTAATTCATTGCCGGGCGGCGCGGACGGCTTGCCCCGGGCGCTCTCAGCGTCCGGCGACGGCGGATGCCCCCTTTCCCGGTATGCTTTTCCAGCGCCGATGCACCCACCACCATTGCTCCGGGTGACGAAGGACCAGCCGCTCGAGCACCTCGTTGTAGGCGCGCGTATTGCGGCGGATCGCCTCGCCGCTGTTCTCGCACTCCAGCGGCGCCATCGGCTCCTCGAAGCGCAGCACGTGACGGCCGTCGGGCTCGCGCCAGCTCGCCGCCGGCAGCACGGGCGCGCCGGTGGCCAGCGCGATGATGGCCAGGCTCTTGAACGTCCACGCGGGATGGCCGAAGAAGTCGGACTCGATGCCGTCGGGCGGGCGCGCGTGCTGGTCGAACGGGAAGACGATCAGATCGCCCGCCGCGAGCCGCTCGAGAATGAGGTCGAGAGAACCCCGCTTGGGCAGGACGCCGAATCCGGCCTGGTTGAATCGGCGCGTGACGAGGGCGTCGAGCCATTGCGGCTTGATCGCGCGGCGCACGAAATGAAAGCGCCCGCGCAGCTCCGGATAATTGCCGATGCCGGCGATCGTGGCGACTTCCCAGTTGCCGAAGTGGCCGGTGAGGACGAGGATGCCCTTGCCCTGCGCGCGCGCGCGGATCAGCGCGTCGATGTTCTCGATGCGAACCAGCGCCGCCTTTTGCGCGCGCGACAGCCATCGGAAACGGATGAACTCGCCTGCCAGCTTCCAGAGGTGGCCATAGTGCGCCTGCGCCAGCCGGACGATGTCCGGTTCGGAAACGACGCCGCCGAAGACGCGCCGCAGGTTCGCGACGACGACGTCGCGACGCAGCGGAAGGAAGCGGTACAGCAGCCTGCCGGCGCGAGGCACGTCGATCGTCGCGGGCTCCGCCAGCGCGACCGCGGACGCGCTGACACGATCGTGCGTCAGCGACAGCGCAATGCCGCCGATGCGATGACGGCCGAGCAGCGCGGCGGCGTTCGCGCTGCAGACGATCCGCGGCGCGCCGTAGTTGTCGCTCACGACGGAAAAGTCGGTTGGCACGACCTGGCCCAGCGCAACCTCGCGCGGAAAGAGCTTGACGCAGGCCTCCTTCGCGGCAAAGCGCGCGGCGAGGCTGGCAGCGCGTCCGGCGCCCGTGCCGCTGTCGGCAAGCTCCTGCGCGGTGAAGAACCGTGACATTCCGTCCGCCGGCGTCTCGTCCAGCAGACGCTCGATGCGCGAGATCTCGACGGTGTCGATGCCGCAGCGGCTCGGCATGTCGGCGGCGTCCGCCGGCGAACCCGGGCTACACGGCGCGTACGACGAGCGCGGCATTGGTGCCGGCGAAGCCGCGGCAAAGGACGAGGCCGACGTCGCTCGTGGGTTCCCGCGCCTCGGCGGCGATGCCCGCGTCCGCGCATTCCGGATCGAGCTGCGCGAGCGTGGCGATGCCGGGCACGACGCGCCGCTTCAGCGCCGCCAGTGCCACCACCGTTTCGACGGCGCCGGCCGCGGCGATCAGGTGTCCGATCGACCACTTGAACGCGGTGACCGGCGGCGCTGCCGCGCCGAAGACCGCGCGGATCGCGGCGGTTTCGGACGCATCGGAAGCGCGCGTGCCGTTGCCGTGCGCGACGACCATCCCGACGTCGGCCGCGCGCAGTCCGGCATCGTCGAGCGCCGCCTGCATCGCCCTCGCGAGACCGTCGCCGTCGTCGCGGATCGCGATCAGCCCCTGTGCCTCGCAGCCGTAGCCGCTGCCCAGGATCTCGCCGAGGACGTGGCGCCTTGCGGTCGGAGGCGGACGCCTCGGTTTCGAGCACCAGCGCTCCCGCGCCTTCGCCGAACAGGCTGCCCTCGCGCCGCGCGTCGAACGGCAGCAGCGCATCTGCAGCGAGCAGTCCGAGCCGGTAGTAGTAGAGGACCATCTGCGGCTCGATCGGCGTGTCGTGGCCGACCGCAACCGCGCGGTCGGCCTCGCCGGTGCGCAGCGCCTCGGCCGCCTCGATCACCGCCAGCGTGCCGCCCACGCTGTGGTTGGTCATGCAGGCGTTCGGGCCCTTGAGCGTGTAGTTGATCCCGAGGTGGCCCAGCACGTTGTTCGGCAGCGTGCGCAGGAGCCACATCGGATTGACGACGTTGCCGAGCTCGCTGCCGAACGCGCGCAGGTCGCCCTTCGCTTCGTTCATCAGCGGGAAGAAGTCGTACTGGTTCTGGTAGTTGCCGCCTCCGGTGCCGATGTAGACCCCGGTGCGGTCGTTGAACGTGGCCGCCGCCGCTTCGTCGAGCGTGTCGCGGTGCGCGACCAGGCCGGACTGTCGCCAGCGCCGTGCCGGCGGCATAGAGGCCGACGAGATCGGTGCGCCGGATGAGCTTGTGCAGCTTGCGGTCGTCGACCAGCGCGCGCGGGTTGAAGTCGGGAATCTCCGCCGCGACGCGGCATCGGCCAGCCCGCGGTGTCCCACTGCGTGATCGGCGCGATCGCCGAGCGTCCCGCGCACAGCGCGTCGAGGATCGCGTCGGGACTCATGCCGGCGCCGCAGACGGCACCGGTGCCGGTGACAAGGACGCGCGGGGCGCTCATCGAAGTCCTCGTCCGGCCGGCTCAGCGGTTCGCACGACGCCGGCGCCGTCGACCAGCGACGGATGGCGCACCACGACGCAGCTGTTCGAGCCGCCGAAGCCGAAGGAATTCGACATGGCGACGCGAATCGACTGCCGGCGCGGCGCGCCCGTGACCAGATTGAGGTTGCAATCGGGATCGCGCTCGACGAGATTCGCGTTTACCGGCATCTCGCCGTGGTGGATCGCGAGCGCGCAGACCGCGATCTCGACCGCGCCCGCTGCGGCGATCAGGTGACCCATCGAGCTCTTGGTCGAGCTCACCGAAACCCGGGCCGCATGCTTCGCCGAACACGGCATGCGTGGCCGCGCTCTCGCTGCGGTCGTTCATCGGCGTCGACGTCCCGTGCGCGTTGAGGTAATCGACGTCCGTCGGCGCGGCGCCGGCATCGGCGAGCGCGGCGCGCATCGCCTGGATCGGACCGTCGCCGTCGGGCGGCGAATCGGTGATCCGGTAGCTCGACAGCGAGTTGCCGTCGCCGGCGAGCTCGGCATAGATCCGCGCGCCGCGCCGCCGCGCCGCTTCCCATTCTTCCAGCACCATGAACCCGGCGCCCTCGCCCAGCAGGAAGCCGTTGCGCGTAGGTCGAACGGCCGGCTGGCCGTTTGCGGCGACGCGTTGTCGGGCGACAGCGCGGAAAGCAGGCAGAAGCCGGAGATTCCGATCGGACTGACCATCGAATCGAAACCGCCGGCGAGTGCGTAATCCACCGCGCCGCGGCGGATCAGCTTCAGCGCGGTGCCGACGGCCTGTCCGCCGGACGCGCAGGCCGTATGCACGGCGGTCGCGTAGCCGCGAAGATCGAAGCAGCGGGTCAGCAGCGCGAGACCGGCGGCCGCCTGGCTGCGGCAGAAGACGAGAGGGTCGTTGGCGGCGTGATCGGTGAGCAGGCGCGCAGGATCGAGTTCGCCATCGGCGGCGCTGTGCACCTGCGTCACGGCGAGGTCGTGGTACTCGCTCGTCATCATGCCGGCGCCCACGGTGCAGCCCCAGCGGGCGGCGGTCTCGGCGGTCGGCCGCAGGCCGGCGTCGCGGAAGGCCTGCTCGGCGGCGGCCAGCGCGAACCGGTGCGAGCGGTTCGCAAGCTTGAGGGTCTTGGGCGGTATGGCCAGAGCATCGTCGCGAAAGCCCTTCACTTCGGCGGCGATGTGCACCGGAAAGCCGCTGGCATCGAACAGGCTGATTTCGGCGCCGCCGCTGCGCCCGTGGAGGAGCGCGTCCCAGGTCGTCGCGACGTCGTTGCCGACCGGCGTCACGAGTCCGAGGCCGGTGATCGCCACGCGCCGTTGATGTTTCATGCCGCGCCTCGTTCGGCCAGTTCGACTCGCGCCGTCGCGACCATGCGGCCCTCGGCGCGCGCGTTGAGCGAGACGACGATCCCGCCGCCGCTCTGCGCCGCGAGTTCGGCCGCAAGCTCCAGCACCTGGCCCGGCGGGGTGAACGAGCGCACTTTCGCATTGGTCATGCGCGCCGGCACGAGCGGCGATTCGAACCCGGCGGCGCGCGCGGCCTTCATCGCCAGTCCGATCATCTGGTTGAGCAGCAGCGTGGCGGGAAAGACGGGACGGCGCGGGAAGTGGTCGCGGAAGAACGGCGCGGTTTCGGGCACGTGAAGCGTGGCCGTGGCGGGCCGGCCGGGGACAACGGGGGCCGTTTCGACACGGAACCCCTCGATGCCGCCGAAGCGGCCGGCTCGGGCGCCGTCGGTGCGGAGCAGGCCAAGCCGCTCGCGCAGCGCGGCGGGGGAATCGAATTCCTCCGTCGGCAGCATCGGTCCCAGGCAATCGACCAACTCGAGCACGCGCACGCCGTCGACGTCGGCCCAGCCGTGGTAGGCGACGGCCTCGTCGTCGGTGCTCTCGATCTCGACGGTGAGATCGAGCGTCTCGCCCGGCGATGCATCGCGCAGAAAGCGGGTCTCCATGGCGAGCGCGGCGACCGGACGCCCGCGAAAATCGATGTGCTCCATCGCAATCCATGCGGCCAGCTGGCCCACCGCCTCGGCGACGAGGCTGGACGGGAACGACGCCAAACCCGGCGGAATCGCAAACATTCCGCGCGCGCGCACACCCGGCGAGAACTCGCAGATCCGGTCCACGAACGAGAATGCGGCGAAGTGATCTGCCATGCCCGAACCGTGCCGCGGGACGGTCGGCTCAGCCCGCCGCGGCAGCTTCCCGCTGCGCGGCGATCACGAGCTTGCAGAAGGTCTCGGGCGTGAACAGCCGCGGAATGTCCTTGACCTTCATCGGCGTGCGGAAGCGCTCGGCGGGAATCTCGGACAGGTACGCCTTCAGCTGCGCGAGGCCGACGTCGGTGACGACGCCCTTCTGCTCGAACTCCGCTTCCGACAGCGTGCCGCGCGCATTCTCGACGATCTTGCCGCGCGGGATCTTGACCTTGAACGCGCGCTCGAGGCGAAAGACCATGTCGAGAAAGTCGATCGACTCCGCGCCCAGGTCATCGATCAGCGACGCGTCGGGCTTGACGTCGGCGAGATCGCAGCCGAGCGCGTCGGCCATCGACTCCGCGACCGTCGGGAAGATCGCGTTGATTTCGTCCTTGGTGATTTCCTGTTGCGTCATTCTCGTCACTCCATTTTGAAGCCGCCATCGACACCGAAGACCTGACCCGTCACGTAGTTCGCGTAGGCGGACGCGAGAAACCACACCGCGTGGGCGACTTCGTCGGGCCGGCCGTAGCGGCGCAGCAGGATGCGGGATTTCACTTCGTCGCCGGCCAGCTCGCGCACGCCGGCGACATCTCGGTTTCGATCACGCCGGGCGCGACGCAGTTGACGGTGATCCTGCGCGGCGCGAGCTCGACCGCGAGCGCGCGCGTCATCGCGTTGATCGCGCCCTTGCTCGCGGCGTAGTTGGTCTGGCCCGCGTCCGCCCTTTTCGCCGGCGACCGAGCTGATGTTGACGATCTTTCCCGCGCGCTGCGAAATCATGTGCGGCACGACCGCGCGCGCCATGTTGAAGACGCCGGTGACGTTGGTGTCGAGGACCACGGCGACGTCCTCGTCGTCGAACGCGGCGAGCGGATTGTCGCGGATCACGCCCGCGTTGTTGACGAGGATGTCGATGCGTCCGCAGCGCTCGGCGACGCGTTCGACGGCGTCGGCGCAGGCCGCCGAGTCGCGGATGTCGACCTCGGCGGCCTCGATACGCGCACCCGCGGCGCGGCCTTCGGCGACCACCTCGGCGGCGGCGTCGGCGTTGCCGCGGTAGAAGAACGTGACGTCGGCGCCCTCGGCGGCGAAGCAGCATCGACGATCGCGCGCCCGATGCCGCGGCTGCCGCCGGTGACGATGGCGATCTTGCCCGCAATGCCCGGATCGATGTCCATGCGCGCAGTCAGCCGGAGATCGCGAAGCCGCCGTCGACGATCAGCGTGTGGCCGTTGATCATCGCGGCTTCGGGCAGGCAGAGGAGGTACACCGCGCCGGCGACGTCCTCCGGCGTCAGCACCGGGCCGGCCGGCGCGCGCCGCGCGTAATTGGCGAGCAGTTCGTCGCGGTTCGGGAAATAGCGCGAGCGCGTCGGTGTCGACGACGCCGGCGCTCACCGTGTTGACGCGGATGCCGCGCGGACCGAGCTCCTGCGCCAGCGCGCGCGCCAGCGCCTCCAGCGCCGCCTTGGACGCGCCGATGAAGCCGTAGCCCGGCATCGCCCGCGCCGCGCCGAGGCTCGACAGCGCGATGATGCGGCCGCCGTCGGCCATCAGCGGCAGCGCGCGCTGCGTGAGCAGGTTGAGCGCGAGCGCGTTGGTCTCCAGGCACCAGCGCCAGTGCTTCAGCGTCATGTCGACGGTCGGCTTCAGCACGCCGGACGCCGCGTTGCTGACCAGGATGTCGAGGCGGTCGAAGTGCTTGCGGAACTCGACGAACAGCTCGTCGACGCTGTCCGGTATGCCCACGCTGGCCTGGATCGCGACGGCGCGCCGCCCCAGCGCGCGGATCTCGGCGCAGAGCGCGTCGGCCTCGTCGGCGCTGTTGTAGTAGTTGGCGGCGACGTCGCAGCCTGCGGCGGCGAGCTTCAGCGCGATCGCGCGGCCGATGCCGCGCGCGGCGCCGGTGACGAGCGCAACCTTTCCGGCCAACGCGCCTGACATCGTGAGGTCCCTGCTTCGATTCGGTGGAAGCCGCCCGCAACGCCGCGGAGCGGGCAAAACCGTCTATTTTAACCCGTCCGTCACGGTTCAGCCGTACCGCCGCCCTCCGGGCGCGGATCAGGCGCTGGGCCTCGAGGCACCAGTGCTTCTTGACGCTCGTACCAGACGTCGGCCGCCCACAGCACGTGCGTGCCCATCGGCGTCGGGCGGACAGGCCGGCGCCGGGTCGCGCGGGCGCGTAGGCGACGATCCAGTCGCGGACGCGGGTCGTGCTCGGCGAGCGGCGCGGTCGTCGGCGTCGTGACGTGGCTGTAGCACGCGGGCAGCGATCACGTTGCGCACCTTCGCCGTGCCGCCGCTGCGATATTGAAGTCGCCTGCGCGATGCCGGGAACGTCCAGCGCGACGAGATCGAGGGCGATCAGGATAGCCGGTGAAGTCGTCGACGGTGTCGGGAATCGTCAGCAGGCGGCCGATCATGCTCCACTGGTTGGGCAGGAGCAGCGCGAGCGCCGCCGGCGCCGACCGCGGAGGCGTAGGACAACGGTGACGCCCGACGACCGGGCGCTCGCGCGCCGGTCAGCGGATCGACGATCGTGACTCGCTCCTCGGCGGCGTCGGTGAGCGGATTCCAGACCGGCAGCGGCGTCGGTGAACTCGCCGGCGAGTTCGCGCAGCACCTTGACCGCCTGGATGCCGCCCTGGCTGTGGCCGATCAGCATCGGCCGCATGCCGTCGTGCTCGTAGTACCAGGCGACCAGGCCGGCGAGCTGCGCGCTGTCCTCGTAGGGGCTGTGCGACCATCGCCCGTCGCCCGGATGGCGGATCGCGGCTTCGGGGTAGCCCATGCCGATCAGGAATTGGCCGAACGACACCATCAGCGCGATGCACCGGATAGATGCCGCCGTGCAGCAGCACGATGCGCGGCGCGGGGCGCGTTGGCGAGCGTGTCGCGCACGTCGTCCGCGGTGATGTGCTCGGGGTCGAGCGCCAGGATCCGGTCCTCGAGCGCGCGATCGACGGGCAGCGCGCGCAGGACGCTGCCGGGCGCCGGCCGCGACGCGACCGCCTCGCTCCGAGGGCGCGAGGGGACGCGTGGCGCAGCCCGCTGCCTGCCGCGATGACGCGCAACGGCGATCAGGATCCACAGGCCGGCCCTGCGCGCGCTCATGTCTGCAGTCTTCGAAGGCATGCAAGGATGTCGTCGCCGATCCGCGAGATTTCCTCGCGCGTGAACGCCGCCGTCCGGAACGAAATGCCGAGGTGCAGGCCCTCGCCCGCGGTCGTCACCGCGACGACCAGCGGCGCGAGCGGTCCGGTGGACACGGCCCGCAGGTATTCGCGCGGCGGCGTGCCGCCGCCCGCGTCACGCCACAGCGCATCGACGTCGAGCGGCGTGCACCCGGCCCACACCGGATAGGTCTTGCCGTGAAATGTTTGCGCGGCGCGCAGGCGAAAGGAAGCGCCAGATCACGCCGCCGACGCTCATGCCGATCAGCGTCTGCAGGTACAGCTTGCCGCGCTTGATGCGCGGGAGGCTGCGCCGACGTCGCGCGCCAGCTCGCGCATCGGGATTCCGGCAGGCACCGGATGCGAAACGCGGAACGAGCTCAGGAACTGGCCGAACGTCGCGTCGACGCCCGGCTGCGAAATCGCGGCGCAGGTTGACGATCGACACCAGCGCGATCTCGTTGCGGCGCCGGGTGCGACGCGACTCGCCGGCGAGCGGCGCGAGCGTCTGCATCAGCACCGCCATGCAGGAGATCGTTGCGCGTGACGTCCCACGACCTGGCGGCGCGCGCGACCGCGGCGAGTCCGGCGCCATCCGCGTGGAACGACGCGTAGGCATTCTGCCGTCCCCGGCCGCCCGGGTAGCGCGGCCGCACCGAGCGTGCGCAGCCGGCCGATATTTCCAGCAGCGCAGGCAGTCCGCGCAGGACGCGCCGGGCCTCGCGCATGAACAGCCGCCAGAATGCCGGGGGGTGCACGTCCAGCGGCTGGCGCGGGGTCGTGTCCGCGCTCGGCGCCGGAATAGCGGGCGACGATGCTGCGGATGAGCAGCGACGATCGAGTCGCCTCCGGCGACGAAGTGGTCGTAGCCGAGGCCGAGATGGAATGCGGCGCCGGTATCGACGGCGAAGAACCGGAACGGCGCGAATCGGCCGTCGGCGGGGAATGGCGTGTTGATTTCGCGCTCGATTTCGGCGTCGAGCACCGCGGGGGCATCGTGCCCGCCGGCGAGGACGCGCAGCACCGAATCTTCCGGACCTCCGGCAAATTCGTACCTGCGGCGCGATGCGTCGAGCACGAGCCCGGTGAGCCCGAGCGATAGCAGCGCGCCGTCGACCTCGCGCTGCAATCGCCCGGCATCGAGCGGCAGCGGCACGCGGACGACGTGGACCGCGTTGTAGGGGTGCAAGCTCCCGCCAGCGCAGCATCGTCGCCTGGAACAGGTTGAGCTTGCCTTTCATGCGCGCGATGCTACCTGTTGCCGGACGCGAGGATGCGCCGCTGCGCCTCGAGGCACCAGCGCTTCTTGACGCTGTGCCAGATGTCGGCGGCGTGCAGGATGTTGGTGGTGTCGACGCCTTCGGTGTCCGGCAGAGCGGCGTCCGACCCCGGCGCATAGGCGTTGATCCACGCGCGCGCGGTCGCGTTGGCGGCGAGATGCCGGACCCGCGGCAGGCCGATGTGGCTGTAGCCCGCCGGAAGCGTCACGTTGCGCACGGCCGCGGAACCCGTTGCCGCGTAGGGTTCCGCGCCCGGAAAGTTGCCGGCGACGAAGTCCCATTCGATGGTGAAACCGGTGAATTCGTCGACCGTGTCCGGCACCTGGCGCAGCTTCGCCAGCATCGTCCACTGGCCGAGGAGGAGTCGCGGGAGTTTGCCGGTCGCGAGCGCGGCGGCGTAGCCGACCCTGAGGCCGACGACCGGTCGCTCCCTGCCGTCCGCCGGAGTCGGCGATCGTCGATCGCGCGAGCGGCTCGCCGGTCACCGGATTCCATACCCGAAGGCTGTCGTTGAATGCGCCGGCCAGTTCGTGCAGCGTGCGCAGCACCAGCATCCCGCCCTGGCTGTGGCCGATCAGCATCGGCATCATGCCTTCGCGCTCGTAGTGCCACGCAAGAGCGCCCGCCAATTGCGCGCTGTCGCCGCAGCTGCTGTACGACCATTCGCCGGTCGCAGGGTTGCGCACCCGCTCCTCGGGATAGCCCATGTCGGCGAGAAAACGCGCGAACGGCTCCATGGTCACGATGGCGAAGCTTCCCGACAGCAGAATGATCCGCGGCGCGGGCACCTGCGCCAGCACGTCGCTGACGTCGCGATCCGAGATCCGGACGCAGTCGAGCGCCAGGACGCGCGCGGCGACGGGCGGCGACGGCGCGCTCCCGGCGGTCGCGGCCGGCGAAGGCGCGAGCAGCGCGATCGCCATCGCGGCAACCGCGGCGAGCGCTGCGAAGGCATGCCGCCGATGCGTCGGCGGGGGCGGCGCGCCGACGGGCGCCGGGCGATCGCATCGGGTGCCGTTCGGGCGGGGCGCGCCGCGGCGAGCTATGACTCGGGTCCGCCAAGTCGAGGGAGGAATCGGCCGGTCCGCCGGACGTACTGCCCGTAGGCGTCGCGATGGCTCGCCAGCAGATGCCGCTCCTCGTTGCGCGCCTTGAAATTCATCAGCGCCACGTGTGTTGCCGCGACGACGAGCATCGGAAGGGTCGGCACGATCGCGGCCGAGCAGATCATCAGCAGGATGGAGAGGGCGTAGATCGGGTGCCGGATGCGCTGGAACGGGCCGTCGGTGATGAGCGCGGTATTCGTGGCGAGGCTCACGTCCATCCGCCAGGCTTCGCCCATCCGCTCCCAGCATCGTATCGTCAGCACGAGGCAGAGCACCGCGACGACGGCGGCCAGCCAGCGCAGCAGCGCGTACGCCGGCTCGCCCGCGGCGAATCCGGGGATCGCCCACGGCGCGGCGGATTTCACGAGCGCCATGTACGGCAGCGCGATCCACGCTGTGACCAGCGGCACCCAGATCAGCCACATGAGCCGCTCCACCCGCATTTCGGGCACGACGCCGACGGCAACGCGGGTCTTCCGCCTGATCCGGACGACCATCATGCCGACGCGAATCCAATAGGCGGAGACCGTGGCGGTCAGCAACAGCAGAGGGATGTCCTGCATGGCCTTCGGCGTGCGAGGTGGGACCGCCGTCCGGCGGGCAGCGCACTCCATCGGGAGGCGGGACCCGGCGGCCGCGAGCCACCGGGACGGAGGCTCGCGTACAGGAGTATATCGCCGGGTCCGGCGACGGGGAAGATCGTGGCGCGCCATGCATCGCGCGGGCTCCGTCGCCAGGGCGTCAGGTCGGACGCCCGGACAGGGAACCCGCGGCGTCGTTTCGCGCCGCGCCGGCACCCAGCGCCGCGCCGGTCAGCGACCAGAAGAGCAGCGCATTGTGGCGCACGAAGAAATCGTCGGTCAGGTTCTTGAGGACGATGCCGGCCATCAGCGCGAGTCCCGCGGCGCCGATGGCCGCGGTGCCGGCGTCTTCGCTGCGCGACATGCGTCCGAAGGCGATCCCCGTCGACGCGAGCAGCAGCACGAACAACGCCAGGCCCGGCAATCCGGTCTCCAGGGCGCGGTCGAGGAAGAGGTTGTGGGCGTGCAGCAGCAGCGGATCGTGGAATTGCGCGTCGAAGACCGAGCGCATCGACCATTTGCCGAGGCCGCCGCCGATCCACGGGTTGTCGGCGACCCAGCCTGCGGCAAAGCGCCACAGGTCGCCGCGCGGATCGTCGGCCATGAACTTCCACAGGCCGGCGCCCGGCGCGCTCAGGGCGATGCGCGATTCCGATGCCAGCAGGACTTCGACCAGGGCAAGCGCGGCGACGAGTGCAGCGATCGCCACCATCCATGCCACGCGATGACGGTGTTCCCAATAGCGCATCGAGAACAGGGCGAAGATCGTGATCTCCGCCGCCGCCGCGAACCAGAACATGCGATTGAGGGTGAGGAATCCGGCGGCGAGGCACCCCGCAGCCAGCGCAACCGCGCCGATGCGCGCCGCCGAACGCGCCGGCGCACGCAGCGCGACCAGCAGGAGCACGGGCAGGATCGTCACCAGGAACGTGCTGAGCGAGCCGACGTCGCCATGCACGCCGAGATCGAACCACGGGCGTTCCGGCGTGTAGACCTCGATCCCGATGGCCAGCACCGCGATGGTGAGGCCGGCGACGGTGCGGACCAGCCACGGCGCGCCGCGGTGCTGCCGCGCCAGCGTGTACCACGTGGCGAACGCGGTGATCGCGTAGACGACCTCGTGGCAGAACTCGTAGTACGAATAGAGACGGTCGCGCGCGAGGACCACCGACAGCGCGGCGATGGCCGCCCAGGCGATCCATGCGCCGCGCAGCGGCATCGTGGCGAGTTCGCGCCATCCGCCGGCGAAGAACGTCAGCACCATCGCCAGGCCCAGCGCGTAGAGGCGCAGCGCGATGGCGTGATGGAAGGCCAGCGAGGCGACGAATACGCAGGCGCAGGCGAGCGCGATGGCGCCCAGGTTCGATTCGAATTTCTTGGAAGGGGCTTGCAAAGGGAGCGTCGGCGCGACCGGCGGGCGTTTGGACACCGACGCCGCCGTTGCGGACGGGGCTCGCCGGAAGGCCGCTATGATAACCGAGGTCGCCCGCGCGAGCCGGCGCGGGTCGGCGACCCGTTTCGCGGCACGGGCGGCGTCGATGCGCTTACGCTCAGTAACCCTGGTCGCGCACCGCGAGCGCCGCCAGCTGCCGCAGCGATTCGTCGAGGATCACGAATTGCAGGACCTGCTCGGAGAGGTGCCGCCCGCCGTCGCGCCACGCCGCGGCATACGCATCGATTCGAGGCGCGCGGAGCTGACCCCCCGTCAGGCCTTCGAGGCGCCGTCCCATCCCGTCGAGCCGCGGCGCGAGGTCGCCGGCCAGCCAGCCGGCGACCGGCGGATTGAAGCCGCGCTTCTTTCGCGCGAAGGGGTCGAGGTCGCCGAGCGCCGACATCGCCGGACGGAGCAGCATGCGCGCCGGCGACGTGAAGCGTACGCCTGCCGGCAGGCCGGCCACGGCGGCGACGAAGCGGTGATCGAGGAACGGCGCGCGCATTTCGAGCCCGTGCGCCATCGTGCAGAGATCCGCCTTGCGCAGGATGTAGTCGGGCAGGTAGTTCAGACGATCGATCTCGAGCAGCGTCGCCAGTTCCGCGCGACCCGTCGCCGGCATGCGCCAGTAGTGCGCCCGGGGTTCGGAGCCGGGGGCGAGAAAGGCCCGCTCGCCCGGCGTCAGTCCTGAAAAGCGGAGTGCGTAGGCGGATCGCCAGTCGAGCCGAAGCTCCTCGACGAGGCGCCGCCAGCCGCGCCCGCCGATGCCCGCGGGTGCCGCCAGTCGCGGCAGCACGAGTCCGCGGCGCCAGGCGGTGCGCAGGTGCTTCGCGTAACGCTTGTAGCCGCCGAACAGCTCGTCGCCGCCGTCGCCGCCCAGCACGACCTTGACCTGCCGGGTCGTCGACCGCGCCAGGTACCACGTCGGCACGCTGGACGGGTCGGCGAACGGCTCGTCCAGGTCGGCGACGATCTGCGCGAAATCGTCCTCGATGCGCGAGGGAATCTCGACCGTCAGATTGGGAAAGCCCAGTCGATCGGCGCTCGCCCGCGCGGCTTCGCTCTCGTCGAAGGGCGTGCCCGGGAACGCGGCCGTGAAACTCTGCAGCCGGTTGAATCCCATCGCCGCAAGCCGGCAGGCGATCGCCGACGAGTCGATCCCCGACGACAGGAAGAGCCCGAGCGGCCGGTCGGCGACCGTGCGCATCCTGATCGCCGCGTCGAACGTCGGCAGCCATGGTTCGTCCGACGGCTCCGGCCGCCAGTATTCGCGCAGCGCGATCCGGCCGGACGCGAGGTCGTAGTGCAGCCAGTGCGCCGGCGGCAGCCGGAGCACGCCGTCGATGATCGTCCGCGGAGCGGGAATCGTCCGGTGCGCGAGGTACGCGTCGATGCCTTCGGCGGAAAACGCGCGCGCCTCGCGCGGCAGCCACGGCAGCAGCGCGCGCACCGTCGACGCGAAGGCGAAGCCGTCGTCGCGGTGCGCGTAGACGACGGGCTTCAGTCCCAGCCGGTCGCGGATGACGTAGACCGCGCGCCGGCGCAGGTCGAAGATCGCGATGGCGAACATGCCGCGCAGTCGCAGCGACGAAATCGATGCCCCAGTGCTCGTAGGCGTGGAGGATGAATTCGGTGTCCGAGCGCGTCCGGAAGCGGTACCCGGCGGCCCGCAGCGTCTCGGCGTCGGCGGCCCAGTCGTAGACCTCGCCGTTGTAGGAGATCCAGACGTCGCCGGCCTCGTTGCCCATCGGCTGGTCGGCCTCGGGTCGCGGATCGATGATCGACAGCCGCGTATGCAGCAGCGCATTCGGAGCGGCGTCGCGCGTCGGCGCCAGCGCCGGCGTCCAGAATACGGCGTGTTCGGCGTCGGGACCGCGCTGGCGCAGCGCCGCGACCATGCGCGCGGCGACGGCCCCGGGCACGACGCGCCCGCCGAAATAGCCGGCGATCCCGCACATCGTCAGTGCGCCTTCAGGACGGCGCGAAAGACCGCTTCCATGCGATCCAGCATCGGTTCGATGCCGAAATCGCGCTGGCGCACGTGCGTGGCCGGCGGCGCCGAGGCGCCCGCGAAGTGCCGCGTCGTCGCGCAGCGCCGCGAGCGCCGCGGAGAGCGCGCCGATGTCGCGCGGAGCGACGATGACGCCCGTCACGCCGTCCGCGACGGCCTCGGTGATCGCGCCGACGGTGGTCGACACGACCGCGATGCCGCAGGCCATCGCCTGCATGATCGCCTGCGGCACGCCTTCCTCGCCCCAGGACGGCAGCGCGAACAGGTCGAGCGCCTGCAGCCACGGGACGACGTCGTCCTGCTGGCCGGCGAAGCGCACCGCATCCGTCATTTTCAGCGAGGCGAGCTGGGCGTCGAGCCTGGGCCGGTACGGCCCGTCGCCGACGACGATCACGTTCCAACGGCTCCACGCGTCGCGATCGCGGGCGAGCGCGTCGAAAAGGTCGTCGTGCCCCTTCCAGTCGCGCAGCGTGGCGACGATGCCGAGCGTGGGCCGCTCCGGCAGGCCGAGCCGTGCGCGCGCCGCCGCCGCGTCGCCGGGAACGAAGCGCGCCAGATCGATGCCGGTCGGTATCGACGTCATCCGCTCCGGCGGAATGCCGTTGTCGGTCGCGAGCTGACGGCGCAGCGCTTCTCCCGTGGTTACGACGTGGGCGGTCGCGTGCGTGTAGAGCCAGCGCGTCGTCGGCCGGTTGCGGATCGTCGTGGAGACATGCCGCGTGCGCACGATCGGCGGAGCGTTGCGCAGGCGTCGCGCAGGCGAGTGCGGTGAGCCAGCTGTCGGTGGAGCTGTGCGTGTTGAGCACGTCGATCTGCTCGCGGTGCCGCGCGATCCAGCCGCGCAGCGCGAGCAGCGGGGCGAGGCGCTTGCGCCGGATGTCGAGGCGCACCACCGGGAGCCCGAGCCGTTCGGCCGCCGCGGCGATCGGCGCCTCGTCGGGCGCGACCAGCGTCACGCGGTGACCGCGGTCCTGGAAGCCGCGCGCCTCGGTCAGGATGCGAATCTCCTGGCCGCCCCAGCCGCAGGAATTCTCGGTGTGGACGATCGACAGCGGCGTCATCAGGGCGTCACAGCGCGAAGTCCGGTTCGTAGCGCGCGAACCAGCGCTCCAGGATCAGCAGCACCCAGAGGCGCATCGCGTGGTCGCGGCGGCCCGATGCGTGCTCGGCGAGGAGCCTGGCGATGGCTGCGGGCCGGATCAGCCCGCGGCGCGCGAGGCCGTCCGGACCCAGCGCGCGCGGCGACGTCGGCGGCGAGCTCGCCGGCGAACCAGCGGGCGAGCGGCATCATGAATCCCTGCTTTTCGACGATGCACGATGTCGTGCGGGAGATAGCGCTCGGCCAGCTCGCTTCAGCAGCACCTTGCGCGCCGTCGCCGCGCACCTTGAACGGCTGCGGCGAGGCGCGCGCACCAGCCGTAGAACTCGTGGTCGAGGTACGGCACGCGCGCTTCCAGCGAGAACGCCATCGTCGCGCGGTCGACCTTGGCGAGCAGGTCGTCGGGCAGCCACAGCCGCGCATCGATGTCGAGCAGGTGGTCGAGGTAGTCCGGCGAGTCGCATTCGGCGTAGAACGCCTCGGCGTGATCGGCGATCCGTGCGCGCGCAGCGGCGCCGAAGCGGCGGTGAAATACTCGCCGCGCAGCAGCACGTCGAAGATGTTCGGGATCGTCGCGTAGCGGCGCGACACGGGCTCGCGCACCGCCTTGATGATCCGGTCGCGCGCAAGGCGCGGCGGCAGACGGCGCGCGATCCACGGCAGCGGCGACCCGCGCGCGCCCAGCACGCGCGTCAGGCGCTCCTCGCGCAGGCGCTTCACGTAGTTGGAGTAGCCGCCGAAGACCTCGTCGGCGCCCTCGCCGGTCAGCACCACGGTCACCTCGCTGCCGCGCGTACTGGGCGAGCAGCATCGTCGGCAGCGCGGCCTGGTCGCCGAACGGCTCGTCGAACACGTCGACCCAGCGGTCCAGCGCGGGCAGCACCTCGTCGGGGGAGAGCATCAGGCAGTGGTGGCGGCTGCCGACGTGCCGCGCGACTCGCGCCGCCTCCTCGTGCTCGCTGCCCGTGCCCTGCCCCGCAAAGCCGAGGTTGAAGGTGTCGATCGGGCCGCCGGAGATTTCGGTGGCCATCGCCGCGACCACGCCGGAATCGACGCCGCCGCTCACGAATGCGCCCAGCGGAACATCGGAGACCAGCATCGATTGCACCGAGCGGCGGAGCTCGGCGTCCAGCGCCGCCGCCGCGTCGTCGCCGGCGAGATCGTGCTTCGGCACGTACGACGGACGCCAGTACGCGCCGGTAGCGAGCTTTCCGTCGCGGATCGACATCCAGTGGCCCGCCGGCAGCTTGCGGATCGCCCGGTAGATGCTGCGCGGCGCGGGGATGTACTGGCATTCGAGATAGAGGGCGAGCGCGTCGAGGTCGATGGCGTGCGGCAGCCCCGGGAAGGGTCGCAACGCCTTCAGCTCCGATCCGAACGCGAATGCGCCTTCATGCCACGCGTAGTAGAGCGGCTTGACGCCCAGGTGGTCGCGGGCGAGGAACAGTTCGCGCCGACGGCGGTCCCAGAGCGCGAAGGCGAACATGCCGGACAGCCGGTCCAGCATCCGCTCGCCCCATTGCTTCCAGCCGTGAACCAGCACTTCGCCGTCGCCGTTGGTGACGAAGGCGTGTCCGGCGGCGGAGAGCTCGCGCCGCAACTCGCGGAAGTTGTAGATCTCGCCATTGAAGACGACGGCGACGCCGCCGTCGGCGGACAGCAGCGGCTGCCGGCTGCCGGCGATGTCGATCACCGACAGGCGGCGGTGACCGAGCCCCACCGGACCGTCGTAATGAAAGCCGTCGGCGTCGGGGCCGCGATGCGCGAGCGCCGCGGTCATCGCCGGCAGCGCGTCGCGCGCCCGGGGATCATCGCTCAGGAATCCGGTTATGCCGCACATGGGTTGGGGATGACGCGATGCCCGCCTGCACGCGGGCGTGCGTTCCGGGGCGGCGTGACGGCGCCGCGAGGCGATGGTCGAAGAGACGGCGGATTATAGCTCGGCGCGATCGAGCAGCGTCCCGTACAGATCCAGCAGGCGCAGCGACATCGTCTCGGGCGTCAGCGCAGCGATCGCCTCGACCGCGCGTTCGGAATGCGCCGCGCGCGTCGTCCGAGTCGAGCAGCGCCGCCATGTGCCCGGCCAGCGCCGCGTCGTCGAGCGCGTCGCAGACCCACCCCGCGCCATGCGCGACGACGAGTTCGCCCGCGCCGCAGCGGCGGCTGGTCACGACCGGCAATCCGCAGGCGAGGGCCTCCAGCACCGCGTTGGACAGCGGATCGTAGAGCGTCGGCAGCACGAACGCATCGCCGGCGCCCAGGAACGGCCGCGGGTCCTGCTGCGGTCCGGCGAACACGACGCGATCGCGCACGCCGGCGCGATGCGCGAGCGTCTCGTAGCGCTCCGGATGCCTTGTCCCGCCGACGACGACGAGCCGCGCGGTGTCCGGCAGCCGCGCAAGCGCGCGGATCGCCGTCGGCACGCCCTTGCGCGCATAGCCCGAGCCGACGAGCAGGAACGCGACGTGGTCGTCGGCGAGGCCGAGCCGGGCGCGCGTCGCCGCGCGCTCCGCTGCGCACGCCGGGGCCGAACTCGCGCGGGTCCACCGCGTTGTAGATCACGTGCAGCCGGTCGTCGGGAACCGCGAAGTGCCTGCGGACGTCGTCCTTCACCATCTGCGAGATGCAGATCACCGCCTTGAGCGCCGGGCTCGCGAACATCCGCGCCTCGGCGTCGAGTACGTAGCGATGGTAGGGATTCGCGGCGATGCGCGCCCGCTCGAGGCGGCCGCCCGCGCGCGGATCCGCTCGTCGAGCCACACGCGGTGCACGCCGTCGCCGGCGCGGAAGATGTCGCAGCCGTCGATGCGCTCGTGCGACTGCACGATGTCCGGACGATCGCGCGCCAGCGCCGCGCGCACGGCGGCAGCGAAGCTCGCGTCGCGCCACAGGCTGCCGACGTAGAACGGATTGCAGATGACCGGCTCGATCCGTCCGGCGCGCGCCTGCGGCCACTTGCGCGTGTAGACGCTGACGTGCGACGCCGCGCTCGAGCAGCGCGTCGATCGCCCGCTCGACGAAACGCTCCGCGCCGCCGAACGGCGTGTAGCGCTGGCGGACGATGCCGAGCCTCATCGCGGCGCGGCGGTCCGCCGTCGCCGCCGAGCAGTTCGGCCACCGCCGCGGCGACCTGCGCGCTCGGGAAGCGTCAGCAGGCAGTCGGAATGGTTGCTGCCGCCGCAGCCGTTGTTGCCGCAGGGACGGCAGGGATGCGCGGTCGACGCGACGACGCGGTGCGGCACCCGCCACGGCCCCCATTCGCGCTCGCCGCTCGGTCCGAACAGCGCGACCACCGGCGTGCCCATCGCCGCGGCCATGTGCATCGGCGCCGAATCGACGCCGATGAACAGGCGCGCCGCGCCGATCAGCGCGCCGAGCTCCGGCAGCGTGAGCTGCCCGGACAGGTCGACGACCGGCGCGCGCGTCGCCGCCCTGATCGCCGACGACCAGCGCCGGCTCGGCGGGATCCGGCGCGCCGGTCAGCACCAGCGGCCAGCCGTCGGCCGCGAGGCGGTCGAGCAGCGCGGCGGTCGGCGCCGCCGGCCAGCACTTGAACAGCCAGCGCGACCCGGGATGGACGCAGCACGAAGCGCCCGCGTGCGAGCCCGTGCGCGGCGAGCAGCGTCGGCGACGCGCGCTTCGGCATCGCTGCGCCGGGCACCAGCACCAGCGCCTTGTCGGCGTCGTCGGGCCAGATGCCGATGCGCCGCAGCGCGTCGAGATTGGTCTCGACCGTGTGCCGCAGCGTGCGCGCGCGGCAGCAGATAGCGGTGCGGAAAGCACGAGCGCCACCACCAGCCGGCGCCTCGCGATCGCGGCGCGACGCCGATAGCGCGCGCCGACGAGGCGCGTCAGCCACGCGCCGCGCGGATGCTCGGTGAGGTGCACGACGAGATCGTAGCGGCGCGCGCGCAGCGCCCGCCAGAGCCGCCATTCGCCGCGCAGTCTGCGCGGCGATGCCCTGCTGCTTCAGGCTGCGGTCGATCGTGTGCAGCACGCTGATCGCCGGATGGCCTTCCAGCATCGGCGCCGTCTCGCGGTAGACGAGCGCGTCGATCTCGGCGTGCGGCGCGGCGCGCTTCAGCACCGAGAACACCGGCGAGGTCAGCAGCACGTCGCCGTGATGGCGCAGCTTGATCACCAGCGCGCGCCGGACGCGGGCGAGATCGATCGCGTCGGCGACGGCGGGCGGAAGCATGCGGGCAACGATAGCAGGTCCCGGCACGGCACCAAGAAAACGGCTTCGGCCTAGCGCTGCTCGCCCCAATCGGGCTGCCCGGCGAGCGCGAACAGGAACGCGCTGGCGACGACCGGCCACACCAGCAGCACCGTGTGCGTGAGCCCGTTGAAGTTGAGCAGGTGCCCGTACGACCAGTTGAACACCGCGAGCGGCGCGCTGCGCGAACAGACAGTCCGGGGTCAGCAGCGGCAGTCAGCACCGACGACAGCAGCGCGACGGCGGCGAGCGCGACCTGCACCGGCCGCGGCAGCCAGATCGCGGCGAGCAGCAGCAGCGCGCCGGCGGCGACGCCGGTCGATACGCCCGGCGACAGCCAGTGCTCCCAGGCGGCCGGCTTGAGCAGCACCGCCGCGGCGATGCCCTTCACCAGCAGCGCGGCGCCGATCAGCAGCAGCACCGCGCCGCCGACGTACCGGCGCTCCCGCAGCAGCAGCGCGAGGAAGAGCCCGACGCCCAGCAGCTGGAACGCGCTGTGCGCGCCGGCGACGAGAGCGGCGGCGAGATCGTCCGGCGGCGCGCCGCCGACAGGTCGCGGCGCCGGTCGAGCCGGATGTCGCCGGGTCGAACGTCGTCGCGAACAGCGGAATGCCCGGATTCACCTGAACCGCGAGCCAGATCGCGAGCAGCGCGAGGCCGAGATCGCCGATCCGCCCCGGCGCGAACCAGTGGTTGCGGTACGACATCAGCCGGCGCCGGCTCGCTCCGAACGCGCGAACGCCGCGCCGAGGGCACCGCCGGCGATGCCGCCCGCCATGTTGGACGCCGAGGTCGACGATGCTCGCGTCGCGCGGCGGCAGGAACATCTGCAGCGTCTCCAGCGCAAACGACAGCGCCACGCTGGCGGCGACGGCCACCGAGAGCCGGCCCAGGGGCGGGCGGCGTCGCGGCACCAGCGCGACGAAAAAGCCGAACGGCGCATAGGCGATGACGTTGGCGGTGACGTCGAAGCGGGTCCAGCGCGGCGGCCACGGCGCGAACAGGAAGAACGGCGTGTCCGGCGCCGGCGCGATCCACGGCGTGAACGGCTGCAGGCTCGCGTAGACGATCGCGATGCCGTAGAGCGGCGCGAGATAATGCGGCAGCAGCGAGCGTGGCGCGTGGCCGGACATGGGGCGAGGCGCGCAGGCCGTCAGCCCGCCGGGACCAGGCGCTTGCGCATGACCGTCACGTTGTCGTGCTCGGAAAGCGCCTCGAAGCCCGCTTCGCGAAACAGCGATGGCGGACCGTGGTAGTGATCGGTCGGCGCGGTGCTGTCGCCGGCCTTGAAGGGAAAGGCGTCGACCACGCGGATGCCGCGCGTCGCGAACGACGCCAGCGCGGCGTCGAGCAGGCTGCGGGCGACACCGCGGCGCCGCCTTTGCGGGTCGATGACGAAACAGACGATCGCCGCGGCAAAGCATGGCGGGACATCGAGCGGCGGCGCAGGGATTCCGATCCGCGCCGCGCAGTGCGGCAGCTTGTGGCATCGGCTGCGCATTGAGCCAGCCCACCACCTCGCCGCCGGCGTACGCGAGAAAGCCGTCCATTTCCGCCGCGTCGATGCGCGCCGCCATCGCCGTGCGGTTGGCGGGGCCGTCGAAGCGTCCCAGGCCACGGCCTTCGGCACGTGGTAGTAGTGGCAGTAGCATTTCGCCCACCCGGGATTGTCGCGGAAGGCGGCGCCGCGTTCGTGATCGATGAAGCGCAGGAAATCGTCCCGGCGCGACGGCGTCAGGCGGTGTACGGAGGCGCCGTCTTCCATCGGCCGGACTCTACGCAGCCGCGCTCGAGCGCGCGGGCGCCGGAACGTCCGCGCTCGGGCGGGCGTTGCGCCGGCGGGCCGTCGCGGCGATCAGCGGCCAGCCTTGATTTCGGTCCACATCTTGCTGCGCAGGCGCCGCTGCGCCGCGGTCAGGTCCTTCAGCTGCTCGAGCTTTGCCTGCACCGCCTTGTCCGGAAAGATCGCCGGGTTCTTCAGCAGCTCGGGCTTGATGTACTTCATCGCCTCGACGTTCGGATTGCCGGAACCGATCAGGTTGGTGAGCTCGGCGGAATTCTTTCCCTCGAGCATGAAGTTCATGAACTTCAGGGCGAGATCGGCGCGCGGCGCGCTCTTGTGGATCACCATGCTGTCGAGTGCCAGCACCGCGCCCTCCTTGGGCAGCCCCTGCAGCACCTTGAACTTGCGGCCCGCGGCCTGCGCGTCGAGGTTGGCCTGGAAGATATCGTTCGAGTAGCCGTGCACGAGCCAGATGTTTCCGACCGTCAGCTCCTTGATGTACGACGACGCGTTGAACGCCGCCCAGTACGGCTTCGCCTTCTTGATCACCGCGGCGGCCTCGTCCCAATGCTTCGGATCGACGTCGTTGGCCGAGTAGCCCAGGTACTTGAGCGCGGCGGCGAAGAGCTCGTTCGCGCTGTCGAGGACCGTGATGCGGCCCTTGAGCTTCTCGAGATACTTCGGGTCGAAGACCACCGCCCAGGTGTCGGTGGGCAGCCCCAGTTCCTGGATCTTCTCGTCGTTGTAGCCGATGATCGTGAGCGACATCGCGTACGGCACCGAATACTTGTTGTCGGGATCGAACGGCGTGTTGAGATAGGCGGGATCGATGTTCCCGAGGTTCGGCAGCTGGGCCTTGTCGACCGGCTTCAGCTGCCCGCCCTTGATCAGCGCCTGCACGGCGTTGGACGTCGGCACCAGGATGTCGTAGCCCTTGGCGCCGGCGGCCAGCTTGGCGAGCAGCTCCTCGTTGTCCGAGTAGTAGGTCTGCACGACACCGCACTTGCAGGACTCCTCGAACCGTTTGACCGTTTCCGGCGCGATGTAGTTGTTCCAGTTGTACAGATGAAGCTGGTCCTTGGCGGCGGCGGCCGGCAGCGACAGCAGCAGCAGTGCGAGCGGCAGAAAGATTCGTTTCACGGGGCCTCCTGGTGGGAGTGAAGCAAACTCGGCGAGAGCTTGGCCGCGACGATGATAAGCGCCAGCGTCAGCAACATCAACAGCGTCGAAACGGCGTTGACCTCGGGCGTCACCGCGATCTTGATCATCGAGTAGATCTGCAGCGGCAGCGTCACCGTTCCGGCGCCGGCGGTGAAGAAGGTGATCACGAAGTCGTCGATCGACAGCGTGAACGCCATCAGCGCGCCGGCGATGACTCCCGGCATGATGAGAGGCAGCGTCACGTACCGGAACGCCTTCCACGGCGTCGCCCCGCAGTCGCGGGCCGCTTCGGTCAGGGTCTCGTCCATGCCGGCAAGGCGCGAGCGGACGACGATGGCGACGAAACCTATGCAGAAGGCGATGTGCGCCAGCGCCACCGAGACGAGCCCCAGCGTGAAATTCAGCAGCACGAAGAAGATCAGCAGCGCGACGCCCATCAGGATCTCGGGGATGGCGATGGGCGTCAGCACCAGGATGGGCAGCAGCCGCAGCCGGTAGCGGGACATGGCGACCCCGGCCATGGTGCCGAGCACGGTGGAAACCAGGCTCGCGACCAGCGCGATGCCCAGCGAGTTGCCTGCCGCGGCGAGCATCTCGTCGTTGTGGAAGAGCCTGACGTACCAATCGAGCGTGAAGCCGACCCACTCCGCATTGAGCCGCGAATCGTTGAACGAATAGACGACGACGATGATCAGCGGAACGTAGAGAAACGCATACCCGGCCGCCGCCGCCACCCAGAGACCGGCGCTGCGTCTACGCACCGGATCTACCCGCGCTGGACGGCGTGCCGAGATTGCGCCGGCCGACCCACGCCGCCAGGCCCGCGAGCGCGAGTGCCGCGACGGTGAGGACGATCGACAGCACGCTGCCGAACGGCCAGTCCCGCGTTTCGAGAAACTGCTGCTTGATGACGTTTCCGATCAGGCTGTCCTCCGGGCCGCCGAGGATGTCGGGAATCGCGAAGATGCCCAGCGCCGGAATGAAGACCAACGCGGCGCCGGCATAGATTCCCGGCAGCGACAGCGGGAAGGTGATCCGCCAGAACCGCTGCCAGCGGTTGGCGCCGAGATCCTGCGCCGCATCGAGCAGCGACTGGTCGTGCTTCTCGAGGTTGGCGTACAGCGGCAGCACCATGAACGGCAGGTGCACGTAGACCAGGCAGACCAGCACGGCGAAGGAGCTGAACAGCAGCGACACCGGCTCGATGCCGAACGCCTGCAGGACGCCGTTGACGCCGCGCGCGAACGCCGCCTGCGGGCCGAGGATGATCATCCACGCGTAGACGCGAATCAGGAAATTGCTCCAGAACGGCAGGATCACGAGCAGCAGCAGCAGGTTGCGATGCGCTTTCGAGCTGCGGGCGATCAGCGCCGCCAGCGGGTAGCCGAGCGCCAGGCAGATGAGCGTCGTCAGCAGCGCGTACCACACCGATTTCAGGAAGATCTGCGCGTAGACCGTTTCGGTGAAGAACCGCGTGTAGCTCTCGACGTTGAGGTCGAGCGCGCCGGAATCGTCGACGATGGGCGCGAGGCCGCCGAATTCCCCCGGCGTCCGGAACGACGCCAGCACCATGATCAGCGTCGGGATGGCGAAGAAGATCAGCAGGTAGAGGAGCGGCGGCCCGCTCACCAGCCATTTTCCGGGTCCTTCGGATCGGCGCGCGTCCATGGTCCGGCCGTCGCCTAGTCCTCGAGGAAATGGCCGGCGGCCACCGGCCAGCTCATTTCCACCGCGTCGCCGACCTCGAAGAACTTCGCGCGGCCGGAAGCCGAGTTGGCGAGCAGCGCTTCGATCTTCTGGCCGCCGGGCGTGTCGACGATGTAGACGGTGACGTCACCCATGTACAGCAGGTCGGCGACGGTGCCGCGGCAGTGGTTGTCCGGCGTGTCGACCGGGGCGGCCGCCTCGATGCGGATCTTCTCCGGACGCAGCGCAACGGTTCCGGTCCGGCCGGCGGCCAGCGTCGAATCCGCGGCGACGCGCACCGGGCCGAGGCCGGCGACCTCCATGGTGACGATGCCGCCGGAGTTGCCGGTGACCGGGCCCGACAGCAGGTTGCAGTGGCCGATGAAGTCGGCGACGAAGCGCGTCTTCGGAAATCCGTAGATCTTCGACGGCTGGTCGAGCTGTTCGACGCGCCCGCGGTTCATCACCGCGATCCGGTGCGAAAGCGCGAGCGCCTCGGTCTGGTCGTGGGTCACGTAGACGAACGTGATCCCCACCTCCTTCTGCAGGTTGATCAGTTCGAGCTGCATTTCTTCGCGGAGCTTGGCGTCCAGCGCCGCCAGCGGCTCGTCCAGCAGCAGCACCGTCGGGTGGGTGACCAGCGCGCGGGCGATCGCCACCCGCTGCTTCTGCCCGCCCGAGAGCTCGTGCGGGTAGCGCCTGCCGAAACCGGTCAGGCGGACATCCTCGAGCGCCGCGGCGACCTTGCCGGGGATCCGGTCGGCGGGGGTCGCGGCCATCTGCAGCGGGAAGGCGACGTTCCCGTCGACGGTCATGTGCGGAAACAGCGCGTAGCTCTGGAAGACGGTCCGGACCGGACGGGCCTCCGGGGGCCGATGGCGGAGGTCGTCGCCATTGAGCAGGATACTGCCGTCGTCCGGCAGGTCGAACCCGGCGATCATCCGCAGCAGCGTCGTTTTTCCGCAGCCCGAGGGTCCCAGCAGGGTGAAGAATTCGCCCGCCGCGATCTCCAGGCTGACCCCGTCGACGGCGCGGAAATCGCCGAAGCGACGCGTCACATTCTTGATTTCCAGGAGCGCCATCGGGCGGTACCGCGGGGCGTGGGGCGTGGGTGGCGACGCCGGATTGTAGCGCAAATCCCTGTTTTCCCGACGCTTAGCAAGGGCCCGCCGCGCCGTCGCGGACCACGGGGCGGGCGAGGCCGCGGCGGCCGGGCGCTGCCGCAACGGAAATTCCGGCCCGAAAAATGCTTGCGACCGTGGGGCGATCGCGGCCGGGGTCCATTTTCACCGCCGCGACGCATGCGAAACCGGACAACCCAGCGAACATTCAGCGCCCATGGCCGATGCCACGACCAAGCCGTCACTGCTAGAACAGCTTCGCCAGCGTTCGGACGCGGTTCGCCAGCAGGACGACACGGCGCGGCGTCCGACGCGCGACGACTACCGCGAGATCGATCGCCGGCTCCTGGCCGCATTCCGCTGGCTCGACGAGGCGCTCGGCCACCTGGACGTCATCCGGCCCGTCGTTGCGCACCGGTTCGCGATCGAGCCGGTGCTGACCATCGCCTCTCCCCGGTACGAGAGCGGTTTCGTGTCGCTGCGCCGCCAGCACCTACGCCGGGCTCGAACTGATCGAGCAGATCGAACTGTTCTATCGAATGGCGCTGGCGGCGCCGATCCGCGTCAAGGTCCAGACCCGGGCGTCGCCGGCGATCGACGAGCGGCTGCGCGCCGCGCAGCTCGAATTCCACTATCAGGTCGAGCACGACGAAGGCCGCGGCCAGCGCTGGGGCGTCTTCAGCGTCAAGCCGGCGGTGACCGCTTCGGTGCGTTTCGTCCCCGATTACCGCCGCCAGGTCGTCGTGGCGACGCTGCGCAATGTCGACCGCCTGGAAACCGTGACCCTCGATTTCCGGCCCGATGCGATCGGCGAGACGGCGATGGAGGATCTCGTCCATTTCATGCTCGGCGAGCCGAACGCGTTCCTGAAGCGCGCGCCGCTGGCCGCCGTGGGCGCCAAGCGCGCAATGCCCGCCGCCGACGAGGGTCCGGCGACGATTTCGTTGTCGCCCTACGGCGTCGCGTCGAGGTAGCGCACCCGGTGCCGGGCGGCCCCTAGAACGGCCGCCAGAGCACCACGACGACGACCGCCGCCAGCAGCAGGGCGACGAGCGCCAGCAGGCGATTGCCCGCGCGCTGCGCCGCCGCGAGCTCCCTGGCCGAGTCGTCCTCGGCTCGCGGCCGGGCGAGCAGCCACTGGTGGAACAGCCGCGGCAGCTCGGGCAGCGCGGCGACGATGTACGGCGCCTCGGAAATCAGCCGCCGCTTCAGCGCGGACAGGCCCGATCTGGTCGTCCATCCAGCGTTCGAGAAACGGCTTGGCGGTCGTCCACAGGTCCAGCTGCGGATCGAGCTGGCGCCCGAGCCCTTCGATGTTGAGGAGCGTCTTCTGCAGCAGCACCAGCTGCGGCTGGATCTCGACGTTGAACCGCCGCGAGGCGCGAAAGAGCTGCATCAGCACGCGCCCCAGGGAGATCTGCGACAGCGGCCGGTCGAACACCGGCTCCAGCACGACGCGGATCTCCGCTTCCAGCTCGTCGACGCGCGTGTCGCGCGGCACCCAGCCCGATTCGATGTGCGCCGTCGCCACGCGGTGGTAGTCGCGCCGGAAGAACGCGAGGAAGTTCTGCGCGAGGTAGCTCTTGTCGCTCTCGGAGAGCGTGCCCATGATGCCGAAATCGAGCGCGATGTACTTGCCGAAGTTCGGTCCGTCGGTGGCGATGAAGATGTTCCCCGGATGCATGTCGGCGTGGAAATAGCCGTCGCGGAACACCTGCGTGAAGAACAGCTCGACCCCGGCGCGGGACAGGCGCTTCAGGTCGACCCCGGCCTCGACCAGGCGGTCGACCTGCGAAATCGGAATGCCCGCCATGCGTTCCATGACCATGACCTCGCTGCCGCTCCAGTCCCAGTGCACGGCGGGAACGAGCATCAGCGGCGAACGGTGGAAATTGCGCCGTAGCTGCGAGCAATTGGCGGCTTCGCGCGACAGGTCGAGCTCGTCGCGGATGGTCTTTTCGAATTCGGCGACGACCGCCCGCGGCTTCAGGCGCTTGCCGTCCGACCACAGTTTCTCGACCAGCATCGCGCCGATCTGCAGCAGCGAGATGTCCTTCTCGATGACCTGCGAGATGTTGGGCCGCAGCACCTTGACGGCGACCGGCATTCCGTCCGGCAGCAGCGCGAAATGCACCTGCGCGACCGAGGCGCTGGCCACGGCGGTCCGGTCGAACGACTTGAATACCTCGTCGACGGGCCTGCGGTAGACGCGCTCCAGGGTGGCGACGACCTGCTCCGACGGGAACGGCGGCACGCGGTCCTGCAGCCCGGCGAGCTCGTCGGCGATGTCGAGGGGGATCAGGTCGCGCCGCGTCGAGAGCATCTGGCCGAACTTGACGAAGATCGGCCCCAGATCCTGGAGGGCGAGGCGCAGCCTCACCGCCCGCGGCGCCGACGTGTCGCGCCAGAACGTCAGCGCGCGCGCGGCGGGCCGCACGGCGCGAAACCGTTCGTGGCCGGTGAGGAATTCGTCGAGCCCGTACTTGAGCGCGACGTAGACGATCTTGGCGAGGCGCAGGATGCGCATCCGGCGATTGTAAGGGATAGCCCGAGCGGGCCTTCGCCGCCGCGGGACGCGACACGCGGAAGACCGGGCCGCCCGATGCGCGATAATCCGCGCATGGCCCGCGTCTTCGTTCACCGCTTTGCCGTTTGCGCCGAGTCGATCGACGCCCTCGGGCACGTCAACAATCTCGAGTACCTGCGCTGGATGCAGGAAGGGGCGACGATGCATTCGACGGAGCAGGGCTGGCCGCTCGCGCGCTACGTCGAGCTGGGAGCGGGCTGGTTCGTGCGCTCGCACGCCATCGAGTACCTGCGGCCGGCGTACGCCGGCGAGACCCTGGCGCTGCTCACCTGGGTCGCCGGATTCAACCGGAGCTCGTCGCCGCGCAAATACCTCTTTTACCGGCCCGGCGACGGGCAGGCGATTGCCAGGGCGGAGACCCTGTGGGTGTTCGTGGATTTCCGCACCGGCGCTCCGGCGCGGATCGTCAAGGAACTGCGCGCGGCGTTCGAAGTCGTCGCGGACGAAGGCGAGGCGTTGCGCGCCGCGCAGGGCGAGCGCCTCCCGACCTGAGCAGGGTCCGGCGGCGGGCAGGACGAGGCCTTCGGCCTTCCCGCGCGCCGGCAGTCCCACGCCGCGACTTGCAGCGGCGCGTCAAAGCGCGCGATGGGACCCCGCGCCATGGCCCCGAGGACGGCGGCGACCCGAAATTCGGCGAACGGCCGCGCGGCGTCCGCGCCCACTGGCACGTCCTGTGCTAAGCCCCGGGTACTGCGACCATGAACGAGCGACCGCAAACTCTCGGCGAGGAACTGGCCAACAGCGTGAGCCACGGCCTGGCGCTGCTCGCGGCCGCGCTTGCGGCGCCGTTCCTCATCGCCGCCACGGCGCGCAGCGGGACGATGGTCAACGTCGTCGGCGCCAGCGTTTTCGCCGCGACCATGGTGCTGGTCTATTCGGCGTCGATGATCTATCACGCGGTGCCCCACCCGCAGCTCAAGCGGCTGTTCCGCAAGATCGACCAGGGGGCGATCTTTCTCTTCATTGCGGGGAGCTATACGCCGTTCGCGCTCGGCGCGCTGGGCGGTCCCTGGGGCTGGACGCTGTTCGGCCTCGTCTGGTCGCTCGCCGCCGTCGGCGTGACGCTGCGGGCGCTGGACCGGATGACGCATCCGGCGCTGTCGACGGGCTTCTACCTGGTGATGGGCTGGCTCGTCGTCATCGCCATCGATCCGCTGATGTCGAAGATCGCCATGCCGGGGCTCCTGCTGCTGGCCGCGGGCGGTCTCGCGTACACGCTGGGCGTCGTCTTCTTCGCGCTCGACTCGCGGCTGCGCTACGGCCACTTCGTCTGGCACCTGCTCGTGGTCGCCGGCACCGCCTGCCATTTCTTCGCGGTGCTCGACTACGCGATGTGACGGCTCAGCTGCCTTCGCGCCGGAGGGCGCGCGGGCGGCGCGCCGGGGCGGACAGCCGCGATTCGAGCGCGGCGAGGCGCGTCGCCAGCGCGTCCACGCGCGCCGCCAGCGCCGCGGCCTGCTCGGCGAAGAGCCGTGCTTCGTCGCTGCGCGCGCACAGGTCCGCCTCGTCGCGCGCGTAGCTCACCAGGCTCTCCCCGATGCGCCGCGCCGCGTAGTCGGGAAACGCGAGCAGCCGGCGCCCGGCGTCGGCGACGCGCTGGCCGACGATCGGGCCGAGCGCCGAACCGAACGCCTGCTCGACGAACCACGGCAGCGTCTGTGCGAGCTCCCGCAGCGTGGCCGCGAGCGCCGGGTCGCCGTCGGCCGTCACGCAGCGGTCCCAGCTCGCGGGGTCCGCCAGGAAGCCCGGCAGCTGGAGCGGCGACAGCGTCAGCGTGAGGTCGGGCACGCGGCCGGCGATCGTCGTCGATTCGACCATTCCCGACGCGTCGATGGCAAGCGCCGTCGCCACCGGGCCGACGGCAATCGCGAAGACGCGCCCGCCGTGCGCGGAGAGCCGCTGCCGGGCCCACGTTTCGCGGTCCAGCAGGCGGCGCGCGATGGCTTCGGGACTGCGGCGGGATCGAGCCTCATGGCCGCAGCGCGAGGTCGCGCGTTCGTCAGGCAACCTGCTGGATGCCGGCCAGCAGCCAGCCGGACGACCCGTCGACCGGCTTGGTCAGATTCCAGACCTCGTCGAGCGCGTTCGGCACCGGCTCTCCGTCCTCGCGCACCGCACCGGTGAAGCGGACGCTGGCCCAGTAGCGGCCGTTCTCGGTCGCCACTTCCAGCACCTCGGCGTTGAGCGTGACGATCTCGGTGGGCTGTTGCCGGCCGCGGCCGTCGAGGTCGCGCGCGACCTCGGACAGCATCTCCGGCGTCATCACGTCGGCGAGCGCGTTGCGGTCGCCGGTATCGTACGCGGCCTGCAGCCGGCCGAACTGGAGCTTGGCCTGCCGAACGAAGCCGGGGGCATCGAAGCCCGCCGGCAGGGGCTTGGCGAAGTTCGCCGACGGCACCGGCGCCACCGGAGCGCGCATGACCGGTTCGGCGGCGCCGGCGACCGCGCCTTCCAGGGCGCGCCGCGGGTCCGGGAATCGGCTCGCGTCGACATCGGCGGGGGTACCGAACGCCGAAGCGCCCGCGTAGCGTAGCGGCTGCTTCGGCGTCTCGCGACGCGCCAGGAACAGCCGGACGACGAGAAAGGCTCCGCCGATGACAAGCGCCAGCAGCAGGATGCTGGCGAAGCCTTCGGACAGCCCGAAGTGCGACAGCAGCGCCGCGAGGCCGAGGCCCGCGGCAAGGCCGGCGATCGGACCGAGCCAGCGCGACATCCCCGATGCCGGGGCGGTGGCGGGCGCCACGGCTTGGCTCCGATCCCCGCGCCGGGCTGCGCCGGCATGACCGGATTGGTCGCGGCACCGGAAGGCGCGCTTGCGGGCGGCGCGATGCTCTGCCGCTGCGCGCCCATGCTGCGACCCCCGCCAAGCCGTCCGGCGTCGGCAAGGTCGCTGAGGCTGAACGACACGGCGGCGAGCAGGGCAACGGTCAGGACCGGGAAGCTTTTCATCTCATTCTCTCCGTGGTCGGGGGGGCGATCTCGCCGCGTCCCGTCAATGAACATACCCAAGGTGCAGGGCAACGACGCCGGCGGCGAGGTTGTGTACTTCGACAGCATCGAATCCCGCCTGTTCCATCATCGCCTTCAGCGTCGCCTGGTCCGGGTGCATGCGTATGGATTCGGCGAGATAGCGGTAGCTGCTGTCGTCGCCGGCGACGAGCTTGCCGATCCGCGGGATCACGTTGAAGCTGTACCAGTCGTACGCGGGCGCCAGCGGCGCCCAGACGCGCGAGAACTCGAGCACCGCGGCCACGCCGCCGGGCCTCAGCATCCGCCGCATTTCCGCGAGCGCGACTTCCTTGCGCGTGACGTTGCGAAGCCCGAAGGCGATGCTGACGCAGTCGAAACGCGCGTCGGGAAACGGAAGCCGCTCGGCGTCGCACTGGACGACCGGAACGAACAGGCCGCCGTTGATCAGCTGGTCGCGCCCCGCCTCGAGCATCGCGCCGTTGATGTCGGTGAGCACGACCTGCCCCGTGGGCCCGACGCGCTCGGCAAGGAGCCGGGCGAGGTCGCCGGTGCCGCCGGCGAGGTCCAGCACCCGCATGCCGGCGCGCACGCCGGTCGCGTTGACCGCGAAGCGTTTCCACAGGCGATGCAGACCCGCGGACATCAGGTCGTTCATCAGGTCGTACTTTTGCGCGACCGAATCGAAGACTCCCCGCACGCGGCGGGCCTTCTCCCCGGGGTCGACCTGCTCGAAGCCGAAATGCGTCTTGTCGTTCACTGCCTGTCCGGTGCGGTGGAATCCACGGATTTCGTCCATCGGCGAACGCGCGCTACTTGGCGTCGCGGCTGGCGCCGGCCTCGCCCAGGCGGTCGAGGTAGCGCTGCCAGAGCTCGTCCTGCCGGCCTCCGAGGTCGTAGAGGTAGTCCCACGAGTAGATGCCGGTGTCGTGGCCGTCGCAGAACGACGGGCGGATGGCGTAGTGGCCGACCGACTCGACTTCCTTGATGGTCACGTCGCGCTTGCCGACCTGCAGCACTTCCTGCCCGGGGCCGTGGCCGCGGACTTCCGCCGACGGCGACTGCACGCGCAGGAATTCGTAGGGGAGCCGGAACACGCGGCCGTTGTTGAAGGTGACCTCGAGCACGCGCGACTGCTGGTGCAGCTTGATCTCGGTGGGGGTCGGGGTCGAGGCGTCGAGGCCGGACATCGCGGCAATTCGGAAACGGTTCGGAGCCGGCTAGCCTAGCACACTGCGCGAGCCGACGCCGACCGTCGCCGGAGCCGCGCGGGTCAGATGATGTTTCCCTTCGAGGCCTCCGGCACGATGTCGAGGCTGCCGATGCCCGAGAACATGTTCCGGTTCTTCGCTTCCTTGCCGTGCAGCTTGATCTCGAGCCGGAGGTCGTTGAGCGAATCGGCGTTGCGCAGCGCGTCCTCGTAGCTGATGAGACCGGCCTCGTAGAGGTCGAACAGCGACTGGTCGAAGGTCTGCATCCCGAGTTCGCGCGACTTCTTCATGATGTCCTTGATGCCGGACACGTCGCCCTTGAAGACGAGGTCCGAGATCAGCGGCGAGTTCAGCATCACCTCGACGGCCGGCACGCGGCCGCGCCCGTCGCGGCGCGGGATCAGGCGCTGCGCGACGAAGGCGCGGATGTTGAGCGAGAGGTCCATGAGCAGCTGCGCGCGGCGCTCCTCGGGGAAGAAGTTGATGATCCGGTCGAGCGCCTGGTTGGTGCTGTTCGCGTGCAGCGTGGCGAGGCACAGGTGGCCCGTTTCGGCGAAGGATATCGCGTAGTCCATCGTCTCGCGCTCGCGGACCTCGCCGATCAGGATGACGTCCGGCGCCTGCCGCAGCGTGTTCTTGAGCGCGATCTGCCAGCCGTCGGTGTCGACGCCGACCTCGCGCTGCGTGACCACGCAGTTCCGGTGCTCGTGGACGTATTCGATCGGGTCCTCGATCGTGATGATGTGCCCGTAGCTGTTTTCGTTGCGGTAGCCGAGCAGCGCCGCCATCGACGTCGACTTGCCGCAGCCGGTGGCGCCGATGAACATCATGATGCCGCGCTTGGACATGATGACGTCCTTCAGCACCGGCGGCAGGCCGAGCTCCTCGAACTTCGGAATCTCGGTCATGATCGTCCGCATCACCATGCCGACGCGGCCCTGCTGGACGAAGGCGTTGATGCGGAAGCGGCCGACGCCGGGCGGCGCGATCGCGAAGTTGCATTCCTTCGTCGATTCGAATTCCGCGGCCTGCTTGTCGTTCATGACGCTGCGGACGAGCTCGATCGTGTGCTGCGACGAGAGCGCCGTCTTGGACACCGGCTGGATCTTGCCGTCGATCTTGAGCGCCGGCGGGAACTCGGCGGTGATGAACAGGTCCGAGCCCTTCTGCTTGACCAGCAGCTCGAGCAGGTCGTGGATGAATTTGGTGGCGCGTTCGGGTTCCATCGTGCGTCTCCTGGGGATCTCGCGCGCGGGACGGCGGTCCGGGGCCGGTCAGGCGCCCCCGAACAGGTCCTTGTTCATGGCGCGGTTTCGCGCTTCGGCGACGTTGACCTGGTTGCGGCGGACCATCTCGACCAGGCACTGGTCGAGCGTCTGCATCCCGACCGACTGGCTCGTCTGGATCGACGAGTACATCTGCGCGACCTTGTTCTCGCGGATGAGATTGCGGATCGCCGGCGTGCCGACCATGATCTCGTGCGCGGCGATGCGCCCCTGGCCGTCCTTGGTCTTCAGCAGCGTCTGCGATATCACCGACACCAGCGACTCGGAGAGCATCGCGCGGACCATGTCCTTCTCCGCGGCCGGGAACACGTCGATGATCCGGTCGATGGTCTTGGCGGCCGAGCTCGTGTGCAGCGTCGCGAACACCAGGTGCCCGGTTTCGGCGGCGGTCAGCGCGAGCCGGATCGTCTCGAGATCGCGCATTTCGCCGACGAGGATGTAGTCGGGGTCCTCGCGCAGCGCGCTGCGCAGCGCGTTGGGGAACGAAAGCGTGTGCGGCCCCAGCTCGCGCTGGTTGATGAGGCATTTCTTCGAGTCGTGCATGAACTCGATCGGGTCCTCGATGGTGAGGATGTGGCCGTACATCTTCTCGTTGACGTGGTTGACCATCGCCGCCAGCGTCGTCGACTTGCCGGAGCCGGTGGGTCCCGTGACAGGATCAGGCCGCGCGGGCGATTGGTCAGTTCGGCGAAGATCTTCGGCGCGTTCAGCTCCTCGAGCGACAGCACCTTCGCCGGAATCGTCCGGAAGGCCGCGGCGGCGCCGCGCATCTGGACGAACGCGTTGACGCGGAACCGCGCGAGGTTCGGAACGGCGAAGCTGAAGTCGCACTCGAGGTTTTCCTCGTAGGCCTTCCGCTGCGCGTCGCTCATGATGTCGTACACCATGGCGTGGACGTCCTCGTGCTCCATCGGCGGCAGGTTGATCCGCCGGATGTCGCCGTGGACGCGGATCATCGGCGGCAGGCCGGCCGACAGGTGCAGATCGGAGGCCTTGTTCTTGACCGCGAAGGCGAGGAGTTCGGTGATGTCCATCTATAATCCCGGTTTCGGCCATGCTTGGCGTGTCGGTCGGCCGCGCGACACGTGGATGCACGCAATTTCCGTACCATTGACCGGGGCCGCATGCCAGCGTCATTCGATTATGTTCCACTACGAGAAGGCGTGGCAAGACTTGCGTGGCCGCATCGATCGCTCGGCGCGGGCGGCGGGGCGGGAGCCCGATACCGTGCGCGTGCTCGCCGTCAGCAAGACCTTTCCGCCGGCCGCGATACGCAGGGTTCACGCCTTCGGTCAGCGGGCGTTCGGCGAGAATTACGTGCAGGAGGCCGTGGCCAAGATGGACGCGATGGCGGACCTTGTTGACGTGGAGTGGCACATGATCGGGCCGTTGCAGGGCAACAAGACGCGCGTCGCGGCGGAGCGCTTCGCGTGGGTGCACTCGGTGGACCGCGAGAAGATCGCAGTCCGCCTGGCCGCCGCGCGCCCCGAGGCGCTGCCGCCGCTCAACGTCTGCGTTCAGGTCAACATCAGCGGAGAGGCGACCAAGGGCGGCGTGCCGCCCGGCGAGGCGATCGGCCTCGCCAGCGCCGTCGCGAAGCTGCCGCGGCTGCGGTTGCGGGGCCTCATGGGGATCGCCGCGCCGACGCCGGCCGTGGAATCCCGGCGGCCCCAGTTCCGGCACCCTGCGCGCGCTCTTCGAGGATTGCCGCGCCGCCGGACTCGACATGGACACGCTGTCGATGGGAATGTCGGCGGACCTCGAGGTCGCGGTCGCCGAGGGCGCGACGCTGGTGCGCGTCGGCACGGCGGTCTTCGGCCCCCGCGCCGCGTCGCGCGGCATGCGGGCCCCGCGTTGAATCGAGCGGCGATGGCGACGACCTTCATCGGCGGCGGCAACATGGCAAGCGCGCTCATCGGCGGAATGCTGGCGCGCGGACGCGCGGCGGCGGAGCTGCGCATCGTCGAACCCTTGCCGGCGCAGCGCGCCAGGCTCGCCCTGCGGTTTCCCGGCGTCGGTCTCTTCGCCGATTGCGGCGGCGAGGCCTTCGCCGGATCGACGCTCATCGTGTTCGCGGTCAAGCCGCAGCAGATGCGCGAGGCGGCGCTCGCCGTCGCGCCGCGGCTCGCCGCCGCCGACGCGCTGGTCATGACCATCGCCGCGGGCATCCGGCTCGGCGATCTCGCGCGCTGGCTCGGCGGGTATTCCCGCCTGGTGCGGGCGATGCCGAACACGCCCGCGCTGGTCGGCGCGGGCATCAGCGGCGTCTACGCTTCTCCCGATGTCGACGCCGCGGGACGCGCGCTTGCCGCGGCCGTCCTCGAAGCCGGGGGCGAAGTCCTGTGGGTGGCGGACGAAGCGATGCTCGACGCCGTCACCGGCGTGTCGGGAAGCGGACCGGCGTACGTGCTCTACTTCATCGAAGCGCTGGAGCAGGCCGCGCGCGATCTGGGCTTCGGCGGCGCGGAGGCGCGCAGGCTCGCCTACGCGACCTTCGGCGGCGCCGTCGCGCTGGCGCGTGCCGGCGACGACGACCCGGCCACGCTGCGTGCGCAGGTCACGTCGAAGGGCGGGACGACGGAGCGCGCGCTCGCGCTGCTGGAAGCCGATGCGGTGAAGGCGAAGATCGTCGTCGCCGCGAAAGCCGCCGCGGCCAGGGCCGTCGAACTGGGCGACGCGTTCGGCAGGGACCCCTGAGCAGTCGGCGCCTTCGACGATGCAGCAAGCGCTCAAATTCCTGCTCGACACCGCGTTCGGAATCCTCACGTACGCGTTCCTGCTGCGCTTCGTGATGCAGTGGCTGCGGGCGCCGTTCCGCAATCCGGTCGGGCAGGCCGTCACCGCCGTCACCGATTGGGCGGTCCGGCCGCTGCGCCGCGTGCTGCCCGGCTACAAGGGGCTGGACGGGTCGACGCTGGTGTGCGCGTGGCTTGCCCAGTTCGCCTGGCTGCTCGCGCTCGCCGCGGTGCTGGCGCCGGCGGCGCTGAACGGAACGAGTGTCGCGACGCTCGCCCTGCTGGCCGTGGTCGAGCTCCTCAGGGCCGCGATCTGGATCGAGATCATTGCCGTGCTTGTCCAGGCGATCCTGTCGTGGGTCGCCCCCGGCGGACCGATATCGGGGTTGCTCAACGCCCTGACGTTCCGCTTCCTGACGCCGATCCGGCGCGTGGTGCCGCTGCTGGGCGGCACGCTGGATCTCTCGCCGCTGATCCTGATCGTGGTCGCGCAGCTGCTGCTGATGCTGCCCGTGCACTGGCTGGAGCTGGCCGTGCTCGGGCTCTTCCGCGGCTGACGCGCGGCGATGATCGACGCCCCGTGGCGCCGTGACGACCCCGGCGCCGTCGTGCTGATGCTGCATGTCCAGCCGGGCGCCAAGCGCACCGAAGTTGCCGGCCCGCACGGCGAGGGCGCCGGGACGCGGCTCAAGATCCGCCTCGCTGCGCCGCCCGTCGACGGCAAGGCCAACGCCGAGTTGCTGCGCTATCTCGCCGAGCGCGTTCGACGTGCCGCTGCGCAATGTGACGCTGCTGCGCGGAGAGACGTCGCGGCAGAAGACGGTGCGCGTGCTCGAACCCGCCAGGCGCCCCGACCTGGACTGGGGTTAGTGGGGTGAGTCGGAAATTCATCTGATGATTCGCGGCGGCTTTGACCGCCATGCCGCGTTGCCCGACCTCACCGCAGCACGGGGTACGGTTGCAGTCTCGCGCCTTGCCTGATGGCCAGATCCGTTCGCTCCGTGATCTTCGGAACTCCTGACTCACTACGCTAGCCTGCCGCCAGCGCATTGGCGAGGCGCACGAAATCGGCGACCGCCAGCGTCTCGCCGCGAGCCCCCGGGTCGATGCCGGAAGACTTCAGCGTCTCCGCGTCGCAGACTGCCGCCAGCGCGTTGCGCATCGTCTTGCGCCGCTGCCCGAACGCCGCGGCGACGACGCGACCGAACAGCGCTTCGTCGGCGACCTGCGGCTTCGCCGCCCCCAGCGGCACGAGCCTGGCGACCGCCGATTCAATTTTCGGCGGCGGCTGGAACGCTCCCGGCGGCACGACGAAGAGGCGGCGGATGGCGAATTTCGCCTGCAGCATCACGGTGAGCCTGCCGTAATCCGGCGTCGCCGGCTCCGCGGTCATCCGCGCGACGACTTCCTTCTGCAGCATGACGTGCAGGTCGGCGAGCCTGTCCTCGTGGTTGGCGAGGTGGAAGAGCAGCGGCGAACTGATGTTGTAGGGCAGGTTGCCGACGACGCGCAACGCCGGTCCCAGCGTCGAATAGTCGAACGCCAGCGCGTCGGCGACGTGCAGCGCGAGCCGGTCGGGCGGGAACTCGCCCGAGAGCCGGGCCGCGAGGTCGCGATCGATCTCGATGGCCGTGACGCGTCCCGCTCGCTGGATCAGCCCCCGCGTGAGCGCGGCGAGGCCCGGGCCGATCTCGACCAGGTTGTCGCCCGGGCGCGGATCGATGGCGTCGATGATCCGCGCGACGTAGTGCGGATCGGACAGGAAATGCTGGCCGAATCGCTTGCGCGCCTGATGACCGTGCATGCCGTTATCCCGGCCTCCCGAAGCGCCGGACAGGCGGCGGGTTGCGCCGCCTCGTCGTCGGCGCCGGCGCGCGTCCGGCGGGCCCGGTCAAGGATCGTCCCGGCGCGCGGGCTGCGTCGCGGCCGCTCGTCCCGCCAGTTCGATGGCGAGCTCGAGCGCCGCGTACAGGCTGCCCGGGTCGGCGGAGCGCGCCCCGCGCGCATCGGCGGCGAGGTCCAGCGCGGTGCCGTGGTCGACCGACGTGCGAATGTAGGGCAGGCCGAGCGTGACGTTGACGCCGCGGCCGAAGCTCGCGGCCTTGAGCGCCGGCAGTCCCTGGTCGTGGTACATCGCGACGATCGCGTCGTAGCGGGCGGCGATGGCGGGCACGAACACGGTGTCGGCGGGGATCGGGCCCGCGACGTCGAGGTGCCGCGCGCGCGCCGCGGCGATCGCCGGCGCGATCCGCTCGATCTCCTCGCGACCGAGATGCCCGCCCTCGCCGGCGTGCGGATTGAGGCCGCAGACGGCGAGCCGCGGCGCGGCGATGCCGAAGCGGCGCCCAAGCTCGCCGGCGACGATGGCAATCGTCTCGGCGACGGCATCGCGCGTGACCGCCGCGGGCACGTCGGAGAGCGGAAGATGCGTCGTCACCAGCGCGACGCGCAGGCCCCCGCCGACCAGCAGCATCACGACGCGCGGCGTGCCCGTGCGCGCGGCGAGGAATTCGGTGTGGCCGGTGAACGCGATCCCGGCGTCCTGCATCACGCTCTTCTGCACCGGCGCGGTGACCAGCGCGGAAAAGGCTCCCGTCGCGCAGGCGTCGGAGGCGAGTGCCAGCATCGAGAGCACCGCGCGCGCGTTGGCCGGATCGGGACGCCCCGGCGTCACCGGGACGGCATTGGGCAGGTGCCAGATCTCGACGCCGCTTCGAGGCGGCGCGGCCGAAGCGGCGACGTAGTCGGCGTAACCCGGCGCGACGCCGATTCGACCGGCGCGGCTCGCGAGCAGGTCGCGGTCGCCGAGGACGATCAGCCGCGCGGGCCACGCGCGCTCGCGATGCCGCGCCGCCAGCATCGCGACGAGCTCGGGGCCGATGCCGGCGGGCTCTCCCGTGGTGATCGCAATCGCCGGCAGGTCGGTCATCGTCGCCTCAGCCGGCGCCGGGATCCAGCGCCACGACGCGGGCTTCGCCGCTGTTGCCGAAGTGCTCGATCCTGACGTCGCGGGTCGCATGGATGGCGAACGCGCCGTCGGCGGCCGTCGCGATCCGCAGCTGCGCGAGCCCCTCGAGCGGCTGCGCCGGCCTTCCGAAGACCCACAGCTGCTCCAGCGGGCGCGCCTGATCGATCTCGCCGGTATGCTGCACCGCGCGGCCGAGAGGGAGGGCGAATCCCTCGCGACCGAACACCGGAAACTGATCGAGCGCGGCGGCGTAGCGGACGACGCGCCCGCCGGCGACGCGCTGCCGCGAGTTGACGTCGTACCAGGCGCCGGGCGGCAGCGCGATCTCGACCTCGCCGCCTTCGCGCAGGATCGGCGCGACGAGCAGCGCGTCGCCGCACATGAACTGCGTCTCGAAGCTCCGCGTCAGCGCGTTTCCGGGAAACGCGAGCGCCATCGCCCGCATCACCGGCATGCCGGTCGCCGTGGCCGCGGCGATGGTGCGCTGCAGGTAGGGAATCAGCCGGTACCGGAAGGCCAGCCACTTGCGCGCGATCGCTTCCGCCTCGACGCCGAAAGCCCAAGGTTCTCGCTCGCCGATGCCGTGCAGGCGCAGGTGCGAGCCGAAGACCGCGGCCTGCAGCCAGCGGACGAAAAGTTCCGGCGTCGGCGGCGCGGAACCGTGCGAGCCGCCGACGTCGGACGAGTAGTAGGGCGCGCCGCTCATGCCCCACGACAGCCCGCCGCGTATCGACGCCGCCAGTCCCTCCCAATCGCTTTGCGGATCGCCGCCCCATTGCACCGGATAGCGCTGGCTCCCGGTCCAGCCGGCGCGTCCCCAGACCATCGGCGGCGTGCTGTCCCCGCGCCGGTAGCGCTCGGTCGCCTCGTAGACGCACTGGTTGTAGAGCAGCGGATACACGTTGTGCAGCCGGCGGCCGCGGTCGCCGTTGAAGGCGACGGCCTCGTCCGGGACGTGTTCGCCGAAATCGCTCTGGATCGCATCGACGCCCTGGTCGAAGAGGCGCTCGTGCGCGTCGCGCCACCAGGCGTACGCGGCCGGGCGGGTGAAATCGATGATCCCGCTTTCCGGAAGCGGCGCATGCATCCCGGCGGGCGGGCTCGTGCCGGGCGAGTTGTCCCAGCCGATGAGGCAGGGATCGCCGTCGGACGTGGTCAGCAGGAACTGGCGCGACGCGAGGTCCTGGAACAGCGGGGAATGTATCGAGATGTAGGGGAACTCCCAGACGCAGACGCGCAGGTCGTGCGCCTTGATCCGCGCGAGCGCGGCCTGCGGGTCGGGAAACCGCTCCCCGTCCCACTCGAAATCGAAGCGCGTCTCGATGTTCCACGCGGCGCGGCCGTCCAGCGTCAGCACGTCGCAGGGAATCCGGCGCTCGCGCAGCGTCGCCGCCACCTCGGCCGCTTCCTCGGGCGTCTTGTAGTACGCGCGCGACACCCAGAGCCCGAGCCCCCAGATCGGCACCGGCGGCGCGCGGCCGGTGAGCTGCGTGTAGTTGTCGATGATGTCGGCGGGGGTGTCGGCGCCGAAGAGAAACAGGTCGAGCGCTTCGTCGTCCACGAGCAGCGCGTAGGAGCGGTGCGACCAGTCCGGATGTCCGACACCGTGCGTGACCATGCCCGGCGTATGCACGAACACCCCCCATGCGCCGCCGCCGGTGCCGGGGCTCCACGCAAAGGGAACGTTCTTGTACGACGCGCCGGTGTTGACGCCGAGCGCGTCGACGACCTGCGAATGGATCAGCTGCCCGCGCTTGTCGAGCGGTCCGAACTTCTCGCCGAGTCCGTAGACCGCCTCGCCCGACGCCAGCGCGAACGCCGCCGTCCACTGCCCGCCCTGACGCAGCCGGCCGAATCTGGGGAGCCGCGTCCAGCCGCGAAAATGCTCGTCGGTCGTCGATTCCAGCACCGGCGCGCCGCGATGCAGCAGGCGGAAGCGCAGCGGCGCGATGGCGATTTCGAGCGTGGAATCGCCCGAGGTGAACGCCCAGCGCCCGTCCTCGCCCTGCGCGACGGTACAGGGCTTGGCGCGCCCCAGCAGCAGTCCGTAGTCGGGCCGGGTGTTGGGTCCGGCGCGCATCCGGAACGTGCCGGGCCCGTAGCACGACACTTCGAGGATGTCGCCCGTCGACGTGGCGAACACGGCGCCGGTCGCCGACGTCTCGAGACGTTGCGGCGAATCGAGGCGAAGAAAGGCGGCGGAGTCGAAGTGCACGCTGGCGATCGTCGGGGACGGTCAGCCGTCGAACGCGGGCTCGGGCAGCCCGGGCACATCGACGGCCATGGCGAAGATCCCGCCGGATTGCGGCAGCCGCGACAATTCGTCGTCGTCGCGAAGCTGCCGGGCGGTCGTCACATAGAGGGTGCGCAGGTCCGGGCCGCCGAACGCGCACATCGTCGGGCACATCGCCGGCACCGCGTAGACGGCGAGCGTTTCTCCCGCCGGAGAGATGCGCCGGATCTTGCCGCCGCGGTAGAACGCGGCCCAGTAGCAGCCGGCGCTGTCGACGGCCGCGCCGTCGGGCCGGTCGGTCTCGCCGGCGAAGCGCGCGAACACGCGCCTGCTTCCGGGCGTGCCCGAGGCGGCGTCGTAGTCGAAGGCGTGGATGGTCCGCGTCGGCGTGTCGGCGTGATACATCGTGCGGCCGTCGGGGCTGAAGGCGAGGCCGTTGGAGATCATCATCGCGCCGAGGACAGGGGTGACGCGGAAATCGGGATCGAGCCGCAGCAGCGCCGCCGAGTTCGCGTCGCGCTTTTCGTTCATCGTGCCCGCGAACAGGCGCCCCCGCGCATCGCAGCGCCCGTCGTTGAAGCGGTGGTGCGCGGGATCGAACGGCGCCTCGGCCACCTTGCGCTCCAGCCTGCCGTCGGGCCGCGTCAGCCAGATGCCGTTGCGCAGCGCCACGACGAAGCCGCCTTCGCGGCGCGGCGCAAAGCAGCCGATCGACTCCGGCATCGGCATCGCGGCGTTGCGCCCCGTGCCGGGGTCGTAGCGGTTCAGCGACGGTTCGTTGATGTCGACCCAGTAGAGGACCTGTTCTGCGGCGGACCACACCGGGCATTCGCCGAGGCTCGCCCTGATGTCGAGGACGCAGCGGAACGGTGACGCGAATCGGGGCTCGGTCTCGGTCATCGAGTCAGCGGGAGGGATTCTCGAGGTGGAAGGATATGGTGCAGGCCGGTTTGGTTGTCGCGCAGATTCTGCGCGCGGTCGGCGGACCGGCGTCCCGCGCGGGGCGTCGCCGGCGCGCCGACGACCGCGGCGTGGCAGCCCGCGGCATCCGGCCGCCCGGCTCAGCCCGCTGCCGCGCGCACCTTGGCGAGGAACTCCTGCGCGCGGCTGACCATCATGCCCATGTCGGAGCTGACCGCGACCCACGAGTAGCCGTATTCGAGGAATCTGGCGACGACTTCCGGGTTCTGGCCGACGATGCCGCAGGGCTTGCCGAGGCGCCGGCATTCCTTGGCGGCGAACGCGAGCTTGGCCTGCACGGCTTCGTTGCCCATGTCGCCCAGCAGGCCCATCGATGCGGCCAGGTCGTTCGGACCGACGAAAATGGAATCGATGCCGGGCACCGCCGCGATCTCCTCGAGCTTCGAGAGCGCGCTCAGCGTTTCGATCTGCACGACCACGCAAAGCTCGCTCGCTGCCGCCTTCAGGTAATTGCCGACGGTGCCGAAGCGGCTGCCGCGATGCGTGCCTGCCACCCCGCGCACCCCGTCGGGCGGGTAGCGCGTCGAGGCCACCGCGCGCCGCGCCTCCGCGGCGTCCTGCACGAACGGCAGCAGCAGCGTCTGCGCGCCCGCATCCAGCGCGCGCTTGATCATCACCATGTCGTTCCACGGCGGGCGCACGATGGCCTGCGCCGGCGTGCCGGCGACGGTGCGCAGGATCTCCGTCATCTGCGGCACGTCGATCGGCGTGTGCTCGGTGTCGACCACGAGGAAATCGAAGCCGGCGCAGCCGAGCGCCTCTGCCGTCGACGGCGCGGCGCTCGACAGCCACGTGCCGACGGGCGTCCTGCCCGAAGCGATCGCGCGCTTGAAGTGATTGACGGGGAGGTCCATGGCTTCCTTTCGGTGAGGTCGTGCGGCGCCGATCGACTTGCCGCCGCTGGCGTTCGCGCCTCCGCGGCGGCGCTCGTGGAGCGCGAAGGCGCGTTGCGGAACCTGCAGTTCGTTCATGTCCGCATCTTCGCGGAACGGTCGTAATTCTACTCCGGGGGCGCAGCGCGGTGTGCAGGTTGACCGCGGGCAGCCGGGCACGGTAAAAGCCGGTTTCGTCGTCGTGCGGCGGAGGTCTCCATGCAATCGGGAATGCGGCTTGCCCCGGCGCGGTTCGCGGCCGAGGTCGCGGTCGCGCAATCACCTGCCCCGCTTCCCGCCGGGCCGGGCGGCCGGACGTTCATGGAGCCGACCTCCGCCATCGTCGACGACTACACTCCGCCTCGACGGCGGCGCTCGGGTGGAGAGGAACCCTGCCGCGGCGACGAAGTCCGCAGCGCCGTGCCCGGATCGGCGCGGCGATGTCCGGCAGGAATGAACCCGACGGACCGGATGGAGACCGGGCGCGTGTCCGTGTTGCCGTCGTGACGTCCGTGCGTCGCCGCCTGCGCCGCGTCGTCGATTCGCCGGATTTTCGTTCCGGCTTCGTCGAGATGCTCCCGGCCTGCGTGGGATTGATCCCGTTCGGGCTGGTGTGCGGCGTCGGCGCGGCGGCGGCCGGCGCGAACTGGCTCGGCGCGCTCGGGATGAGCACCATCATCTTCTCCGGCGCCGCGCAGATTCTCGCCGCCCAGCTCGTGGCGGCGGGCGCGCCGGTGCCCGTCATCGTGCTCACCTGCTTCGTGCTGGGCCTGCGCTTCCTGATGTACAGCGCGGCGATGGCGCCGCACCTCAGGGCGCTGTCGCCGCGCTGGCAGAAAACGCTGGCGTTCCTGCTGACCGATCAGGCGTTCGCCGCGTCGATCCGCCGTTTCCACGCCGACGACGGACCGCACGCGGCGGCCGCGCATTTCCTGGGCGCGGGCGCGGCGCTGTGGGCGTTCTGGCAGGTCACCAACATGGTCGGCTATTTCGCCGGCAACCTGATCCCGGCGGCCTGGTCGCTCGAGTTCGCGGTGCCGCTGTGCTTCATCGCGCTGGTCGCGCCGTTGCTTGCGCCACGGCCCGACGATCGTGGCGGCCGTCACCGCCGGCATCGCCGTGCTGGCACTCGGAGGCCTGCCGATGCGCCTCAACCTGATCGTCGCCGGGGTGCTGGGCATCGCCGCCGGAACGATCGCCGATCTGGCGAGGGAGCGATGGACGCCACGCTGAAACTGTGGACGGTCATCGTCGTGGTCGGCGCGCTCAACTATCTGTCGCGTCTGTCGTTCATCGCGCTGTTCGCGCGGCGCGCGATGCCGCCGCTGCTCGCGCGGGCGCTCAAATTCGTGCCGGCCGCGATGCTGACGGCGCTCATCCTGCCGATGGTCGTGACCGGTCCGGCGACCGGGGCTTCGGCATGGACCGACCCGAAGGTCCTCGCCGCGCTGGCGGCCGCCGCCGTCGCATTCGCGACCCGCAGCATTCTCGCGACGCTCGCGGTCGGGATGGGCGCGCTCTGGCTGCTGCAGTGGGCGCTGTCGCTGATTTCGGCTAACATTCACGTTTTCGACCGGGGACGACCGATCCATGCGTTTCGAAGGCACCGACACCTACATCGCGACGCCGGACCTGATGCTCGCGGTCAATGCCGCGATCACGCTGGAGCGGCCGCTGCTCGTCAAGGGCGAGCCCGGCACCGGCAAGACGATGCTGGCCGAGGAAGTCGCGCGCGCGCTGTCACGCCCGCTGCTGCAGTGGCACATCAAGTCGACGACCAAGGCGCAGCAGGGCCTCTACGAGTACGACGCCGTGTCGCGGCTGCGCGATTCGCAGCTCGGCGACGAGCACGTCGGCGACATCGCGCACTACATCAAGCGCGGCGTGCTGTGGGAGGCCTTCGAGGCGGAATCGCCGGCGGTCGTGCTGATCGACGAGGTGGACAAGGCCGACATCGAGTTTCCCAACGACCTGCTGCGCGAGCTCGACCGGATGGAGTTCTACGTCTACGAGACGCAGCGCACGGTCAGGGCGCGGCACCGGCCGCTCGTCGTGATCACCAGCAACAACGAGAAGGAGCTGCCGGATGCGTTCCTGCGCCGCTGCTTCTTCCACTACATCCGCTTCCCCGACCACGAGACGATGACGCGCATCGTCGACGTGCATTTCCCCGGCCTCAAGAAGGCGCTGCTGCAGGAGGCGCTGGAGGTCTTCTTCGGCCTGCGCGACGTGCCCGGGCTCAAGAAGAAGCCGTCGACGTCCGAGCTGCTCGACTGGCTGAAGCTGCTGCTCGCCGAGGACATCCCGCCCGAGGCGCTGAAGAGCACCGACAGGAAGATCCTGATCCCGCCGCTGCACGGCGCGCTGCTCAAGAACGAGCAGGACGTCCACCTGTTCGAGCGGGTCGCGTTCATGGCGCGCTCGGGACGCTAGCGATGCCCTTCGTCGAGCCGGTCATCCTCGCGGGCCGGCACGCGACGCTCGAGCCTCTCGCGCGCGAGCACCAGAGCGAGGTGATCGCCGCGGCGTCCGACGGCGAGCTCTGGCGGCTCTGGTACACGAGCGTGCCGGCGCCGGAGACGACGGCGGCGTGGATGGCGGCGGCGCTGGCCATGCGCGAGAAGCACGGCGCGATGCCGTTCGTGGTCCGCGACAACGCGACCGGCGCCATCGTCGGCAGCACCCGCTATTTCAACGTCGAGGCCGCGCACCGGCGGCTCGAGATCGGCCACACGTGGTACGCGAAGCGCGTGCAGCGGACCGCGATCAACACCGAGTGCAAGCTGCTGCTGCTCACGCACGCGTTCGAGGCGCTCGCCTGCATCGCGGTCGAGTTCCGCACCAGTTTCTTCAATTTCCAGTCGCGAGCGGCGATCGCGCGGCTGGGCGCGAAGCAGGACGGCATCCTGCGCAACCACCAGATCCTGCCCGACGGCACGCTGCGCGACACGGTCGTGTTCAGCATCATCGCGGGCGAGTGGCCGGCGGTGAAGCGCCATCTCCGGTTTCAGCTCGAGCGGCCGCGCTGAGCGCGTCCTTCGCCGTCGGGAGAACCGCCGGATGCTGATCGACTTCTTCCTGCATCTCAAGTCCGCGCGGCTGCCGGTCTCGACGCGCGAGTTCCTGACGCTGCTCGAGGCGCTGGAGGCGCGCGTCGTGTCGCTGTCGCTCGACGACTTCTACGTGCTCGCGCGCACCTGCCTCATCAAGGACGAGGCGCATTTCGACCGCTTCGACCTCGCCTTCGGCACGTACTTCAAGGGCGTCGACGCGATCTTCGACATCCGCGCGGAGATTCCCGAGGAGTGGCTGCGCCGCGAGTTCGAGCGGCACCTGTCCGCCGAGGACAAGGCGAAGATCGAGGCGCTGGGCGGCTGGGACAAGCTGATGGAGACGTTCAAGAAGCGACTCGCGGAGCAGAAGGAGCGCCACGCCGGCGGCTCGAAGTGGATCGGCACCGGCGGCACCAGCCCGTTCGGCGCCTACGGCTTCAACCCCGAGGGCATCCGCATCGGCCAGGAGGGCAGCGGCAACCGCAGCGCGGTCAAGGTCTGGGACGAGCGCACCTTCCGCAACCTCGACGGCGACGTCGAGCTCAACACGCGCAACCTCAAGGTCGCGCTGCGCAAGCTGCGCCGCTTCGCGCGCGAGGGCGTGCCGGAGGAGCTCGACCTCGAGGGCACGATCGAGGGCACGGCGAGGAACGCCGGCTGGCTCGACCTGCACCTGGTCGCCCGAGCGCCGCAACCGGGTGAAGGTGCTGCTGTTCCTCGACGTCGGCGGCTCGATGGATCCGCACGTGCGCGTCTGCGAGGAGCTCTTCTCGGCGGCGAAGAGCGAGTTCCGCCATCTCGAGTACTTCTACTTCCACAATTGCGTCTACGACCACGTCTGGCGCGACAACGCGCGCCGCAACTTCGACCGCGTCGCGACGCTGGGACGTCCTGCACAAGTACGGCCCCGACTGGAAGCTGATCTTCGTCGGCGACGCGGCGATGAGCCCCTACGAGCTGGTGCAGGCCGGCGGCAGCGTCGAGTACATGAACGACGAGCCGGGCGCGCTGTGGCTGCAGCGGCTCGTCGAGCATTTCCGCCGCGTCATCTGGTGGAATCCCGAGCCGCCGCGGGCGTGGGAGTACACGCGCTCGACGCAGATCGTCCTGCAGGCGCTCGGCCCGCGGATGTTCCCGCTGACGCTGGACGGGATCGCCCGCGGCATCGACGCGCTGCGGCACTGACCTCGATGACCGGCGGCGAGGCCGGCTGGAAGGCGGGGGTGGTCGACGCCATCCGCATTGCCACCGGTGGAGCGCTGCGTGCGCCGCGCTGGAGCGCCGGCGGCGCAAGCTCGTTCGGCGCGACGTGGCGTCTCGAGACGCAAGGGTCGGCGTATTTCGTCAAGGTCAACGCCGCGGCGCGGGCGGCGATGTTCGAAGCCGAGGCCGAGGGCCTCGCCGAACTGGCCCGCGCCGGCGCCGTGCGCGTGCCGACGCCCGTCGCGTGGGCGGTCGCCGGCGATGCCGCCTTCCTCGCGCTCGAATGGCTGGATTTCGACGGCGGCGGACGCGATGCCGCGCTCGGCCGCGCGCTCGCGCAGCTGCATCGGACGCAGGCGCCGGCGCACGGCTGGCATCGCGACAACACCATCGGCACGACGCCGCAGGCGAATGACCGGGCGGCGGACTGGGCGACGTTCTTCGCGACCGGCGCATTGCGCCGCAGCTGGCGCTCGCCGCGCGCAACGGCCACGCGCGGACGCCTGCAGCGCGAGGGCGAGACGGCTGCTGGCGGCGATCCCCGCGCTGCTCGCCGGGCATTCGCCCGCGCCGTCGCTGCTGCACGGCGATCTGTGGTCGGGCAACGCGGCGCGCCTCGTCTCCGGCGAACCGGCGCTCTTCGATCCCGCCGTCTATTTCGGCGACCGCGAAACGGACCTCGCGATGACCGAGCTCTTCGGCGGCTTCGGCGCCGATTTCCACGCGGCGTATCGCGATGCCTGGCCGGTGGACGCCGGGTATCCGATCCGGCGCACGCTCTACAACCTCTATCACGTGCTGAATCACCTCAATCTCTTCGGCGGCGGCTACCGCGCGCAGGCCGAGTCGATGATGGCGGGCCTCGTCGCCGAGGCACGCTGACGGCCGGCGGGCCGGGTGGCCGGGCACGCACGCCGGGGGCGCGGCACTCGACGCGGCGCGCGCCGGTTTCCCGGCCCGCGCGGGTTGGCATATGCTCGAGGCTCGACCATTCCGGGGCGGCGCGCATCGGCGAAGCCCCAAACGCAATCCCGTGGCAATGGCGGCCACGGGCACCCGCCGGAGGGCAGCCATGGAACGCATCACGATGTCGATCGACGAGAAGCTCGCCGGGGAATTCGACGCGCTGATCGCCAGGCGCGGCTATTCGAGCCGTTCCGAGGCGATGCGCGACCTGCTGCGCCGCGAGGTCGAGGCGAGCCGGATCGCCTACGAAGCGCGCAGTCGCACTGCGTCGCGAACCTGTCGTACATCTACAACCACCACGAGCGCGAGCTGGCCGAGCGCCTCACCGAGGCGCAGCACGAGCACCACGATCTGGTCGTCTCGGCGATGCACGTGCACCTCGACCACGACCACTGTCTCGAGAGCGTCATCCTCAAGGGTCCGACCGCCGCGGTGCGCGCGTTCGCGAGCCGGACGCAGGCCGAGCGGGGCGTGCGCCACGGGCAGGTGAATCTCGTCACCGTCGAGACCGACGACGCGCACGGCGCGGCGGGTGCCCACCATCACCGCGGGCACATGCACCTCATTCCGCGTTTCGTAATCCCCGTCCGTGGGCCGGGCATGACCTTGATCCAGGTCATGGCCGCGAGCTTGCGATGCGGTAGGAGCTTATGCCATAGTCTGCCTACCGGGATTAGCGCGGGCCGAGGGGCGAGGAAATGGATGCAGTTGCCGGGAACCTGGACGGCGTTGTGCGTTCTCGCGTTCGTGCTCGGCATCCGGCACGGCTTCGACGCCGACCACCTGGCGACGATCGACGGCCTGACGCGGTACAACGCGCGCGTCAATCCGCGCCTCGCCCGAAGCGCCGGCGCATTGTTCTCGCTGGGCCACGGCGTCGTCGTGATACTGGTCGCGCTGGTCGCCGGCTCGCTCGCTTCCGGCTGGCATACGCCGGGCTGGCTCGAAATCACGGGCGCCGGCGTCTCGGTCGGTTTTCCTGTTCGGCCTGGCCATCCTCAACGTGCGCGCAGTTCTCGTCGCCGATCCGCATGCGGTCGTCGCACCGGCCGGAATGAAGGCGCGGCTCCTCGGCCGCTTTCTCGACATCCGGCGGGCCTGGGCGGTCGCCGCGGTGGGCATGCTGTTCGCGCTCTCGTTCGACACCGTGTCGCAGGCTGCACTGTTCGCGCTCGCGGCCGGACGCTTCGGCGGGCTGTCCGCACGCGCTGTTCGTCGCCGCCTTGTTCGTGCTCGGCATGCTGACTGTCGACGGCGCGAACGGACTCTGGATCAACCGGCTCATCCGGCAGGCGGATCGGACCGCCGTGATCGCCTCGCGCGTGATGGCGCTGGCGGTCGCCGGGATCAGCCTCTCGGTCGGCGTTTTCACCGTGACCAAGATCCTGATTCCCGCCGTTGACGCCTGGGCCGAAGGGCGCGAACTCTGGTTCGGCTCGGCCGTCGTCGCGGTGGTCGTGCTTGCGTTCGCGAGCGGGATGCTCGCGGCACGCCGGCGCGCGTTGATCGCCGCTCAGGCCTGACGCCGGCACGTCTGCGGGCACCACACCGATCGGCGCCTCCGCCCGATCGAGGCGCGCATCCTCGATCGACCGATCGGCAGGCACTTGCTGTAGAAAGTGAATATCGATCCGCCGGAGGGCAGCATGCGCTCATTGGCCGGTGTCCGCATGGCAGTCGCGCTGGCGCTGACGGTGACCGCGCAGGCTCCGAGCATCGCGTGACCGCGTGACGGCAGCGGGTGCTCGTCATCGCGGCCCGGATGGTCGTTGAATTGCGGTGCGCGCCGTGACGCCGTACCAGCCGAGCGCAAGCGCCGCAAGCGTCCAGACGATGGCCGGCCCGCTCGGCAGGTCCCATGCCATCGACAGCAGCAATCCGGCGGCATAGCCAAGTGCTCCCAGCCCCCAGGCCGCCGTGAGCCGATGCCGCGTCATTCGCCGCGTCGCCAGCGGGGGCACGATCAGCGTCGCGAAGACCAGATACAGGCCGACGAGCTGCACCGAGATGGTGACGGCG
>CAVZYI010000003.1:0-96074 GCA_963779445.1 uncultured beta proteobacterium
ATGTTGTCGGCGACCGAATTGAGCAGGTTGAGGCCTTCGTTGCGGCCCTGGCCGTTCTCGATCCGGTTGACGACGCGCCACAGCCAGCCCGTCCCTTCGCGGCAGGGCGTGCACTGGCCGCAGGATTCCTCGTAGTAGAAGTACGACAGGCGCAGCAGCGACTTCACCATGCAGCGGGTGTCGTCCATGACGATCACCGCCCCTGAGCCGCAGCATCGATCCGGCCTTGGCGATCGAGTCGTAGTCCATGTCGGTTGCCATCATGACGTCGCCGGTCAGCACCGGCATCGACGAGCCGCCGGGAATGCAGGCCTTCAGCTTGCGGCCGCCGCGCACGCCGCCCGCCATCGCCAGCAGCGTCGCGAACGGCGTGCCCAGGCGGACCTCGTAGTTGCCGGGCCGCTCGACGTCGCCGGACACCGAGAAGATCTTGGTGCCGCCGTTGTTCGGCCGGCCGAGGTTGAGGAAGGCCTCGCCGCCGTTCCTGATGATCCACGGCACGGCCGCGAAGGTCTCGGTGTTGTTGATCGTCGTCGGCTTGCCGTAGAGGCCGAAGCTCGCCGGAAACGGCGGCTTGAACCGCGGCTGGCCCTTCTTGCCTTCCAGCGACTCGAGCAGCGCCGTTTCCTCGCCGCAGATGTAGGCGCCGTAGCCATGGTGGTTGAACAGGTGGAAGTCGAAGCCCGAACCGAGGATGTCGCTGCCGAGAAGGCCGCCTTCGTAGGCCTCCGCCAGCGCCTCCTCGCAGCGTTCGTACGTGTCCCAGATCTCGCCGTGCACGTAGTTGTAGCCGCGCCGGCAGCCCATGGCGTAGGCCGCGATCGCCATGCCTTCGATCAGCGCGTGCGGGTTGTAGCGCAGGATGTCGCGGTCCTTGAAGGTTCCCGGCTCGCCTTCGTCGGAGTTGCAGACCAGGTACTTCTCGCCGGCGAACGGCTGCGGCATGAAGCTCCACTTGAGGCCCGTGGGGAAACCGGCGCCGCCACGCCCGCGCAACGCGGATTTCTTGACCTCGGCGATGACGCTGGCCGGCGGGATCTTTTCCGCGACGATCTTGCGCAGCGCCTCGTAGCCGCCGCGGGCGACGTAGTCCGCGAGCCGCCAGTTGGTCCCGGTGAGGCCGGCCATCAGGATCGCGTCCGGGCCGTAGTCGAGGATCCGCGAAGTCTCGTTCATCTCAGCCGCCTGTCCCGGCGCCCGCGGCCTTCAATTCGGCGAGCAGCGCGTCGAGCCGGTCTGGCCGCATCCAGCTGCACATGCGCTTGTTGTTGACCAGGAGCACCGGCGCGTCGCCGCAGGCCCCCATGCACTCGCCCTCCTTCAGCGTGACGAGGCCGTCGGGAGTCGTTTCGCCGAATCCGATGCCGAGGCGCTGCTTCAGGTACTCGGCCGACTTCACGGCGTCCTGCAGCGCGCAGGGGAGATTGGTGCAGATCGTGATCTTGTACTTTCCGGTCGGCTTGACGTCGTACATCGCGTAGAACGTGGCCACCTCGTAGACGGCCACCGCCGGCATGCCGAGATAGTCCGCCACGAAGTCCATCGTCTCGGTCGCGAGCCAGCCCTTTTCGTCCTGCGCGATCGCGAGCGCCGCCATCACCGCCGACTGCTTCTGCTGCGGCGGATACTTCGCGACCTCGCGGTCGATGCGCTCCAGGGCCTTCGGCGAAAGCATCGCTGCACCCATCACGTCGGACCCTGGCCCGCGACGCGCCTCGCGGCGGGCGCGGCCATGCCTGCGGGGCGGCGGCGGGCGCTCATCGGTCGATCGATCCGAACACGATGTCCTGCGTGCCGATGATCGCTACCACGTCCGCGATCATGTGCCCGCGCGACATCTCGTCGAGCGCCGCCAGGTGCGGGTAGTCGGGCGGGCGCAGCTTCAGACGGTACGGCTTGTTGGCGCCGTCGGAGATGATGTAGACGCCGAATTCGCCCTTCGGATGCTCGATCGCCGCGTAGGCCTCGCCCGGCGGCACGTGCATTCCCTCGGTGAAGAGCTTGAAATGATGGATCAGCTCCTCCATGTTCAGCTTCATTTCCTCGCGCGTCGGCGGCGCGACCTTGTGGTTGCCGGTGATGACCGGCCCCGGATTCGCGCGCAGCCAGGCGACGCACTGGCGGATGATGCGGTTCGACTGCCGCATCTCCTCGACACGGACGAGGTAGCGGTCGTAGCAGTCGCCGTCGGTGCCCACCGGAATGTCGAACTCCATCCGGTCGTAGACCTCGTACGGCTGCTTCTTGCGCAGGTCCCAGGGCACGCCCGAGCCGCGCAGCATCGCCCCGGTGAATCCGAGCGCCATCGCGCGCTCCGGCGTGACGACACCGATGCCGACGGTGCGCTGCTTCCAGATCCGGTTGTCGGTGAGCAGCGTCTCGTAGTCGTCGACGTTGCCGGGGAAGCGGTCGGTGAAGTCGGCGATGAAGTCGAGCAGCGAGCCCTGCCTGTTGGCGTTGAGCGCGGCCATGCCGCGGGCGTTGCGGGTGTGCTGCGGCTGGTACTGGGGCATCCGCTCGGGCAGGTCGCGATACACCCCACCCGGACGGTAGTAGGCGGCGTGCATCCGCGCCCCCGACACCGCCTCGTACATGTCGAACAGGTCCTCGCGCTCGCGGAAGCAGTAGAGAAACGTCGTCATGCCGCCCACGTCGAGCGAGTGGCAGCCGAGCCAGAGCAGGTGGTTCAGGATACGTGTGATTTCGTCGAACATCACGCGTATGTACTGCGCGCGCTCGGGCACGTCGATGCCCAGCAGCCGCTCGATCGCCAGGCAATACGCGTGCTCGTTGCACATCATCGACACGTAGTCGAGGCGGTCCATGTACGGCAGCGACTGCAGGTAGGTCTTGTGCTCGGCGAGTTTTTCCGTCGCGCGATGCAGCAGCCCGATGTGCGGGTCGGCGCGCATGATGACCTCGCCGTCGAGCTCGAGAACGAGCCGCAGCACGCCGTGCGCCGCCGGATGCTGAGGTCCGAAGTTCATGGTGTAGTTGCGAATTTCCGCCATGGATTTTTGACCTCAGCAGTCCCTCGATCCGGGCCACAACACGCCGCGAGCGAACGCGAAACGGCTTGTTGCGGCGTTCGCTGACTTGCGCAGGCAAGTCAAGCGGAGCGGCGCTCGCGCCGCGTGGCGGCGAACGCCAAAGTTCATGGTGTAGTTGCGGATCTCGGCCACGATGCCCTACTTGCCGCTCGCGTAGCTGTCTTCGCGGATGATCCGCGGGGTCACCTCGCGCGGCTCGATCGACACCGGCTGGTAGATCACGCGTCCCTGCACCGCGTCGTAGCGCACCTCGACGTGGCCCGATAGCGGGAAATCCTTGCGAAACGGATGGCCGACGAAGCCGTAGTCGGTCAGCAGCCGGCGCAGATCCGGATGGCCCTCGAACACGATTCCGAAAAGGTCGAAGGCTTCGCGCTCGAACCAGTTGGCCGACGGCCAGACGTCGACGACGCTGGCGACGATCGGGAAGGCGTCGTCGGGAACGAGGACGCGGACGCGCAACCGCCAGTTGTTGGCGAGCGAGAGCAGATGATAGACGACGGCAAAGCGCGGCCCCTCGCGCGTCCGGTCGCCGTAGGTCGAATAGTCGACGCCGCAAAGATCGATGAGAGTTTCGAACCGGAGCTCGCTGCGCTCGTGCAGCAGGCGCATCGCGGCCCCGAGGCGCTCCGCCGGTACGACGACGGTCACCTCGCCGAGCGCAACGGTGACGCTCGCGATCGCGTCGCCCAGCACGGCAGGCAGCGCCGCCGCCAGCGTTTCGATCTTGGTCGGCATCAGCGGGCGATCGTGTTGGTGCGCCAGATCTTGTTCTGGAGCTGAAGCACGCCGTACATCGTCGCCTCGGCCGTCGGCGGACAGCCGGGAATGTAGATGTCGACGGGAACCACGCGATCGCAGCCGCGGACGACCGAATACGAGTAGTGGTAGTACCCGCCGCCGTTCGCGCAGGAACCCATGGAAATCACCCAGCGCGGCTCGGGCATCTGGTCGTAGACCTTGCGCAGCGCGGGGGCCATCTTGTTGCACAGCGTGCCGGCCACGATCATCACGTCGGCCTGTCGCGGGCTGGGCCGGAAGACGATGCCGAAGCGGTCGAAATCGTACCGGGCGGCGCCCGCATGCATCATCTCCACCGCGCAGCACGCAAGACCGAAGCTCATCGGCCACATCGAGCCGTTGCGCGCCCAGTTGATCAGCGCGTCGGCCGTCGTGGTGACGAAGCCCTTTTCCAGAACGCCTTCAATGTTCATCGCAACGTTCCCGAAAACACGTCATGCCCGCGCGTCGGCCGCCGGCGCCGGCTCGGCCCGGTCGCATGCGCACTTGTCGCACTCGCGACGCCCCCTCGGCCTCCTTGCACGCTCGTGCCATGGGAGCGTCCGCGCGTCGACCTCGTTGCGTCGACTCGCCCCGGTCGCATCCCCGCTGCGCGGGGCCCCTGCTCCCGGGCTCGCGTCGCGGCCTCCATGACGGGTCGCGTCATGCGAGCGTCTGCGCGTCGGCCGCCAGCGCCGACTCGCCCTGGTCGCATCCCCGCTGCGCGGGGCCCCTGCTCCCGGGCTCGCGTCGCGGCCTCCATGACGGGTCGCGTCATGCGAGCGTCTGCGCGTCGGCCGCCAGCGCCGACTCGCCCTGGTCGCATCCCCGCTGCGCGGGGCCCCTGCTCCCGGGCTCGCGTCGCTACTCCCATTCCAGCGCGCCTTTCTTCCATTCGTAGACGAAGCCGACGACGAGGACGAGCAGGAACACCATCATGGCGACGAAGCCGGAGAGGCCGATGTCCGGCAGGACGACCGCCCACGGAAAGAGAAACGCGATTTCGAGGTCGAACAGTATGAAAAGTATCGCGACGAGGTAGTAGCGGACGTCGAACTTCATCCGCGCGTCCTCGAAGGCCTCGAAGCCGCATTCGTAGGGGGACAGCTTTTCGGGGTCCGGACGGTTCGGCGACAACAGCGTGCCGACGGTGAGGAGGATCGTCCCCAGCGCGAGGCCCACCAGGATGAAGAGCAGGATCGGCAGGTACTGTTCCAGCATGATGATCGCTCCGCGCGCCCGTCTGCATCGTTGCGCGGGCGCGTCCCCGTTGCCCTTCGTTCGCCCGATCGGCGAAATCGCGATTCACGGCACGGCGCCTCGCGCGATCCGTTCGCGCGGGGCCCTCCAGCCGCAAGCGCCCTGTCGCTCGCCGCGCCACCCTCCGACCGACGCGCCGCGCTACCTCAACCGGTGGTGCCGACGGGGAGACTCGAACTCCCACGGCTTTCGCCACTGCCCCCTCAAGACAGCGTGTCTACCAATTTCACCACGTCGGCATCGCAAATTGCATGTTCGATTTTCGACGGATGGCGCTCGCTCCGGGACTGCGCATGAATCGAATCGTCCGGGTGCGTCGGCCCCCGCCACGCGCTATTTCGGCACCTCGCCCGACTTCGAGCCCGCCGGCGCCCCCGCGGGAGCGCTCGCGGGATCGGTCGACGGCGCGGCGGCCGGCGTGCCCGACGACTTGGGCGCGAGCTTTTCCACGATGCCCTGCTGCGCCCCGCCCGTCGGGACGGCGCGCGTCGTCGCAAACCAGGTGAGACCGAGGCTCGACAGGAAGAACACGGCAGCAAGGATCGCAGTTGTACGCGACAGGAAATTCGCCGACCCGGCGGCGCCGAAGACGCTGCCCGACGAACCGCTGCCGAACGCCGCGCCCATGTCGGCGCCCTTGCCGTGCTGCAACAGCACGAAGCCGCAGATGCTCGCCGCCACCAGCACATGCATCACCAACAACAATGTCTCGAACATGCTCATTCGCTGCTCCCGCCGGGGTCCGTCGTTGCGGACCGCGGCATTTTGCAATTCCGCGCACCCGACTCAGGCACGCGCAATCGCCAGAAATTCCCCGGACTTGAGCGACGCGCCGCCCACCAGGGCGCCGTCGATGTCCGTCATCGCGAACAGCGCCGCGGCGTTGTCCGCCTTGACGCTCCCGCCGTACAGCAGCGGAATATCCGCCGCCCCTGCTTTCGACAACCGCGCCCGCAGCGTCGCATGCACGCCCTGCGCCTGTTCCGGAGTCGCGGTCCGGCCGGTGCCGATCGCCCAGACCGGCTCGTAGGCCACCACCGTCCTCGGCGCGCCGTCGCCTAGCGCCGCGACCACCGCGTCGAGCTGGCGCAGCACGACCTCCTCCGTTTTCCCGGCATCGCGCTCGTCCAGCGTTTCGCCAACGCACACGATCGGCGTGATGCCGGCGGCCAGCACCGCCACGGCCTTTGCCGCGACCACGGCATCGGTGTCGCCGAAGTGCTGCCGCCGCTCCGAGTGGCCGACGATCACGTACCGGCAACCGAATTCCACGAGCATCCCCGCCGACACTTCCCCGGTGTACGCGCCGGAAGCGTGCTCGCTGGCGTCCTGGGCGCCCCACGCAATCGGCGACGACGTCAGCGCCGCCTGCGCCTGGACCAGGTAGGGATACGGCACGCAGACGGCGACTTCCCGCCCGGGCGTGCGCGTCCAGTCCGACGTGAGCCCGCCGAGCAGCGCCGCGTTGGCTGCAAGCCCGCCGTTCATCTTCCAGTTGCCGACGACGAGTTTGCCGCGCATCGCTTTTCTGCCGGGTTCAATGCGCAGGCGCGCCACTCAGTTGTATTCCGGGCGGCGCGCCTGCAAAACTGAAGGATTATACCGCAGCGCGACATTTGCCGGCAACGCGCCGCGCCGCCGACTCGACCGCTGAAGCCACCCGCCAAGGGGCTTCCCGGTACCGCCGGGCGCAGCGCGCGCCGCCGGGTACGTCGGGCGACGGCCGGCGCGGCGCCCCGGCCCGGACGGGACGGGACGCTCAGGCCCCGGCAAGCTGGCGCAGGCGCCGCATGACGATCGGCAGGAACCAGACCAGCATCGTGAGCACCCCCAGCGTCGCGGCGACGGGCCGCTGGAAGAACGCCAGCAGGTCGCCGTCGGATTTGATCATCGAGGTGACGAAATTCTCCTCCAGCATTCCGCCCAGCACCACGCCGAGGATCGCCGGCGCGATCGGGAAGCCGTTCTCCTCGAAGGCGTAGGCGACGATCCCGGCGACGAGCATCACCGCGATGTCGAAAGCGGTATTGTTGATCGCGAACGCGCCGACGACGCAGAACAGCATGATCAGCGGCATCAGCACGCTGCGCGGCACCTTGAGGATCTGCTTCGCGGCCTTGATGCACAGGAATCCCAGCGGAACCATGATCAGGTTGGCGATGATGAACAGCAGGTAGACCGCGTAGATGTTCTGCGGGTTGTTGATGAACAGCGACGGTCCCGGGTTCATGTTCTTCATGTAGAGAACGCCGATGACGATCGCGGTGATGGAGTCGCCCGGGATGCCGAAGACCAGCGCCGGAATCCACGCCCCGGCAAGCGCGCTGTTGTTGGCCGAGCCGGATTCGACGATGCCCTCGACGTGGCCGGTGCCGAACTTCTCGGGCTCCTTCGAGAATTTCTTGCTGATGCCGTAGGACATCCACGCCGCGATGTCGGCTCCGGCGCCGGGCAGCGCGCCGACCAGCGTGCCGAGCGCGCTGCCGCGCAGGATCTGCACCGGGTACTTGACCGTGAGGCGCCACATGCCCTTGAACACGTTGCCGATCGGCTGGTCGACGATCGTGGCCTGGGGATGGACGTCGACGGCGTAGCGGATGATCTCGGAGATCGCGAACATGCCGATCATCAGCGGAATGAGACCGATGCCGCCCATCAGCTCGGTGCTCCCGAACGTGAACCGCGGAAATCCCGCCGGGTTGCCGAGCCCCACGCAGGCGACGAGCAGCCCCAGGAGCAGCGAGACGAAGCCCTTGAGCGGCCGGTCGGAGGTCATGAAGACCGCGCAGGTCAGCCCGAGCAGCACCAGCCAGAAGTACTCGAAGGAACTGAACTTGAGCGCGAATTCGGCGAGCGTCGGCGCCGCCAGCATCAGCACCGCGGTGCCGAACAGCCCGCCGACCGCCGAAAAGACGAGGCCGGCGCCCAGCGCCAGTTCGGCCTGTCCCTTCCGCGTCATCGCATAGGCTTCGTCGGTGTAGGCGGCCGACGCCGGCGTGCCGGGCATGCGCAGCAGGCAGCCCGGTATGTCTCCGGAGAAGATGGCCATGGCGGTGGCGGTGACGATCGCCGCGATCGCCGGGATCGGCGCCATGAAGAACGTCACCGGCACCAGCAGCGCGACCGCCATGGTCGCGGTCAGCCCCGGGACCGCGCCGACGAAGAGTCCGAATACCGACGCCGCAAGCATCACGACGATGTTGTACGGCTCGAGGACCAGCGCAAAGGCCTGAGCCCAGGGCCCGCTCATCGCGTCGCCCCGCCGCCGCGCGCCGTCACCACAGGACGGGCTGCAGCCATCCCCAGGGCAGCGGAACGCGCAGCAGCTTGTAGAAGACCGTGTGGATCGCCAGCGTCAGCACCACCGCCAGGGGAGCGATCCAGCGCGCGCGCACGCCGAAGACGGCGAAGAGCGCGGCGAGATAGACGATGCCGGTCGGGATGAAGCCGAGCCGATCGACGGCGGCGATGTAGAACACGTTGACGCCCAGCGTCAGCGCGAACGCGAGCAGGTGCCGCCGCGACCGCGTCCACGGCTCGAATGCGAGCCACGCCGCGCGGTCGTGGCCGTGCGCGCGCGCGGCCAGCCCCTTGACGATGAGGAGGACCGCGCAGACCGACAGCCCGACCGCGACGACGCCGGGAAACAGCGCCGGGCCGTACCGCTGACCGGGGATCCGCGGGAAGCTCTGGACGTGGACCAGCAGAACGGCGCCGAGCAGCAGCAGGAGCGCGCCCCAGATGGCGTCGTTGACCTTCATCGCCCGCTACCCAGGTGCACTCTGTCGCTCCCGCAATCCGGGGAAGCCTGGGACAGTGTTCGAAAGTCCCCGGATCCCCGCCGTCGCGGGGATGTCGTGTCTGTTTCCGATCGCTTCGGCGCTGCGCGTCCGGCTCCCGGACGAACGCGTCACTTGACGAGGCCGACCGCCTTCATCGTGGCCCCGAGATCGGTGTCCGACTTCGCCATGAACTTCGCGAAGTCCTCCGGTGCCGCATAGATGACGCCGTAACCCTGCTTGGCCATGAACTCGGTGTAATCCTTGCTGGCGACGATCTTGCGAAGGGCCGCGACGAGCTTGTCGCGTGCCTCGGGCGGGATGTTCTTGGGCGCGGCGATTCCACGCCATGCCGCCATCGTCCAGTTGCTGCCGGTGGCCGCCTTGAGCGTCGGCACGTTGGGGTACAGCGCCGCCGGCTGCTCCGCCATCACCGCGAGGCTCTTCACCTTGCCGGCGTCGATCATGGCGCGCGCCTCGGGCAGCGACACCGGCGCGATCTGCACGCCGCCGGCGACGAGATCCTGCAGTCCCGGCGCGGCGCCGTTCGACGGCACCCAGGGCACGCTCGCCGGATCGACCTTCAGGTCCTGCAGCATGCCGGCGATGGCGAGGTGCCAGATGCCGCCCTGCCCGGTGCCCGACGCCTTGAACTTACCCGGGCTCGCCTTGATCGCCGCCACGAGTTCGTTCACGGTCTTGTACGGCGAATCCGCGGCGATCTGTATCCCGGCGGGGTCGGCGTTGACCAGCCCGAGCGGCGTGTACGAGGTGCCGTTGAGTTCGGTCAGGCCCTGCCAGTGCATCATGCCGATCTCGACCGTCACGATGCCGATCGTGTAGCCGTCCGGCGCCGCCTGCGCGATGGCGCTGTGCCCGACGACGCCGCTGCCGCCGGTGCGGTTGACGACGTTGACGGGCTGGCCCAGCTCCTTCTCGAGAAGCACGCCGATGATGCGCGCGGTTGCGTCGGTACCGCCGCCCGCGCCCCAGGGAACGATCAGCGTGATCGGGCGCTCGGGATACGCGGCGCTTGCCACCGCCGTGGACAACAGGGCGCAAACGGCCACGGCGCAGACAATGGCGCGCGAAAATGCGGTCATGACTCCTCCTCGGGATGAATGGAACAGGATGCGGCCGCCGTGACGCGCAGCGCCCGACGATCTGCGCGGAGTTTGGCAGCGGGGCCGAAACTGGTCAAGCGGTCTGACCAATCCGGATGCGCGTTGGGGAATCCGCTCCCTTCCGCTGCGCCGGCGTCCGCGCCGGCGATCGGCTCGGGTCCATGCGGCATGCAGCCCGACCACGATTTCCACCGCCCGCCGTCGTCGTACGATGCCGCCGCGCGCGTGGCCGGCACCGGACGCGACGCGCCGGTTCGTCAAGTACATGCCGTATCGAACCGGCTCGCGCAACGGCCGCTCGGTCTCGCGCATCGCGCGCGGTCGGAGCCTCGGCCGCGTATCCGGGCACGGCGGCGGACCCGGCCGGAACTATGCCATGTCGTTGAGATGGCACGCCGCCATCCGGCCGGGCGCGAACTCCTTCAACTCGGGGACCTCCGAGCCGCAGATCGGCATCGCGTAGGGACAGCGCGGATGGAAATGGCAGCCGGGAGGCGGCGCGAGCGGCGACGGGATCTCGCCGCGGATCGGCGCGAAGGTCCGCTTTTTCGGTTCTATCTTTCCGACCTCGGCCAGCAGCGCCTGCGTGTAGGGGTGCTGCGGCACGGCGAACAGCTCCTCGGTCGGACCCGTCTCGACCACGCGGCCCAGGTACATGATCACGACGCGGTCGCTGATGTGCTCGACCACGCCGAGGTCGTGGCTGATGAAGAGGTAGGTGAGGTTGAGCGCCGACCTCAGCTCCATGAACAGGTTGAGCACCTGCGCCTGGATCGACACGTCGAGCGCCGCCACGGATTCGTCGCAGACGAGGAATTCCGGTTTCACCGCCAGGGCGCGGGCGATGCCGATGCGCGCGCGCTGGCCGCCCGAGAACTGGTGCGGATACCGGCGCATCAGCGTCGGATCGAGCCCGACGCGGTTCAGCTGCAGGCCGACGTATTCGACGCGCGCGTTGGCGTTGACGATGCGATGCGCGACCGGCGCTTCGCCGACGATGTCGACCACCCGCATCCGCGGATTGAGCGAAGCGTAGGGATCCTGGAAGATCATCTGCATCTTGAGCTGCTGGCGCCGTGCGGCATCGGCTGCGAGACGCGACAGCGCGGCGCCGCGCCAATAGCGCTCGCCCCCGGTGGGCTCCAGCAGGCCGACTGCGAGGCGCCCCAGCGTGGACTTGCCGCACCCCGATTCGCCGACCAGTCCCACGACCTCGCCGGGCTGGATGGCGAGGTCGACGCGGTCCACCGCGTGCACGGTCTCCTCCTTCATGCCCGCGCCGAACACGTTGCCCAATCTCGCCGCGGCGTCGAGGGGCCGGACGAAGCTCTTCGACACGCCGTCGAGCTCGATCAACGCCATGCCCGTCGTGCCGGGTGCAGCCGGCCTGCGCGGCGGCAGCGTCGTCATCCGGAGCGCGCCGGCGGCAGGGGGTGGTGGCAGCGCGCCGCGTGTGCGGCATCGTCGCCGGCGGGAAGCATCTCCGGCATCAGCTTGCATGCCAATGTCGCGTAGCTGCAGCGTTCGCGGAACGCGCAGCCCGGCGGGAGATCGAGCGCGGACGGCGCCATTCCCGAAATCTGCGTCAGCCGCGCGCCGCGGGCGCTGCGCCCCGGCACCGAATCGAGCAGCCCGCGCGTGTACGGGTGGAGCGGCCGGGTCAGGACGTCGGCCACCGTGCCCTGCTCGACGATGCGTCCGGCATACATCACGCAGATCCGGTCGGCGAGGCCCGCGACGACCGAAAGATCATGGGTGATCCAGATCATCGCGGCCCCGGTCTCGCGGCCGAGCTTCTGCATCTCGAACAGGATCTGGCCCTGGATGGTGACGTCGAGCGCAGTCGTCGGCTCGTCGGCAATGAGCAGGTCCGGATTGTTGAGCAGCGCGATGGCAATCGCCACGCGCTGCCGCATGCCCCCGGAGAACTGGTGCGGATAGGCGGCCAGCCGTTCGTCCGGCGATGCGATGCCGACCCTCACCAGCGCCGCGCGCGCGCGCTCGAGCGCCGATGCGCGCGGCACGTCCTCGTGCGCGAGTATCGTCTCCACCATCTGCACGTCGATCCTCAGCACCGGGTTGAGCGTCATCATCGGATCCTGGAAGATCATGGCGATCCGGTTGCCGCGCAGGTGCCGCAGGCCTTCCTCGGTCAGTCCCCGGAGGTCGCGGCCGTTGAGCAGGATGCGGCCCTCGACGATGCGGCCCGGCGGGTCGATCAGGCCCATGATCGAGTATCCGGTCATCGACTTGCCCGAACCCGATTCGCCGACGAGGCCCACGACCTCGCCCCTGGCCACCGTGAACGACGCGTCGTCGACCGCCTTCACGACTCCCGCCCTGGTGAAGAACTGCGTGCGCAGGCCGACGACCTCGAGCACCGGTCCGGTCATCGCTGCAGCCTCGGATTCAGCACGTCGCGCAGCTGATCGGCCACCAGGTTGATGCTGACGATCGTGCACAGCAGCGCGATGCCCGGGAAGAAGCTGATCCAGTACTTGCCGGAAAGCAGGTACTGGTAGCCGTTGGCGATCAGGAGGCCCAGCGACGGCTCGGTGATGGGCAGGCCCAGGCCGAGGAACGACAGCGTGGCCTCGAGAGAAATCGCGGCGGCCACCTGCACCGTCGCGACGACCATCATCGGCGGCAGGCAGTTCGGCAGCAGGTGGCGAAAGACGATGCGCACCGGCGACAGCGCGAGGCAGCGCGCAGCCTCCATGTACTCCTTGCGCCTCTCCACCAGCGCGGCGCTGCGCACCGTGCGCGCGTAATAGGCCCACTGGATCGTCACCAGCGCGGCGATCACCTTGCCGGTGCCCTGCCCCAGCACCGCGATCAGGATCAGCGCGATCAGGATCGCCGGGAACGACAGCTGGATGTCGACGACGCGCATGATCAGCGTCTCGATCCGGCCCCCGATGTACGCGGCGGCCAGGCCCGTCGCGAGGCCGATGCCGAGCGCCAGCACCGTCGAAATGACGCCGACGGCAAGGCTGATGCGCAGGCCGTAGAAGATCGCGGACAGCATGTCGCGGCCCTGGTCGTCGGTGCCGAGCCAGAACGTACCGCCGGCGGGCGTCGGCGACCCGGGAGGCAGCCGGCTCTCCATCACGTCCAGCTGCGCGAGATCGTAGGGGTTCTGCGGGGAAATGAGCGGCGCGAAGAGCGCGAGGAAGAGGATCACGGCAAGCAGGCACAGCCCGAAGACGGCAACCGGATTGGCGCAGAAGTCCGAGGCGATCCGCCGGAACGGCGTCTCCACCGTACGACGGCCGGTGTCCGTCGATCCGCTCATCGCCGGGTCATCCGCGGGCGCGCGCAGCGCGCTCTGCGCGACGCCGGCGGCCACGCCGCTTCCGGCGTCATCATCCGCTGCTCCCGGTGAGTCGCACGCGCGGGTCGAGCGCCGAATAGAGCACGTCGACGACGAGATTGATCGCGATGAAGATCGTCACGATCACGAGCAGGTAGGCGACGATGACGGGCCGGTCGAGCACGCCGATCGAGTCGATCAGCAGCTTGCCCATGCCCGGCCAGGCGAACACGCTCTCGGTGACGATCGCGAACGCGATCACCGATCCGAACTCGAGGCCGATCACGGTGACGATCGGGATCAGGATGTTGCGCAGCACGTGCACGCCGATCACGCGCGCGTTGGCGAGCCCCTTGGCGCGCGCGAATTTCACGTAGTCCTGCAGCAGCGCCTCGCGCGTTCCGGCGCGCGTCAGCCGGATGAGCAGCGCGAGCTTGAAAAGCGCGAGATTGGTTGCCGGCATGGCGAGGTGCTTCAGGCCGTCGATCGAGAGAAACGACACCGGGAAGAGCCCGAAGAGCAGCGTCGTCGGGCCGCGGCCATTCGACGGCAGCCAGCCCAGCATCACCGAGAAGACCATGATCAGCATCAGGCCGACCCAGAATGTCGGCAGCGAGAAGCCGAGAATCGAACCCGCCATGATCGTGCGTCCGGCCAGGCCGTTGGGCCGGAGGCCGGCCCACAGACCCAGCGGGATGCCGAGCACGATCGCCACCAGCATGGCGGTGAGCGCGAGTTCCATCGTGGCCGGCATGCGTTCGAGGATCATCCCGAGCGCGGAGGTGCCGTGGACGAACGATCGACCCAGGTCGCCCGAAAGCGCGCCGGAGAGGAAGCGCCCGTACTGCTCCCACAACGGCCGGTCGAGGCCGAGCGCGGAGATGGCGCGCTCCCTGTCGATCTGGTCGGCCTGCGGGCTGATCAGGATGTCGACCGGGTTTCCGATCGCGTACACGCCGGCGAATACGAGCAGCGACATCGCGACCAGAACGACGACGCTTTGCAGGCTGCGGCGGATGATGAAGACGAGCATGGGCGGCGGGGCGTCAAAACGGGAGCGGCGGCCGGGACCTCCCGACCGCCGCCCGCAACCGACAGCTTACCTCAGCCCTTGACCGGCCTGAACTGGAAGGCCAGCGTGTATTCGTCGGTGCGGGGTATGTAGGCTACGTTCCTCGCGGTCGCCCAGATCGTGAACTGGAAATGGACGGGCATGATGCCGAGGTCGTCCATGGCCAGCTTCGTCGCGTTCTGCAGCATCGTCCGCCGGTTCTCGTCGTCGACCTGCTGCAACGCCTGCTCGATCAGGTAGTCGACCTTGACGTTGCCGTAGCGGCCCCAGTTCACGGCGCCCAGGCCCTTGTCGCGGTTGAACGTGGCCAGCAGCGAGCGCAGCGGGCTCGACGCCTCGCCGGTCGATGCGCCCCAGCCGACCATGTGAAAGCTGTATTCCTGCTTCGCGGCACGGGCGGAATACGGAGCCATCGGCGCGGTCTCGACCTTGGCCGTGATGCCGACCCGGGAAAGCATCTGCGCGACCGCCTGCACGATCTTCTCGTCGTTGACGTAGCGGCCCGCCGGTCCGTGGATGGTGATGTTGAAGCCGTCCGGATAGCCCGCCTCGGCGAGCAGCTTCTTCGCGCCTTCGACATCGAGGACGTCCGGCTTCAGCGACGGCAGGTTGCCGAACAGTTTCTCCGAGACGAGCTGGCCCGACGGCACCGCCTGCCCTTCCATCACCCGGTCGGCGATCGCCGGCCGGTTGATCGCCTTCGACATCGCGCGGCGCACGCGGACGTCCGTGAGCGGGTTCCTGTCCAGCGGCTTGCCCGCCTTGTCGGTGATGAACGGGCTCGAGCGCGCGAGGTGGTCGAAATTGAAGTAGATGACGCGGTGCGAGATCTTCGACGTCACGGTGAACTTGGGATCGGCCCGGATGCGCGCGAGGTCCGCCGTCGGCGGCTGTTCGATCGCGTCGACGTCGCCGGACAGCAGCGCGGCGACCCGCGCCGATTCGTTCTTGATGATCTTGAAGGTCACCTTGTCCCACGGCGATTTTTCGCCCCAGTAGGCGTCGTTGCGGACCAGCTCGACCCGGTCGCCGGAACTGTATCTCGCGAACCGGTAGCGCCCGCTGCCGAGGGTCGCCTTGCCGGAGTTGAAGTCGTCGGTGGACGCCCCCGTCGCCGCCTTCTTCGACACGATGTAGATCGTCGACAGGTCGTTGGGCGCCAGCGGATAGGGCGCCGCGTACCTGAACCGGACGGTGTACGGATCGACGATCTCCTTCGCCACGATCGCCTTTGTATACGCGGAGAACGGGCCCGGGCTGTTCGGCACGTTGGGCACCCGGTCGATCGAGAACACGACGTCCTCGGCCGTCAGCTCGCTGCCGTCGGTGAACCGGACGCCCTTGCGCAGCCTGAATTCCCAGGTCCTGTCGTCGACCGGCTTCCACGACGTCGCGAGCCCCGGGATCATCTTCGAATCCGGGTCCATCTGCACCAGCTTGTCGAAGATGTGTTCGGCGATGTTGTTGTTCGGGAAGAGGTTGAAGAAGTGCGGATCGATGGACGTGACGTCGGCGGCGACGGCGATCCTGAGCTCGGCGGCCCCCGCGAGCGGCGCCAGCGCCATCGCGGCGGCGGCGAGGACGACGGAGAACGCGCGACGGAAAGGTTCGGTGTGCATCGGAGTTCCTCCGGGAAAGGCGATGGAGCCGCGGCGCGGGCGGCATGCAATCCCGTGGCACAGGCGGCGCGTCAAACCACCTTCACCCGGATGTCCGGCAATCCGTCGATGTGCCCTTCCATGACGTCACCCCTCACCACGGGGCCGACGTTTTCGGGCGTGCCGGAGTAGATGATGTCGCCCGGCATCAGCTCGAAGGCCTTCGACAGGTTGCTGATCTGCTCGGCGACGTTCCAGATCATCTGGTTCAGGTTCGCGCTCTGCTTGGTCTGCCCGTTGACCTTGAGCCAGATCGCGCCCTGCGTGAGATGACCGGTCTCGGGTCGCCGGCTGCAGCGGCCCCAGCACGGCCGACTTGTCGAAGCTCTTGCCTATCTCCCACGGCTTCTTCTCGTCGCCCATCGCGCGCTGCAGGTCGCGGCGCGTCATGTCGAGTCCGGCCGTGTAGCCGAGAACGAGGTCGAGCGCCCGGTCCGGCGCGACGTCGCGTCCACCCTTGTACAGCGCGGCGACCAGCTCGATCTCGTAGTGGTAGTTCCTGGTAAGCGTCGGGTACGGGTGATCGACGGTTTCGCCCGGCGGCGCGATCTGCACCGCATCGGTCGGCTTCTGGAAGAAGAACGGCGGTTCGCGATTCGGGTCGGAGCCCATCTCGCGCGCATGCGCCGCGTAGTTGCGTCCGATGCAATAGATGCGGCGCACCGGAAAGAGCTCCGCGCCGCCCGCGATCGGAATGAAGGTCTGCGCCACCGTGAACGGCGTGCGCGCCTGCGCCTGCGCATTGCCGGGCGCGGCGGCGCCCGCCACGCCTCCCGCCACCAGCGCGGCGGCGGTCTGCAGCATTTCCCTGCGCCTGATCCGTTTCATGGTTGTCCTCCTCGGTGGGCCGCGACGCGTCCCGCGTCACTCGCAACGCGGTCGGTGGTCCGCGACGAAGCTTTCAAGCGTAGCGCAAAACCGTTCATCGGTGGCGAGATCGACCTCCGCCAGCGCGCGCGCCTCGGCGTCGGAAAGCGGCGCGCCCGCCTCGACCCAGGCCCGGGCCTCGACCAGCTCCCCGCGCTCGTAGCGCAGGTCCGTTCGCGGATTGCCGTTCGCGTGCCACGACCGCTTGCTGCCGTGGAGGCGGCCGCCGACGTAGGCCGCTTCGAGCCTGCGGGGCGCATCGGCATTGGCGCGGGCCGGCGGATGCCAGAGCGCAACGGTGCCGCTCCTGACCTCGTCTTCGTAGGGAACCACGGCGATGCGCGCGCCGTTCGCGTCCCAGAACAGGAATGTGCCGGTGCGCCTGCCCCTTGCAAACGCCCCGGCGACACGCAGGCGTCCATCGGGCATCCTGAGCTCGTAGGCACCGTTGGGCTCGCCGTCGCGGCAGCTGCCGCCGATGACCAAGGGCTGCGCGATCGCGAACGACGTCGCGCCGGCGAGAATCCCCCCGATCATCGCCGCCGCCGCGCGCGCGCGTCCGCGGCGGCGCGTCAGGTCCGCCGCTTCGCCCACCATGCGCCGAGCTCGCCGACGATGCCGCGGCGGAACGCCAGCACGCAGACGACGAAGATCGCGCCCGTGATCACGGTCACCCACTGGCCGAACCCCGAGAGGTAGTTCTCGATGGCGATGATCGCGAAGGCCCCGACCACCGGGCCGAAGATCGTGCCCATGCCGCCCAGCAGCGTCATCAGCACGACTTCGCCGGACATCGTCCAGTGCACGTCGGTGAGCGAGGCGAGCTGGAACACGATCGCCTTGGTCGCGCCGGCGAGCCCCGACAGCGTCGCCGACAGCACGAAGGCCAGCAGCTTGTAGCGCTCGGCGTCGTAGCCCAGCGAGATCGCGCGCGGCTCGTTCTCGCGGATCGCCTTCAGCACGTTGCCGAACGGCGAGTGGATCGACGCGGTAGATGAGCAGGAACCCGCCGAGGAAGATCGCCAGCACGACGTAGTACATCGACCAGCGTGTTCGACAGGTCGAGCAGGCCGAAGAGCTTGCCGCGCGGCACCGACTGGATGCCGTCCTCGCCGTGCGTGAACGGCGCCTGCAGGCAGAAGAAGAAGATCATCTGCGCCAGCGCCAGCGTGATCATCGCGAAGTAGATGCCCTGCCGGCGGATCGCCAGCGCGCCGGCGACGAGCCCGAGCACCGCCGCGGCGAGCGTGCCGGCGAGGATCGCGAGCTCGGGCGGCGACGCCCCAGACCTTGGCCGCATGCGCGCAGACGTAGCCCGCGCGTGCCGAGGAACATCGCGTGGCCGAAGGACAGCAGGCCGCCGAAGCCGATCAGCAGGTTGAACGCGCAGGCGAAGAGCGCGAAGCACAGCGCCTTCATCAGGAAGACCGGGTAGACGCCGACGTGCGGCGCGACGACGAGCGCCGCCGCCATCACCGCCGTGGCGACGACGAAGGCGCGCCCGTCGCCGAGCCGCGGCGCCCGTACCGGCGTTCGCTGCGTGCGTCGGGTCGGCCACGGCCTCAGCGCTCCTTGCCGAACAGCCCGGCGGGCTTGATCAGCAGCACGATCACCATGATCACGAAGATCACCGTGTTCGACGCCTCCGGATAGAACACCTTGGTCAGGCCCTCGACGACGCCCGAGCCCGAAGCCGGTGAGGATGGCGCCCAGGATCGAGCCCATGCCGCCGATCACGACCACGGCGAACACGACGATGATGAGGTTGGCGCCCATCTGCGGATTGACCTGGTAGATCGGCGCCGCCATCACGCCGGCGAACGCCGCCAGCGCGACGCCGAAGCCGTAGGTCAGCGTGATCATCCGCGGCACGTTGACGCCGAAGGCCTGCACCAGCGCGCGGTTCTCGGTCGCCGCGCGCAGGTAGGCGCCGAGCTTGGTGCGCTCGATCACGTACCACGTGAGCAGGCAGACGACGAGCGAGGCGACGATCACCCACGCCCGGTACTTGGGCAGGAACATGAAGCCGAGGTTGATGCCGCCGGTCGAGCTCCTCCGGAATGCGGTAGGGCAGCCCGGACGAGCCGTAGTAGTTGGTGAACACGCCCTGGATGATCAGCGCGAGGCCGAAGGTCAGCAGCAGTCCGTAGAGGTGATCGAGCTTGTAGAGCCGCGCGAGCATCGTGCGCTCGATGACGATGCCGGTGATGCCCGACGACGACCGGCGCGATCAGCAGCGACCACCAGTAGCCGACGCCCAGCGTACTGCAGCAGGAAATACGACCCGAACGCGCCCATCATGTACTGCGCGCCGTGGGTGAAGTTGATGATGTTGAGCAGGCCGAAGATGACCGCGAGCCCGAGGCTCAGCATCGCGTAGAACGCGCCGTTGATGAGGCCGATCAGCAGCTGGCCGAACAGCGCCTGCGTCGGGACTGCCGAAGATCTCAGTCATGGGGGCCTCCGCCGGAGGGCGCGCGGATCGAACGTCGCGAAGCGACGCTCGATCCGCGCGTTCGTCCGTCGCGCGCGCGACCTGCGACGATCAGCTCGACCGGGTCCGCGCGACGGATACGCCTACTTGACCAGCGGGCAGTCGCCGTCCGCCAGCGGCCGGAACGCCTGGTCGGCCGGGATCGTCGCGCGGACCTTGTAGTAGTCCCACGGGCCCTTCGACTCGGCCGGCTTCTTCACCTCGACCAGGTACGCCGGATGGATCTTGCGGCCGTCGACGCGGATCGTGCCCTTGCCGAACAGCGGATCGTCGGTCGGCATCTCCTTCATCTTGGCGACGACCTTGGTGCCGTCGTCGCTCTTCAGCGCCTCGACCGCCTTCAGGTAGTGCATCACCGCCGAGTAGACGCCGGCGTGCACCATCGTCGGGTGGATGCCCTTGTCGCGCTCGGCGAAGCGCTTGGCGAACGCGCGCGTCTGGTCGTTCATGTCCCAGTAGAACGTCTTGGTGACGATCAGGCCCTGCGCGGTCGGCAGGCCGAGCGCGTGGATGTCGGTCAGGAACACGAGCAGCCCGGCGAGATTCTGGCCGCCCTTGACGATGCCGAACTCGGCCGCCTGCTTGATCGAGTTGGTCGTGTCGCCGCCGGCGTTGGCGAGGCCGATGATCTTCGCCTTCGACGCCTGCGCCTGCAGCAGGAACGACGAGAAGTCCTGCGTGTTGAGCGGGACGCGCACCTTGCCCAGCACCTTGCCGCCGTTCTTCAGCACGACCGCCTCGGTGTCGCGCTCCAGCGCGTGGCCGAACGCGTAGTCGGCGGTCAGGAAGAACCACGTGTCGCCGCCGGTCTTGACGATCGCGCTGCCGGTGCCGTTGGCGAGCATCCAGGTGTCGTAGGTCCAGTGGATCGTGTTGGGCGTGCACGCCTTGCCGGTCAGGTCGGACGACGCCGGCGCCGGAGACGAGGAACGCCTTGCCCTTGTCCTTGGTGATCTGGTTGACGGCGAGCGCGACGCCGGAGTTCGGCACGTCGACGATCACGTCGACCTTGTCGACGTCGTACCACTGGCGCGCGATGTTCGAGCCGACGTCGGGCTTGTTCTGGTGGTCGGCCGAGACGATCTCGACCTTGTAGCCGCGCTTCTCGATGCCCGAATCCTCGACCGCCATCTTCGCCGCGACGACCGAGCCGGCGCCGGCGAGGTCGGTGTACAGGCTCGACATGTCGGACAGCACGCCGATCTTGATGATGCCGTCGGAGATCTGCGCCTGCGCGGCGCCCGTGCCGAGCGCGGCGGCAACGGCCAGTCGCGATGCAGGCTGCGTTTCAATGCCTTCATTGCGTGCTCCTTCGTGGGGTTGCATCGGCGCGCCCTGACGCGGCGCGCGGGTTCAGTATGCCTGGGACCGGCGTCAGACACCCAGGTAGTCGTGCAGCTTCTCCATGTTCGCGTCGAGCTCCGCGTTCGGGATCATGTCGACGACCCGCCCGTGGTCCATCACGTAGTGCCGGTCCGCGACGGTCGCCGCGAAGCGGAAATTCTGCTCGACCAGCAGGATCGTGAACCCCTGCGCCTTCAGCTCGCGGATCGTGCGGCCGATCTGCTGGACGATCACCGGCGCGAGTCCCTCGGTCGGCTCGTCGAGCAGCAGCAGCCGCGCGCCGGTGCGCAGGATGCGCCCGATCGCCAGCATCTGCTGCTCGCCGCCGGAGAGCTTGGTGCCCTGGCTCGTCAGGCGCTCCTTCAGGTTCGGGAACAGCTCGAAGATCTGCTCGACGCGAAAGCCCGCCGTCGCGCACCGACGGGCGGCAGCAGCAGGTTCTCCTCGACGTTGAGGCTCGCGAAGATGCCGCGCTCCTCCGGGCAATAGGCGATGCCCGAGCCGGGCGATCCGGTTCGACGGCAGGCGCGACGATCTCGCGCCCTTCGAACGCGATCGAGCCCTCGCGCCGCGGCACGATGCCCATGATCGACTTCAGCGTCGTCGTCTTGCCGGCGCCGTTGCGGCCGAGCAGCGTCACCACCTCGCCGGCCGCGACGTCGAAGGTCACGCCGTGCAGCACGTGCGATTCGCCGTACCACGCGTTGAGATCGCGCACCGCGAGCAGCGGCGCGCGCGCCGCGCGCGGGCGCGCCGCGGGCGACGCCGCACGCGCGCTCGTCAGGCATCGACCACTCCCAAGATAGGCCTGGACCACGTCCGGATGCTTCGACACGTGCGCGTAGTCGCCCTCGGCCAGGACCTCGCCGCGCGCGAGCACCGTGATGTGGTCGGACAGCGTCGACACGACGCCCAGGTTGTGCTCGACCATCAGCACGGTGCGGTTCACCGCGACCTTGCGGATCAGCGCCGCGATCCGCTCGACGTCCTCGTGCGTCATGCCGGCGGTCGGCTCGTCCAGCAGCATCATCTCCGGATCGAGCGCGAGCGTCGTCGCGATTTCGAGCGCGCGCTTGCGGCCGTAGGCGAGCTCGACCGCCGGCGTGTCCGCGAACTCGGTGAGCCCGACCGCGTCGATCAGCTCGCAGCGCGCGGTCGTCGTGCCGCGCGAGCGCGCGTGCCGAGCGCCAGAAGTCGAACGAGTGGCCGCGCGTGCGCTGCAGCGCGATGCGCACGTTCTCGAGCACGGTGAGGTTCGGGAACACCGCCGAGATCTGGAACGAGCGGACGAGGCCCATGCGCGCGATCGCCGCCGGCCGCGAGCCGGTGATCTCGCGGCCGTTGTAGAAGATGTGGCCGCGCGTCGGCGTCAGGAAGTGCGTGAGCAGGTTGAAGCAGGTCGTCTTGCCGGCGCCGTTGGGACCGATCAGCGCGTGGATCGTGCCGCGGCGGATCGCGCAGGCTCACGTCCTTGACGGCGACGAAGCCCTTGAACTCCTTGGTGAGCGACCGGGTCTCGAGAATCGTGTCGTCGGCCATGCCGCGCCGTCACGCGCAGTGCGCCCCGGCTTCCCCCGCTTTGGTGACGGGGATTATGCGGCATCGCCGCACGGCTTGGCAATGCTCGCCCGAGGCGTGCGCCCGCGTGCGGCCGTCGACGGCGGGTTCGGTCAGCGGGACCGGCGGTCCGCCGGGGCACGGCCGGCGCCGCGGCCTTTCGACGCGGCGCGACGCATGCCCAGGGGCCCCGTCCGGCAGCGAACCGATCGATTCGCTTCGTCGGCGCGACGACTTCGAACCGCGTCCGCAGGCGCACTCAGTACTCGATGCGGGCGAAATAGGTCTTCTGCGACGCCTCCCGCGCCTCGCCGAGCGTGCGGATGCCCTGCTCGGCCAGCAGCGGAATCATGCGCAGGAAGACCTCGGCGGTCATGATGGCGTCGCCCAGCGCGGTGTGGCGGCCGATCGGGTTGACGCCCATGCGCTCGGCGATCGCCTCGAGGCGGTGCGCTTCGAGATCCGGGTGGATCACCGCGGACAGCAGCAGCGTGTCGAGCACCGGCTGCGTGAAGCGGACGCCGGTCGCCTCCTCCTTCAGACGCAGGAAGCGCATGTCGAACGCCGCGTTGTGCGCGACCAGCACCGTGTCCTCGCAGAACTGCAGGAACGCGGGCAGCACCTTGTCGATCGTCGGCTGGTTCTCGAGCATCGACGTCTCGATGCCGGTGATCCGCTCGCTTCGGGCGACATGTCGCGCCGCGGGTCGACCAGCTGCTCGAACACCTCGTGCTCCAGCAGCCGGCCGTTCACGATGCGCACCGCGCCGATCGGACACGATCTCGTCGCCGCCGGACGGCTTGAGCCCCGTCGTCTCGGTGTCGAAGACGGTGTAGGTCAGCGCCGCGAGCGGCCGGTTGTCCAGCTCGGGCGTCTGCCCCGGCTGGTGGAACAGGTCGAAATCGTAGAACTCGGGCCGGCTCTGCGCGTCGGACGGCGCGCTCCACGGCGTCTCGTCGGGCAGGGTCACGGGGATCGCGATGCGGAAGTACTCGCGGTGCGACGGCTTGTGGATCTGGTACCAGATCTCGCCGTTGTGCCGCTCGATGATCTGCTTCAGCGTCAGCGGACAGGCCTCGCCTCCCAGTTCCATCGAGTCGGTCTGCCACGCCGTCGTGGTTTCGATGCCGAGCGGCGCGCCGGTCCAGATCAGGTCGAGATGAGCGAGCTTTCCCTCGCCCGCGAGTCCGAAGCGGATCTCCCGGATGCCGAACTCCTCGCGCAGGCGGCTGACGAGGTAGGTGATGCCCTGCATCAGCGAATAGCTGTCGACGTTGAGCCAGATCGATTCGTCGATCGCCTCGATCTTCGTCGGCAGCCCGAGCTTGCTCTCGATGCGGCGACGCGCCGCGGCGATCAGGTCGGCGCCGCGCATGTCCTCGAGCGGCCATTCGGTGCGCAGCGAATCGGCGAATTCGCCGACCGTCTGGTCGAGTCGGGCGGTCAGGCGCTGCGCTTCGTCGCCGATGATGCCGATGAAGCGGTTCTGCGCCGCCTTGTCCATGTCCGGGAACGACGCGATCGTCTCGACGGCGGCGCGCACGCTGGCGAGCGACGCGCGGGTACCCTGCGTCAGGCTCTGCAGCAGGAGGTCGCGGCGGCCGCCGGCCTCGATTCGGCGCGTGATGTTGTCGAGAACCAGCACGAAGCCGGTGATTCCGTCGGGCGCGCCTTCGGCCGGTGGCCCGGACGTGGAACCGAACACCGGCGCCATCTGCACCCTCACCAGCTGTCCGGCCGGCGCCGTCGTCACGAAGCTGGCGACTGGGCTGCGCTTGTCCTGGCGCACGCGGTCATGGATGCTCTCCAGGGCGTGGATGATCAGATTGCGATCGAAGATGGCAAACACCGACCGCCCGAGCCCGACCAGGGAATGCGCCGTCCCGGCGGCCGCGCCGTCGAGCGGCATGCGCAGCAGCTGCATCGCGCGGGCATTGTAGAGAAGGATGCGCCCCTCGATGTTGCACATGATCACGCTCTGCGCGAGCTCCGACATCAGCGCGGCGAGGCGGTTGCGCTCCTGCGCGATGCCGGCATTGGCTTCGCGCACGCGCGCCTCGACATCGTGCCTCAGCGACTCGTTGGCGTCGGCGAAGCTGTTGAAGCCCACGGCCAGGCGCCGGGTCTCGGCCGATCCGCGCAGCGGCGCGCGATGCGCGGGATTGGCCGCGAGCATGATGCGCGCGTCCTCGGCGAGCTGCCTCGGCGCGACGACGTAGCGGGCGAGCAGCGCCTGAAGGACGAGAGCGAGGGGAAGGATCAGCAGCGTCACGACCACGACCGCGGCGACGGTCCGCTCCCGCAGGATGGCCGCGACCAGCGCGCGGTCCCGCTCGTCCAGGTCCGCGCCGACCAGAAGGACGGTGGCGCAGATGACGGCGACGACCAGTCCCCACGCGGCGGCCAGCACCAGAAGAAACCTGATCCTATCGCGCATGGGCTATTCGCCGAGCAATTGCCGAACCTTCGCGATCAGGTCCTGGGTGGAGAAGGGTTTGGTCACGTAGGCGTCGGCGCCGACGGCCATGCCCTTGGTCACCTCGATGTCGCGCCCCTTGGCGGACAGCATGATGATCCTGATGCCCTGCCAGGCCGGATTCTCCCGGACCTTCTGGCACAGGTCGTACCCGCTCATCAGCGGCATCATCACGTCGAGCAGGATCAGGTCCGGGCCGAATTCTCCGACCGCGGCCAGCGCATCCACACCGGTGGTCACGACCTTGACGACGTAGCCCCGCTGCTTCATCAGGAATTCGAGCGAAACCACGATATTGGGCTCGTCGTCGGCGATCAGTATCTTCTTTGCCATGCCTTGCTCCTGTGGCGCAGCGGCGCGGGTCTGCGCGCCGTACGCCGTTGCATCATGCGCCCGGCGACGGGCCGTCCGGCGTCCGCTTAACCTCGTCGTGCCCCGGCAATGGCAGCACGAACACGAATGTCGCACCCTTGCCCGGCTCGCTCTCCACCCAGAGTCTGCCCCCCAGGTGCTCGACGATCTGGCGGCTGATCGCCAGCCCCAGCCCGGTGCCCTGGGGCTTCTCGGTCATCGTGTCGCCCGCCTGGCGGAATTTTTCGAAGATGACTTCGCGGTTCTCGACGCTGATGCCCGGCCCGTTGTCGGTCACGGCGACACGCAGGCCATCCGCGTCGCCGCGCAGCTCGACGACGACTCGACCCTCGCCGGGCGCGACGAATTTCACGGCGTTGGACAGCAGATTGATGAGCACCTGCATGAGACGGTCGCGATCCGCGCGCACCTGCGGAACGCCGTCGGGCAGGCGGGTCTCGAGGCCGACGCCGCGGTCGCGAAACAGCTGTCCCGTGGCCTCGATCGAATCCTCGATGGCCGCCTTGAGGTCGATCATCGAGACCTGCCACTCCGCGCGCCCCGATTCCAGCTTGGCGAGGTCGAGCACCTGGTTGATGAGCCGGGTGAGGCGCTCGCTTTCCTGGATGATGATGCCGAGGAAGCGGTGTCGTTCCGCGACGTCGAGCTCCGGGTTGTCGTGCAGGATCTCGGAAAAGGCCCGGATCGAGGTCAGCGGCGTGCGCAGCTCGTGCGTCACCGTCGACACGAAATCGTCCTTCAGGCGGTCGAGCTCCTTCAGCCGGTCGTTGGCGGCGCGCAGCTCGGCCGTGGCCGCCATCAGCTCGCGCGACTTGTGCTCCAGCTGGTGGCTGTAGGCGATGATCTGCGAGGCCTCGTCCAGCATGGTGCGGACTTCCCCGATGGTCAGTTCGTCCTCGTTGACGGTCGACGCGATCATGATCCGCGCGGAGGCGCCGCCGATCGCCCCGGCGAGCTCCGTCTCCGCGAACTGCACCGCGCCGGCGTCGGCCGGCATCTCGGCGGGAGACGCGAATCCGCGCCGGCGGGCGTAGTCGATCATGGCCGCTTCGGCGCGTTGCCGGCCAAGGAAGCGCGCAAGCAGCGCCTGCAGATCCGGCATCGACGCCGTTCCCTTCCAAAGATGCACGTCGGAATCCTCGGCGCCGCGCCGGAAGACGTCGACGAAGCGCGCCGCCTGCGCCTGCTCGGCCACGCTCTGCCGGGTGAGCACCGAGACGACGACGTAGGCGCCGACATTGGCGATCATGCTCCACAGCATCGCATGCGTGATGTCGTTGAGGCCCTCGAGCCCGAACAGGGCGTAGGGCTTGAGCAGCGCGACGCCGAACGGCCCGTCCTTGAGGAACCCGATGGGCAGCCATCCCGACTTGGCGAACGACGGCAGCAGCAGCGTGTAGAGCCAGACGATGAACCCCGACGCGAGACCGGACAGCGCTCCGGTGCGGGTCGCGCCTTTCCAGTAGATTCCGCCGATGATCGCGGGGGCGAATTGCGCCACGGCCGCGAACGAGATCAGGCCGATCGCCACCAGGGCGTAGGCTTCGCCGGCCAGGCGGAAATAGAGGTAGCCGAGCATCACGACCGCGACGATGGCCCCGCGGCGTATCCCGAGCAGCAGCCCCGTCAGGTTTCGCCGCTCCGCGAGCCGCATCGCCCTCACGCGCAGCAGCACCGGCATCACCAGGTCGTTGCACACCATCGTCGACAGGGCGATGGTCTCGACGATCACCATCCCCGTGGCGGCGGACAGTCCGCCGATGAACACCAGCAACGCGAGGGCCTCCTGCCGCTCGGCCATCGGCAGCGTCAGCACGAAGGTGTCGGGATCCACCGGCGTCGCGGAGAAGTGCATGACGCCGCCGAAGGCGACGGGAATCACGAACAGGTTCATCGCCAGCATGTACAGCGGGAACAGCCAGATCGCCTTGGCGAGGTGGTTCTCGTTGACGTTCTCGACGACCGCGACCTGGAACTGACGCGGAAGGAACACGATCGCCAGCATCGACAGCACCGTGAGCCAGGCCCAGCTCGCGTAGCTGCCCGCAGCCGCCCCCAGCGGGGCGAACAGCGGCGCCAGCTTCGGCGTGCGCGGCCGCGCGCTGGAAGATGTCGCCCAGCCCGTTGTAGATGCCGTAGGTGACGAAGCCGCCGACCGCGAGGAATGCGACCAGCTTCACCAGCGACTCGAACGCGATGGCCGCCACCAGGCCCTCGTGCCGCTCCGAGGCGTCGAGGTGGCGCGTGCCGAAGAGAATGGTGAAAGTGGCGAGCAGCAGCGCCATCCAGAACGCCGTGTCGGCCGGGATCGGAACCGTCTCCCGCGGCGCGGACAACACGACCTCGGGGTACTGGACCAGGATCGTGAAGCTGTGCGATACGGCCTTGAGCTGCAGCGCGATGTAGGGGACGACGCCGATCACCGCGATGATCGTGACCAGTCCGGCAAGCAGCGCGCTCTTGCCGTATCGCGAGGAGATGAAATCGGCGAGGGAGGTGATCCGGTTGGCCTTGCTGATGCGGATGATCTTGCGCAGCACCAGCCACCACAGCGCCATCATCATCGTCGGGCCGATGTAGATCGGCAGGAAGCCGACGCCATCGGCAGCCGCGCGCCCGACGCTGCCGTAGAAAGTCCACGCGGTGGCGTAGACGCCGAGCGACAGCGAGTAGATATAGGGATTGGCGATGATCGAGCGGCCGCGATCCGCCCGATGGTCGCCGTAATAGGCGATGGCGAAGAGCACGCCCAGGTACGCCAGCGAAACCGGAATGACGACCCAGCTCTGGAGCATGCCTGTCCTTGCGGAATCGGGGCGCCGCTAGCGCGGGCGCTCCACCACCAGCGCAAGCAGTCCGATCAGCAGCGCCCACGACAGGAAGATGTAGGTGTAGAGCAGCGGTACGCCGAACGCCTCCGCGGCGCTGTTGAACAGCGCGAGCAGCGGGTAGTTGAACAGCAGCATGCCGAACAGGAACAGGGCCACGAGGCGCTGCGTCCTGATGTTCGATCTGATCATGGCCCACCCTCCTCCCGATCCGGTAGATCGCGGCCCGATACTAGCAAGAACGGAAACCGGCGCCGCGCCGGCCCGCCTCCGGTCGCATATGCCATTGCCGCCCGCGGCGATCCGCGGAGGCGTCCGCGCGACGATTGCTAGAGCCGGTACGACATCCGCAGGCGCTCCTGCAGCTGCTTCGCCTGCCGGAACGCCTCCTTCAGCATGCGCTGGTCGACCTCGTGCAGCGCGTACGGGTCGATCCGGTTCGCGGCACCCTGCGCGATGGCCGGATCCTGCTGGCGCAGGCGCAGGAACTGCAGGAAGTGGAACGCCTGCACCGTCGCGTCGACGTGCCGGGTGGCTACGTGCAGGCGCTCGCCGGCGATCCGCATCCTGGCGGCGGTTCCGGTCTCGGGGATGCCGAGAGCCAGCGCAAAGACACGGGCGCAGTCGACGAAGAGCCGCGTGCCGCGGGCCTTCAGGTCCAGCGTCCCCTTGACCTTCGCCTCGTCGTCGACCGCGAACGTGCGGATGAGGCCCAGCGGCGGCTCGACCTCCAGCGCGTTCTGCACCATGAGCCTCAGGAATGCCGGATTCGCCTGCGTGTAGCCGAACAGCCAGTCGCGCAGCGCGTCGCAGAGGGTCGTGTCGCCATAGAGCGGACGGAAGTCGAAGACGATGTTGGCGCTGAGCAGCGCCTGCGGCGTCGGCGCCCGGATCCAGGCGAGAAACCTGGCCTTCCACTCGCCCGCGGACAGGCAGAGATCCGGGTTGCTCGCCATCACGTTGCCGGTGCACAGCGGAAAGCCGAGCGTGTCGAGGCTGTCGTTCACCTCCCGCGCGAACGCGAGCAGCCGGACGCGCCGCCGCTCCGTCTCGGCCGCGTCGTCGGCGGCGGCGAAGAGCAGCGCGTTGTCCTGGTCGGTGGCGAAGGTCTGCTCGCCGCGCCCTTCGCTGCCCAGCGCGAGCCAGCACCAGTCGATGTCGTCGAGCTCGTGCCGCTCGAGCACGATCTCGATCGCCCGGCGCGACAGGCCGTCGTTGAGCGAGGCGATGGTGCGCGTCAGAGGCTCCGCGCCCACGCCCTGCGCCAGCAGGCTCTGCGTGAGCCGCCTGATGTCCTCGCCCGCCAACTTCAGCTGCCCGATCGTGTCGGACGCGTGCAGTTCCTCGATGACCTGGCGCATCGAAACGCGCTGCAGCGCGAAGAGATCGCGCTCGTTGATCACGCCGTGCAGCCGCCCGCCTTCGACGACGACGACCTGCCGGATTCCGCGCTCGGCCATCACATGCAGCGCTTCGGAGGCGGTGACCGACGCCGGCAGGGTGACGATCGGCGCCGACATCACCTCCGACAATGGCGTCGCCAGCGAACGCTCGGGCAGCACCACGCGGCGCAGCAGATCGACGAGCGTGAACATCCCGATCGGCGCGCCGTCGCTGTCGAGCACGACGATGGTGCGCACCTTCGCGTCGGCCATGCGCAGCAGGGCGTCGCGCAGCGGCACGGTCGCGGCGCAGGCGACCGGCGCCTGCCGGACGAGTTCGCCGAGCGTGCGCGTCAGCGTCTGCTGTTCCGCCGCTCTCTGGCTGTACTGGCTGCTGAGGCTCTCGAGCGATTGCCTCAGCTTCTCGGTGATCGCCTGCGTGCAGAAGCGCTCGAATTCCGGTGACGACTGCCGCAGTTCGAGAAAATCCTCGCGCGGCAGGACATGGCAGACGGTATCCTGCAGCGCGCGGAACGTCCGCGTCGTCACCCCGCCCGCCGAGAGGGCGCCGACGGGAAACATGTCGCCGGGGCCGAGCGTGCGCTCGGCGTCGATCTGGGCATTGGCGGAGTGGCTGCCGACGAGCCCGCGCTCGATGATGTGCAGGTGCTCGACAGGCCGCCCCTGCGCGGAGAGTATGGTCGCGTTCCTCGCGAAATGCGCGGGCTTGAGCCGGGCGGCCAGCGTGCGCAGCGCGCCCGCCTCCATCCGGTCGAATGGCGCGTAGCGGCGCAGCGTTTCGAGGACGGCTTCGCCCGCGGGCGGCACGGTTCCTTCGGCTGGACTCGGAGGCATGGTCACCGGCGGAGCGTAGTCACGGGCCGGGCGCCGCGCAAGCAAAAACCCCCGCGTGCGGCGGGGGCCCTTGCGTTGCGGCGACCGGAGAGCGTCAGTGCGCTGCGGCCTTCGATGCCAGGATGCCGGTGTTCTGGCGCACGTACAGTTCGTCCCACATGTCTTCCGCGCGCTTGTCCCGGTAGAGGAGCGAGCCGATGATGACCGCCAGGAATCCCAGCGGAATCGAGTACAGGCCCGGGTTGCGAAGTTCGAACCACGGCTTCTCGAGCCCGACGAGGCTCGTCTCGTCGTTCTTGAACTTGTCGAGATTGCCCTTGGCCGTCGCCACACCCTTGTCCATCGCCGCAATCGCGGTGCCGATCTTCGCCTTCGCGGCGTCGTCGGCCGCGGCCGCAAGATCGGCGTCCAGTTTCGGACGCGCCACCGCCGCAGCGTCGACCACCTTCTGCGCGCCCGCCTTGATCACCTTCGGGTAGGTCATGTTCGGCGAAACCAGAACCAGCCCGATCGCGGTGAGCGTGCCGACGATCATGCCCAGCACGATGCCGCCGGTGTTGCAGCGCTTCCAGAAGAGCGTGAGCAGCACGCAGGGGAAGTTCGCGGAGGACGCGACGGCGAACGCCAGCGCCACCAGGTGCGCGACGTTCTGGCCCTTGGCCGAAATGCCGATGGCGATGGCCATGGCGCCGACGACGATCGTGGCGATGCGCGCTGCCCGGACCTGCTCCTGAGGCGTCACGTGGCCCTCGCGGATCACGCCGACGTAGATGTCGTGCGCCATCGCCGAGGCCGCCGCGAGCACGAGGCCGGCGACCACCGCGACGATGGTGGCGAAGGCCACCGCGGCGACGAAGGCGAGGAACAGGTTGCCGAGCATCGAGTCGGGTCCGCCGCCGACGTACTGCGCGAGCAGCGGGCCGGCCATGTTGCCGCCCGGGTCGACCGCCCTGATGTTGACCGCGCCGACGTTCATCGCCGCGCCCATGCCGAGGAACAGCGTCAGGACGTAGAAGCCGCCGATGATCGCCATCGCCCAGATCACCGAAACGCGCGCGGCCTGGGCCGTGGGCACGGTGAAGAAGCGCATCAGGATGTGCGGCATGCCGGCGGTGCCGAACACCAGCGCCATGCCCAGCGAAATCTGGTCGATGGGCGCCTTGAAGAGGAGCCCCGGTTCGAGGAAGCGCTGTCCCAGCTCGGCCGCGGTCATGTTCTTGCCGGCGTCGCCCAGCAGCGAAGCGACCTGCGCCTGCACCTTGGCGTCGCCGATGACCGCCGTCAGGAATGCCGGGAGGCTGAACCCGTAGGGCGTCCAGACGAACATGACCAGCAGGATCGATGCGGTGACCAGCAGGATGGCCTTGATGATCTGCACCCAGGTCGTCGCCACCATCCCGCCGAACAGCACGTACGAGAGCATCAGCACGCCGACGACCATCACCGAGATCTCGTAGTCGATGCCGATCAGCGTCTTCACGAGCACGCCGCCGCCGACCATCTGCGCGGTCAGGTAGAACGTCGACACCGTGATCGTCGAGATCGCGCCGACGATGCGCACCTTCTTCGGGTCGTTGCGGTAGGCGAGGATGTCCGAAAGCGTGTACTTGCCGATGTTCCGGCAGGGCTCGGCGATCACCAGCAGCACGGTGATGTAGGCGACGAGCCAGCCCACCGAATACATGAACCCGTCGTAGCCGTAGAGCGAGATCAGGCCGGCGATGCCGAGGAAGGACGCCGCCGACAGGTAGTCGCCGGCGATGGCCCAGCCATTCTGCAGCCCGGAAACACCGCCCCCCGCGGCGTAGAAGTCGGCGGCGGTCTTGACCCGCTTGGCCGCGCGGTAGGTGACGTACATCGTCACGCTGATGATGGCGCCGAAGACGAGGAAGGTGAGCCAGCGCCACTTGTCGGCGACGGCGCCCTGCGCGAGCGCCGGCGTGGCGATGGCGAGCAGCGACAGGAAACCTGCGAAGCATGCCAGGCGGCGGGTGTTCATTGGCGGCCTCCCATCTTCTTCTCGACGTCCCTGACGATCTCGGCGGCCATCGCATCGAACTCCCGGTTTGCGCGCCGCGAGTACCAGAAGGCGATGGCCCAGGCGACGACGAACTCGGACAGCGCGAAGACGAGGCCGAAATTCACCGGACCCCAGACCTTGACCTTGAACAGGTCCTGGAAGTAGGCCGCACCGACCGGCAGCAGGAAGTAGTAGATGATGGAAAAGACCATCAGCCCCCAGAGAAATGTGGTCTTTTTCCGGTGCAGCTCTTGAAACTTCGGATCGTCGTCGATCGCTTTCCAGTCCACCCGTGCCGCATCAGCCATGCTTCCTCCCGTGGAAATCCGCTTTCGCCGGCGAATGACGACCCGCCGCGCGCTCACCGGACGCCGATTGACTCACACCCGCCGCACTGTGTACTTGATCGAGGTCAAGCTCGCGCCACGGACCGGGGCCCCGAGGCGACTTTATTCTTGTATAAGATATAAGACTGTCGCCCACCCGACATTCTACGCCGGAATCCCGGCGGCGGCGCGGGTCGCCGCGTCCACGCGCGTCAGTCGGCCCAATGCGGCTTGCGCTTGCCGACAAACGCGGCGGCGCCCTCCTGCCCGTCTTCGGCGAGCATGTTGCGCGTGATCACGATGCTGGCCTTGGCGTAGGCGTCCTCCAGCCCGCGTTCCAGCTGGTCGTAGAAGAACCGCTTGCCGGCGGCGATCGCGGACCGCGGCTTCTCGATGATCTGCTGCGCGAGCGCGGCCACTTCGGCGTCCAGCCGGTCGAGCGGCGCCACCCGGTTCACGAGCCCCCACGCGAGCGCCGTATTCGCGTCGATGAATTCGCCGGTCATCAGCATCTCGAACGCCCGCTTCTGCGAGACGTTGCGCGAGACCGGAACGCCGGGGGTGGCGCAGAACAGGCCGAAGCTGATGCCCGAAGTCGCGAACCGCGCCCCTTCCTCGGCCACGGCAAGATCGCAGGCCGCGACGATCTGGCATCCCGCGGCGGTCGCGATTCCGTGCACCCGTGCGATGACCGGCTGCGGCAGGCGCTGGATCGTCAGCATGACGTTGCAGCAGCGCCGGAAAAGGTCTCCGATGAACGCTTCGTTCGAATGGGCGAGCATCTCCTTCAGGTCGTGGCCCGGGGAGAACGCACGCCCGGCACCGGAGATGACGACGATCCTGACCGTCGGGTCGGCGCCGATGACGTCCAGCGCGGTCTGCATTTCGGCCAGCATCGCGCCGTTGATGGCATTGAACTGCGCGGGCCTGTTGAGCGTCAGCGTCGCGACGCCGCCGCGGTCTTCGCGCAGTACCAGGCGCTGCGCGGCGCTTTCGGGCGGAGCATTCATTGCGTGATCCTCCTGGCCGGTCCGCAGGCCGCGAAAGCCGGCCTCATTCGATCGCGGCCGTCGACTTCACCTTCTCGCGCAGCAGGAATTTCTGGATCTTTCCGGTCGAGGTCTTGGGCAGGTCGCCGAAGACCACCTTCTTCGGGACCTTGAACCGCGCGAGATGCGTCTGGCAGTGCGCGATCAGGTCGACCTCGGTCGTCACCGCGCCGGGCTTGAGCTCGACGAAGGCGCAGGGCGTCTCGCCCCATTTGAAGTCGGGCTGGGCGACGACGGCCGCGGCCATCACCGCGGGATGGCGGTACAGCACGTCCTCGACTTCGAGCGAGCTGATGTTTTCGCCGCCCGAGATGATGATGTCCTTGGAACGGTCCTTGATCTTCACGTAGCCGTCGGGCTGCATGACGGCGAGGTCGCCGGAATGGAACCAGTCGCCGGCGAACGCTTCCCCGGTCGCCTTCGCATTCTTCAGGTAGCCCTTCATGGTGATGTTGCCGCGGAACATGATCTCGCCCATCGTCTCGCCGTCCCACGGCACCGGCGCCATCGTTTCCGGGTCCAGCACCGTCATGCCCTCGGCGACGGTGTAGCGGACGCCCTGCCGGCCATTGCGCTCGGTGCGCGCGCCGATGTCGAGCGCATCCCACGCGGCGTGCTTCGCGCACACCGCCGCCGGGCCGTAGGTCTCCGTCAGTCCGTAGACGTGCGTGATGTCGAATCCCATGCGCTCCATGCCTTCGATCACCGCGGCGGGCGGCGCGGCGCCCGCCACCAGGCAGTGCACGACGTGGTCGATGCCGGCTTTCATTTCATCGGCGGCGTTGATGAGCATCAGGTGCACGATCGGCGCGCCGCAGTAGTGGGTGACCTTGTGCGTTCGGATCGCGTCGAAGATCAGCTGCGCGTCCACCCGGCGCAGGCACACGTTGACGCCGGCGTTGGCGGCCATGGTCCAGGCGAAGCACCAGCCGTTGCAGTGGAACATCGGCAGCGTCCACAGGTACACGGCATGCCGCGGCATTCCCCAGTCGATGATGTTCGACAGCGCATTGAGGTAGGCGCCGCGGTGATGGTAGACCACGCCCTTCGGATTGCCCGTCGTCCCCGACGTGTAGTTGAGCGAGATCGCGCTCCATTCGTCGTCCGGATGCTTCCAGTCGTACGCCGGGTCGCCGCCTGCGATGAAGGCTTCGTAGTCCTGGGCGCCGAGCCGCTTGCCGCCCGGACCCAGCGCGTCGACGATGTCGATGACCCGCGGCTTCGCGTCCATCAGCGTCAGCGCCTTTTCGATCGTCGGCGAGAACTCGGTGTCGGTGATCAGCACCTTGGCCCCGCCATGCTGCAGCATGAACGCGATCGCCTCGGCGTCGAGCCGCGTATTGAGCGTGTTGAGAACGCCGCCCGTCATCGGCACGCCGAAGTGCGCTTCGAACATCTCCGGCGTGTTGGCGGCCATCAGCGCGACCGTGTCGCCGACGCCGATCCCTGCCTGCGCCAGCGCCGACGCGAGCCGTCGGCAGCGGTCGTAGGATTCCGCCCAGGTGTAGCGCCGATCGCCGTGCACCACCGCGGGGTGGCCCGGATAGGTGTACGCCGCGCGGGCGATCAGCGATACCGGCGTCAGCGGCGTGTAGTTCGCGGCGTTGCGGTCGAGTTCGAGGTCGAACGGGTTCGGTCGGGACATGGAATATCGGGGAGGGCCCCGCGTCGGGAGTTTGGGGACGGACGTCCAATGATACTTCGGGCGAGCGCCGCAGACGGAGGGCAACGGGATTTCGGCCATTCATCAAGGCGACGGGGCGCCGCGCCGGGTTCTCGCCGCGACCGACCGGCGAGGAGCGGTTCGCGCGGGCCCGACCGGCCCCAGCACCGGCGGCGGCACGGCCGCCGGCGCGCAGGGCCGTGGACGCCGGCGGCTTGCCCCGCCGAACGCCGTCTCGTATGCTGCGCTGCGACCACGGCATCGAAAGCGAGACGCGCTCCCCCATGGGCCACCGGTTATCCAGGATCGTCACCAAGACCGGCGACGACGGCACGACCGGGCTGGGCGACGGCTCGCGCCTTCCCAAGGATTCGGCGCGCATCGCCGCCATCGGCGAGGTCGACGAGACCAACTCGACCCTGGGCGCGTTGCTCGCCGAGGACCTTCCGGCGCCGGTCCGCGACTGCCTCGTCGCCGTCCAGCACGATCTCTTCGATCTCGGCGGCGAGCTGTCGATACCCGGGCACGCCGCCGTCACCGACGCGCACGTCGCGCGCATCGAGGAAGCCATCGGACGATTGAACGCGGACCTCGCGCCGCTCAAGGAATTCATCCTCCCCGGCGGAACCCGCGGCGCCGCGGCAGCGCACGTGGCGCGCGCCACCTGCCGCCGCGCCGAGCGGGCGCTGGTGCATCTGGCGGCGATGGAAACGGTCGGCGACCCGGCGCGCCGCTATCTCAACCGCCTGTCGGACCTGCTGTTCGTGGTGGCCCGCACGCTCAACCGCGCCGCGGGCCGGACCGACGTGCTCTGGCAGAAGCACCGGACCGGCGACCGGACCTGAGCCCGCAGGGCGCGCGCCGGCTGCAACCGCCGGCCGGGCATCGGAATGCGGCACCGGCCGCACACCCGCGTCCGGCCCTTGTGCCCTGCGGAGCTTGCCGGCGCGATCGGTCCGCCCGGAAGCGGGCCCGGGAAGTCTGCTAGACGCGTTGCTGCGGGACGCCGAGAACCGCGTCCATTTCGGGCCCGGTCTCGCAGGCGCCGGTGGCACCGGCGCGCGCAAGAGTGTCGTCAGCCCGCGCCGTGACCGTCGGGCCCCCCGGGTCGCCAAGGTTCAGCTCCGCGGGAACGACGACCATGAGGCCGATGGTGAGCGCCGTCATCGCGGCGGACGCGAGGGCGACGACCGGGCGGAAGGTCGAAGGTGGGTAGCGGTTCATGATCATTCTCCTGTGTCGGTGTCCTGCCCGGCCCCGATGCGCTGCATCGGACCCGGCGTCGGGATACGGGCATCGTGCCGTCCCGTCCTGCGAACGCGGGAACCGGCCGTCGCTGCGTTCGATGGCATCCTAGGCAGGAGCGCCCGCGCGCTCAAGACGCAGGCGACGAACCGGCGGATTCGGCGCGCGAGCGTATCGCTGCGGCGACGAAATGCAGGGTGTGGTCACAGCCCGGGGCCGGGATCGGCACCCTGGCGAGTTCAGCGCCTAGCCGTTCGCCGAACGCACGACCTGGTCGATGGCGCCGAACACCGACCGGCCGTCGGCGTCGAACATTTCGATGCGGACCCGGTCGCCGAAGCGCATGAACGGCGTCGCCGCCGATCCGGTGAGAATCGTTTCGACGGTACGCTGCTCGGCGATGCACGAATAGCCGACCCCTCCGGCGGAAGCGGGCCGGCCCGGTCCGCCGCCTTCCTTGTTCGACACCGTGCCCGAACCGACGATGCTTCCCGCTTCGAGCTCGCGGGTCCTCGCCGCGTGCGCGACCAGTGTCGGAAAGTCGAAGGTCATGTCCGCGCCGGCGTCGGGGTGGCCGAACAGCGCGCCGTTGAGATGCGATACCAGGCGCAGCTGCACGCGCCCGCCGCGCCACGCGGTCCCCAGCTCGTCGGGCGTCGCCGCGACGGGCGAGAAAGCGCTTGCCGGTTTCGACTGCAGGAAGCCGAAGCCCTTGGCCAGCTCGGCCGGGATGAGATGGCGCAGGCTGACGTCGTTGACCAGCATCAGCAGCCGGATATGGCGTTCCGCTTCCGCCGCCGGCGTGCCCATCGGCACGTCGCCGGTGACGACGGCGACCTCGCTCTCGAAGTCGATGCCCCAGGCCTCGTCGGCGAGCACGATGTCGTCGCGCGCGCCCAGCATGCCGTCGGAGGCGCCCTGGTACATCAGCGGATCGGTCCAGAACTCGGGCGGCATGGGCGCGCCGCGCGCGCGGCGCACGAGCTCGACATGATTCACGTACGCCGACCCGTCGACCCACTGGTAGGCCCGGGGCAGCGGCGCCATGGCCGACGCCGGTTCGAAGGCCGCGGCATCGAAGAGCCGCCCGGCGTTCAGCTCGTCGGAGATCGTCTCCAGCGCCGACGCCGCGCCGTCCCAGTCGTCGAGCGCCGCCTGCAGCGTGCGTGCGATCTCGGGAACCGGCACGCAGCGCGACAGGTCGCGCGCGACGACGACGAGCTGCCCGTCGCGCGAGCCGTTCTTCAGCGTCGCGAGCTTCATCGTCTATCCATCCGTCATCCCCGCTTCTTCAGCGCATAGCCGTCGGCGCGGTCTTCCATCTCCCATCCCGCGGCGTGCATCTCGCCGCGAAGCCGGTCGGCGAGCGCCCAGTCCTTCGTCTGGCGCGCGCGCAGACGCGCTTCGGCGAGCGACTTCACGTCCTCGGGCGCGACGTCGACGACGGGTTCCCAGGCGGCGAGCCCGAGCCCGAACACCCGGTCGAAGGCGAGCAGCGTCGCGCGCCGGACCGCCGGCGGCAGGTCGCCGCGCAGCGTGTCCCACGCCACCGCCAGCGCGCGCGGAACGTTGAGATCGTCGTTGAGGTCGTCGGTGAAACGCTCGAGCTGCGCCGCATCCGGCGGGGCCGCGCCCGATTCGCGCAGGGCGTGCACGCCGTGGCGCATCCGGTCGAGGGCGACGGCCGCGGCGTCGAGCGCGTCCCAGGTGAAATTGAGCTGTCCGCGATAGTGCGCGGTCAGGCACAGATAGCGAAACGACAGCGGGTCGTAACCGCGTTCGATCAGCGATTCGATGCGCAGGAATTCTCCCGCCGACTTCGCCATCTTGGCGTCGTTCGACAGCAGGAAGTAGCCGTGCATCCAGAAATTCGCAAGGCGCGTGCCGACCCGCGCCTCGGTCTGCGCGATCTCGTTCGTGTGGTGGACCGGCAGGTGGTCCTCGCCGCCGCAATGGATGTCGAAAAAATCGCCGAGGTATTTCTGCGCCATCGCCGAGCACTCGATGTGCCAGCCGGGAAAGCCCCTTCCCCATGGGCTGTCCCACTCCATCTGCCGCTTTTCCCCGGGCGCCGAGAACTTCCACAGCGCGAAGTCGGTCGCGCTGCGCTTCTCGCCCTGGTCGACGCGCTTCCCCGCTTCCAGCCCCTTGATGTCGAGGCGCGCGAGATGGCCGTAGTCCGCCTGTTTCGCCGTGTCGAAGTAGATGCCGTCGGCAGTGCGGTACGCGTAGCCGTTGTTCTCGATGTCGGCGATGAACTCGATCTGCTCGCGGATGTGGTCGGTCGCACGGCAGAGCACCGACGGGTCCTCGATATTGAGGCGCTTCATGTCGGCGAGGAACGCATCGGTGTAGAGCCGGGCGATCTCCCATGCCGTCTTTCCGGTGCGGCGGGCGCCCTTTTCCATCTTGTCCTCGCCGGTGTCGGCGTCGGACGTGAGGTGGCCGACATCGGTGATGTTCATCACGTGCCGGACGCGGTAGCCGTTCCATTCGAGCACGCGCTTCAGCACGTCCTCGAACAGGAACGTGCGGAAGTTGCCGATGTGCTGGTAGTCGTAGACCGTCGGGCCGCAGGTGTAGAGGCCGACCTCGCCGCCGGCGGCGAGCGGCGCGAACGGGCGCGCCGCCCGGGCGTAGTTGTCGTAGAACGTGAGCGGAGCGGGCATAGGATCGGGACGTCAAAAAAAAACCGCCAGCTCGGCTGGCGGCTCGCTCGTGGCGCTCCCCGCTAAGCCCGCAGGCGCCGGCAGCGTCCGCCGCGCGGCGGACGACAGCGGATCGCGACCATGACCAACATGCCCCGCATCGTAGCCAATCGCCGGGCGCAGGGCAAGGCGCGCGACCGGCGTCTTCGGCACGGAGCCCGGTCGTTCCGCGCCGACAGTCCGCCGCCCGGCGTCGCGGCGCCGGCCGCTTCAGCGTTCGGCGAGCGGGCGCGCCATCACGTAATCGTCCATCACGTGCCCGCCGCCGATGTCGACGACGACGGCCTCGCGAACGGCGAAGCCGTGCTTTTCGTAGAAGCCGATCGCCTGCGCGTTGCGCTTGTTGACGTTGAGGATCAGTGTCGTCGCGCCGGCGGCGCGCGCCTTGTCGACGACGCGGGCGACGAGCCGGCCGCCCGTCCCGTAGCGCTGGCGCGAGGGCAGCACGTAGAGCTTGTCGAGTTTCGCCTGCGCCGGACGGTCCGTCAGGCACCAGGCGGCGAAACCGGTGACGGCTTCGCCGGCGATGGCGAGCTCCAGTCCGCGGCCCGGCCTCCCGACGAAGGATTCCAGCACGTCGAGCGCGTAGCCGCGATCGAGCATGTACTCGATCTGCTCCGCCGTGATGATGGAAGGGTAGTGGGCACGCCAGATCGCGCCCGCGAGCCGCTGCACTTCAGGCAACTGGTCCCGACGGGCCGGGACGATGGCGATCGCAGGCTCGTGCATCGGCGCGCGTGTCGGTCGAAAGAGGCGAAGCGAGCTTAGCATGCGGCGCCCGCTCCCGAACTCCGCGGTCTCCCGGGCCTAGCCCGCAAGGCCGCAGCGCGACGTCACGGTAGAATCGGATCTTTCGCCCGCCCGGGGCGGCTGCCGGCACCTCGCGGCGTCCATCCTGCCCATGCCCTTCGCCAGCGCCGCCCTCCGATGACCGGGTCCGCCGCCTTGCCGCCGCGCCCGGTGCTGTGGGCCGTCTTTGCGTCCGTCGCGCTGCTCTGGTTCGCCACGGTTGCCGGCCGCAGCCTTGTGCACCCCGACGAAGGCCGCTACGCCGAAATCGCGCGCGAAATGGCCGAGAGCGGCGACTGGGTCACGCCGCGGCTCAACGGCCTCAAGTATCTGGAAAAGCCGCCGTTCCAGTACTGGATGACCGCCGCGGCCTACAAGGCGCTCGGCATCCACGAATGGTCGTCGCGCCTGTGGCCGGCACTCGCCGGTCTGCTGGGCGTTGCCGCCATCGGCGGCGCCGGTTTCGCCCTCGGCGGCGCGCCGCTCGGGGCCTTCGCCGCGCTGGCGCTCGCCGGAACGCTGTGGCACGCCGCGATGGCGCAGATCGCGACGCTGGATTCCGGACTGTCGTTCTTTCTGGCCCTGGGCTTCGCCGGGCTCGTGATCGCGCAGCGCGACGAGTCGAGCGCCGGCCTGCGCCGCGCGTCGATGTGGGTGGCGTGGGCGGCACTGGCCGGGGCGACGCTGTCGAAAGGTCTCGTCGGCCTGGCGCTGCCAGCCGGTGCCCTGGTCGCCTACACGGCGATCACCCGCGACTACGCGCTGTGGCGCCGGCTGCATCTCGCCTCGGGCCTGGCCATCGCCGTCGCGCTGACCGCGCCGTGGTTTCTCGCCGTCGCCCGCGCCAACGGCGAATTCCTGCAGTTCTTCTTCGTGCACGAGCATTTCCAGCGCTTTCTCACCGACGAGCACAACCGCACGGGGGCGTGGTACTACTTCATCCCGCTGCTGATCGCGGGCAGCCTGCCGTGGTTTCCGGTGCTCGCCTTCGGCGCGCGCCGCGCCTGGGTCGATGGCGCGCCCAACGCGAATGGATTTTCCTGGCCGAGGTTCGCCCTCGTCTGGATCGCTTTCGTGTTCCTGTTCTTCAGCGCGTCGGGCTCGAAGCTGCCGTCGTACATCCTGCCGCTGTTCGCGCCGGCGGCGCTGATCGCGGCGTGGCTGCTGCTTTCGCTCGACGCGCGGACGCTCTACCGGCTGACGCTGCCGGGCGCCGTGGCGGCGGGCGCGGTGGCCGTCGCGATGCTCGCCTTCTACGACAGGCTCGCGCCACGATTCGCCGGTGCCCAGCCGGCGGAGGTCCTGCTCGCCTATGGCGCCTGGCTCAAGGCCGCGGCCGTCGTCGTGGCGACCGGCGCGGCCGCGGCGCTGGTCGCGTTCCGGCGCGCGAACGGGCCGACGACCGCGCGCTACTGGGGCGTGGCCGCGCTGGCGCTGTGCACGCTGGGCGGCGTGCAGCTGGCCGCCGCCGGATTCGAGGTGTTCAGCACGACGCGATCGACTTCGGCTATCCTGCGCGCGGCACAACGCGAAGCGCCGTTCGCCGCCGGCGCGCCTTTCTATCAGGTACAGATGTACGACCAGACCGCTCCGTACTATCTCCGTCGCACGACGACGCTGGTGGCGTTCCGCGACGAGCTTGCGCTCGGGATAGACGCCGAGCCCGAACGGCAGATCGCCAGCGTCGAGGACTGGCTCGCGCAGTGGCAGGGCCTGGCGCAGGGCTACGCCCTGATGGCGCCGGCGGAGCACGAGCGGCTGGCGGCGGCCGGCGTTCCGATGCGACTGCTGGCGCGCGATTCGCGCCGCGTCGTGGTGAGCCGGCGATGAGCTACGCCGCCCTCGCCTTCCTGATGACCGGCGTGCTGCTCAATGCCGGCGCGCAGCTCCTGCTCAAGGCCGGGACCAATGCGATGGGCGTCATCACGCTGACGCGCGACACCTGGCTCGAGACGATCGTGAAAATGGCGACGCAGCTGCCGTTCGCGCTGGGCGCCCTGTGCTACGTGCTGAGCCTGTTCGTCTGGATACTGGGCTTGTCGAGGGTGCCCGTCTCGGTCGCCTATCCGCTGCTGTCGGTCGGCTACGTCGTCAACGCCATCGCCGCGCATTACCTGTTCGGCGAAGCGGTCACCATGACGCGATGGCTCGGCATCGGCTTCATCGTCGTCGGTGTGTGGCTGGTCGCCAGGAGCTGAAGCGGCAGGCAAGCGGATGGAAGCGCCCCCCTACCTCAAGTTCGCCGGTCCGGTCCTCGACGAAGCGACGATCGCCGAAGTCGCCGGCGTGTTGCGCTCGGGCCAGCTGACCAGCGGGCCCTGGGTGCGGAAATTCGAAGCGGCGCTGTCCGAACACTGCGGCGGGCGCCCCGTCCGGGTGTTGACGTCCGCCACGGCAGCCATCGAGGTCGCGCTGCAGCTCGCGGGGATCGGACCGGGCGACGAGGTGATCACCTGCGCCCAGAGCTTCTTCACGGTGCTCAACATGATCGTCAAGGTCGGCGCGGCGCCGGTGTTCGTCGACTGCGACCTCGTTACGAGGAACATCGATCTCGCGGCCGTCGAGGCGGCGATCACTCCGCGGACGAAGGCGATCATGCCGACGCACTGGCCGGGCTCGCTCGTCGACCTCGATGCGCTGTACGCGACCGCGCAACGGCATGGCCTGCGGGTGATCGAGGATGCCGCGCTGGTCCTGGGCTCGCGCTGGCGGGAACGCAACGTCGGCGCGATCGGGGACCTGGTCACGTTCAGCTTCCACCCGAACAAGAACATCACGTCGATCGAGGGCGGCGCGCTGGTGTTCAACGACGCCGGCGACGCGAAGAACATCGAGGCGCTGCGCTTCCACGGGATCGGCTACCTCGCCGACGGCACCCGCGACGTGGCCTTCCCCGGCGGCAAGTTCAATCTGCCCGACGTCAACGCGCGGATCGGGCATGCGCAGCTCGCGCGGCTGCCCGAATTCCTGTCGACCCGCCGGGCGCTGGCCGGCCGTTACTTCGAGCGCCTGGCGAGCGATCCCGCGTGCCTGCTCCCGCCCGAGCCGCGCGACGGCGACGGCCAGTCCTGGAACATGTTCGCCGTGCTGCTCCCGCTCGACGCGCTACGCATCACGCGCCGGCAGTTCCGCGACGCGCTGGACGCCCGGGGCATCGGCACCGGTGTATCGTACGAGGCGCTCCACCTTTCGACGCTGGGCCGGCGCCACGGCGGCCGGACCGGCGACCATCCGAATGCCGAGCGCATTGCCCGCGAGACCGTGACGCTGCCGCTGCATGCGGCGATGACCCTGGCCGACGTCGACCGCGTGTGCGCCGCGGTCGGCGGCGTCATCGCCGCAGCGCGCACCTGAACGCCGCCCCGAAAGCGACAGCGACGACGATGCAAACCCCGCAGCTCTCGGTCGTGATCCCGGTCTACAACGAGTCGGACAGCCTGAGGGCCCTGTTCGCGCGGCTCTATCCGGCGCTGGACGCGCTGAAGATCCCCTACGAGATCATCTTCGTCGACGACGGCAGCCGCGACCGCACGGCGGCGCTGCTGCGCGAGCAATTCCAGCTCCGGCCGGATGTCACGCGCGTCGTTCTCTTCAACTCCAACTACGGCCAGCACCCGGCGATCGTCGCCGGATTCGAGCGCTGCCGCGGGGCGCGCGTCGTGACGCTGGATGCCGACCTGCAGAATCCGCCCGAGGAAATCGGCAAGCTGCTGGCGGCGATGGACGCCGGCCACGACTACGTCGGCGGCGTGCGCCGCACGCGTGAGGATTCCTGGTGGCGAGGCGCGGCGTCGGTGGCGATGAACCGGCTGCGCGAGAGGATCACGCGGATCACGATGACCGACCAGGGCTGCATGCTGCGCGCCTACAGCCGCGACATCGTCGACGCGGTCGCCGCGAGCCGCGAGGTCAGCACCTATATCCCGGCGCTGGCGTACACCTACGCGAACAACCCGACGGAGGTCGAGGTGGCGCATGCGGAGCGCGCCGCCGGAGATTCGAAATACTCGCTGTACAAGCTGATCCGGCTCAATTTCGATCTGGTCACCGGCTTTTCGCTCGTGCCGCTGCAGCTGTTCTCGATGTTCGGGATGTTCGTGTCGGCGATCGCGCTCGTCACCTACCTGATCGTGATCGTCTACCGCCTCGTCTTCGTCGAGTGGCGCGGCGGACTGGGCGGGCTGGGCCTGCTGTGGGACCGTGACATCCTCGCCTTCTTCCTCGTCGGGATGCTCCTCTTCGGGCTCGGTCTCATCGGCGAATACGTCGGGAGGATCTACCAGCAGGTGCGCGAGCGGCCGCGCTATACCGTCCGCGCGGTGCTGGAGTCCGGCGAAGCCCCGGTGCGCGACCGCGCGACGCAGTCGACGCCTTGACGGGTCGCCCCGCTGCGGCCACCGCTTCCGCCGTGACATCCTCGCCCTCATGACCCGCGCCGTCGTCTTTGCGTATCACAACGTAGGCGTCCGGGGACTGGCCGTCCTTAGGGCGCACGCGATCGACGTTCCGCTGGTCGTCACCAACGCCGACAGCCCCGGCGAGAACATCTGGTTCGGCTCGGTGTCGGCAGCCGCCGCCGAAAGCGGCATCGCAACTGTCACTCCCGACGATCCCAATGCGCCCGAGGTCGTGGCCCGGATCGCCGCGCTGAAGCCGGATTTCCTGTTCTCGTTCTACTATCGCAGGATGCTGCACTCGCCGCTCCTGGCGCTGCCCGCGCGCGGCGCGCTCAACCTGCACGGCTCGCTGCTGCCGAAATTCCGCGGGCGCGCACCCGTCAACTGGGCCGTGCTGCACGGCGAGCGCGAGACAGGCGCCACGCTGCACTACATGACGGAGAAGCCGGACATGGGCGACATCGTCGCGCAGACCGGGGTCCCTATCCTGCCCGACGACACCGCGCGCGAAGTCTTCGACAAGGTGACCGTCGCCGCCGAGATCACGCTCGACAGGGTGCTGCCCGCGCTGCTCGCCGGCGCCGCCCCGCGGCAGCCGCAGGACGCTTCGGCGGGCAGCTATTTCGGGGGCCGCCGGCCGGCGGACGGCATCATCGACTGGACCCGCGATGCGGGCGCGATCCACAACCTGGTCCGCGCGGTCGCGCCGCCGTATCCCGGCGCGTTCACCGCGGTCGGCGGCGTGCGCGCGCGCGTGCTGAGGACGCGGATGCTCGATGCCGGCACGGCGCCGACGCTCGCGCCAACGCTGGCGGCGCGTGACGGACGCCTGCAGGCGCATTGCGGCGGCGGCGGCATGCTGCAGGTTCTGGCGCTGGAACTCGAGGATGGCGCATCCTCGCCGACCGGTTTCACGGCGCGTTTCGGGACCGCCCCGGTCCCGCTCGGCAGCCCCGACCCCGCATGACGCACGATTCCGATCGCGTCGAACTCGACACCCGCGGCCTCGGCAAGAACCGGATCGAGGCGCTCGCCGACGGCATCTTCGCCGTGTCGATGACGCTGCTCGTCCTCGACATCAAGGCGCCGGATGCGCCCTGGCTCGACTCGAACCGGACGCTCATCGAGCACCTGGCCACCCTCGAGCACAGCTTCGCGATGTACGTGATCAGCTTCTTCGTCCTCGCGATCTTCTGGGTCGCGCATCACACGCTGTTTCATTTCGTCCGCCACATGGACCGCCGCCTGCTGTGGATCAACCTGGCGTTTCTGCTGCTGGTCACCTGCGTCCCGTTCTCGACCGACCTGCTCGGCGACCACGGGCACCTCAGCCTTCCGGTGCTGATCTACGGGGTCAACCTGCTGGCGCTGGGGGCGCTGCTCCGTTTCCATGTACGCTGTCTGGCGGCGAACCCGCACCTGGCCACCCCCGATCTCACCGCCGAAACCATTGCGCACATGCGCCGCGAGGTCGGCGTGTATGCGCTGATACCGGTGGCCTCGATCGCCGTCTCGCTCTACAGCCCGCGGCTGGGTATGTACACCTACCTGCTGCTCGCCATCCCGACGTTCAGCCCGAGCCGCCTCGACCGCGTCATCCGGCCGGCGACGGTCGCCCGGCCCGGCCACTCTTCGGAAGACACATGCGAAAAATCCTGATCCTCGGCGTGAACGGCTTCATCGGCCACCACCTCTCCCGGCGCATCCTCGACGCGACCGACTGGGAGATCTACGGCATGGACATGCAGACCGACCGCCTCGCCGACCTGCTCGACGACCGGAGGTTCCGCTTCTTCGAGGGCGACATCACCATCAACAAGGAGTGGATCGAGTACCACATCAAGAAATGCGACACGGTGCTGCCGCTGGTGGCGATCGCCACCCCCGCCACCTACGTCCGCGAGCCGCTGCGCGTGTTCGAACTCGACTTCGAAGCGAACCTTCCCATCGTGCGGCAATGCGTCCGGCACCGGAAGCGGATCATCTTCCCGTCGACTTCCGAGGTCTACGGCATGTGCGGCGACGCGCTGTTCGATCCCGAAGAGTCGAACCTGGTGCTCGGTCCGATCAACAAGCCGCGCTGGATCTATTCGTGCGCGAAGCAGTTGATGGATCGCGTGATCCACGCCTACGGCATGCAGGAGGGCCTCGACTACACGCTGTTCCGGCCATTCAACTGGATCGGCGCCGGGCTCGATTCGATCAATACCGCCAAGGAAGGCAGCTCCCGCGTCGTCACCCAGTTCCTCGGGCACATCGTGCGCGGCGAGGAGATCAAGCTGGTCGACGGCGGCACCCAGAAGCGCGCCTTCACCTACATCGACGACGGCATCGATGCGCTGCTGAAGATCATCGCCAACGAAGGCGGGATCGCCACCGGCAGGATCTACAACATCGGCAATCCGGACAACAATTTTTCCGTGCGCGAGCTGGCGACGATGATGGTCGACCTGGCGCTCAGCTATCCTGAGTACCGCGAAAGCGCCGCGCGCGTGACCATCGTCGAGACGACCTCGTCCGATTACTACGGCAGCGGATACCAGGACGTGCAGAACCGCGTGCCGATGATCGCCGGAACGCGCGCGGACCTCGACTGGACGCCGACGGTGCCGATGGACGAGGCGCTGAAGCGCATCTTCGACGCCTACCGCGGGCAGGTGGCGGAAGCCCGGAGGCTGGTAGAGTGACGGCCTGCGCCCGTCGGGAAATCAGAATCGGACTCGACTTTCCGAACGCGATTTCCCCGGGTGCCGGTTTGCGGAAAGACCGATTCCGACGCTGATTCCCGACGCTGGCCCATCGATTCGTGCTGCTCGCCCTCAAGATCGACGTCGACACGCTTCGCGGCACGCGCGAGGGCGTCCCCAACCTCGTCGCGCAGCTGAAGAAGCACGGGTCCCGCGCGACGTTCCTTTTTCGCTCGGCCCGGACCATACCGGGCGCTCGATCCGGCGGGCGTTCCGGCCGGGATTCATCGGCAAGGTCAGGCGCACGTCGGTGGTCAGGCACTACGGCGTCAGGACGCTGCTCTACGGCACGCTGCTGCCGGGGCCGGACATCGGGCGCCGCACCGCGGGCATCATGCGCGGCGTGCGCGACGCCGGCTTCGAGACCGGCATCCACGCCTGGGATCACGTCCGGTGGCAGGACGGCGTCGCCACCGCCGACGCGGCCTGGACACGCGCGGAAATGCACCGCGCCTGCGAGCGCTACACCGACATCTTCGGCACGGCCCCGCTGACGCACGGCGCCGCCGGCTGGCAGATGAACGTCCACGCGCTGCGGCTCACGCAGCGCCTCGGCTTCGAGTATTGCTCCGATGGCCGCGGCACGCACCCGCACCTGCCGGTGTGGAACGCCGAACTCATCCGCTGCCCGCAACTGCCCACGACGCTGCCGACGCTGGACGAGCTGATCGGGCGCGACGGCATCACCGAGGACAACGTCGCCGCGCACCTCCTCGAAATGACCCGGGAGGGAGCCGGCGCCGGCCATGTCTTCACCCTGCACGCGGAACTCGAAGGCATGCGGCTCGCACCCGCCTTCGAGAAGCTGCTGGCGGGGTGGAAGGCGCAAGGCTGGAAACTCGTCTCGACCCGCACGCTGTTCGAGACGCTGCAGCCGTTCGCGCTGCCGCGCTGCGAGGTCCATCCGGGAAGCGTCGCCGGTCGCGGCGGGACGCTGCTGGTCCAGGGCCGCGAATTCCTCGGCGACGGCAGCGTCGCGCGCGCCGCCTGATCCCTGATCCCGTCCAAGGAGGATTTCCCATGCTCGGAACCAAGGTCGCCCGATTCACCGCAGCCGCGACCGGCGGCGCCGCATTCGATCTGTCGAGCCACATGGGGCACCCCGTGGTGCTGTACTTCTACCCGAAGGACAACACCCCCGGCTGCACGCAGGAAGGCGCCGATTTCCGCGACCTGCACGGGAAATTCGCGAAGCTCGGCGCCGTCGTCGCGGGCATCTCGCGCGACAGCATTAAGGCGCACGAGGCGTTCAAGGCGAAGATGGGGTTCCCCTTCGATCTCATTTCCGACGCCGACGAGAAGCTGTGCGCGCAATTCGGGGTGATCAAGATGAAGAACATGTACGGCAAGAAGGTGCGCGGCATCGAGCGCAGCACGTTCCTGATCGACGGCAAGGGCATCCTCGTCCGCGAATGGCGCGGGCTGAAGGTCGCCGGCCACGCGGCCGAGGTGCTCGAGGCCGTCAAGGCGCTGTGACCGTCCGCCCCGCGCAGCTGACGGACCGCGTCCGGCCGCGCCCTTCGCAGTATTCCGCCCGCGCTGACCGGACTCAGTCGTCCGCGACGGTGAACACCGTGAGCCCGGCGTTCATCAGCCACCACTTCCATTTGGCGACGGCACGATACGGAAGAATTCCCTCGACCGCGGCCCGGGTCGGGCGGCCCTTCACCATCTCGAACGCGATCGACGGCTGCTGATCGACCGCGGCATTGCACGACCAGTTGTCGCGATCGACCACGGTGCAATCGCTGTACTTGCCCGACGGCGCGTTCGAATCCCTGATCCAGTAGATGACCTCGTGCCGGCGCACGCTGGCGCGGAACGCGTACCTCTCTCCGGGCGCCAGGTGTCCGGTGCAATGCGCCACCTGCCAGGTCCCCTGCACGCAGCGGACAGTGAAAATCGTGCGCTCGCCCTGGAGGGTGATCCGATCGCTCGCCCACAGCGGAATCGCCACAAGGGCGGCGAAGAGCATTCCGACGATCAGTCTGCGCATCGAGGAAATCCACCGAAAATGCCGCCGGGAAGGCGGCGGCCGTCCCGTCTCGACCGGTCGGCGCCGCGGCGCGGCCTCCCCGCCGGGTCGAGTCGCGATGGCGCATTGCCCGCGAGCATCGCCGCTGACGTCGGCGCCGGACGGACCGCGTTCGCGTCGCAGCCTGCTGAAGTCTACGCCGTCGCGGCGACTTCACCGAGGGTCCCGGCGTTCGCAGCTGCTCGGGCGTCGCCGCGTCCCGCGCGCGCCTCCGCGAGTCGCGGGTGCCGTCAACCCGGGCGCCGGGTCCGCGGCGTCGTGAACAAAACACCACAACCTGTGGCAGCGGTCGGCCGATCGGACCACCACCCCTTGTGCGGGACGGCGCCGCGGCGCTAGCATGGGCGCGAAGTCGCCGTCTTCCGTCCACCGCCGCACAGAGAAGCACCAAGGAGGCCCATGGTCGAGCGCAAGACCCGCCCCGCCCCACTCACCCTCGTCGCCCGCAAATCCGCCAAACCCGCCGGCAAGCCCGGTCCAGCCACCCGCTTCCAGTTCCCCAGCAAGCTGTTCGTGCTCGACACCAACGTACTGATGCACGATCCGACGAGCCTGTTCCGCTTCGAGGAGCACGACATCTACCTCCCGATCCTCACGCTCGAGGAACTCGACAACAACAAGAAGGGCGTCAGCGAAGTCGCGCGCAATGCCCGGCAGGCCTCGCGTTTTCTCGACGAACTCGTCACGGCGATGCCCAACGGCATCGCCGAAGGCATACCGCTCACCGCGAAGTCGGGCGGCGCCGCGACCGGCAAGCTCTACCTGCAGACCGAAGTCATCACCACGGTGCTGCCCAGCTCGCTGGCGAACGGCAAGGCCGACAACCAGATTCTCGCCGTGGTCATGCACCTTCAGCATGCGCACCCGAAACGCAGCGTGATCCTGGTCAGCAAGGACATCAACATGCGCATCAAGGCGCGCGCGCTGGGGATCGCCGCCGAGGATTACTTCAACGACAAGGTGCTCGAGGACACCGAGCTGCTGTATTCAGGAATGCAGGAGCTCCCGGGGGACTTCTGGGAGCGTCACGGCAAGGGCATGGAATCCTGGCAGCACGGCGGTCACACCTACTACCGGATCAACGGGCCGCTGGTGCCCTCGCTGCTCATCAACGAGTTCGTCTACCTCGAAACTCCGGGCGAGGCGCCGCTGAACGCGCTGGTCAAGGAAATCAGCGGCAGGAGCGCGGTGCTGCAGACGCTGAAGGACTATACGCACCAGAAGAACAACGTCTGGGGCATCACCGCGCGCAACCGCGAACAGAACTTCGCGCTCAACCTGCTGATGAATCCGGAGGCCGACTTCGTATCGCTGCTGGGCCAGGCCGGCACCGGCAAGACGCTGCTGACGCTGGCGGCGGGCCTGATGCTGACGCTCGAGTTCAAGGTCTATTCCGAGATCATCATGACGCGGGTGACGGTGCCGGTCGGCGAGGACATCGGCTTCCTGCCGGGCACCGAGGAAGAGAAGATGAATCCCTGGATGGGAGCGCTCGAGGACAATCTCGACGTGCTCAACAAGACCGACGACGAGGCCGGAGAATGGGGCCGCGCCGCGACGCGCGATCTGATCCGCTCGCGGATCAAGGTGAAGAGCCTGAACTTCATGCGCGGACGCACGTTCATCAACAAGTTCCTGATCATCGACGAGGCGCAGAACCTCACTCCGAAGCAGATGAAGACGCTGGTCACCCGCGCGGGCCCCGGGACCAAGGTCGTCTGCCTCGGCAACATCGCCCAGATCGACACGCCGTATCTGACCGAGGGCAGTTCGGGCATCACCTACGTCGTCGACCGCTTCAAGGGCTGGGCGCATTCCGGCCACGTGACGCTGCAGCGCGGCGAGCGCTCGCGGCTCGCCGACCACGCCGCCGAAATTCTCTAGCGTCCGCCGTCGCGGCGGCAGGTCCGCAGCCGCTACAATCGGGGCAACGCAATCCGCCGGCGTCGCCCGCATGGCCCAACCTTCGCTCCTCGAGCAGCTCGACAACGCGGTGACCGCCGCCGCCGGCAATCCCGCGGCGCGCGTGCGCGCATTGACGGCGCTGGCGACGGAGCTTGCCCGGGCCGGCCACGCCAAGCGCGGGCTCGGGGTCGCGCAGGAGGCGCGCGCCGCCGCCGACGCGCTGTCGGACCCGGAACTCGTGGCCGCCTCGATGCATGCGCTGGCGCGCTGCAGGTTCTACCTCGCCGATTTCGTCTCCTCGCTCGAGCTGCTGCTCGAAGCCGCGCGCCTCTACCAGGACCAGGGCGACCTCGCCAATGCCGCCACCGCGCTTGCCGGCGTCGGGTTGTGCCAGCACCGGCTGGGCGCGCAGGAGGACGCGGTGGCCTCGCTGCTGCGCGCGCTCGGTTCGGCCCGCGACCTGGGATTCGTCACGCTCGAGATCAATGTCCACAACTCTCTCGGCTCGGCGCTGCTGGCTGCGGGCCGCACCGACGACGCCGCGCTGCACCTCGCGACCGGCGCCCGGCTTGCCGTGGCGCAGGAAAACAAGAGCCTGCTGACCAAACTGGTCCACAACCAGACCCTGCTGGCACAGAAGCGCGGCGACAACGCCGCCGATCCGGAGTCGGCGGCACGCGAATACGAAGCCGGTCTGGCGCTATGCGAGAGCGCCCTTGCCCTGGCCCGCGAGCTCGGCAATCGCTATGACGAGGCGCATTCGCTCGGCCAATCGGGAACCATGCTGCGCCTTCTCGATCGCGGCGCCGACGCCGAAACGGCGTTGCAGGCGGCGCTCGCGCTGGGCCGCGATCTCGACGAGACGCACGTGCAGGCGGAAGCGCTGCTCGAGCTGGGGCGTCTGCATTCGAAGCGCGACGCGGAGCGGGCGCGCCGCTGCTTCGGCGAGGCGATCGCTCTCGCCGAACGGATCAATGCCAGGACGATGCTGGCGGACACCTGCGCGGAGCTGTCGGCGCAACACGAGCGCGACGGCGAAGTCGCGGAGGCGCTCGCGCTGTACAAACGCTTCCACGAGGTCCGCGAGGCGGAGTTCGCGGCGACCCGGCGGCATGCGGCGCGCGCGGCGCAGCTGTGGATCGACTTCCAGCAGGCCACCCGGCAGGTCACCGAGTATCGCGAGCAGGCGCTGGCGCTCGCGGAGGACAAGGCGGCGCTTTCGAGACAGGCGGAGGCGCTCGCCGCCGCCTCGCAGCAGGACCCGCTGACGGGCCTCCTCAATCGCCGCGGGCTCGATGCCCAGGTCGGCGCACTGGTCGCGGCAAGCGAGGTCAACGGCGTGCCGCTGACGATCGCGCTGATCGACATCGACCGGTTCAAGGCGATCAACGACAGCTTCTCGCACACCGTCGGCGATGCGGTCCTGAGACGCGTCGCCGGAATCATCCGCGCGCACTGCCGCGTCAACGATCTGCCTGTCCGCTACGGCGGCGACGAGTTCCTGGTGGTGCTCGCCGGTGCGGATGCGGAAGGCAGCCTCCTGGTGCTGACGCGACTGAAGGACGCCGTCGATGGCTGCCCCTGGAGCGACGAGGCGATCGAGCTCGTCGTCACGCTTTCCATAGGCGCCGCGACGCGGATCGCCGGCGCGACGATTGCGGCCACGATCGCGGCCGCGGACCGCGCGCTGTACGCGGCCAAGCGCGGCGGACGCGACCGCATCGAGATCGCCCCGGCCTGAACGGCGACGCGGTGCGTGCCTGCCGACATCGCGCATCGCGAATGCCGGAAATCCGGCGAACGGCCGCGGCCGTCCTCACGGCAGGGTTTGCCTTCCCGTTGGCGCACGACGCCGGCGTCAACGCGCCGGACGGCGTTCCGGATCAGCTGGAAACGGGCGCCGCGGATTCGACCGGCCGGCCGGGGAAACGCGCGAACGGCACGCCCCCGGCCGGCGCGCCGGCGAGCGCACGGCGCGTGGCCTCGAGAAACTGGTGGCCGAAGCGCTGGTCGGGTTCGAGGTGGGCCGCTTCGGCCCATTCGTTCCAGGCGTTGATGAACACCAGACGGTCGTCGCCGCCGGTGCCGCTCCAGCGCGCGGGCGACGATCTCGCGAAGCCAAAGTTCGTAGATCTCCGGCGTCGCGTTGACGAAAGTCAGCGCCTGATTCTGGCCTCTCGCGGTGTTGTCCCAGCCCGGCATCACCGTCCCATGAACGCGGTACGCCGGTTCGGTACGCGCGAGCGCGTCGAGCACGAACTGCCGGTAGTCGACGATCTGCCCGTCGAAATCGGGGTTGGCGAGATCGAACTGCGCGTTGATCGGCGGCGTGCGCACGCCGTGCGGCGGGAACTCCACCACGGCGTCGAACCCGTACTGCGTCGGATCGGCCGCGTTGTACGAGTCCGCCGCGCAGAGATACAGGTCGCCGACGCCCTCGCGGCGGCAGACGTCGCGCCAGAGCGCGACGCTCGCGCGCGCGTCCGGCAGCACCCCGACGCGGTAGACCATGAACAGCGGCCGGCCGGAAACGCGGATATAGCGTGGATCGCGGAAGTGCGGCAGCAGGTCGCGTATCAGCTGCAGATCGTCGGCACGCGCGGGGTCCTGCGCGATCAGGATCTCGCGATCCGCGCCATCCCAGCGCCGGGTCCAGTTCTCGTTGGCCCAGCACAGGCAGTACGGGAAATCCGGACGGCCGGATGAGCGCATTTCCTCCACCGGGCGCTCGAGCAGGCGCCGGCCAGCAAACCAGTAGTAGTAATGGCAGAAGCCGTGGATGCCGTAGGCACGGGCGAGCGCGACCTGCTGCTCGCGCGTCTCGGGGACGCGCAGATCGTAGAACCCGAGATCAGCCGGAAGATGCGGCTGATGGTGCCCGTCGAAATTCGGACGCGCGCGCGTCACGTTGGTCCACTCGGTGAAACCCTTGCCCCACCAGCGATCGTTCTCCGGGATGGGATGAAACTGCGGCAGGTGAAACGCGATGGCGCGCAGGGGCGTTTCGTAACCTTCTGCCCGCGCATCCATCACGCGACTTTCGTCACCGGGTCCGCGACGGCAGCGTCAGTGCGAGCGGCGCCAGCGAGGAACTCGCGGTAGCGCCGGACCTGCGCCTGCCCGTCGAACAGCATCCGCACCTTGTCGTGGCCCGCGCGACCGACCGCAGCCGCCATCGCCGGCGCACCGCGCAGCTCCGCGAGCTGCTGCTGCGCCTCGGCGTTCGACGCGTACAGGAATCCGTCGACCCCGTGCTCGATGCGCTCGGCATGAATGGAACCGAACGGGCACAGCACCGGCACGCCCAGCGCCATCGCGCCGTACAGTTCGCGGCCCGCGGTGTCCTGCCACCACGCCTGCGTACGGTGAACGAAGCAGCTAAGCTGCGCCAGGAACGGATCGAGCCCGCCCGGACGCCGCTCGAAGAAACGGACGATCGGGTCGCCCCCCAGGACGTAGCGGAAGCGCCCCGGATCGTAGATGTGCATCCGGCCGGCGATCCCGCCCAGCGCCGTTATGAAATCGGCATCGGGCGGCTCGCCCACGACCTGCGGATTCTGCCCGACGATGCCGACGGTCCACGCCACCGGGTCTCCGCCGCGAAGCCCGTCGTGCGCGACCGCGTCGCGCGCAAGCGCCGCCGCCGGCGCCGCGAACTCGAGCGGCGGAGGCAGCACGGCATGGCCCCGCCCGAACCGCCGCGCCATCGCCTGCGAAGCGAAGACGAGCTCGACCGGACGCGCGCCGTCGAGGGCGATGGCCCGCAACTGATCGAGATAGCGCGTCGGCGCCGCCGACTGACAGAACACGATCACGCGTTCGGCGTCGGCGCGGCCGACCCAGGCGGCGCATTCGAAATCGACGCCGACGAACACCTGCGTGCCGCCGCGCGGCACCGCGCCCGTGCCGCCGTCGACCCGGTGGGCGCGGCGCGCGCCGACGGCCTCGGTGCCGTCGCCGTCGGCCGCCCAGACGACGACGGCGTCGCCATCGAGAAGCTCGGTCAGCCGGCGCAGCAGCCAGGCGTCGTCGCCGTCGCCGGCGTCGGCGCGTCCGATCAAATGGACGAACGGCGGGCCGTTCGCGGCCGTCGCTGCGATGCCCGTTCGACCGACGCGGGCGGCGGCGCTCGGGGCGAGCGCGAGGTCAACGAGTATCGGAAGCGCCCGTTCGGCGAGCTGCTCCGGCTGCGCGCGTGCACGCGCAAGACGCGCGTCGTGCGCGAGCAGCCGGTTATGCTCGATCGCGGCGTACGGCGGCCGCAATGACATCGCGGCCGAGATCAGGCGTTCGGCCTCGTCGATGTTTCCGCGGCCCAGCTCGATGACGCCCAGCATGTGCAGCGCGTCGTGGGTACCGGGGGCGGTGGCGATCACCTCGCGGTACTCGCGCGCGGCCTCGTCGACACGGCCGGCCCTCTGCATCGCCATCGCCTGCTCCATGCGCGCACCGAGCAGGTCGCGCGCCGCCCCGCCGAGGTGCGCCCATTCGCGACCCGGTGCGCGATAGGCGGATCGCGGCGGTGCGCCCGCCCCGGCGCCGGACCCGCCCAGCTCCCCGTGGCATTCCTTGTAGCGGCGTCCGCTGCCGCAGGGACAGGGGCTGTTGCGTGAAACGGGCGCGACGACCGCTACGCTCATGCGATCGGACTGACCCCTGACGCCCGGTGAACGGCCGGACTCGCAGCGCCCGAGGACGCGGCGGCAGCCCGCGCGTCGACCACGTACTGGAGCGCGTAGAGGTCCTCGAGATCTTCGCGGCTGCCAAACGCGATCGACAGGTGCCGGGTGACGAGCCTTCCGGGCCGGCGCGCGACGACGTACGGGTCGACCGTCCCCGGCTGCGTCAGCGGTTCCATGTGCGCGACGGCATACCCCGTTTCCTCGAACATGCAGCGCAGCGAAGCGCGGGTGAAGAACCGCAGGTGCGTGATGTCGAGCACGCCGTGGGGACCGTATTCCCACCGGCCGGCGGCGAGTTCGTCCAGGCTCGCGAGGTTGCGGATGTTCGGCACGCTCGCCAGCACGCGCGTGCCGGTGGCGAGCCAGCCGCGGATTCGGGTCAGCGCGCGCCACGGGTCGTAGAGATGCTCCAGCACATCGAGCAGCAGCACCGTGCCGATGGTCACCTCGCCCACGTGCTTCGCCAGCTCGACCTCGTCGATGCTCGCGCACACGACGTCGTCGAGGAACTGCCGCGCGTGCTCCGCGGCGTGCGGATTGAGCTCGATGCCGATCACCCGCGTGCCCGGGTATTTCTCCTTGATGAGCCTGCCGACCGCACCGCCGCCGCAGCCGACGTCGAGCACCACGCCGGGCGCCTCGTTGATGAAGCTTGCGATCTCGACGCGGGGACTCTCGTGGTAATGCGGATCGAACGCCGCGTCGGCGGCGAGGTGGGTCTGCCAGACGGGTGCGGTGGTCATGGGCGCGAGGGACGCGGCGGCCGACAAGTATCCTCCGACCGCGCCGGAGGCTCAAGGCCGGGCGGCCTCCGGGCGGATCGCAGCTCGATGCCCGGGATAGGGCCGATCAACGCACCGGCGATCGCCGGCCGGCACGGTTCGACGCTCGGCGCCGACGCAAGCTTCGCCGGCAGGTGTCGGTGTCGCGTGCGCGGGCCGCGGGGTCAAACCGGCGAGCGGGCGTCCGCCGGCACGCGCGTCGCGACGCGCGACGGTGGTGGCGGCGATGGCGCGCGTTCGCTTCCGCGTCATTCGGCCTTTCGCGCGGGCCATGAATCGAAGTTTCTCCGCGCCGACGCCAGCACCTCCGGCAATCGCGTCGCCACGCGCCGCTTCAGTTCGTCGAGCCCGATCAGCGCGCGTGCGCACAGCTGCTCCAGCTGCCGACAATCGAGGTTGCGGGAATCGACGACCCAATCCGGCAATCCGAAGAGCTGCCAGAGTCCTTCGAACTTGCCCTGGTACGAAATTCCGATGGTCGGCGTTCCCATGCCCAGCGCCGCGATGGCGAGGTGCATGCGGCCGGTGACCACCAGATCCGCCATTCCCGCCAGGCGCTTCGCCTCGGCCGGGCTGGCGGGCACGACGTGGTGATGGAGTCCGCTGCCGACCGATCCCCCGGACATGAGACTCCGCAGTTTCATGACGATGGCGACGTCGCCGTCGTCGCCGCTCGCGCCGGGCCGCAGGTCGTGGGCGCACCACAGAACGCCGAGCCGGTGATCGGCGACCAGCCTCGCCGCCAGGTCGGCGAATTCGCCGTACCCGCCGCCGCGCGCGGCCGGCGCTCCGGAGAGCACATGCCGCGACAGGTTGATCATCAGTATGCGCCGGCCCGACGCTTTCTGCGCCCGGATCCAGGCCTCGGCGTCTCGGGTGACGAACGAGGACTCGGCCGGCGGCATGAGAAAGGCGACATCGGCCACCGGAGTCACCGATGCCAGGCCGCGGTCCGCCAGGCGCCGGACCGAGACCGGATCGCGCACGCAAAGCGGAATCCGCCCCGCGAGGCGGGCAAGATCGGCGATGGCCTCGTCGCGCGGGACTTCGTTGACGCTGAAGCCGAAAACGGCGGTCGCCAGGCCCCGCCGTGCGGCGATGTCCACCAGCGCCAGACGATGGCGCGTTTCGTCCAGCGAATAGTAGCCGTCCAGCACGTCGGCGCCGAAAAGAGCGAACGCGTCGTACCGATGGAGGACCCCCTCCACTTTCGCCAGCGCATCCGACCCCGACACGGCGTCGCCGGGGTTCACCGCGATGACGCGGCGCACGCCGGGCAGCTGCGGCCAGCCCGCCCCGCCGTAGATCGAAATCAGGTCGACCGCCCATTCGGCAGCTGCGGCATCCCGCCAGGCAAGAAGTCCCCGGACCATGGCCTCGTCACCCAGGCTGCCGTAGCCGGCCGGCACCAGCACCAGCGCGGCGGGCCGGACGCCCGCGTCGCGCGCGGCATCGGCGCGGGCCTCCTTCCGCGCGATGGACCGATCCCTCAGCTCCACCAGCACGCTGCGCGCGGCCTCGGGCGAGAAGTGGCGACGAAGGGTCTCCATCGCATCGTCGGAAATCGCCGTCCACAGCCCGGCGTCGCCATAGATGCGCACGATGGCGTCGGCGAAGTCCTGCGCGGTGTCGGCGATCAGCGCATTGCGCCCGGACTCGAGGTGCATGCCTTCGGCCGCACGCGTCGTCGCAATGACCGGAACGCCGGAACCCTGCGCAGTGCCGATCTTGCCCTTCACGCCCGCGCCGTAGCGCAGCGGTGCCACCGATGCCCGGCAGCCGTCGAGATACGGCGTCAGGTCCGGGGCGTGCCCGACGGCAACGATTCCGTCGCCGGCGAGAGCCCGCACCGAGTCGGGCATGTTGCTGCCGATCAGATACGTCACCACGCCGGGCAGCTCGCGCCGCACCTTCGGCCACACCTCGGCCGCGTACCAGCACACCGCGTCGACATTGGGCGCATGCGCGAAACCGCCGACGAAGAACAGGTCGCGGCGAGCGGCGAAACCCGCCTGCCGGCCGCGCACCTCGTGGATGTTCGACAGGTTCCGGACCCGCGCGCCCGGAACCTCGCCGGCCAGGAGGCGGCTTTCGAATTCGCTGACCACCAGCGTGCAATCGGCAGCCCGGATGACGCCCAGTTCCTGCGCCTGCGTCATCGCCGCATGGCGCGTGGACTCGGGGTCACCGGTGATTTCAGCCATCCGCCTCTCGCGCAGGAAATGCAGGTCGACGGTATCGACGACGAACGTGGCATCGGGCGCGTAGTGGCGCAGCAGCGTGATGTACGGCTGCGCGAGGTTGAACCGGCTGATGAAGATCAGATCGAACTCGCCCCCGCGCGTGGCAAGAATCTGCGTGAGCCCGCCCCAGACCTACGGCGGGCGCAGGACTTCAATGCCTTCGTCCTCCATCCAGCCGTCGCGCGACGCGGCGTAGTCCATGTCCAGGGCGTGGAAGGCCACGCTGCAGCCGATATTCCGCAGCAGTCGCAGGATCGACACCAGGCGAACCGACGCCGAATCCCGGTCGCGCTGCGGCGCGCAACCGTCGACGTAGAGCACTCTCGCCCCCTCGCGAACGCTCGGTGCTGCGATCGCGCCGGCGACCCCGGCTTCGGCGTGGCTGCGATCGCCGGCGCTCGCGGCGACGGTCGGCCCGGGCGAGCCGGCGAACGCGGCGGTCCGCTCGTCCCACGTCGCCGCGTCCCAGGTGGCGGAGTCGTCGACCATGCGGGATACGACCAGCGACAGGTTGTGCTTCATCGCATCGACGGACCAGCCGGTGATCTGCAGCGCCTGCCAGATGAGCCGGGCGGCTTCGACGTATCGGCCGGTCTGGTAGCAGATCACTCCCAGCATGTGCAGGCAGTCGGGTTCGTCGCGCGACGTTGCCAGCGCCTTGCGATAGATTGCTTCGGCCGCCGGGAGGTTGCCCGCCTGCTGCTGCTGCAGCGCCCCGTGCATGGCGCCGCGGAGGTCGCCGTCGCCGGCGTCGCCGCGTCCGCAGCAATGCTTGTAGCGCCTGCCGCTTCCGCAGGGGCAAGGACTCATCCGCGAAGTCACGGCGCTACCCGGAATGCGACCGCGCCGCGACGCGCGCCGCCGCCATGTCGCCCGTCGTCCCCACGCCCCGCCTTCGTCAATAGCTCCCGGGCGAGGCGAAGCTTTCGAATCGCGTGTACTCGCCGAGGAAGGTGAGGCGCACCGTGCCTATCGGGCCGTTCCGCTGCTTGCCGATGATGATCTCGGCCACGCCCTTTTCCTGCGTGTCGGGGTTGTAGACCTCGTCGCGATAGATGAACAGGATCAGGTCGGCATCCTGCTCGATCGCCCCGCTCTCGCGAAGATCGGACATCACCGGCCGCTTGTTCGGCCGCTGTTCGAGCGACCGGTTGAGCTGCGAGAGCGCCATCACCGGAACCCGGAGCTCCTTCGCCAGCGCCTTCATCGATCGCGAGATCTCGGAGATCTCGGTGGCGCGATTCTCCCCGCTCGTCGATGCCTGCATCAGCTGCAGGTAATCGACGATGACGAGGCCGAGCTTGCCGTAGCTCTTCATGAGCCGCCGGGCGCGCGAGCGCACTTCGATCGCGTTGAGCGCGGGCGTTTCGTCGATGAGTATCGGAGCCTCGTTGAGCCGGCCGAGCGCGGCGGTGAGCCTTTCCCAGTCCTCGCTGGCGAGCCGTCCGGTGCGCAGCTTGTGCTGGTCGAGGCGGCCGACCGATCCGATCATGCGCAGCGCGAGCTGCGAGGCGCCCATTTCCATGGAAAAGACCACCACCGGCAGGCCGGCGTTGAGCGCGACGTGCTCGCCGATGTTCAATGCCAGCGCCGTCTTGCCCATGCTCGGGCGTCCGGCGACGACGACGAGATCGCCCGGCTGCAAGCCCGAGGTCATCCGGTCGAGATCAGGGAACCCCGTCGGCACGCCGGTGACGTCGGAGGGATCGTCGCGGTTGTAGAGCGTCTCGATCCGCTCGACCACGCCGGCCAGCAGCGTGCCGATCTCCTGGAACTGCTGCGTTCCGCGCGAGCCCTGCTCGGCGATGTGCAGCACCTTGGCTTCGGCCTGGTCGAGGACTTCCTTCGCGCTGCGGCCGAGCGGATTGTACGCGGCGTCGGCGATGTCGCCGGCGGTCGCCGCGAGCTGGCGCAATATGGAGCGGTCGCGGACGATCTGCGCATAGTGGCGGATGTTCGCGGCGGTGGGGACGTTCTGGACCAGCGCGCCCAGGTAGGCGAGCCCGCCGATGTAGTCGAGCTTCTGCGTCGAGGCGAGCGATTCGGATACGGTCACCACGTCCGCCGGCTTGCCGTCGGCGACGAGGCCGACGACGTGCTGATAGACGTGCCGATGCGCCTCGCTGTAGAAATCGGTGTCGGACAGGACGTCGCCGACCTTGTCGACGGCCTCGTTGTCGAGCAGGAGTCCGCCCAGCACCGACTGCTCGGCCTCCAGCGAATGCGGCGGCAGCTTGAGGGCGTCGAGTTGCGGGTCGTCGGGCATGGTGGGGGGTTTGCGCCGTTGCTCTGGCCGTCCGGAAGTCGGCAACCGATGGCGGGACCGTGCGCGATTCGGCGAGCCCGGCGGATGCATCCGGGAACGTCGATTCTAGCAGGCCGGCGAAGGTCGCCGCGGACCGCCTTCGCGTCGCGGCGTCGGGTGCCGGCGGCAGCACGCGCGGCGGATGGCGGCGGACGGCCCGCCCCGGCGGCGAAAAAAAAGCCCCGCCGTTCGACGGGGCTTCTTCCGCGGCCCGACCTCGCCGCGCGATCGGAACTGCGGCTGTCAGCCCGCCGCGGTCGACGTGTCGCCCAGCACGGTCACCGTGATGTTCGCCGTCGCGTCGGTATGCACCGCCACGACCAGCGGGTGGTCGCCGATGTGCTTCAGGGGTCCGGCCGGCATGCGGATGGCCGCCTTCTCGATGGGGAAGCCCTGGGCCTTCAGCGCGTCGGAGATGTCGCTGTTGGTGACCGAGCCGAAGAGGCGACCGTCGACGCCGGACTTCTGCGTGATCTGGATCGTCAGGCCTTCGAGCTTGGCGACCTGCTCCTGCGCCGCGGCGAGCTTGTCGGCAGCCGCCTTCTCGAGTTCGGCGCGCTTCTCGTCCAGCATCTTGATGTTCTCGGGCGTGGCGCGCTTCGCCTTCCCTTGCGGGATCAGGAAGTTGCGCGCGTAACCTTGCTTGACCTTGACGACGTCGCCCAGATTGCCGACGTTGACGATCTTCTCGAGCAGGATGATTTGCATGGGGTTCTCCGCTCAATGCAGGTCGGTGTACGGGATGAGCGCGAGGTAGCGCGCGCGCTTGATCGCCGTGCCCAGCTGGCGCTGGTAGCGGGACTTGGTGCCGGTGATCCGCGCCGGCATGATCTTGCCGTTTTCCTGGACGAAGTCCTTCAGGACCTCGATGTCCTTGTAGTCGATCTCCTTGACGCCTTCCGCGGTGAAGCGGCAGAACTTCTTGCGCTTGAACAGGTTGTTCCCGCGTTCACGCTTCTTGCCATCCTTCTTCTTGCCAAATCTTCCTTGGGGGCGGGGCATTTCAGTTTCCTTCCGTCAATTCGAATTCGTTTATGTGCAGGGCCACGGTGATGCCGGTGCGGTAACGCCGCGCGAGAAAACCGGTGCAGCGCAACGCGGTCCCGACCGGCACGTGAGCCAGCGCCTTTGCCGGTTCACCGAACGCCACCGCCGCCAGCTCGCAATCGACCTTGCGCAGGGCACCGCCTTCAGGCTGGACCGACGCATGCTTCAGGACGCATTCCAGTGCCGCGATGCCGGCCGGGGTATAGCGCAGGTCGCCGCGTTCGGAAAGCGTGGCATCAAGCGTGAGCCGATTCGCGCCGGGCACGGGGCCGAGGGTCGCGCGAATCCCGTTACGCCGCGGTTGTCGGAGCTGCCGGGTCGGCCGCAGGCGGCGCTTCGGCGACAGCCGGTGCCGGCCGCGGTCCGCGGTCGCCACGGTCGCCGCGATCACCGCGGTCGCCGCGATCGCCACGGTCACCGCGATCGCCACGGTCACCGCGATCGCCGTCGCGGGCAGGCCTGGGCTTTTCTTCCCGCATCATCGGCGACGGCGCCACGACGGCTTCCTTCATCGCGACGATCAGGTGGCGCAGCACCGCGTCGTTGAACTTGAACGCGTGTTCGAGCTCGTCGAGCGTCTCCTGGTCGACCTCGATGTTCATCAGCACGTAGTGTGCCTTGTGGATCTTGGCGATCGGGTAGGCGAGCTGGCGCCGGCCCCAGTCTTCGAGGCGGTGGATCCGGCCATTCTTGCCGGTGATGGTCGTGCGATAGCGCTCGACCATCGCGGGCACCTGCTCGCTCTGGTCGGGATGCACGATGAAAACGACTTCGTAATGACGCATGCAGATCGCTCCTTGTGGGCTGTTGGGCGGCGCGAAGGGCCGCGGTCGGCCTCCCCGTCTGCGGCGGGTGAGGCAAGGGAACCGATGATTCTAAACGATTTTGCCATCCAAAACAAGGTGAAGCCGCCGGTGCCTCGCGGCCGGGTCGTCGTTTCCGGCCTGCGACGGCGCCTCGCTCTCCCGCATTCCTGAAGCGCGCCGGCGCCGGTCGCGACCGGTCAGCGCCGGTCGAGCCGATAGATCCGCGACTCGCCATAGGCCTTGGCCAGCTCCAGGCGGCCGATGTATTCCAGCGCGAATTCGTCCTTGCCGGTGGCGACCAGCGTCGCGGCGAAGGCTTCGCTCGCGTACACCATGCCGGTCGGCGTCACCGGCTCGATACGCGCCGCCTTGGTGACGCTCGATCCGAAATAGCTCTCGCGGCCCATGATCGGGTCGAATCCGCAGAACACCGGGCCGGCGTGCAGCGCGATGCGGATCTGGCTGCTGTCCGGCAGCCCGGCCGCCGTCCAGTCGATGCCGAGCATGTTCGCCAGAAGGCGCAACGCGAACTCGGCGCCGTCGCGGGGCGACGCGAACACGGCGTACAGCGCATCGCCCCAGGTCTTGGCTTCCAGCGGCTTGATCGGAGAGGCCGCGATTTCCGCGGCGACGACATCGAGGAAACGTGACTGGAACAGCGGCGCATAGGCATCGTGCAGCCGGCTGTAGCCCGCAAAGTCGGCGAACAGCAGCGTCTTCAGCGTCCGTTGCGGGAGCGTGGCAGCGCCCATTCCGTCGGACACGACGACCGCAGCGGGCCCACCCGCTGCCCCGGGCATCGGGCCGCGACCGGGCGCGCCATCCGCGACGGCCCTGGTGCCGGAACCGGCCTCTGCCCGAAGCAGGCTCAGGTCGATCACCTGCGGCGGGCCGACGTTCGCCTGCCAGCGCTCGAACGACGACAGCGTGCCGCCCACCCCGCCTCGCGCCGCCGAATCGAGCACGCAGAGCAGCGACGGAGCGGTCTGCAGCTGCGCGGCGCGCAGCACGGCAAAGCCTTCGAGCAGCAGCGCCGCGTGTTCGAAGAGCACGTCGTCATCGAGGTAACCCTCTTCGGTGGCCATGATCACCCGCGTCGCCCGGGCGAGAGCCGCGTCGAAGCGCGGCAGCCACGCGGCGCCGCCGACGGCCACGCTGCTGCGCACGAAGTCCTCACGGTCGAAGGGCAGCACCACGTTGACCTCGGCGCCGACGGCAAGCGCCGCCTCGATGAACATCAGGTCGGAGCCGCAGGCGGCCGACGTATAGACGACGGGCTCGTGGAGGCGCGCGAGATGCCGGCGGAATGCATCCTCGACGGCGCTCGCCAGCGCCGCCGGAAACCGGGGCACGGGCCGCCCTGGGGCGTCGATCATGTGGCCGGCGAACGCCAGCACGTCGGCGGCAGGCAGGACCCGCATCGCGCCGGCGGCTTCGGGTATGACCCGTGCGAGCAACCCGACCTGCCGGCGCATCGTCGCCACGCTGCCGGCGTCGCCCGGAGCGAGCGCGAACGCGGCGGCGTAGCTCTGCCGCGCCCGATCGAACGCTCCGAGCAGCAATTCGGCCTCGCCTGCCGTCGCGTGGTCCCAGCACGTCGGCGGCGTCGCCTGCGCGGCAAGCTGCGCGAGGATTTCCTGCGCGAGCCGTCGCGCCTCCGCACGGTCGCCGAGCAGCAGCGACAGGGTGGCGGCATTGATGCCGGGGTACGTGTCGTGCCGCAGCGCGTAAGCCGCGAGATATTCGTCGCGCGCGCGCTCGGCCATCGCCGCCGCGCCGGGGGAATCCGGCGCGCGATGGAAGCCGTCCTTCCACAGGCGTCCGCGCAGGCTCAGGATGTCGGCGAGCAGCGCTGCCGGCGCGCCAGCCTGCGCCCGGTCGAGCAGCGCGTGCGCCTCGTGGGTTGCGCCTGCCCTCGCGTGGGCCAGCGCGCCGCAATAGAGGAGCTCGGGTTCGAGCGGCCGCGACGCGACCGCGTCGCGGAACGCGTCGCAGGCGTCCCAAGGCGCGCCGTGCGCGAGATGGCTGCGGATGCGCGCGCAGGCGTCGGCAGCGGCGGGGGGGGCCCCGTCGGAAAGGATCTGCTGCATGCGGGGTGTCGGGCCGATCGTCGCGGACGCCTAGCGCTGCCGCTTCAATCCTTCGGCGATGCGCTCACGCCACACCTGTGCGGTCCCCGGCGCGCGCATTTCGTTCGGCGGCTCGACGCTCAGCGCGTTGCGCGCCGTGCGTCGGCAATCAGCGCCTGCGCAGTCAGGCTCCTGCGCGCGCCACGCGCTTCGGCAGGCAAGCTGTCGAGCGCGGCCTGGGCTTCGGCGAGCAGGGCGCCGGCTTTCGACGGCGTCGATTGCGCCGAGGCCAGCAGCGCGAGCGCCAGGCTGAGCTTGTGCCACTGCTCGTCGGTCTTTCGCGCACTGAATTCGCGCTGGAACGCGAGCGCGGGTCCGGCCAGCGCGCGTGCTTCGTCGTTGCGTCCGACGCGAGCCAGCGCGATCGCGAGCAGCACCGCATCGTCGGCCGCTTCGCGCCGTCCGCCGAGGGTGCGCGCGGGCAGCTGCTTGCGCGCTTCGGCGAGACGGCCGAATTGCTCCTGCGCGGCGGCGAAGTCCCCGTCCTGCAGTTCGGCCCAGCCCAGCGCCAGGTGCAGATTGCGAAGTCCGTCCGCAACGCGCTCGCGGCCGAAGGCATCGGGAGGCTTCAGTTGCAGCAGCTTCTCCCGCACTCCCTTGGCGGCGGCACGGGCGCGCGCCGGGTCGCCCAGGCGTGCGGCCAGCTGCACCGGGCCGACAGCCGTCCCTGCGCGAAAGATGGCATGCTCGAAAGAGGTCTCGGGGATGCCGCGCATGAAGGTGTCGAAATAGCGCAGCGAGTCGGCGAGGTATCTCTCTGCCGCCGCAGGCTGTCCGAGGTCGGCGGCGAGCATCGAGGCCCAGTAGAGCGACTCGGAGACCGGGCCCGCGATCAGGGGCGAGGTCGCGGCAAGGGCCTCTCCCTCACGGTTCTCCAGGAACCTGGCCAGTGCGTCGCGCAGGCGCCCCATATCCCACAAGGCACCCGCCGCGTTCGAGCGCGAGATGAGCGAGTTGCCTCTCGCGATCATGTTGCTGGGGTCGATCCTCGCCAGCAGCGCCGAGTCCCGCATCGACTGTTCGGCAGCGGCCAGGCGGCGTGCCGGCTGCACTTCGCTTTCCGCCACCTGGGCCAGCGCCGATGAAATCAATCCACGTGCGCGCAAGGCGAGCATGTTGGTCGGCTGCTGATCGAGCACCAGCGAGGTCGCTCGAAGTCCTTCTTCACCTGTACGGACGGCGTCTTCCGGCCGGCCCAGATTGCCGTAGGTCTCGACCAGCCAGCCGGCCGCGATGCCGAAACGGGCCGCGGCATCGCTGTCGGCCCGCAGGTTGTCGATGCTGCGGTAGGCTGCCAGCGCCGCGTTCTGTGAGACCAGCGCGGTTTCGTACTGGCCCTGGCGGGTTTGCACGTATCCGAGCTGATCCAGAGCCGCCGCATAGGCGCGCCGCAGGGCGACGCTCGCGTCGCTCGCCTTCGCCGCCGGCAGAAGCACCGTCACGGCCCGTTCCGCGGGGGGCAGCGCGGCGCGGTCGAAGCCGCCCGAGTCCACCGCGCGCGACTGCGCGACCAGACCGAGAGACAGGCCGATCGCGGCGGCCTCGCTCGCATCGCCCTTCGCGCGCAGTGCATCGAGCGCAGGAATCGCCACCGCGAACACCTCGCGCGCTTCGTCGACCTTGCCCTGGGTGCGCAGCACCGCGCCGTAGCGCACCTGTGCCAGCGCCTGGTTGCGCTCGGTGTCGGGCGTGCGCAATTCGGCCGGCAGGGCGTTGTAGTAGTCGATCGCGCGCTTGGCAAGCTCGCCGACGATGTTGAGACGGCCGACGGGTTCGAGTTCGCGGTAGAAGTCGTCGAGCAGGTAGACGACGAGCTTTTCGGATTCTCCGCGCGCGGTTTCGGCGATCGCCCGCGTGGCCTGCGCGCGCTGCATGTTCCAGACACCGAACACGGCCGCGCCGACGGCGACGACGGCCAGCGCGACGCAACCGGCCGCGATCTTGCGCGCGCGGATCAGCGCCTTGCGTGTGGCGATTTCGCGATCGCGCTGCTCGGCGAGCCTGCGCTCGGCCTCGTCGCGCGCTTCCCGCTCGTGGCGCAGGTCGCGGCTCGCCGTCACGACGCTGCACAGCACGTCGTGCGTCAGCTCCACGCGGCGCAGGTCGAGCCGCTCCTCGATGCGCAGGAGCCGCCGGTTGACCAGCTTCGACAGCGCGTCCGGCGGGGCCCCTGCCGCGGCGAACGCCTTCCGCACCCGCTCCTCGGCCAGGCTCTCCCTGAAGCCGGACTCGGTGATCATCTCGTCCTCGACGAACTTGCGCACGCCAGGCGGCTGGTCGGCGAGCGCGCGCTCGTAGAACTCGGAGAGGATCGTGTCGCGCGAGCCGGCGAGCAGGTCGGCGGAGATCTCGCTCCTGCCCTGCGCGATGCGGGCGTTGTTCAACTCGCGGCAGATGAGCGAGAGCAGCGAGGGCTCGACCTCGGCGTTGCGCAGTTCCGAGCCGCCGGCGATGAAGCGCACGATCGATTCGGCGATCTCCTCGTTGACGAGCGCCCCGCCGGGCTTCACCACGGCGTCGAGCGCCTGCGCGCCGGTCATCCGCGCGAGCCGCATCCGGTTCTGCGTGATCGAGGGCATCCCGCCCTTCACACCCTCGAGGTGCGCGAGGTAGTCCTCGCGCAGCGCGATCAGGATCCGATAGTCCTCGCGAGTGAAGTCGAAGCGCTCGGCGGCCGAGTCGTCGTTGTCGATGCGCTCCTCGACGGCCTTCGGCGCCCGGTTCTCCACCAGGTCGGCGAGGTCGGCGATGAACTCCGCCGCCCGCCGGCGGCCGAACTCGTCGGTCTGGGCGAGCGTGAAGATCTCCTCGAACTGGTCGAAGATGAGCAGCGGGATCAGCGTCTTTCCGTCGGCGTCGCGCAGCACGTCGTCGCGGTGGTGCAGGAACTCCCACAGCGACTCGCCCTCGACCGCAGCGCCGGCCTGCGTCCATTGCCCCGAGGCCTGCGTTGCCCGGAAGATCGCCTTCTTGATCTGCTCGGCCGGTGGCGGCGACTCGGGGGCGTAGTCGATGCGCACGTAGACGGGACAGTAGCCCAGCGGGCGCAGCCGCGGGACGATGCCGGCGCGCAGGATCGACGTCTTGCCGAGCCCCGACTGGCCGAACAGGATCGTCAGCAGCTTGCGCTGGACACGACGGCCGAGCTCCGCCACCTCCTCCTCGCGCCCGTAGAAGTACGCGCGCGTCTCCTCGGTGAACGAGTCGAGGCCGAGCCAGGGGTGCTGCCGGTCGATGGCGGATTGCGAGTCCGCCGGGATCGCCGGGGCCGTTGCGATTTCGTTCATGCGGCGGTCGGGTCTGGCACGGGAGGTGCGGCCGTCAGGCCGTTCGCGCCGAGAGGAGATCCTGCAGCCGGCGCACGAACTCGGGCGTGACCTCGCCGGCGGCGAGCCGCGTGAAATGCACCGCCTTGAAGTGCTCGGGCACGCGCGCGTCGCCGGCGTTCGTGTCGTCGATGCACACCGGCAGGACGAACACCGCCCCGTCGGCCATGTTGCGGGTGCGGTCGATCGCGTAGCTCCACTCGCGGCGGAAGTAGCCTTCGAGCCGCCTCTCCGTCGCCGCCGAGACGACCGGAATGAAGAACGAGCAGCGGGCGATGTTGCGGTGGATCATCCGGTCGAAGTCGTCGCCGCCTTCGAGGCGCTCCATGTCGAACCAGGCCCTGATCCCGGCGGCGTCGAGCCCGGCCTTGAGCTTCTGCACGGCGGCGAGGTCGTCGCGCGCATAGCTGACGAACACGGCCTGGTCCGGCATCTCGCGTTCCGGCGGCATGAAACGCAACGGCGCCGCGCCGATGGCGATGACGTCCGCCGGTCTGTGCCGCGCCGTCCAGCGCCGATGCAGCTCGTCGACGAACTTGCCGGCGCCGCCGTAGATGCGCGTGCGCACGCTGACCTGCTGCAGGAAGCTCATCAGGCGGCTGTCGCTGCCGGAGTGGCTGTCGGCGAGGACCTCGCCCACCTCGCGCGGGTCGGACAGCCGGTGGCGCTTGGTCATCCGCAGAAAGAATCGCGCGAGCCAGTTGGTGAAGCTGCTGCCGATCAGCAGCAGGTGATTGTGCTCGAGCTCGTGGAACAGCTTCTCCGGCGTCAGGTGCTCGCTCTGCAATGCGCAGATGAACTCCAGCGTATCCTCGTCCGAGATCACGTACGTCGGCGACGCCGACAGGCGGCCCATCAGGTGATAGACGACCGGGCGCTGGAGCCGCTCGCGCTCGGTCGGCAGGTCGGCGACGCGGTTCGGCGAATACGCGATCACCTCGGTGGACTGCGCGCCACCGAACCGCTCGCCGTTGATCGCCTGCTCGAGCAGCGGGTCGAAGGTCGTCGTGACGTACAGGTCGAAATCGGTGATCTGGGCGAGCTGCCGCAGCGCGTGGGGAGGCGCGAAGTTCGCGTCGCGCAGGATGCTGCGCAGCCGCGTGTAGGCCTCCTCGCGGCGCCCGCGCGAAGCGAGAAACCAGCAGACGACGTCGTTCAGCGTGTACGGCTGCGGAAGCAGTGCCGTGTCGACGTTGAGCTTGCCGGCCAGCTTTTCCGCGAGCCATTCGTACAGCAGCCGCGGGCCGGATTCGGTCTCGACCTTGAGCAGCTCCGGCCCGATGATCGGGATGACGCGGCGTTCCTCGATGAAGTTGAGGAGGTCCTCCCACGCGTCATCGTCGAGCGTGGCGAGCGGCGGATGGATGGAAAGCAGGCTGGTCATGCGCAATGTCCGCTACAAGCGAACTGTCTTTCCGGTTGCACGGCACCCCTCATTGCGCTCGGCCGGCTGCGATCCCGCCCGCGCGAGTCGCAGTGTCCACGATTCCCAAACGACGGTCAAACCTCGCGATCAGCGCCGCGTGACCGCTTCCGGCGCGAGCGCGAGGCGATCGAGCGACGCGTCGCGTTCGTCCTTGGGCAGCGCCGCCAGCACCTTGACCCGGCCGTAGAAGCGCGGCAGATCGCCGCCCTCCGCGCGCAGCAGCGCGGCGAACTGCGGAACCCGGTCGGTGTAGAGACCCGCCGCCGCGATTCCGGCGTTGTTGGCGCCCGCGGCGAACCAGCGGTCGAAACCGGCGGCTCCGTCCCATCCGGCCTTCAGCCGTTCGTATTCGTTGCGCATCATTGCGAACTCGGCCGCCTTGCCGGCGCGCTTGTCGGCTTCGGTCGCATCGCTCGCGTACAGCGCCTCGAGCCGGCTGCGGGTCGCCCGGATGAGCAACCGGAACTCCGAGCGCAGCCGCTGCACCCGGGCGACGTCCGCCGCGAACTGCGCGGCGTCCGGGCGGTCCCGCTGCCCGACCAGCCAGCGCGCGAGCCCCTCCTCCTCCACGGCCACCGCGAAGGATTCGTTGAACGCACTGTCGTCCTTGACGTAGACGACCTGGTGCGCGAGCTCGTGGAAGATGAGGCGCGCCACCTCGGCCTCGCGATAGCGGATGAACGTCGAGAGCACCGGATCGTCGAAGTAGCCGAGCGTCGAGTACGCCGGCACGCCGCTCATGTGCACGTCGAGGTTCTCCGCGGCGAGCCTCGCCGCCTCGGTTCGCGCGTCGGCTTCGGCAAAGTAGCCGCGGTACGCGACGCAGCCCGCCACCGGAAAGCACCACTGCCGCGGCGTCAGCGACAGCTCGGGCGTCGCGAATACGTTCCAGACGACGAACGGGCGGCCGAGGTCGGCGTAGCGCGTGTAGCTGGCGTTGTCGGGCAGCGCCAGTTCGCGGCTCGCGTAGGCGCGGATCTCCTGGACGCGCAGCAGCCGGTCCCTCAGCGCGGGATCCGGGGTCGACTCGGCGACCTCCGGAATCGGCTTCGCCCGGGAGAGCAGGTCGAGCTGCCCGGCGATGCCCTGCCAGTAGAATTCGACGGCCGAGCAGCCCCCGAGCAGCAGCGCGGCCGCCGCGATCGGCACGAGGCGGCGCGCGGCGGCGCCGGCCGCGGGTCCGCAGGCTCCCGGCGTCATGGTCGTGCCTGCGGAACGCGCGGCCACGCGCTACAGAAAGCGCCGCAGGCGCGCCACACCGTCGGCGAGCTTTTCGATGTCGACGGTGTAGGCGAAGCGCACGTGCGACGCCGCGCGGTGGCGCCCGAAGTCGACGCCCGGCGTGATCGCGACGCCCGCCCCCTCGAGCACGTCGCGGCAAAAGCGCTCGCTGTCGTCACCGAAGCGCGAGCTGTCCGCGTACACGAAGAAACCCCCGGTGGGCATGACCGGGATGCCGAACCCCAGATCGCGCAGCGCGGGGACGAGAAAGTCGCGGCGGTCGCGGAACGCGAGCCGGCGCCGCTCGACGATGGCGATGGTCTCGGGCGTGAAGCACGCGAGCGCCGCGCGCTGCGACAGCGTCGGCGGCGATATGTACAGGTTCTGCGCGAGTTTCTCGAGATCGCGGACGTGCCGCTCCGGCGCGACGATCCATCCGAGCCTCCATCCGGTCATGTTGAAGTACTTCGAAAAGCTGGAGACGATGAACAGGTCGTCGGCACAGGGGCCGGCGGCGGTCAGCGCCGAGCATGGGCCGGCGCTGCCTTCGCCGTCGTAGGAGAGCCCGAGGTAGATCTCGTCGACGACCAGGCGCCCGCCGAGTCGCGCGACGGTTTCGGCGATCCGGCGCATTTCGCCGGGGGCGACCTGGGTCCCGGTGGGATTCGACGGCGAGGCGATCAGGGCGCCGCGCGTGCGCGGCGACCAGTGCCGCTCGATCAGCTCGGCGGAGAGCTGGTAGCCGGTGTCCGGGCCGACCGGGATCCCCACCGGCTCGCCTTCGAGCACGCGGACGAAATGGCGGTTGCACGGGTAGCCCGGGTCGGAGAGCAGAATCCGGTCGTCGCGGTCGACGAGGAATGCCATCACCAGCAACAGCGCGGCCGACGATCCCGCCGTGACGATCACGCGCTCGGGCGCGACGGCGGCGCCGAAATGGTCGGCGTAATGCCGCGCGATCGCCTGCCTGAGTTCGGGAATGCCCAGCGCCGACGTGTAGTAGATCCCTCCGCTGGAGAGTGCGCGCTGCGCTTCCGCCACGACCGTCGCCGGGGTCGGAAAATCGGGCTCGCCGATTTCCATGTGCACGACGCTGCGCCCGCCGGCTTCGATGCGGCGCGCCGCCGTCTGCACTTCCATGACGTGGAAAGGCGCGATGTCGCCCACGCGCGCCGCGCAGGGGCCCATGGCTTGATCGGGAGTTTCCATCGAAAGGCGTAGGCCGGACGGCCGCGAAAAGCGTTATGGTAATGCCTGGGACCGGGATTCCGGCCCTTTGCTCCCATCCGAATAGACCCCGCCATGATGCGCCATCATCGCGCCGCCTCCTGCGCAACGCTCTTTGCAGCGCTCTTCGTGCCGCTTGCCGGCGCCGCGGAAGTCTACAAGTGCGCCGGCGACAGCAAGACGCCGGTCTACCAGGAGATGCCCTGCCCCCCCGGCCGCGAGCTTCGCAATTTCCAGACCGATCCGCCGGAGATCACGGTGCTTCCGGGACCCGTCCGCGGCAACCCTGCCCCCGCGGCGACGGGCGACGCTGCAAGGAGGGACGCCCGGCCCGCCCGGGAAACTGCCGCGGCCAGCCCCGCAAAGCCATCGAAGGCCGACGCCTCCGAGCGCCGCCATGCGCGCGCCGGCATGACCCAGGGCGAGGTGCTGGCCAAGCTCGGCTCGCCGGACATGACCGGAACGCGCAAGAACGGGAAGCAGGCGCGCTGGACCTGGCTACCCGCCGACGGCGATCCGGAGACCATCACGACGCTGGTGCTGGTCGACGGGATCGTGACCGAGGTCGAGCGCCGGATCATGAAGAAGTGAGGGCGCTGGTCCAGCGCGTGCGCGAAGCCTCGGTGCGCGTCGGCGGCCGCGAGACCGGCGCCATCGGCCCGGGTCTCCTCGTGCTGGCGGCGATGGCAGGCGACGACGGCGACGAAGACCGCGACTGGCTCGCGCGCAAGATCGTCGCGCTGCGCATATTCGACGATGAAGCCGGCGTCATGAACCGCTCGGTCGTCGACGTGGACGGCGGCGTCCTCGCGGTCAGTCAGTTCACGCTGTACGCGTCGACCAAAAAGGGCAACCGTCCGTCCTGGTCGGACGCCGCGCCGCCGGAGATCGCCGAACCGCGGTTCGATGCCTTCGTCGCCGCGCTCGCGCGCGGGCTGGGCAAACCCGTTCCCACCGGAGTGTTCGGCGCCGACATGCAGGTCGCGCTGGTCAACGACGGTCCGGTGACGATCTTCCTGGACACCCGGCGGCGCGAGTGACGCCGGAAGCGGCGCATCCCGGCGCTTCTACGGCAGGTCGAACAGCAGGATTTCGGCGGATTCCCCGCGGTCGAGGGCGACGGTCGACGCGTCGGTGATCATCGCCGCATCGCCGGTGGCGAGCGCCCTGTCGTTGACGTGCACGCGGCCGCGGGCGACGTGCACGTAGGCCCGGCGGCCGGCGGCGAGATCGTGGCGCGCCGACTCGGCGCCATCGAGGAGGGCCGCCGACACGGTGGCATCCTGATGGACGGTGACCGAGCCTTCGCGGCCGTCGGCCGAGGCGATCAGCCGCAGCCGCCCGCGCATCTGCCCCGGCTCGACGCGCGTCTGCTCGTAGCCGGGTTCGATGCCCGTGAATTTCGGCAGGATCCAGATCTGCAGGAAATGCACGGGCAGCGTCCGCGAAGGGTTGTATTCGCTGTGCTGCACGCCGCGGCCCGCGCTCATCCGCTGCACGTCGCCCGGCGCGATGATCGAGCCGTTGCCCATGTTGTCGTTGTGCTGAAGCTGCCCTTCGAGCACATAGGTGAGAATCTCCATGTCCTTGTGGCCGTGCGTGCCGAAGCCCATGCCCGGCCGGACGCGATCCTCATTGATGACCCGCAGCGCGCCGAAGCCCATGTGCTCCGGGTCGTAGTAATCGGCGAACGAGAAGCTGTGATGCGAATCGAGCCAGCCGTGGTCGGCGTGGCCGCGATCTTCAGACCGGCGAATCGTGATCATGGAATCTCCCGCGCGGTCGACGGCGCAACGCGTCGCCGTGGCGCTTCAGAGTTTGTACGCACGCTTGGCGAGGCCATAGGCGAGCTCCGGCGCCAGCTCGAACGCCTCGTCCTCGCCGATCCGGTGTTCGACGACGAGCGTCGCGAGAAAGCGGCAATCCATGCGCCGCGCGACATCGTGGCGGGCGGGAATCGACATGAACGCCCGCGTGTCGTCGTTGAAGCCGACCGTGTTGTAGAAGCCGGCGGTCTCGGTCGCCTGTTCGCGAAAGCGCTGCATCCCTTCCGGGCTGTCGTGGAACCACCACGGCGGGCCGAGCTTCAGGATCGGGTAGTGGCCGGCGAGCGGCGCCAGCTCGCGGGCGTACACGGTCTCGTCGAGCGTGAACAGGATCACCGTCAGGTCGCGCTCGTTGCCGTAGCGGTCGAGCAGCGGCTTCAGCGCGCGGACGTAATCGGTGCGCGTCGGAATGTCGGCGCCCTTGTCGCGGCCGAAGTCGCGAAAGACCGTCGGGTTGTGGTTGCGCAGGCTCCCCGGATGGATCTGCATGACGAGGCCGTCGTCGATGCTCATCGCCGCCATCTCGGTGAGCATCTGGCCGCGGAACTCCTCCGCCTCGTCGGGCGTCGCCGTTCCGGCCAGCGCGCGGTCGAGCAGCCTCTGGCAGGCGTTCTCGGGCAGGTCGCAGGTGCGCGCGGTCGGGTGCCCGTGGTCGGTCGACGTCGCGCCCATCGACTTGAAGAACGCGCGTCGGCTGCGGTGCGCGGCGAGGTAGCCGCGCCAGGTCGCGGCGTTCTCGCCGGTGAGCGCGCCGAGCCTGGCGACGTTGTCGCGGAACCCTTCGAACTCGGGATCGACGACCGGATCGGGACGGTAGGCGGTGATCACGCGTCCCTTCCAGCCGGACGCGCGGATCTTCCGGTGGTGCTCGAGCGGGTCGAGCGGCGACTCGGTCGTCGCGATGACTTCGATGTTGAAGCGCTCGAACAGGGCCCGCGGCCGGAACGCCGGCTGGGCGAGGCAGGCATTGATCCGGTCGAAATGACGATCGGCCGACGCCGCGGTCAGGCGCTCGTCGATGCCGAAGACGGTCGCGAACGCGTGGTCGAGCCAGCTCCGCGTCGGCGTGCCGCGAAACAGATGATAGTTCGACGCGAGGATGTGCCAGATTCTGCGCGCGTCCTCCTCGACCGGACCGCCGTCGCGGCGCGGGATGCCGAGATCCTCGAGCCGGACGCCCTGGCTGTAGAGCATCCGGAACACGTAATGATCGGGCGTGATGAACAGCGCGGAGGCATTGGCGAAGGGCGCGTCGTCGGCGAACCATTGCGGATCGGTGTGCCCGTGCGGGCTGATGATCGGCAGGTCCTTGACCGTCGCGTAGAGCTCGCGCGCGAGGCGCCGCAGCGCCGGGTCGGCGGGGAACAGGCGATCGGGATGGAGGTCGAGAGCGATTGAGGCCATGGTGCGTGTCCTACGTCGAGGGGTGCGCAAGATGCGCGGCCAGCGTCGCCCGCACGCCGTCCCGGAAGAGGGCAACGACTTTCCGGCCGACGATGCGGCGGAACGCGGCGTCGGCGCGAAGATCGGCGCCGAACACGGCGGTGAGGTCGAGGAAGCCTTCGGCGAGGCCGGCGGCGTTGCCTCCCGCCGCGGCGGCGATCCGCCGGAAAGTCGCCGCCAGCGGGTCGGCGACCTCGATCGCGCGGCCCTGCTCGTCGGTGCCGCTGGCGTAGCGGATCCAGGCGGCGACGCCGAGCGCAAGATGGTCGATCGACGATCCGCTCGCCATCCGGTCGCGGACGGTGCCCAGCAGGCGCTGCGGCAATTTCTGCGACCCGTCCATCGCGATCTGCTGCGTCCGGTGCGGCAACGCCGGATTGCCGAAGCGCGCGCGCAGCTCGGCGCCGTACGCGGAGAGGTCCTGCCCCGGCGGCGCGGCCAGCGTCGGCGTCACCTCGTCGGCCATCAGCCTCTCGATCAATGCCGCGAGCTGCGGGTCCGAAGACGCCTGCCAGATGAACTCGTGTCCGGCGAGGTAGCCGAGATAGGCGAGCGTCGAATGGCTGCCGTTGAGCAGGCGCAGCTTCATGGTTTCGAACGGCGCGACATCGGCGACGCGCTGCGCGCCGGCGCGCTCCCACTCGGGCCGCGCGGCGACGAAGCGATCCTCGATCACCCACTGCGTGAACGGCTCGCAGACGACCGGAGCGGCATCGCGCAGGCCCAGAATGCGGGCCGCCTCGGCGAGATCGGCGTCGGTCGTCGCCGGAACAATCCGGTCCACCATGGTGCAGGGAAACGCCGCGTTCGAGCCGATCCAGGCTGCGAGCGCGGGATCGATCGCCTGCGCCAGTTCCCGGACGATGCCTTCGACGGTGCGGCCGTTGTGCGGAAGGTTGTCGCAGCAGACGACGTTGATCGGCCCGCCTCCCGCGGCGCGGCGGCCGGCGAGGCCGGCGACGAGTATGCCGGGCGCGCTGATCGAGTTCCCCGGATCCGCCATGTCGTGCGCGATGTCGGGATGACCGAAGTTCAGTGCGCCGGTGGCCGGGTCGTGGCAGTAGCCCTTTTCGGTCACCGTCAGAGTGACGACGGTGACGCGCCGATCGGCGAGCCGCGCAGCAGCCGCGCCCGGTCCTCGCCGAGGAACAGCACCTCGCGCAGCGCGCCGATCACCCGCGCCCGCGTGCCCGCCACGCTCTTTTCGAGCACTGCATAGAGCCCGTCCTGCGCGGCCAGCGCGACGGTCGCGCGCGGCGTCTTGAGGCTCACGCCGCAGATGCCCCAGCGCGCGTCGCCCTGAAGGACGGTGTCGATGTACATCGCCTGGTGCGCCCGGTGAAATGCGCCGAGGCCCAGGTGCACGATGCCGATGCCGACGGCACCGACGTCGTACGCCGGGCGCGCGACTTCCGGCGCCAGCATGGCGAGGGTCGAGCGGCGCAGCAGCGGCGCAAGCGTGCCGTCGCCGCCGCCGGCGGACGTCATTTCAGGAGCCAGTTGGGCACGGCGAGCGAGACCGCCGGCACGTAGGTGACGAACATCAGCGCCACGAACATGGCGAGATAGAACGGCCAGATCGTCTTCACCGTTTCCTCGATCCTGATCTTGCCGATCGAGCAGCCGACGAACAGGCAGGTGCCCACCGGCGGCGTGCACAGGCCGGTGCCGAGGTTGAGCATCATCAGCATCCCGAACTGGATCGGATCCATGCCGATCGACTTGCACCACCGGCAGGAAGATCGGCGTGCAGATCAGGATCAGGCCCGCCATGTCCATGATGCAGCCGAGGATCAGCAGGATGACGTTGATGATGAAGAGGATCACGCAGAGGATTGTCGGAGATCCCGTGCATCAGCGCGATGGTCTTGGCCGGCACCTGGTGCATCGCCAGCACGTAACCGAAGGCGCTGGCCGTGCCGATCAGCAGCATCACCATCGCCGTGGTCTTGGTGGCGTTGATCGTCGCCTTCCAGAAGTCGGCCGCGGAGAGGCTGCGGTAGACGAACACCGTGACGAGCAGCGCGTAGATCGCGCCGACCGCCGCCGACTCGGTCACGGTGAAGATGCCCGGACAACGTGCCGCCGATGATGATCACGGTCGCGAACAGTCCCGGCGCCGCGCCCAGAAAGGTCAGGCCCACCGCATTTCCAGCCCGGCCATGCATCCTTCGGATAGCCGCGCTTGACGGCCACCGCATATGCCGCGATCATCAGGCACAGGCCGGTCAGGACGCCCGGGACGATGCCCGGCCATGAACAGCGCGGCGATCGACACGCCACCGCCCGCGGCCAGCGAATAGATGATCATGTTGTGCGACGGCGGAATCAGGATGCCGGTCGTCGACGCCGTGATCGTCACGTTGACGGCGTAGTCGGCGCCGTAGCCTTTCTTCTTCATCAGCGGAATCAGGATCGCACCCAGCGCCGATGTGTCGGCGACCGCGGAACCCGAGATGCCGCCGAACAGCATGCTGGCCAGCACGTTGACGAGGCCGAGGCCGCCGCGGACGTGGCCGACCAGCGAGTTGGCGAATTGCACCAGCCGCTCGGCGATGCCGCCGAACAGCATCAACTCGCCCGCGTAGATGAAGAACGGGATCGCGAGCAGCGAGAAGACCGAGATCCCCGACGCGATCCGCTGCACCTCGACCATCAGCGGGAGACCGTCGTAGACCAGCGTCGCCGCCGCCGCGATGCCCAGCGCGAAGGCGATGGGCACGTTGAACGCGATCAGCAGGAAGAAGCTTCCGAACAGGATGACGAGTTCCATTCAGGCACTGTCCTTCGTGCCGATGACCAGGCGCAGCATCAGCTCGAGTGCGAATGAAACGATCAGCAGCCCGCCCAGGGGAATCGCGAAGTAGGTCGCGCCCTCCGGAATCCGGATGATCGGAGTCGCGACGTCCCAGGTCTCGCGGACCAGGAGGATGCCGTTCCACGCCAGCACGCCGCCGAATGCGGCGACGATCAGGAACACCGCTGCGCCGACGATCTTGCGCAGCAGCGGCGGCAGCGAATCGCTGATGAACGAAATGCCGAGGTGCGACTCCTCGCGGACGCCGACGGCACCGGCGAGGAACGAGAAATAGAGCACGAGGAGCAGGGCGATGCGCTCGACCCATTGCGGCGAGTCGTTCAGCACGTAGCGGCCGAAGACCTGCCAGCCGGTGATCGCCGTCATGACCAGCAGACCCAGCGCGGAGAGCCCGAGCGCCCACTCCGCGATCCGGTCGTTGGCGCGCGTGAGGCGCGAGAGGACGCTTGCCAGCGCCGGCGAACGCGTGGAATGCATGCCTTGGCCTGCCTTGGTCGGGAGCGGGGCGGACGCCGGCAACGCGGCACCCGCCCCGGCACCGTCGTCAGTTGGTTGCCTGGATCTTGCTCACCATGTCCTTGAGCTTCGGGTCGGTGATGAATTTGTCGTAGACCGGCTTCATCGCATCCTGGAACGACTTCTTGTCGACTTCGGTGATCTTGGCGCCGCCGGCCTCGACCACTGCCCGCGACTTCGCCTCCTTTTCGTCCCACAGCTTGCGCATGTACGGCACCGACTCCTTGGCCGCTTCGCGGAAGATCTTCTGCTGCTCCGGCGTCAGGCCGTCGTACACCTTCTTCGACATCAGCAGCATCTCGGGCGCCATCGAATGCTCGGTCAGCGCGTAGTATGGCGCGACCTCGAAGTGACGCGCGGTGTCGTACGACGGCCAATTGTTCTCGGCGCCGTCGACTACGCCGGTCTTGAGCGATGTGTAGACCTCGCCGTACGGAATCGGCGTCGCGTTCGCGCCCATCGCCTGCAGCAGCGCGACCCACAGGTCCGATTGCTGGACGCGAATCTTCAGGCCCTTGACGTCGGCCAACGTCTTGACCTGCTTCTTCGTCGTGTAGAGCGAGCGCGAGCCCGAATCGTAGAACGCGAGGCCGACGTAGCCCTGCGGCTCGCAGGCCTTGAGGATCTGGTCGCCGATCGGGCCGTCGAGCACCTTGCGCATGTGCTCCTTCGACTTGAACAGGAACGGCATCGTCGGCACCATCGTCTCGGCGCAGATATTGTTCATCGGCGCGACGTTGATGCGCACGAGATCGAGCGCGCCGATCTTCACCTGCTCGATCGTGTCCTTCTCGCCGCCCAGCTGATTGCCCGTGTAGACCTTGATCGTGTCCTTCCCGCCGGTCTTCTTGGAAATGACGTCGCTCATGAACTTGACCGCCATGACCGTCGGATAATCCTCCGGGTGCACGTCGGCGGAACGGAACTCCTTCGCCGCGGCGGTGGCGGCCAGCGCCGCCGCGCAAGCGGAAACTGCAAATCGTGTGACCAACTTCCTCATGGCACTCCTCCAGATGGCGTTGAAAGCGACCGGCTCTTGCCCGGCAAATGCGGCCGTCGCGTCACCGCGACCGGCTGAACCCGTTCCTCGGCGTCCGACGCGGGGACTTCATCATGCCGCGCGCGGGTGTTCCTTGACGCGGCTCACGAGCTGCGTCGGATTGACGAAACGCAGCGCGATCAGCAGCCACACCAGCGTGACGACCATGTAGATCATCGCCATGGCGTCCACCGACTGCGGAGCCCTCACCCCGGCGGCGAAGACGGCATAGTAGAGCGCCACGACGAGGGTCTGCGAATCCGGACCGGCGGTAAGGAACGTGAGCTCGAACATGGCGATGGTGCGCACCAGCACGAGCAGCGAAGCGGCGAGTATTCCCGGCCCGAGCAGCGGGACGAGGATATGCCAGAACATGCGCCCGGTGCCGGCGCCGAACACCCGCGCGGCAGATTCCAGGTTGGGATCGATCTGCTCGATGAACGGGGTCATCACCAGGATCACGAACGGCGCCGCCGGAATCAGGTTGGCGAGGATGACGCCGTAGATCGTCCCGGCGAGATGAAACTTGTAGAGCACGGTCGCGAGCGGAATGCCGTAGGTGATCGGCGGGACCATCAGCGGCAAAAGGAAGAGCAGCATCAGCGCCTTCTTGCCGGGAAAATCCCGGCGCGCGAGCGCGTAGCCCGCCGGCACGCCGATCAGCAGGGCCAGCAGCACGACGGCGAGGACGACCTGGACGGTCACCCACAGGATGGCGTCGAGCTGGAACTCCTTCCACGCCGACGCGTACCAGTCGGTGGTCCATCCGTCCGGCAGCCAGGTTCCGAGCCAGCGCCGGGCGAAGGAGTTGGTCGTGACCGCCGCGATCATCAGGCCGATGTTGACCAGGAACAGCGTCATCAGCCCCCAGAGGAATCCGGTCCACGCGCGGTCGAGCCAGCGGCCGTGGAGGATGCCGGCGGCGCTCATCCCTTGCCTCCGGTGACGGGACCGCGGTACGCGAGCCTGCGCAGACCCAGCACGGCGGCGACGATGACGAGCTGGACGAAGCCCATGATCATCGCGATCGCGGACGCCAGCGAATAGTCGTACTGCTCGAAGGCGGCCTCGTAGGCGGCGATCGATATGACGCGCGTCGGGCCCGCCGGCGAACCCAGCAGCACGGCCGACGGGAAGACCGAGAAGGCCTGCACGAAGGCAAGGCAGAAGCACATCGCGAGACCGGGGGTCAGCAGCGGCAGATAGATGTGACGGAACTGCGCACGCGGCCCGGCGCCCAGCGTCGATGCCGCGCGCGCCAGCACCGGATCGATGCCGGTGATGTACGAAAGGATCAGCAGGAAGGCGAAGGGAAACCCCGAAATCACCAGCGATATCAGCACGCCCCAGTAGTTGTGCGTGAGCCGGATCGAGCCCTCGTACAGGTGGAAGAACTGCAGGAACTGCGCCAGCCACCCTTTCGGGCCGAAGTACGTCAGCATCCCCTCGGCGATCAGCACCGTGCCCAGCGTGATGGGGATCACGAGGATCGTCGTGGCCCAGCGCTGGTACGGCGATTTCACGCGCATCTTGAAGGCGATCGGCAAGGCGAGGCCGACGTTGATGAGCGTGGCCGGAAGCGCGAGACGCAGCGTCGTCCAGATCGTCGGCCAGAGATTGTCGGTGGTGAAGAAATGCTCGTAGTTCGCCAGCGCGCCGCCTTCCTTGGGATTGAACGACAGCGCGAGACCGTAGAGGAACGGATAGACGAACAGCAGCAGCATGAACGCGGCGCCCGGGACGACCAGCAGGAAGACGCGGTCGAACTGCGCGCGCGTCACGCCACCGGCGGCGGCCGCGCTACTCATGCGGATACACCAGCGTGCGCTCGACCGGAACGTGCGCCGAGACGGCGTCGCCCACCAGCGGCGTTCCCGCGGCACGCACGTGCAGCAGCGCGCCGGAGGCGGTCACGATATCGACCAGCGAATCGCGGCCGCAGTATTCGACGTTGGCGACCCGCCCGGCGACGGTGTTGGCCCCCGGCGGGGCCTCGCCCAGCGAAAGCTCCTCGGGTCGCATGGCCACGCACGCGCGCCCGCCCGCGAGCAGCTGCTTGCGCGTGCCGGTCAGCCGGATCCCGTCGCCGACAAGCGTCACCTGATCGCCGTGCTCCGCCTCGACGCCGAGGTCGAGCACGTTGCGATAGCCCATGAACCGCGCCACGTGCAGGTTCGCCGGCTGCGCATAGACCTCGTGCGGCGTGGCGATCTGCTGCACGACGCCGTCCTTCATCACGACGATGCGATCGGCGAGCGAGAGCGCCTCGTCCTGGTCGTGGGTGACGTAGATCGTCGCCCGGCCGAGTTCGCTGTGGATGCGCCGGATTTCGGCACGCGTCTCGATCCGCAGCTTGGCGTCGAGGTTGGACAGCGGCTCGTCCATGAGGATCAGCGGCGGCTCGATGACGATGGCGCGCGCGATCGCGACGCGCTGCTGCTGGCCGCCCGACAGCTGCCCCGGAAGCTTGTGTTCCTGTCCGGTCAGCTGGACCATCTCCAGCGCCCGCGCCACGCGCGGCGCGATGGCGGCGTCCGGGACGCCGCGCATGCGGAGCCCGAAGCCGACGTTCTTCTCGACGGTCATGTGCGGAAACAGCGCGTAGTTCTGGAACACCATGCCGAATCCGCGCTGTTCCGGCGGCAGCGTGTCGATGCGGGTCGAGTCGAGCCAGATGCTGCCGCCGGACAGCTGCAGCAGCCCGGCGATGCAGTTGAGCGCGGTCGACTTGCCGCAGCCGGACGGCCCGAGCAGCGCGATGAACTCGCCGCGCCTGATGGTCATCGTCAGCTCGTACAGCGCCTTGAAGGCCTGCCCGCCCGCGCCGGCGAAACGGCGCGTGACGCCGTCGAGCCGGAGTTCGTTGAAGTCGTGGTTCATCCCGAAGCATCCCCGATCGAAGGCATTGCGGGCCCGGCACGGAATCCGCCCGCCCTCGCGGGGGGGCCGATCGCGCGGCGTCCCGGTTGGCGCGGCCGTCTCCGATGCGGGAGTCGGCACTCCCGCATTCGGAGACCCGGGTCACTTGGTCTTCTGCGCGCCGACCTGCTGGTCCCAGATCCGGAAGGCCTCGACCTGCGCCTGCGGCGGCAGCGACTGCGTGTGCGGGAACTGCTTCAGCCACCCCTCGTACTCCGGGCGGCCGAATTCCTTGATCGCGTCCTGGCTCTCCTTCGGCGCCATCGACAGCGAGACGTTCTTGACCGCCGGGCCCGGATAGAAATAGCCCTTGTCGTAGGTGTAGGCCTGCGCTTCCGGCGTCAGCAGATACGCCATCAGGTCGAGCACGACGGCGACCTTTTCCGGCGCCACGCCCTTCGGGATCACCATGTAGTGCGCGTCGTTGACCCAGGTCATGCCCTTGAAGGGCGCCACCTTGTAGTTCTTCGGCACGATGCCGAGCACGCGCGGGTTGATGTCCCAGCCCGTCATCGTCATCGTCATGTCGCGCGAGCCTTCGCCCAGCTCCTTCATCACCGCGCCGGTGCCCGTCGGGTAGTACTCGATGCAGCTGTTGAGGTCCTTCAGGTAGGCCCAGGTCTTGTCCCAGCCGTTGACCGGATCCTTCGGATTCTTGTCGCCGAGGATGTACGGCAGCCCCATGATGAACGTGCGGCCGGGACCGGAATTGGCCGGCCGCGCGTAGATCAGCCGGTTCGGATTCGCCTTGCACCAGGCGAGGAGTTCGGCCGGCGTCGTCGGCACCTGCTTGACCTTGTCCGGGATTGAACTCCATCAGCGGGCCCGCCGGCATGAACGACGACGCGATGCCGTAGTCCTGCGCGAGTTCCTGCATCTTCGCCGCGGCCGGCTGGTAGTTGGCGATCAGGTTGGGAAACTTCGCCGCGTATGTCCGGCAGCAGCTTCATCAGCACGCCCTGCTCGATGCCGGCGGCCAGGAAATCGGTGCCGGTGAGCACGAGGTCGATGTCGCTGCGGCCCGCGCCCTGCATCGCCTTCAGCTTGCCGGGCAAGCTCGGGCGCCGGCGCCTTGGTGAAGTTGAACTTGGCGACGAGCGTCCGGATGCTTCTTCTGGTAGGCGTCGATCGCGTCCTGCGTCAGCGCCAGATTGCCGGCGACGTCGACGATGTTGATGCGTCACCGGGCTCTTGGGCATCGCGCGGCAGCCCTGCGCCGCCGACCGGCAGCGCACGCCGATCGTCGTCAACACGGCGGCGACCGCCAGCGCCAGCGCGCCGCGCAGCGCGCAACGGCGCGTGCGCGGCTCTGATCCTGTTCGACTTGTTCATCTCATCTTCTCCTCGTGCGATTGAACTTCGATCACCCGTGCCGCGGTGCGTCGATCCGACTCGCCATCGACGCTGCGCGCGCCGCCGCGGCGACTCGCGTGATCCCGCCGGATCCCGATCCGCGGTCATCCGTCATGCCCGCACCGGCGCCCGCGCGACGCGCTTGCGCCGCCGCGGCCCTCGCCGCGCATCTTCGCCGGGCGGCGTCGTTCACGCCGCGCTGGAATTCGCGCACGACGCGGGAGATGTGCCGGTGCATCGCGGCCCGCGCCGCGTCGGGATCGCGCGCCGTGATCGCCGCGAGGATCGCCGCGTGGTCGCGGATCGTCTGCCGCGCGAGCGCTTCGGTGTGGAAATGCTGCTGCATCCGCCCCCAGAGCTCGGCGCGCTGGTTCCACAGCCCCTCGACGACGAGCTCGAGCGAGCCGTTGCCGGTGGCCTTGGCGATGCCGAGGTGGAAGTCGCGGTCGGTCTCCTCGCGGATCGCAGAAATCGTCGACGTGCGCCTCCATCCGCGCGACCGCCTGCTGCAGGGCGGCGAGGTCGTCGGGCTTGGCGTTGGCGGCGGCGAGCGCCGCGATTTCGCCTTCGACCAGCTTGCGCGCGTTGAGGAGCTCGAACGGGCCGGGACCCTTGTCGCCGCTGGGCTCGTCGCCGCCGGCGCGGCCCGGTGACGAAGATGCCGCTGCCGACGCGGACTTCGACCAGCCCGGCGATTTCGAGCGAGATCACCGCCTCGCGAACCGACGTGCGCGACACGCCGAGCAGCGTGGCGAGCTCGCGTTCGGCCGGCAGCCGCGAACCGCGCGCGAATTCGCCGCTCTCGATGAGCCCCGCAATCTGCTCGGCGATCTGCCGGTACAGGCGTCGCGGCTCAACCGTTTGCAGCGGCACTGGAAACTCCTCCTCGGCCGGATTCTTCGCCGGCGGTCCCGTCGCCGCGACCCGGCAGCCGCGACCTCGTCGCCGTGCATGGTAGCGCCGACGATGAGATTTTGGTCAAGTGGTCCAACCACCGAGGCCAATCTTCGGCGGAGGATCGTGGTGCCCCGAGCGCGGCCGGCTTGCCGAAGCGGCACCCGGGCCGGACGGCACCTTCGCCGCGGTCGCACGCCGGGACGTTCGCGTCGCGTCAGGCGCTACGGGCTCGGCCTTGAAATGCCCCGACTTCCCGCCCGACTTTCTCGACCAGGCGGACGTCCTCGATGCGCATGCCGCGATCGGCGGCCTTGCACATGTCGTAGATCGTCAGGAGGCCGACCGTGGCCGCCGTGAGCGCCTCCATCTCGACGCCGGTCCGGCCGAGCGTCTCCGCGGTGACCTCGATGGCGATCGCGCTGCGCCGCGCGATCGGCCGTGAAGTCGACCGCGACCCGCGTCAGCGGCAGCGGGTGGCACAGCGGGATCAGCTCCGCCGTGCGCTTGGCGGCCTGGATCGCGGCGATGCGCGCGACCCCCAGCACGTCGCCCTTCTTCGCGCGTCCCGGCGTCGATCAGCGCGAGCGTCGCCGGCTGCATCACGATGCGGCCCGCCGGCGATCGCGACACGCTTCGTTACATCCTTGGCCGCCGACGTCGACCATGTGCGCCTGACCCGCCGCGTCGAAATGGGTAAAATGACGCTGTTGCGTCTCTGTGGACGGCACCGGTTTCCGCGTGCGAACGCTGGTGGTCGACACTCCGGATTTCCTGCCGCGCCTCCCGTGCGTGCCACGACGGGCCTCCTCGTCTTGAACTTCGGGCAACGCTCGGGCATCTTAGCATTAGCATGCACGGCCGATCCCGCTCCCGTCCGATGCCCATCCGACACTCGTTCCCGCGACGCCCGTTCACTCGCCGCCGCCGCGCGCCCCGTCGCAGCCGTGCGCGCCGCAGCGCATCGTCGCCGTCGCTCGCGGCCATCGCCCTGTTGCATGCCAGCCGATCGCGCCCGCGCTCAACGGCGTTTCGGCGCCGCGCACGCGCAGCGCCTGCCCGATCTCGGCGACGAATCGCAGGCGATGCTCGCGCCGGCGCAGGAGCGCAAGCTCGGCGAATCGGTGATCCGCCAGATCCGCGCGCTCGGGCGGCTACATGGACGACCCGGAGGTCAACGATTACCTGAACGATCTCGGCCACCGGCTGGTCGCCGCGATTCCCGGATGTCGCAGCAGGAATTCGAGTTCTTCGCGGTTCCCGACTCCGCGATCAACGCCTTCGCGCTGCCCGGCGGCTACGTCGGCGTCAACACCGGCCTCATCCTGCTCACGCAGAACGAATCCGAGCTGGCGGCGGTGCTGGCGCACGAAATCTCGCACGTCACGCAGCATCACCTGACGCGGATGATGTCGGCGCAGAAGGGCTCGACTGCTGCTGCAGCTCGCGGCGCTCGCCGTCGCCATCGCCGCGGCGCGCTGCGGCGGCTCGAACGGCGGCCAGGCCGCGTCGGCCGCGATGGCCTCGGCGCGCAGGCGCTGGCGATCCAGCACGCAGCTCAACTTCACGCGCGAGAACGAATACGAAGCCGACCGCATCGGCTTCCAGCGTCTCGACGCCGCCGGCTTCGACGTCACCGCGATGGCGACGTTCATGGAGCGGCTGCAGCGGGTCGAGCCGCTTCTCCGACGGCAGCGCGCCGTCGTACCTGCGCACGCACCCGATCACCTACGAGCGCATCGCCGAGGCCCAGGCGCGCGCGCAGGGCAAGCCGTACCGGCAGGTGCCCGACTCGCTCGACTTCCACCTCGTCCGCGCGCTGCTGCGCAGCTACAGCGGCACGCCGAAGGAGGCGGTCGCCGGCTTCGACATCGCGATCGCCGAGCGCAAGTACAACAACGAGATCGCCGCGCATTACGGCCTCGTCGCGTCGCTGCTGCGCGCCGCCGACTACAAGCGCGCGAAGGTCGGAGCTCGCCACGCTCGAGAAGATGGCGCCGCCGCATCCGATGATCGACGCGATGGCCGCGCACGTCTACCTCGACGCCGGCGACGTCGACCTCGCGATCAAGCGCTTCGAGACGGCGCTCGCGCGCTATCCCGAACAAGATGCAGCTCATCTACGACTATCCGGACGCGCTGCTCGCGGCCAACCGCCCGCGCGACGCCGTCGGCGTTCCTCGAGCGCGAGCTCGCTGCGCTTCCCGAACGACGGCCGGCTGCACCGCACCGCCGCGAAGGCCTACGCCGACGCTCGGCAACCGGATGCAGCAGCACCGCCACCAGGCCGAGCTCTACGCGTGGCAGGGCGACCTGCGGGCGCGGTGACGCAGCTCGAGCTCGCGATCAAGGCCGGCGACGGCGACTTCTACCAGTCGTCGGTGGTCGAGACGCGCCTGCGCGCGCTGCGGCAGGAGCTGCTCGAGCAGCAGCGCGAAGGCAGCACGACGCGCAACGGCTGATCGCGCTCCGCTGGCCGCGTCGCGTCGGCGACGTCCGTCGCACGATCGCCGCGTGCTAGCGCACGCAAGCGCGGATGACGCGTACGCACGGATATCGCGGCGTCGCGCGCGCACGTCCTGTGCCTTCTGGCAGGTGCGCGCGCATGACCGCCGCGCGGATTACGTTGTCTGCACCGGTCGCCGTCGAACGTGACGCCGCGGCATCCGCGATCACGCGCGGGGTCGCCGACACCAGCTCCGGGAGGACACCATGCACGTTCTCGTCGTCGACGATCACCCGCTCATCCTCGAAGCGCTGTCGCAACTGCTGCCGCAGCTCGACGCCCGGCACCGAGGTCACGCGTCGCGCGCGATCGCGCCGAAGCGGAGTCCGCGCTCGACGACGATCCCGACATCGCGCTCGTGCTGCTCGATCTCGCGCTGCCCGGCACGCGCGGCCTCGATTTCCTCGCCGACCTGCAGCTCGACTATCCCGGCGTGCCGGTCGTCGTGCTGTCGGCGACGCACGATCAGCGCGACGGTCACCGCGGCGCTCGCCGCCGGCGCGCGCGGCTTCATCCCGAAGACCGCCAACGCGGCGGCGCTGCTCGACGCGCTGCAGCGAGGTGATCGACGGCGGCGTCTATCTCACCGCCGACCGTCACGCCGGGACTCGAAGCCGACGGCGTGCACCTGTCGCCGGACGAGCTCGGACTCACGACGCGCCAGGCCGACGTGCTGAAGCTGCTGGTGCAGGGCAAGCCCAACAAGCTGATCTGCCGCGACCTGAGGCTCTCCGAGGGCACGGTCAAGGTGCACGTCAGCGCGATCCTCAAGGCGCTGCGCGTGCACTCGCGCACGCAGGCGGTGGCCGAGCTCGCGCGCCGCGGCATCAGCGTCGACACGCTCGCCGCGCGCCGCTGACGCGCCGCCGGCGCCCCGACGTCCGCGCGCCCGCGCCATGCCTGCCGTGTCGCCGCTCGCGCGGTCGCGCCGCACTCCTCGCCCGGGCGCGTCGCGACCAGGTCGCGACGCTCTACGCGCAGTGGCACCGCACCACGCTGTCGATGGTGCTCGGCGCGGCGATCCTGTGCACCGTGCTGTGGGGGCAGGTCGCGCCGGTCGCTGATGGCGGGCTGGCTCGTCGCGATCCTGCGTCAACCAGGCGTGGCGCGGCGCGCTCGCCCGCGCGTTCCGGCGCGCGCGGCCCGGCGTCGCCGACGCGCCGCGCTGGGGCCGCTACTGGTCGCTCGGCTCCGCGCTCGCCGGCGCGCTGTGGGGCGTCGCGGCCGTCGCGATGTACCCGGCGTCGCCGGCGTACGAGGCGCTGCTGATCGTGTGCCTGTTCGGCGTCATCCTCGGCGGGCTCAACCTCACCGCCGTCTACAAGCCGTCGTTCTACGGCTTCGCGCTGCCGGCGCTGCTGCCGCTGATCGTGCGCGTCGCGCATGGAAGGCGACACCGTGCACGTGTTCACCGCGATCGTGATGGGCGTGGTGCTCGCGTTCCTGCTCGGCTTCGGCCACCACCTCAACGACGTGCTGACCCATTCGCTCGCGATGCGCTACGAAAACGTCGACCTGATCGGCGAGCTGCAGGCGCAGACGCGCGCGGCCGAGGAGGCGCGCGCCGCGGCCGAAACCGCGAATCGCGCGAAGAGCCAGTTCCTCGCGGCGGCGAGCCACGACCTGCGCCAGCCGCTGCACGCGATGGGTCTCTTCGCCGCGGCGCTCGCGGCCAAGGCGCGCGAGCCGGAGACTGAAGCCGCTGGTCGCGAGCATCCACGCGTCGGTCGACGCGCTCGAAGGCCTGTTCGCGCAACTGCTCGACCTGTCGCGGCTCGACGCCGGCGCGCTCGACGCCGGAACGCGCCGCCGTCGCGCTGCAGCCGCTGTTCGCGCGGCTCGCCGCCGACTTCGCGCCGCAGGCCGCGGCGCACGGGCTCGCGCTCGCGATCGTGCCGACGTCGCTCGCCGTCGACAGCGATCCGGTGCTGCTCGAGCGCATCCTGCGCAACCTCGTCGCCAACGCGCTGCGCTACACGCGCGCCGGCGGCGTCGTCGTCGGCGCGCGCCGCCGCGGCACGCCGTGCGCATCGACGTCGTCGACAGCGGCATCGGCATCGCGCCCGAAGCGCGAGCGGATCTTCGACGAATTCGTGCAGCGGGCAGCGCACCGCGCCATGCCGCCGGCCGCGGCATGGGCCTCGGCCTCGCGATCGTGCGCCGGCTCTGCCGCTGCTCGACCATCGGCTCGAGCTCGCCTCGCCCCCGGGCGCGGCTCGCGCTTTTCGGTGACCGTGCCTCGAACGGGCATTCGCGGAAAGCACCGCGGCGCCCCGGGGTCCCGCACCGGCCCCGCGCCCGTGGACCGCATCACCGACGGCACGGCGTTCACGGATCGCCGGGTCGTCGTCGACGACGAGCACGCAGCGATCCGTGAACGCCGCCGTCGGTGATGCGGTCCACGGGCGCGGGGCCGGTGCGGGACCCGGGCGCCGCGGTGCTTTCCGCGAATGCCCGTTCGAGGCGCGGTCACCGAAAAACGCGACCCGCGGCCGGGGGTCGAGCCAAGATCGAGGCGATGGCCGAGCAGCAGGCAGAGGCGGCGCACGATGGCGAGACCGAGGCCCATGCCGCGACCGTCGGCATGGCGCGGAGCGCTGCCCAGCTGGACGAATTCCTCGAATATCCGCTCGCGGTCGGCGGGCGCAATGCCGACGCCGCTGTCGAGGATGTCGATGCGCACGGCGTGTCCCTGCCGCCGCGCGCCGAGCAGGACGCCTCCGGAACGCGTGTAGCGCAGCGCGTTGGCGAGGAGATTGCGCAGGATGCGCTCGAGCAGCACCGGGTCGGAACCGACGCAGCACGACGTCGGGACCACGCGCAGCGCGAGTCCGTGCGCGGCGGCCTGAGGCGCGAAATCGGCGAGGAGGCGCGCAAAGAGCGGGTCGAGCGCCACGGGGGCCTGTTCCGGACGCAATGCTCCGGCTTCGAGTCGCGACAGGTCGAGCAGCTGCGCGAACAGCCCTTCGAGCGCCTCGACCGAGGCATGGATGCTGGCGACGAGGGGCTTGGTCTCGGGATCGCGCGCCCTGGCCGCCAGCGCGGCGGCGAACAATCCCATCGCGTGCAGCGGCTGGCGCAGATCGTGGCTCGCGGCGGCCAGAAACTGGCTCTTCGCGCGATTCGCGGTCTCGGCCGCGTTCCGTGCCGTCTCGGCGGCCTTAGTCTGCGCCGTGAGTTCGTCGATGAGATCGACATTTTCGTAGCGGCTGGCGAGCGCGTTCGTCAGCAGGTCGTTGACCTGGCGGCCGAAGCCGAGAACGAACACGAGCACCACGAAGAGAACCATGGCCGTGAAGAGGTGGACCTGATCGCCTTCCCAGGCGACGCGCGCGATCAGCGGGATGAGCGCCGCGAGCGCGAATCCGTAGAACGACGGCTTGTAGACGGCGGTGAGATTCAGCCCGCCCAGTATCACGCTGAAGAGGCAGACGATCAGCAGCGCCTGGTGCGGCGGCGATGCCGGGAACATGGCGACGGCGGCGAGGCCCCACAGCGCCCCGGCCAGCGTGGCGCCGGTGGCCCAGTAGTTTCCCCAGCGGAGCGCGTCTTCGACCGCGGGAGCGCGGCGCCGGTACGCGCGAGCCAGCGCGCCGCGCCAGGCCTGGTTCGCGACGATCGCCGCGAACCAGACCGCCATCGCCGTCGCCGATTCCTGGTCCCAGAGAACGGTGCACAGGATGAGCGCACCCAGCGCCATCGACACCGTCGTCCGGTGCCACGAGCCGTAGAGGATCGCGACCTGGTCGGCGCGGGCGCGCGCGAGGAGCCGTGGCGCGACCGCCGCGCGCGCAGGCATGGCGTCAGCGCCGCGGCGCCAGAGTTTCGACGCTGATGCCGCGGCGGGCGAGGAGGGCGACGGCCTGCGTGCGCGAGTGGACGTTCAGCGCCTTCAGTATCGCGCTGACGTGCACCTTGACCGTTCCCTCCGACAGCCTGAGGTCGCGGCAGATCAGCTTGTTCGGCTTGCCCTGGACCAGCAACACCAGAACGTCGGCCTGCCGTTCGGTCAGGCCGAGTTCGTCGGGAGCGATGCGGACGCCATCGGCGTCGGGAACCAGCGTGACGTCGGTGGTGAGGTAGTTGCCGCCTTCGTGAACGCGCCGGATCGCGTCGAGCATATCCGATGCGGCTGCGGTCTTCGGGATGAAGCCGCGCGCGCCGGCGGCGAGCGCGGCGTTGACCGTCGCCTGATCGTGCGTCGCCGAGAGCACGACGACGGGCACGCCGGGGTAATCGAGCAGCAGATCCGCGAGCAGATCGAGCCCCCGCGTTCCCGGCAGCGCGAGGTCGAGCAGGATCAGCGCGACATCGGGTTCATCGTCGAGAATGGCCGTCGCGCCGGCGGCGTCGGCGGCACCGCGCACTTCGATCTTCGCGCCGAGTTGCGGCAGCAACTGCGCCAGCGCATCCTGAATCAGCGGGTGGTCGTCGATGACCAGAATTTTCATGGACCCTCCGGAGCCCGGCGTCGGTGGCGGCGCGAGAAATCGCCCAGCCGAGCGGAACGTTACCTCCGATGCGACGGCGAGGCACCTGTCAGAACTGACAGGTTCGGGAACGATCCGACAGACGGTCGACTGCGGCGACGTTTCGCGCGCGACCTCCCTGCGATCACGCCTGTGCGTGCCCCGATCAACACGCGCGGCACTGCGGAGTGCGCCGAGCCCGGCGATCGTGCGGCGGATTTCCGGCGGCACGGCGGCGACGGACAGCGGCGCGAATCGATCGCCGTTCTAGCCGTTCTTCGCCGAGGTCGCCTGCTGCTCGGCCAATTCCTTTCGCAGCGTGCGGAGCCGCGTCTCGACCACGGAGGCCTGGTAGAAATCGCCGTCGGCCGCCTTCGACGCGAGCTCGAGCTGGATCACGGCGCCCTTGAGGTCGCCCAGCCAGGCGTAGAACTCGGCCTGGTGGCGGTGCTCCTGCATCAGCTTGCCGAGGTCGGCGTAGGCGCGCGCGGCCAGCCGGTGCAGAGGGCCATTGTCCGGAAAGCGCACCAGCTGCCGCTCGAGGAAGTCGGCGGCGTCGCGCGGGCGCTTCGCCTTGAGCAGGGCTTCGGGATAGTCGTAGACGAGCTGCATCTTGTTGGGATAGCGCTGCAGCGCCGCGCCGAACCGGGCAATCGCGAGATCGAGGTCTCCGGCTTCCATGTAGACATGGCCCGCCATCGCCTCGACCATCGGATGCGGCGGCGCCATCTTTTCGAGCTTGGCGAGTTCCGACTTCGCGCGCGCGAAGTCCGCCGCCCGCAGCAGCGACGCGACCAGACCGTACTCCACCGCGATGTCGTTGTTGAACTTGCGCTCCCGAAGCGCGATGTCGAAGAACGCGACCGCCTCCTCCGGCGTTCCGCTGTAGCTCTTCAGCAGTGCGCGGACGAGGTGAAAGTCGAGCGGGTCGGGCACCTGTCGATAGGGCTTGCCCTGCGCCCGCGCCTGCGCCTCGGCGATGCGCTCGTAGGTGATCGGGTGCGTGCGCAGGTACGAGGGAGCCGAGCCGTCGGAAAAGCGGTTGGATTTCTGCAGCCGCTCCATGAACGTCGCCATGGCGGTGACGTCGAAGTTCGCGGCTTCGAGGCGCTGGAAGCCGATGCGGTCGGCCTCGTATTCGTTCTCGCGCGTGTAGTTGAGCTGCGTCTGAATGGAAAGCGCCTGGGCCGAGGCCGCCGCGGCCGCTGCGGCCTGCCCCGACGACGGCGAACTCGACCGCGTGGCGGCTATCGCCACCGCGAGGGCGGCCAGCGAATAGAGCAGCGAGCGCTGCTGTCCGGCCATCGACCGCGTGAAGTGGTGCTGGGTGACGTGCGTGATTTCGTGCGCGAGCACCGCCGCCAGCTCCGACTCCGACTGCGCGAGCAGGATCAGCCCCGTGTGGACGCCGACATATCCGCCTGGCAAGGCGAACGCGTTGATCGTCGGGTCGTTGATCGCGAAGAACTCGAAGTCCTGCTTGGCGTCCTGGCTGGCGGCCACCAGGCGATGGCCGAGCTCGTTCAGGTAGTCGTTGACCTCGGGGTCCTCGAGATAGGCGCCGGCGGCGCGAATCTGGCGGACCACCGATTCGCCCAGCTTGCGCTCCTGGATCGGTGTGAACAGCGCCTGCGACTCGTCGCCCAGCTCCGGCAGCGTCTGCGCCTGCGCCGAGCGAACGGCGACGATCTCCGGCGCCAGCGGCTGCGCGACCAGCGCCAGGGCAGCGAGCGCGGCGACGCCCCGCCGTCGGGAGGAGCGGGGGCGAAACGGGGGGAGGCCGGGCTGAACGGGATCGGGACATCGGGGAGGGTCGTCGAATGCTGCGGAAGCTGATGCTAAGATGCGCCGGGTTACGCGAAGTTCAAGCGGAGGTTGTTGCCGTGGCACGCACCAGGGTCCCAGCGACCGAATCCCGGACAGGTTCGCCCCGGAAGCCAGGCTCCCCCGAAACCTCCGGCAAGGATGCATCCACGCCCCATTTTACTCATTTCGATGCGGCGGGGCAGGCGCACATGGTGGATGTCGGCGCCAAGGAAGTCACTCGGCGCGTGGCGCGGGCCGGAGGCCGCATCCTCATGCTGCCGGCGACCTTGACGCTGCTCCGCGGCGGAAAGGCGGCGAAGGGGGACGTGCTGGGCGTAGCCAGGATCGCCGCGATCCAGGCCGCCAAGCGCGCGTCCGAGCTGATTCCTCTCTGTCACGCACTGCCGCTCACGCGCGTCGCGGTGACGTTCGCCGCGGACGAATCGGCGAGCGCGATCGACATCGAAGTCACCGCCGAGACGCTCGCGCAGACGGGCGTCGAAATGGAAGCGCTGACGGCGGCCGCGGTCGGCCTGCTCACCATCTACGACATGTGCAAATCGGCCGATCGCGCAATGCGGATCGACAACGTACGCCTGCTCGAGAAAGCCGGAGGCAAGTCGGGTCACTATGTCGCGGGTCCGAGCGCGCGTTAGCGCCGGACCGGCGCGGGACGCGAACCGGTCCCCGCCGCGGGGCCGACCGCCGGGGCGAAGCCGTCGCCGTCCGGCCCGGGTGCCGCCATCGGGGCGAAGCTGCGGCTGCGCCGCGCGGGCACCGCGCAGGTCCTCGTCGCCGTGAAGGTCGCCGCGTCGGGAGTCGGCGAAGCCGCGGGCGCCGAGGGATTGGTCGGGTGGTTGGGCCACTTGACCGGGCTTCCGGGCGCGCGCTATAGTCGACCGGCTGACCGGACATCGCGCCCACGAGAGCGCGGGCGGTCGGCCACCGCGCGGCGCGCCACCGCGGGCTTGAGGGGGAGACGTTTCGTGCCGTTGCAGACGGTCGAGCCGTTGCGGCTCTACCGGCAGATTGCCGGGCAGATCGCCGCGCTCATCGACAGCGGGGAATTCCGGGCCGGGGCCAGGCTGCCCGCGGAGCGCGAACTCGCGGCGCTGCTCGGCGTATCGCGCACGTCGGTGCGCGAAGCCATCATCTCGCTGGAAATCGCCGGGCTGGTCGAGGTGCGCGTGGGCACGGGCATCTTCGTCACCGCCGGGGCCCCGCTCGAGCGGCACCGGCGGGCGCGCGAAGCGGGTGACGGAGGTCCCGGCCCGTTCGAACTGCTGGCGGCGCGCAAGCTGGTCGAGGGCGAGATCGCGGCCCTTGCCGCAAAAAAGGCCACTGCCGCCGACATCGCCGCATTGCGCCGAAGCGTGCTGCGGATGGAGGCGAACGTGGGAGAATTTCCGATGCGCGAAGCGAGCGACCGCGAATTCCACGTAGGACTCGCCAAGGCGACCGGCAACGGATCGCTGGAGCTGGTCGTCCTCGAGCTGTGGAACCAGCGCGCCGAGATGTGGCGGCGCACTCAGGAGCATTTCCACACGCGCAAGCTGGCCGACAAGACGTTGGGCGACCACGCGGCGATTCTCGAGGCCGTCGCCGGCCATGACAGCGACGCGGCGCGGATCGCCATGCACCGGCACCTCGCCCGCGTCGAGCGCGAATTCCAGCGCGACGAAGGCTCGGGCGCGCGCGCGCCGGCCGCGGGCGGGAAGCGCAGCCGGGCGGCAGCCTGACGGTGATCGGAATCGGGATCCGGCCGGGTGACGCGGTGTCGCCCGGCGGAGCGCGAGTTGGAAGTCGAGCGTCACGCATCGCGTGACGGACGGTTGTCAAACAGCAGGGAGAAGGTTGATGAACACAGCGTGCGATCAAGTGGGTGCAACGCGCCGGATGGCGCTCAAGTGGACCGTCGCGGGCGTCGTCGCCGCGGCACTCGCCGGCGTGGGCGCGATTTCCGCGGCCGTGGCGCAATCGAAGGGCCCGGTGACCATCAATGTCGTCGACGTCGCCGGCAATCTGGCGTTGACCCAGGATGCCATCGACGCGTACCAGAAGAAGCATGCGGATGCCATCGCCAAGATCACGTACACCAAGGCTCCGTCGCCGGAACTCCCCGGGAAGCTGAAGGCGATGCAGGGCGCGGGGCGCAGCGACATCGATCTCGTGCTCACCGGCACGAACTCCTGGCGG
>CAVZYI010000004.1:0-297603 GCA_963779445.1 uncultured beta proteobacterium
ACGAACGCTGCGAGGAGGCGGTCGCCGAGGCGTACGAAGGCGGCTTCCTCGGCAGCAACATCCTCGGCTCCGGCTTCGAGCTTCCACCTGTTCAACCATCACGGCTACGGCGCCTACATCTGCGGCGAGGAGACGGCGCTGCTCGAGTCGCTCGAGGGCAAGAAGGGCCAGCCGCGGTTCAAGCCGCCGTTTCCGGCGAGCTTCGGGCTCTACGGCAAGCCGACGACGATCAACAACACCGAGACGTTCGCGGCGGTGCCGTGGATCATCAACAACGGCGGCGAGGCGTTCCTCAACCTCGGCCGGCCGAACAACGGCGGCACCAAGATCTTCTCGGTGTCCGGCGACGTCGCGCGGCCCGGCAACTACGAGGTCCGGCTCGGCACGCCGTTCGCGACGCTGCTCGAGATGGCGGGCGGCATGCGCGACGGCCGCAAGCTGAAGGCCTGCATCCCGGGCGGCTCGTCGATGCCGGTGCTGCCCGGCGACGTGATGATGCAGACCGACATGGACTACGACTCGATCGCCAAGGCCGGCTCGATGCTGGGCTCGGGCGCGGTGATCGTGATGGACGACACGCGCTGCATGGTGAAATCGCTGCTGCGGCTGTCGTACTTCTACTACGAGGAATCCTGCGGCCAGTGCACGCCCTGCCGCGAAGGGCACGGGCTGGCTGTGGCGCGTGGTCAACCGGATCGAGCACGGCCAGGGCCGCAACGAGGACCTCGACCTGCTCACTTCGGTCGCCGACAACATCGCCGGCCGCACGATCTGCGCGCTGGGCGACGCCGCGGCGCTGCCGGTGAAGAGCTTCGTCCGGCATTTTCGCGACGAGTTCCAGCATCACATCGACCACAAGCAGTGCCTGGTGCCGACCTACGTCTGAAACGATGCCCATGCCACGAACACCCGAGCGAGACGCCGCGTGTCCGGCATCGGCCACGGCGGACGATGCCGACGGGCCGGCGGGTCCGTCCGGGGGCGGCCCCGCGGCTCGATGACGCGCCGCCCGCGAAGACATCCATGCTGAACCTCGAAATCGACGGCAGCCAGGTCGCAGGTCGCGCCCGGCAGCACGGTGATGGACGCCGCGCACAAGCTCGGCATCTACGTGCCGCACTTCTGCTATCACAAGAAGCTGTCGATCGCCGCCAATTGCCGGATGTGCCTCGTGCAGGTGGAGAAGGCGCCGAAGCCGCTGCCCGCGTGCGCGACGCCGGTCGCCGAGGGCATGAAGGCGTGGACGCATTCGGAGCTGGCGGACAGGCGCAGAAGGGCGTGATGGAGTTCCTGCTCATCAACCATCCGCTCGACTGCCCGATCTGCGACCAGGGCGGCGAATGCCAGCTGCAGGATCTCGCCGTCGGCTACGGCGCGTCGGGGTCGCGCTATACCGAGGAGCGAAGCGCGTCGTGCTTCCACAAGAACCTCGGGCCGCTCGTGTCGGCGGAGGAGATGACCCGCTGCATCCAGTGCACGCGCTGCGTGCGCTTCGGCCAGGAGATCGCCGGCGTGATGGAGCTCGGCATGATCGGCCGCGGCGAGCATTCGGAGATCGTGGCGTTCGTCGGCCGCACCGTCGATTCCGAGCTGTCGGGCAACATGATCGACATCTGCCCGGTCGGCGCGCTGACGTCGAAGCCGTTCCGCTACGCGGCGCGCACGTGGGAGCTCTCGCGCCGCAAGTCGGTGTCGCCGCACGACGCGCTGGGCAGCAACCTCATCGTGCAGGTGATGAACGACCAGGTCATGCGCGTGCTGCCGCTCGAGAACGAGGCGGTCAACGAGTGCTGGATCTCCGACAAGGACCGCTTCTCGTACGAGGCGCTCGGCAGCGACGAGCGCCTGACCGCGCCGATGATCAAGCAGGGCGGCGAATGGATCACCGTCGACTGGAAGACGGCGCTCGACTTCGTCGCCCACGGGCTGCGCGACGTCACGGCGAAGCACGGCGGCGCGGCGCTCGGCGCGCTCGTGTCGCCGCATTCGACGCTCGAGGAAATGACGCTGGCGGCGAGGCTCGTGCGCGCGCTCGGCTCCGACAACATCGACTTCCGGCTGCGGCAATCGGATTTTCGCGGCGACGGCCAGGGGCTCGGGCATTCCGTGGCTCGGGCTGCCGGTCGCCGAGCTCAACGCGCTGGACCGCGTGCTGGTCGTCGGCAGCTTCCTGCGCAAGGACCATCCGCTGATCGCGCAGCGCCTGCGGCAGGCGGCGAAGAAGGGCACGCAGGTGTCGCTGCTGCAGTCGGTCGCCGACGACTGGCTGATCCATGTCGCGCATTCGTTCGTCGCCGCGCCGTCGCTGCTGCCGCAGGCGCTCGCCGAGATCGTCGTCGCGGCGTCGATCGGCGCCGGCCGGCCGCGCCGGCGGCGCTCGCCGGCATCGAACCCTCCGCGGCGGCGCAGGCGATCGCGGCCAGCCTCGCTCACCGGCGAACGCAACGCCATCCTGCTCGGCAACGGCGCCGAGCAGCATGCGGACGCTTCGCAGCTGCTCGCGCTCGCGCAGGCGCTGGCGGAGATCACCGGCGCGACGCTCGGCTGCCTCACCGAGGCGGCCAACAGCGTCGGCGGCTACGTCGCCGGCGCGCTGCCGCAGGCGGGCGGCCTCGATGCCCAGGCGATGCTCGCCAGTCCCCGGCGTGCCTACCTGGTGCTGCACGCGGAGCCCGAATTCGACTGCGCGAATCCGGTCGCCGCGCGCGCGGCGCTCGACAAGGCCGATCTCGTCGTCGTGCTTTCGCCGTTCCGCCACGGCAGCGACTACGCCGACGTGCTGCTGCCGATCAGTCCGTTCACCGAGACCGCCGGCACCTTCGTCAGCTGCGAGGGCCGCGTGCAGCGCTTCAACGGCGTCGTGAAGCCGCTGGCCGAGACGCGCCCCGCGTGGAAGGTGCTGCGCGTGCTGGGCTCGCTGCTCGGCGTGCCCGGTTTCGATTTCGACTCGATCGAGGATGTGCGCGCCGTGGCGTTGCCGCCGGCCGACGCCATCGCCGCGCGGCTCGCCAACGGCACGCGCGTCGCGATCGCCGCGCCGGCCGCCGCCGCGCGCGGACTCGAGCGCGTCGCCGACGTGCCGATCTATTTCGCCGATCCGCTCGCCCGCCGCGCGCCGTCGCTGCAGCAGACCGCCGATGCCGCGGCCGCCGCGCGCGCGCATGAACGCGCTGACGCTGCAGCAGCTCGGCGTCGCCGACGGCACGCAGGTCAAGGTCCGGCAGGGACGCGGCGAGGCGGTGCTGACCGCCGCTGCCGATGCCGCGGTGCCGGCGGGCGTGGTCCGCATCGCCGCGGCGCATCCGTCGACCTGCGGGCTCGAAGGGCTGTCCGGCCCGATCACCGTGGAGCGCGCCTGAATGGACGACGTGCTCGCGCCCGTCGCCGGTTTCTTCGGCCCCGCGTGGCCGGCGGTGTGGACGCTCGCCAAGATCGTCGTCATCGCGGTGCCGCTGATCCTCGGCGTCGCCTACCTCACGCTGGCGGAGCGCAAGATCATCGGCTGGATGCAGGTGCGCATCGGCCCGAATCGCGTCGGCCCGCTCGGCCTGCTGCAGCCGTTCGCCGACGTGTTCAAGCTGATCTTCAAGGAAATCGTCATCCCGTCGGGCGCGAACCGCTACCTGTTCTTCATCGCGCCGATGCTCGCGCTCGGGCCGGCGCTGGCGGCGTGGGCGGTCATCCCGTTCAGCGGACGGGCTGGTGCTGTCCAACATCAATGCCGGCCTGCTGTACGTGCTCGCGATGACGTCGATCGGCGTCTACGGCATCATCCTCGCCGGCTGGGCGTCGAATTCGAAGTACGCGTTCCTCGGCTGCCTGCGCTCGGCGGCGCAGATCGTCAGCTACGAGATCGCGATGGGCTTCGCGCTGGTCGGCGTGCTGATGGCGGCGACCAGCCTCAACCTCTCCGACATCGTGCGCGGCCAGGAAGGCGGGCTCGCCTACTGGTACGTCTGCCGCTGTTTCCGCTGTTCGTCGTCTACCTCGATCGCCGGCAGTCGCCGAGACCAACCGCCACCCGTTCGACGTGGCGGAGGGCGAGTCGGAGATCGTCGCCGGCTTCCACGTCGAGTACTCGGGCGTGGCGTTCGCGGTGTTCTTCCTCGCCGAGTACATGAACATGATCCTGATCTCGGCGCTGGCCTCGATCATGTTCCTCGGCGGCTGGCTGTCGCCGTGGCCGCTGCTCAACCACGTCGAGATCCCCTTGCCGGCCTGCACCCGTTCGGCGACGGCCTGTCTGGCTGCTTCGCCAAGATGTCGGCGGTGCTGTTCATCTTCCTGTGGATCCGCGCGACGTTTCCGCGCTACCGCTACGACCAGATCATGCGGCTCGGCTGGAAGGTCTTCATCCCGGTCACGCTGGTCTGGATCGTCGTTCCTCGGCGCGATGATGCAGACGCGCTGGGCCGACCTGTTCCATTGATGGCGACGACGATGCTGAACCGCGTCAAGAGCTTCTTCAACACCTGGCTGCTGCTCGAACTGGTGCGCGGCATGCTGCTGACCGGCCGGCACATGTTCGCGCGCAAGATCACGATCCAGTTTCCCGAGGAGAAGACGCCGCAGAGCCCGCGCTTCCGCGGCCTGCACGCGCTGCGCCGCTACCCGAACGGCGAGGAGCGCTGCATCGCCTGCAAGCTGTGCGAGGCGGTGTGCCCGGCGCTCGCGATCACCATCGAATCGGAGCAGCGCGCCGACGGCACGCGCCGGACGACGCGCTACGACATCGATCTCACCAAGTGCATCTTCTGCGGCTTCTGCGAGGAGAGCTGCCCGGTGGATTCGATCGTCGAGACGCGGATCCTCGAGTACCACGGCGAGCGGCGCGGCGACCTCTACTACACGAAGGACATGCTGCTCGCGGTCGGCGACCGCTACGAGGCGCAGATCGCGAAGGACCGCGCCGAGGACGCGAAATTCCGATGACCGTCCAGACCGCCCTCTTCTACGTCTTCGCCGCGATCCTGGTGTTCGCGGCGCTGCGCGTGGTCACCGCGCGCAATCCGGTGCACGCGGCGCTGTGGCTGGTGCTCGCGTTCTTCACCGCGGCCGCGCACTGGCTGATGCTGCGCGCGGAGTTCCTGGCGATCGTGCTGGTGCTGGTCTACGTCGGCGCGGTGATGGTGCTGTTCCTGTTCGTCATCATGATGCTCGACGTCAATTTCGAGCAATCTGCGCCGCCAGTTCCGGAGCTACCTGCCGGTGGGCGCGACCGTGGGCGTGCTGATGCTGCTCGAGATGGCGCTGGTGCTGCTGGGCAACCGCCTCAGCCGGCGTCACCGGCAACGTCGCGCCGCCGCCGCCGGGCGGCAGACAACACCAAGGCGCTGGGGCGCGCTGCTCTACACCGACTACGTCTATCCGTTCGAGATCGCCGCGGTGATCCTGCTGGTGGCGATCGTCGCGGCGATCGCGCTGACGCATCGGCAGCGCAAGGAGACGAAGCACCAGGATCCGGGCGAGCAGGTGAAGGTGCGGGCGCGCGACCGCCTGCGCGTGCTGTCGATGCCGTCCGAGAAGCGGGACGGCTAGGAAACAAGGGCGCGCGGCGCCGGCCGACGGCGCGCGCGGCAACGGAAACACGCATCAGGGGAGCAGGGGATCCACGTGGCAATCTTCACGGCGCCGACGCTGTCGCACTACCTCGTGCTGGGCGCGATCCTGTTCGCGATCAGCATGGCCGGCATCTTCCTCAACCGCAAGAACGTCATCATCCTGCTGATGGCGATCGAACTGATGCTGCTCGCCGTCAACCTCAACTTCATCGCGTTCTCGAGCTTCCTCGACGACATGGCCGGGCAGGTGTTCGTGTTCTTCATCCTGACCGTGGCCGCCGCCGAATCGGCGATCGGTCTCGCGATCCTCGTCCTGCTGTTCCGCAACGTCGGCTCGATCGACGTCGAGGACCTCGACCGGCTGAAGGGCTAGACCGTGTCGATGCAAGCCCTCTACCTCCTCGTGCCGCTGGCGCCGCTCGCTCGGCGCCATCGTCGTCGGCCTGTTCGGGCCGAAGCTCGGGCGCGGCGTCTCGCACTGGCTGTGCATCCTCGGCGTCGCGGTCGCGACGGTCGGCGTCGTTCGTCGTCTGGCGCGACGTGATGGCCGGGCACGCGTTCAACGGCGACGTCTACACGTGGCTGCAGTCGGGCAGCCTCAAGCTCGCGATCGGCTTCCTGATCGACCCGCTGACCGCGACGATGATGCTGGTCGTCACCTTCGTGTCGCTGATGGTGCACATCTACACCATCGGCTACATGGCCGACGATCCCGGCTACACGCGCTTCTTCAGCTACATCTCGCTGTTCACGTTCAGCATGCTGATGCTGGTGATGAGCAACAATTTCCTCCAGCTGTTCTTCGGCTGGGAGGCGGTGGGCCTCGTCTCGTACCTGCTGATCGGCTTCTGGTACACGCGGCCGACGGCGATCTACGCCAACCTCAAGGCCTTCCTCGCCAACCGCGTCGGCGACTTCGGCTTCGTGCTCGGCATCGGCCTGATCCTCGCGTACTTCGGCACGCTCGACTACGCGCCGGTGTTCGCCAGGGCGCCGACGCTCGCCGGCAGACGATCGGTCGACCTGTGGGGATCGGCGCAGTGGTCGCTGATGACGCGTCATCTGCATCTGCCTCTTCGTCGGCGCGATGGGCAAGTCGGCGCAGGTGCCGCTGCACGTGTGGCTGCCCGACTCGATGGAAGGCCCGACGCCGATCTCCGCGCTGATCCACGCGGCGACGATGGTGACCGCCGGCATCTTCATGGTCGCGCGGATGAGCCCGCTGTTCGAGCTGTCCGACACCGCGCTCGTCGTTCGTCACCGTGATCGGCGCGACCGACGCGCTGTTCATGGCCTTCCTCGGCATCGTCCAGAACGACATCAAGCGCGTGGTCGCCTACTCGACGCTGTCGCAGCTGGGCTACATGACCGTCGCGCTCGGCGTGTCGGCGTACTCGGCGGCGATCTTCCACCTGATGACGCACGCGTTCTTCAAGGCGCTGCTGTTCCTCGGCGCGGGCTCGGTGATCATCGCGATGCACCACGAGCAGGACCTGCGCAAGATGGGCGGGCTGCGCAAGTACATGCCGATCACCTACTGGACCACGGTGGTCGGCTCGCTGGCGCTGTGCCGGCATTCCGCCGTTCGCGGGATTCTTCTCCAAGGACGCGATCATCGAGGCGGTGCATTTTTCGAGCGTCCCGGGCACGGCTACGCCTACTTCGCGGTGATGTCGGGCGTGTTCGTCACCGCGTTCTATTCGTTCCGGATGCTGTTCCTCGCCTTCCACGGCAAGCCGCGCTTCGACACCGCGCGGCGCACGGGCATCACGACGCCGCGCACGCGCACGACGACCACGGCACCACGGCGGCCGCCGAAGGAAAGCCCTGGGTGGTGACCGTGCCGCTGATCCTGCTGGCGATCCCGTCGGTGTTCGCGGGCTGGGCGTACATCGAGCCGATGCTGTTCGGCGGCTACTTCGGCGACTCGATCGTCGTGCGCGGCCGGACCACACGGCGATCGCCGAGTTGAAGGCCGAATGGCACGGCGTGGCCGCGTTCATCCGGCACGGCCTGCTGAGCCTGCCGTTCTGGCTCGCCGTCGCCGGCATCGTCGCGGCGTGGTACTGCTACCTCGTCAACCCGGCGCTGCCGGAGCGCCTGAAGCAAGGCGTCGGGCGCGCTCTACACGCTGCTCGACAACAAGTACTACTTCGACCGCTTCAACGACTGGTTCTTCGCCGGCGGCGCGCGCGCGCCTCGGGCCGCTTCCTGTCGGAGGTCGGCGACCGCACGATCATCGACGGCTTCTTCGTCAACGGCGCGGCCCGGGTCGTCGGCTGGACTTCGGCGCTGCTGCGCCACATCCAGACCGGCTACGTCTACCACTACGCCTTCACCATGATCATCGGCCTCTTCGCGCTGCTGACCTGGTGGGTGCGCTGAAGCGCCATTGACGATGCCCTACCTCTCCCTCGCCATCTGGGTCCCGATCGTCGCCGGCCTCGCCGTCCTGGCCGTCGGCCGCGACCGCGACGCGGCCGTCGCGCGCTGGATCGCGCTGATCGGCGCGCTCGCCGGCTTGCTCGTCACGCTGCCGCTGTGGCTGCATTTCGATCCCGGCACGTCGGACATGCAGTTCGTCGAGCGCGGCGACTGGATCCCGCGCTTCGACATCCACTACTTCCTCGGCGTCGACGGCATCTCGATGCTGTTCGTGCTGCTCAACAGCCTGATGACGCTGCTGGTCGTCTGGGCCGGCTGGGAGGTGATCGAGACGCGCGTCGCGCAGTACATGGCGGCGTTCCTGATCCAGTCCGGGCTCATCAACGGCGCCTTCACCGCGCTCGACGGCATCCTGTTCTACGTGTTCTTCGAGGCGATGCTGATCCCGATGTACCTGATCATCGGCGTCTGGGGCGGCCCGAACCGCGTCTACGCGGCGATCAAGTTCTTCCTCTACACGCTGCTCGGCTCGCTGCTGATGCTGGTGGCGCTCATCTACCTCTACAACGTGTCGGAGACGTTCTCGATCCTCGAGTGGTACCAGCTGCCGCTGTCGCTCAACGTCCAGCTGCTGCTGTTCGTCGCGTTCTTCCTGTCCTTCGCGGTCAAGGTGCCGATGTGGCCGGTGCACACCTGGCTGCCCGACGCGCACGTCGAGGCGCCGACCGGCGGCTCGGTGATCCTGGCGGCGATCACGCTCAAGATCGGCGCGTACGGCTTCGTCCGCTTCATCCTGCCGATCGTGCCGGACGCGTCGCGCTACCTGTCGGGCTTCGTGATCACGCTGTCGCTGATCGCGGTCGTCTACATCGGCTTCGTCGCGCTGATGCAGGCCGACATGAAGAAGCTGATCGCCTATTCGTCGATCTCGCACATGGGCTTCGTCACGCTGGGCTTCTTCCTGTTCAGCCAGCTCGGCGTCGAGGGCGGGCTGGTGCAGATGATCTCGCACGGCTTCGTGTCGGCCGCGATGTTCCTCTGCGTCGGCGTCATGTACGACCGGATGCACAGCCGCCAGATCGCCGACTACGGCGGCGTCGTCAACACGATGCCGAAGTTCGCCGCGTTCATGATGCTGTTCGCGATGGCCAACTGCCGGACTGCCGGCGACGTCCGGCTTCGTCGGCGAATTCCTGGTGATCCTGGCCGCGGTGAAGGTCAATTTCTGGCTGGGCTTCCTCGCCGCGACCATCGATGATCCTCGGCGCCGCGTACACGCTGTGGATGTACAAGCGGGTGATCTTCGGCGACGGTCGCCAACGACGCACGTCGCCACGCTGACCGACCTCAGCCGCCGCGAGTTCTGGCTGCTGGCGAGCATCGCGGCGCTGGTGCTCTGCGATGGGCATCTATCCGAAGCCCTTCGTCGACGTGATGCACACGTCCGTCACCGACCTGCTGGCGCACGTCGCGAAGAGCAAGCTCTGAGCACCGGGCACCGCAATGATGACGCTCAACCTCTCGTCGTGCTGCCCGAGATCGTGCTGCTCGCGGCGGCCTGCGCGATCCTGCTGGTCGACCTGTTCCTGCCGGAGCGGCTGCGGCACCGTGAGCTTCTGGCTCACCCAGGTCACGCTGCTCGTCTGCGCGTGGATCACGCTCGCCACCGCCGCGCTCGAGCCGACGCTGGCGATCAACGGGCTGGTCGTCGACGACATGCTGTCGGACCTGCTCAAGTTCTTCAGCTACATCGCCGTGTCGCTGATGCTGTTCTACTCGCGCGGCTATCTCGCGGCGCGCGGGCTGTTCCGCGGCGAGACCTTCGTGCTGACGCTGTTCACGCTGCTCGGCATGATGGTGATGATCTCCGCCAACAACTTCCTCACGCTCTACCTCGGGCTCGAGCTGCAGGCGCTGTCGCTGTACGCGATGGTGGCGATGCACCGGACGTCGAAACGACGCCTCCGAAGCGGCGATGAAGTATTTCGTGCTGGGCGCGCTGGCCTCCGGCATGCTGCTCTACGGCATGTCGATGGTCTACGGCGCGACCGGCTCGCTCGACATCTACGCGCATCGCGCGAGGTCGTGCGCGCGGCGGGCAGGCCAACCGGACGATCCTGGTGTTCGGCCTGGTGTTCGTCGTCTCGGGCATCGCCTTCAAGCTCGGCGCCGTGCCGTACCACATGTGGGTTCCCGACGTGTACGACGGCGCGCCGACGGCGGTGACGCTGCTGATCGGCACCGCGCCCAAGCTCGCCGCGTTCGCGTTCATGCTGCGCCTGCTCGCCGTCGCGCTGGTCGGGCTCGACTTCGACTGGCAGGGCATGCTGATGGTGCTGTCGCTGCTGTCGATGATCCTCGGCAACGTGATCGCGATCGCGCAGACCAACATCAAGCGGATGCTCGCGTATTCGACGATCGCCAACATGGGCTTCATGCTGCTGGGGTTCCTCGCCGCGAACCTCAACGGCTACAGCGCGGCGATGTTCTACGTCGTCGCCTACGTGCTGACCACGCTCGCGTCCTTCGGCATCGTCATGCTGCTGTCGCGCGAGGGCTTCGAGGCCGACCAGCTCGACGACTTCAAGGGCTCAACCAGCGCTCGCCGTGGTGGGCGTTCATGATGCTGCTGGTGATGTTCTCGCTCGCCGGGATCCCGCCGACGATCGGCTTCTACGCCAAGTTCTCGGTGATCGAGGCCGCGGTCAACGCCGGCTTCACCTGGCTCGCGGTGGTCGCGGTGATGGCGTCGCTGGTCGGCGCGTTCTACTACCTGCGCATCGTCAAGCTGATGTATTTCGACGACGCGACCGACACCGCGCCGATCGTCGCGCGCCTCGACAACCGCGTGCTGCTGTCGGTCAACGGCCTCGCGCTGCTGCTGTTCGGCATCCTGCCGCAGCCGCTGATGGGCTGGTGCGTCGTGGCGCTGCTGCAGCTCCGGCTTCCTGTAGGCCGGTCCGCGGGGCGTCCGGCGCGGCGGCGCCGCCGTGCTAAGATTTGCGGTTCCGGCGTCTGCACCAACCGTGCTGAGCCGACCCGGAGCCGTCCATGCGCGTCGGTTTCTTCGTCACCTGCCTCGTCGACCTGATGCGGCCGTCGATCGGCTTCGCCGCGATCCGGCTGCTCGAAGCCGGCGGCGCCGACGTCTTCGTTCCGCCGACGCAGACCTGCTGCGGCCAGCCCGCCTACAACTCCGGCGATCGCGCCGACGCCAGGGCGCTGGCCGCCAAGGTCGTCGCCGAATTCGAAGGCTGCGACTGGCTGGTCGCGCCGTCCGGCTCGTGCAGCGGCATGATCAGGACGCACTACGCCGAGCTGTTCGCCGACGATCCGGCGATGGCGAAGCGCGTCGAGGCGCTCGCCGCGAAGACGCGCGAGCTGACCGAGTTCCTGGTCAACGAGCTGAAGCTCGACAAGGTGCCCGGCCGCTTCGACGGCACGGTCACCTACCACGACAGCTGCGCCGGCCTGCGCGAGATGGGCGTCAAGGCGTCGCCGCGCGCGCTGCTCGCCCAGGTGCCGGGGCTCACGCTGACCGAGATGGCCGGAATGCGAAGACCTGCTGCGGCTTCGGCGGCACGTTCTCGATCAAGTTCGGCGAGATCTCGGCGCGGCTCGCCGACAACAAGTGCCAGCACATCGCCAACAGCGGAGCCGATGCCGTCGTGCTGGGCGACCTCGGCTGCATGCTGAACATCGAAGGCCGCCTGCGGCGGCGCGGCGACACGAGGACGAAGGTGCTGCACGTCGCCGAGGTGCTGGCCGGGAGCGGGTCCTAGGATCAGGCATGCTCGGAGGCTGAGCCTGCTTCGGCGGGCCGCCTTCGTCGCGTGCCGATGGCAAATGTGGTCAGGCGGGGGAGCGGATGCAGGTCGCGTCGATGCACTTCAAGGAGCGCGCGCACGTCAAGCTGCACGACGCGCGGCTCCAGCACAACCTGAGGAAGATGCAGGGCAAGTTCGTCGCCAAGCGGCGCGCGTCGCTCGTCGAGCTCGACGACTTCGAAGGCACGCGCGACGCCGGCAAGGCGATCCGCAACCGCGCGCTCGACAATCTCGACGTCTGGCTCGAGCTGTTCGAGAAGAACGCCGCGGCGCGCGGCGCGACCGTGCTGTGGGCCGAGACGCCGGCCGACGTCAACGCGCTGGTGCTGGAGATCGCGGCGCGGCACGCGGTGCGCAAGATCATCAAGTCGAAGTCGATGGTCTCGCGAGGAGTCCGCGCTCGACCACGCGATCGAAGGCGCCGGCATGCAGGTCGTCGAGACCGATCTCGGCGAGTACATCCTGCAGATCAACGACTACGAGGCGCCGTCGCACATCATCGGCCCGGCGCTGCACAAGTCGAAGGAGGAGGTCGCCGACCTCTTCCACAAGAAGCACGGCACGCCGCGCAAGACCGGCATCGAGGAGCTGTGCCTCGAGGCGCGCGGCGTGCTGCGCCAGCACTACCTGACCGCCGACATGGGCATCTCCGGCGGCAATTTCTTCGTCGCCGAGACCGGGATCGGTCGTGCTCGTCACCAACGAGGGCAACGCGACGCTGACGACGACGCTGCCGAAGGTGCACGTGGCGATCTCCGGCATCGAGAAGATCGTGCCGACGCTCGAGGATGTCGCGACGCTGATGCGCCTGCTGCCGCGCTCGTCGACCGGCCAGTCGATCTCCAACTACGTCGACATCCTGACCGGGACCAAGGGCGCGGGCGAGTTCCACGGCGCCGAGCACATGTATTTCATCCTCGTCGACAGCGGCCGCACCGGCGGTGCTGGCGAGCGACGTGCGCGAGGCGCTGCGCTGCATCCGCTGCGGCGCGTGCATGAACCACTGCCCGGTGTACCAGAACGTCGGCGGCCATTCGTACGGCTGGGTGTATCCCGGGCCCGATCGGCTCGATCCTGACGCCGATGTACGTCGGCCTCGAGAACGCGCAGGACCTGCCGGCGGCGTCGACGATGTGCAACCAGTGCGGCGTCGTCTGCCCGGTGAAGATTCCGCTGCCCGACCTGCAGCGCAAGCTGCGCGAGAAGGCGTTCGCGACCGGGCTGCGGCCGTGGTACGAGCGCGCCGGCCTCGCGGTCTGGGCGTGGGTCGCGCAGCGTCCGGCGCTCTACGCGCTGGCGACGCAGATCGGCGTGCGCGTGCTGAAGGCGATGGGCGGCAGCGACGGCCTGATCCACAGGCTGCCGCTCGGCGGCGGCTGGACCGACGGGCGCGACATGCCGGCGCCGGCGGGCAGGACGTTTCGCGAGCTCTATCGCGCACGCGCAGGCAGGGAGGTCCGCGTGAACGCACCCCACGACCACGTCCTGGCGGCGCCGCCGCTTTCGCGCCGCGCCGAATCGCTCGGCACCGAGAACGCCTTCGTCGTGCTGGCCGAGGTCAACGCGCTGGTGCGCGCAGGGCAAGGACATCGTCTCGTTCTGCATCGGCCAGCCCGAATTTCCCGACGCCGCGCAACGTCCAGGAGGCGGCGATCGCCGCGATCAAGGGCGGCAAGCACGGCTACACGCCGTCGGCCGGCATCGACGAACTGCGCGCGGCCGCGGCGAAGGACATCGGCGCGCGGCGCGGCCTCGACATCCGGCCCGACGACGTCGTCGTCGGCGCCGGCGCCAAGCCCTTCATCGCGTACACGATCGCCTCGGTCACCGACTACGGCGCCGGCGACGAGGTGATCTATCCGGTGCCCGGATTTCCCGATCTACGAATCGCAGATCGTCGCCAACGGCGCGGTGCCGGTGCCGATCTACCTGCGCGAATCGCGCGACTTCGCGTTCGATCCGGCCGAGCTCGAAGCGAAGATCACGCGCGAAGACGAGGCTGCTGATCCTCAACACGCCGCACAACCCGACCGGCGGCATGCTGCAGGCGCGGCGACCTCGACGCGATCGCCGAGATCCTGCGCGCGGCATCCGCAGGTCTGGGTGTTCGCCGACGAGATCTATTCGCGGCTCGCCTACGCGGGCAGCTTCGACACGCTCGCGACGCGCCCGGGCATGCTCGAGCGCACGATCATCTGCGACGGCGCGTCGAAGACCTGGGCGATGACCGGCTGGCGCATCGGCTTCGCCGCCAACCGCGCGCTGGCGCCGGTGTTCACGCGCTGGATCACCAACACCGATTCGTGCGCGTCGCAGATCTCGCAGTGGGCGGCGCGTCGAGGCGGTCACCGGTCCGCAGGACGCGGCCGACGCGATGCGCGCGAGCTTCCTCGAGCGCCGCGACCTGATCGTCGGCCTGCTCAACACGGTGCCCGGCATCGACCTGCAAGACGCCCGGCGGCGCGTTCTACGCGTGGCCGAACGTCACCGAGGCCTGCCGCATCACCGGCTGCGCCGATTCGGAAGCGTTTCGCAAGCGCCTGCTGCACGAAGCCGGCGTCGCGGTGCTCGCCGACATCCACTTCGGCCGCCGCGTTCCCGGCGACGGCCAGCACATCCGCTTCAGCTACGCGGCGTCGCCCGAGGCGATACGCGAGGGCATCGAGCGCCTCGACGCGTTCGTCCGCGGCCACAAGTAGTCGACGCGCTGCCAGCGACAGGAGCGCGGCAGCGATCAGGAGCTGACGATGCCAACGAGCCTCACCGACAACCGCGCGGCCCGCGACGCCATCCTCGGCCGCGTGCAGCAAGGCGCTCGCGCAAGTCCGGCGATCGCACGCGCGGCGCGCGCCGACGCCGAGGCCTACGTCGCCGCGCACGCGGCACGGCCCGCGCCCGGCGCATGCCCGACGATCTGCTCGCGCGCTTCATGACAGCGCGCGACCGACATGGAGAGCACGGTCGAGCGCATCGCCGATCGCCGCGAGATTCCCGGCGGCCGTCGCGCGCTACCTCGACGCGCTGGTCCTGCCGCCGGCGCTCGCCGCGCAGAAATCGCACGCCGGCGTCTGCTGGCCCGAATTCGCCGATCTCGACTGGACGGGCGCCGGGCTCGACGATCGAGGCGCGGCCGACGATCGGCGACGATCGGCTCGGCATCACCGGCTGCTTCTGCGCGATCGCCGAGACGGGCACGCTGGTCGTGCTGCGCCGGCGCCGACACGCCGACGGCGACGACGCTGCTGCCCGACACGCACGTCGCCGTCGCTGCCGCGCCGATCGCGTCGTCTCCGGGCATGGAGGAGGCGTTCGCGCTGATCCGCAGCGAGCGCGGCCCGCTGCCGCGCGCCGTCAACCTGATCTCCGGGCCGTCGCGCACCGGCGACATCGAGCAGACGATCGTGCTCGGCGCGCACGGGCCGTTCCGCGTCCACATCCTGGTCGTCGGCTGACGGCGCGCGGACCGGGGGCCGCTGCGCGCGCTACAGCGCACGCCGATCGCGATCACCAGCAGCAGCGGCAGCAGCAGCCAGCGCCGCGCAGCGCGAGGTAGGCGAAGAAGCTCGGCATCGCCACGCCGCGATCCTCGGCGATCGCCTTGATCATGAAGTTGGGCGCGTTGCCGATGTAGGTCAGCGCGCCGAAGTAGACCGCGCCCATCGACATCGCCGCCAGCGTCGCCGTCAGCGGGCCCATCAGCGTCGCCGGCGTCGCCGCCGGCGAGGTTGAAGAACACGAGGTAGGTCGGCGCGTTGTCGAGGAACGCCGACAGCAGGCCGGTCGTCCAGAAGACCATCGCGTTGCGCGGCTCGCCCGCGGGTCCGATCACCAGGTCGATCACGCCGGCGAGCGCGCCGTCGCGGCCGGCGCCGAGCATCGCGATCACCGGGATGATCGTGACGAAGATGCCGGCGAAGAGCTTCGCCACCTCGACGATCGGCACCCAGTGGAACTGGTTGTGCTCGCGCACCGCCGGCGGCGTGAGCGCCAGCGACACCAGCGCCAGCGCGACCAGCAGGGCGTCGCGCAGCAGGTTCTGCAGCTCGAGGTGCGCGCCCAGCACGTCGAAGCCGACGCCCGGATTCCACAGCCCGGACATCAGCACCGCGCCGATCACGCCGGCGATCAGCAGGAAATTGACCGATCCCTCGATGCGCGAGCGGGCGGCGTCCGCGGCGGGCAGCGGGCAGCGGCGCGCTCGCGCCGGTACGAGCCAGCGGTCGAGCAGCCAGAACAGCGCCGAGCAGCGCCGCGACCAGGAACGCCGTCGGGCGCAGCGAGCTCGCGCGTCGTCCAGAAGAAATCGACGCCCTTGAGGAAGCCGATGAACAGCGGCGGATCGCCCAGCGGCGACAGCGCGCCGCCGACGTTGCCGACCAGCAGGATGAAGAACACGACGGCGTGCACCTTGTGCCGCCGCGCTTCGTTGGCGGTCAGCAGCGGCCGGATCAGCAGCATCGACGCGCCGGTCGTGCCCATCACGCTCGCGAGCGCGGCGCCGAGCGCCAGCAGCGCGGTGTTGCGCGCCGGCGTGCCCGCGCAGCGCGCCGCGCACGCAGATGCCGCCGGCGATCGTGAACAGCGCGAACAGGATGACGACGAACGGGACGTACTCGAGCAGCATCGCGTGCGCGACGTGGTGCAGCGTCTCGCCGACGCCGAAGTGCAGCGCGAACGGCACCAGGAACGCGAGCGCCCAGGCCGCCGCGATCTTGCCGTAGTGCGCGTGCCAGAAGTGCGCGCGAGACGAGCGGCACCAGCGCGATCGACAGCAGCAGCCCCGCGAACGGCACGCCCCAGAGCAGCGGCAGCCTGGCGCCGCTCAGCGCCGGGAGCGCGTCGTCGGGGATGACGGCGAGGGCGGGAAGGGCAAAGGCGGCCATGCAGGTGATGGCAATCAGCGTCGCGTGCTTCAGGGTACGGGTCATCGACGGGTCTGCTCGAAGCAAGGAAGGTTCAGTCGAACGGTTGCGAAATCCGTGTCGCCGGTGCCGAACGACGATCCGGAGTCCGGATCGAAGCGCGCAGCATACAGGATGGCACGCCGGTTCATCGAGACCCGCCGGGCCCGATCCGCCTGGCGAATCGGGAAGCGGATGTATCGCGCGAGCGAACTGCCGCGCAACGCATCGGCAAGTCGCGACCAGGGGCGCAATGCGCCGCGGGTTCATGGAGACTGGGAGCCATGGCGGCGATGTGCCGGGATGCAGAGGCCGGTCGAAGCGGGTACGCGCCTCGCGCAATCGCCGCAACTGCAAGAAATGACAGGTGCGCGCCGCTCTCGGGAGAAAGCGGATTGCAATCAACGGGCTGCCGTGGGCATATCGCGTGCTAATCCGTTTGGCCGAATTGACACCCGTCGCTGCCTCCTCGTAGCGTTGCGACAGTTCCTTCTCCGCTCCAGTTCTATTCGGCCAACCGATGGAAAGCGGCATCGCACACCGCCTGTCACTCCAATCGAAGTTCGACGTTCCGGCTGTCATCGGACCAAGGGCATTGCCCGAGTCGCCGAGCGCAGGGAGGCGCGTCGGTTTTGATCGTGTACTGCAGACAATCCGTTTGCGCCCGACTGGCGAGGGATTTCAATATCGCCCATCTATAGGGCCACGACCGAATCGCCCGCTGTCGGCGCGGATCCTCGTTGCACGGGCTTCCCTCGCAACGGCGGCACGAGCCCTAGCGCGCGTGGTTGCCGTCGCAATTCTGGCGGCGCACAGCGCTCCCGGCGCGGCGGCGCTGGCGAACCAGACGATCACCTTTGCGCCGCTGGGCAATCTGACACTCGGAGCGGCGCCGTTCACGATCAGCGCCACCGCGTCGTCGGGTATCGCCGTCGGCTTCGCATCGCAGACGACGCCCGTATGCACCGTGAGCGGCACCACGGTGACGCTGGTCGCGGCCGGCACGTGCACCATTCGCGCCACACAGCCGGGCAACGCCGGTTATGCGGCGGCGCCCAATGTCGATCGGAGCTTCTCCATCGGAGTGACCGGCGCCGTCACGCAGTTTGCCGCCGCGATGAATTTTGTGACCGGCGCCAATCCCGTCGCCGTCGCCATCGGCGATTTCGAAGGCGACGGCAGGCTCGATCTCGCGACCTCCAACGTGGTCGACGGCACGATCTCGATCCTTCGGGGCAACGGCGACGGGACGTTCGCGCCGGGCGCCACGCTGGCGGCCGGCAACTACAACCAGCAACTGGCGGTCGGCGACTTCAACGGCGACGGCAATGCGGACATCGCCGTGACGAATCTGTTCGGCAACGACGTGATGGTCTTTCCCGGCAATGGAAACGGGACGTTTCAAACCCGGATCGTCGTCAATGCGGGTCTCGCGCCGTCGGGCATCGCGGCGGCTGATCTCAACGGCGATGGCAAGGTGGATCTGGTGGTGACCAACCAGTCGCTCGGCGGCGCCCAACCGGTCACCGGGCAGACGGTGTCGGTGCTCCTCGGCAACGGCAACGGCACGTTTCAGGCAGCGGTGGCCTACGCGACGGGAACGAGTCCCTGCGACGTGGCCATTGGCGACCTCGACGGCAACGGCACGCTGGACATTGCCGTGGCCAACTGCGACAGCACCACGGCCAACAACGTGTCGGTCCTGTTTGGCAATGGCAACGGGACCTTCGGACCGGCACTCAACCTCGTCACCAGCTGGAATCCGTCGGCGGTCGCGATTGCCGACACCAACGGCAACGGCAAGCCCGATCTGGTGGTCGCCAACAGCGGCTTCGGCAACCTGTCGGTGCTGCTGGGCAACGGCAACGGCACGTTTGCCGCGGCGGGCACGTTCACCTACGCCAATGTGCCGCTGCGCGTCGTCGTCGGCGATTTCAATGCCGACGGCAAGCCCGATCTCGCGGTGATCGATCTGCTGACCGACAACGTCACCGTCTTCCCGGGCAACGGCAACGGCACGTCGTTCGCGACTCCCGTCGCCTATGCGGCTGACGTGGTGCCGCAGGACATCGCCACCGCCGATTTCAACGGCGACGGCAGGCCGGACCTGGTGGCGAGCAACGGCGCCAGCAATACCGTTTCCGTGCTGCTCAATGCGTCGAGCCTTCCCGCACCGGCGACCGTCTCCATCCAAAGCGGAACGCCACAGTCGGTAGCGCCGGGCGCCGCCTTCGGGACGGTGTTGAGCGCCGTCGTCCGGGACGCCGGCGGACTTCCCTTGCATGGCGTGATGGTCACCTTTCGAGCGCCGTCGACGGGCGCGTCGGGCAGTTTCCCCGGCGGGTCGAGGATCGTCCAGGTCGCCACCAACGCCACCGGCGTGGCCACCGCGCCCGCCTTCAGGTCCAATGCGGTCACCGGATCGTTCTCGGTGACGGCAGGCGTCGGGGCGCTGAGCGCGTCGTTCGCCCTCACCAATGGAACGGGGACCTCGCAGGCGCCGTTGTTCACCAGCAGCCCGCCTTCCAACGGCACGTTCAATGTTCCGTACAGTTACACCTTGACCGCGAGCGGGATACCGGCGCCGACGTTCAGCGTGACGACCAACGCGCTGCCCCCCGGCCTGGCGCTGCTGGGGATCACCGGAGTCATCAGCGGAACGCCCACCACGGTCGGCACCTTTGCCGGAATGCTGACGGCCGCCAACGGCGTTTCACCCGATGCGATGCAGAGTTTCGCGATCGCCATTGCGCCGGCCAGTCAAAGCATCACCTTCAACGCGCTGGGTTCCAGGGCGCTGGGTTCCGCGCCGTTCACCATTGGCGCCAGCGCATCGTCGGGATTGGCGGTGACGTTCTCGTCGCTTACGACATCCGTGTGCACGGTGAGCGGCAGCACGGTGACGCTGGTCGCTCCGGGGACCTGCACCGTGCAGGCGTCGCAGGCGGGCAATGCCGGCTATTCGGCCGCGCCGTTGGTCAATCAGAGCTTCACCGTGAGCGGTGGCCTGACCAGCCAATCCATCACCTTCGGTGCGCTTGGCAACAAGACTCTGGGCGCGGCACCGTTCACAATCAGCGCTACCGCATCATCCGGCCTGACGGTCACCTTTTCGTCGGTGACCCCGACGGTCTGCACGGTCGGCGGAAATGCGGTGACGCTCGTCGCGGCCGGAACCTGCACGATCCAGGCGGCACAAGCCGGCAATGCCACGTATGCCGCGGCGCCCGTCGTGGTCCGGAGCTTCAGCGTCACTGCGGCGAGCCAGACCATAGCCTTCGGCGCCCTCGGCAATCAGACAATGGGCGCGGCACCGTTCACGATCAGCGCCGTGGCGTCGTCGGGATTGCCGGTGAGCTTTTCGTCGACCACGACGGCTGTGTGCATGGTGAGCGGGAGCACCGTCACGCTGGTGGCCGCAGGAACCTGCTCGATCCGCGCGGTGCAGGCCGGTAATGGAACCTACGCCGCCGCGCCGTCCGTCGACCAGAGCTTCGTCGTCACGACGAACGTCAGCCCGCCGTCAGTGACGTTGACGGATCCGGTCAGCAACACCTACTTTGCCGCGCCGGCCAGTCTGACGCTGAACGTGACCGCGGTCGCTGCGTTGTCGCTCGGCTCGATATCGAGCGTGAAATTCTACGATGGAGTCACGCTGATCGGATCAGGATCGCGGTCGGACTCTGCTTTCTATCCGAACACGTTTACGTATCTCTGGACGAACGTTGCCACGGGTGTCTATCAGGTCAGGGCAACCGCCGTCGACGACCGCGGCGTCACCGCCGATTCGAATGTCGTCGTGGTCAATGTGACGCCCTATCGGGCGCCGACGGTCGTTCTCACCGGCCTCGCCGACTACGGCAGCTACACCACGCCGGTCAACATTCCACTTGCCGCCACGGCGGCGGCCGGCGATGGCGCGATTACCAGGGTCGAGTTCTACGCCGGCGCCACCCTGCTGGGCACCGACAGCGGTGCGCCCTACGCGATCACCTGGAACAACGCGCCTCCCGGCGCCCACGCCATCACCGCCAAGGCCTACGACAGCATGGGCCCCACGGCAACCTCGGGCGCGGTCAACGTGATGATCACGCCCGGGAGTTCCGCGGTACGATTCGCGCATGCGTCGGATCCGGCGCTGAACGTCGTCCCGATCGGGCTGGCGCTTGGCGATTTCGATCGCGACGGCAAGGTGGATATCGCGGCCGTCGCGCACGCGGGTTCGGGCGGTATCGTCCTGCGCGGCTACGGCAACGGAACATTCGACGACCTCGGCAAGCGATACTTCGAGGCCGCGGCCAACGCCTGGGGCGTGGCTTCGGGTGACGTGACGGGCGACGGCCTGCCGGACATGCTCACCATCGGCGACGACGGCGTTTCGGTCAGCGCGGGCAACGGCGATGGCACGTTCCGTCCCCGGATCGCGTATCCGATCGGTACCGCCGCGCGGGCGCTGGTGGTGGCCGATTTCAACGGCGACGGAAAGCCGGACGTCGCCGCCACGGGATTCGCCGACAACCGCGTGGCGACATTGCTCTCCAGGAGCGACGGAACGCTGGGCGCCGCGGTCACGACCTTCGCGGGGAGCAACCATCCCGGCATCGCGGCAGGTGATTTCGACCGCGACGGCAAGCTCGACATCGTCGTCACCAATCCATCGGATCGCAGCATCTCGATCCTGCTCGGCAATGGCAACGGCGCCTTCCAGGCCACGGCGCCCATCGTCACCGGCGCCTATCCGGCGTACCCGTACAACGTCGCGACCGCGGATTTCAATGGGGACGGCAAGCCCGATATTGCGCTCACCAACTTCTTCGCTCCCACCGTATCGATCCTCATCGGCCGGGGCGACGGCAGCTTCGCCGCACCCGTCGACGTTGCAACCGGCGCGCGCCCGGAAGGAATCGTGGTGGCCGATTTCAACGGCGACGGCAGGCCCGACGTGGCCGTCGCGAACGTCGACGACAACACGGTATCGATACTCCTGGGCAACGGCAATGGAACGTTCCAGTCTCCGGTGAACTTCGGCGTGGGGCCGGGTCCGGCGCAGCTCGTCGCGGGCGACCTCAATGGCGACGGAAAGACGGACCTGGTGGTCGCCAACGAATCCGGCGCCACGCTGGCCGTGCTGATCAACGTCACCGGCACTTCCACGCTGCCGCCGGCGATAACGACTTCTCCGCCGCCGAATGGTGTCGCCGGAGCCGCCTACACGTTCAAGGTCGTGGCTACCGGCGTCCCTGCCCCGGCTTTTGCGGTGACCGCCGGGAAGTTGCCGCCGGGCCTGACATTGCAGCGTGACGGAACGATCACGGGCTGTTGCATGCAACGTGACGTCACATCCACGGGCGTGATCACCGCCACCAACGGCGTGTTGCCGAGCGCCGCGCAGGCGTTCTCGATCACCCCCGCCGGAGTCGCGCAGACCATAACCTGGAACCAACTCGGCGGGTACCTATTTGGAGTGCTGATCCAGCCGGTCTATGCAACGGCGACCGCGTCCTCGGGTGATTCCGTTTCCTTCACTTCGCTGACTCCCGGCGTGTGCTCGGTCTCCGCCACGGACTTCTCCGGGACGTTGTCGGGGGCGACCGTGACCCTCCTCATGAAGGCTGGTACATGCACGATTCGCGCGTCGCAGGGAGGAAATTCGGTCTACCTGCCGGCGCCGAACGTCGATCGAAGCCTGACTTTCAATCTCAATCCGCCGCCGTCGGTGAATTTGACGGCGCCCGTCAATAACGCCGTGTATACGGCACCGGCAAGCATTGCGTTGCGGGCTACAGCCGCAGCCGGCTTCACCGGAGGATCGATCAGCAAAGTCGAGTTCTATGCGGGGAGCACCCTCGTCGGAACGAAGACCACCGCGCCGTATTCGTTTACGTGGGCCAATGTCGCGGCGGGAAGCTACGTGCTGACGGCCAAGGCGACCGACAATCTTGGGGGATCCACGGCATCGACCGGCATCGCGGTCGTCGTTCAGGGCCCCGCCTCTCCGTCGGTCACGCTTACGGCACCGGTGTCCGGTACCAAATACACCCTTGGACAGAGCATCGCATTGACTGCCCAGGCCAGCGTGCCAGGGCGAACGCTGGATCGCGTCGAGTTCTCGGCCGATGGGGTTCTGGTCGGGACCGCGCGCTTCACCGGCAGCGCCTCGTCGGCGACGGCCAGCGGCATCTGGAGCGGGGCGGCGGCGGGCACCCATGCGCTCGTCGCCAGGGTATTCGCCACCGACGGCACCAATGCCGCGTCGCCGGCCATCAGCATCAACGTCAGCGACCTCGCGGTGGTCCTGACCGAGCCCTTCCCGGGCCGGACGTATCAGGCCCCCGGAGAAATCCGCATCGGTGCGGCCGCCACGGAGACCGGCGGATCCATTGCCCAGGTCGACTTCTACGGCGACGGTGCATTGCTCGGAAGCCGCAGCGTCGCCCCGTATGTGTGGCTCTGGAGCGGAGTTACGGCGGGAAGCCACACGGTGACGGCGCGAGCGCGCAATGCGCTCGGGCTCAGCGTGACCTCGGCGCCGGCCACCGTCACGGTGGTCAGCGCGCCAAGCATTCAGCTCGACGCCGGGATCGACGGTGCCGTCATTCCGGACGACACCGCTTCGATCGCGGGGACGGTGAAGGGGCAATTCAACGCCGCGCTGATCGTCGAAGGGCAACTGGCGAATCTGAATCGCGACGGGACATTCTTCATCGACAACGTGTCGCTCCAGCCGGGCGCGAACATCCTGACGCTGGTATTCAACTCGCAGGACGGCACTTCGATCACGCGCACGATCACCATCAATCGCAGCGGCACCGCAGACTTCCGCTTCGCGCTCGAGCCGCAGCAGGGCCCTGCGCCGCTGGCCACGACGATCACCATCGAGAATCGGGGTCACGTCGCCTTCAAGCGCATCGAGATCGATACCAACGACGATGGAACGCCGGACCAGACGCTCACCACGCTCGACGGCGACCTGGCGCAGATCGGCTGGAACTTTCCCGTCCCCGGCCTGTACACCGTGGGTGTAAAGGTCTTCGACGCCGGAAACGGCGTCATCTACGCAGCCAAACGACGTGTCCGGGTGTACGATCCGCGGGAAACGGCAACGCTGGCGGTCGACGTCTACACCACGATGCTCGACCGACTCGCGCGGGGCAATATCGAAGCTGCAGTTGGGGCGATCACCAACACGGTGCGCGAGCAGTATCGGAATGTCTTCACGGACCTTGGCAGCGACCTCCCGGCCGTCGTCCCGACGCTGGGAACGATCAGGAAGGTAACGGTCATCGGGTCGCTGGTGGACATCCTTGTCGGACGCGACAAGGCGGACGGCACCTACGGTTACAACGTGCTGGTCATCCAGGATGGAGACGGAATATGGCGGATCGATGGCATGTGAGGGCGAGGGCGGCGCTGCGGCGACCGCGCACCTGGGCGTGGATCGGCGCGGCCGCCGTCATCGTCGCCGTGACATGGCGCGTGCAGGCCATCGACGGGCAGGTCGTCGATGCGGCGACGGGGCAGCCGATAGAGGGGGTCTTTGTCGTAGGGCAATGGTATGGGTACATAACAATGCCGGGGCAAGGGAGATCGACGTGTTACCACTTGGCGGTAACGCGTAGCGACGCGCAGGGCAAGTTTCTGATGTCAACCTGGTCCGGGAACGTTTCTCCGCTTCTTGTCGACCGAATGCTGGCTGTTTACTACTACAAGGAAGGGTATGGAATTGCGGATCGCGGAGAAGCAGATCCACAGCCAACTGCACTTACGCGAGATACGCGATTGGGCAGGGAGCGGATGGAGGAAATCGGAAAAATGTTAGTGGCCGCTGATTGTGGGCCGAGGGATCGAAAATTGGATAGGGTTGGTGCACTTTACCGCGCTGCCGCCGACGAAGCCAAGAAGGTTGCGTTCACTCGCGAGGAAAGGACACAGGCGAATCGTTTTCTTGGTCCATTGGAGGCCCTACAGTTCGGCGATTGGGAGGCTGCAAGAAGGCAATCCGAGCGGGAGCGTGCGGAATGAGCACAACGGTGAGAATCGTTCGGATACTCGCAATTCTGTTGGCCATAGATCCTTGGGGCGAGCAAGCAACTGCATACGAGCTTGCCACACACGCGCGCTTGACGCTGGCAGGCTTTCAGCAGTCGCAACTTCAGAGAGATTTAACGTTATTGCCAAGTCTGGGAATTCCATCGCTTACGTACTCCTACCTTGGAACCCGCTATATCGACCGGAGTGAGCTATTCAATTCAGCATATTCACGGGACGCAAAAACCTTCGACTGGGACAACAACAAAATGCCTAATGTCGAAGGCGCATCGGGAGATCGACAGATTCCTTTTCGCGTTTATGGCTGGCTCATGCGCGGAGCTGTGCGAGAAGACGACGCAGGCGCAATTGCTGGTGTGTTCTCGGATCAGATTCCAGAATTCGACGATCCATATTTTAACTTTAATCGATTTTGCAATCATTTTTTTGATCCGCTTAACAATCGTAAGCTGACCACATTTTGTGGCGACACATTCTCGACCGCACCGGTCTGGGCGAGCGGGAGCGTGGATCCTTTCGCCAGACCTTCATCGTCGATACTGGAAGACTTCAATCGGAGAAATCATTTTACTCTTCAAGACGCGCGCGATTCCATGTGGCGCGCGCTTACGGGCTACGACAAGACGATGACCTCGGTAGTTGCCAAAACAGGACTTGAACGCAAGATGTATTGGGCCACTGCGTTTCGTGCGCTGGGCGATGTCGCACATCTGATTGAGGACATGGCACAGCCGCAACATACGCGCGACGAGTCGCATGGCACTACGCGTGCGGCGGCGTACGAGAAGTACATCGACGCGAGGGCCACTGCAAGGCGAGTCTTTGCGTTTTCTGATTTTCCAACAGCAACGAATGTCGTTGTCGCGACGTTGCCCCCAATCAAATTTGATGGATATGCGGCCATACCGCGCTTCAATCACTACAGCAAGTATTGGAGCACGAGCCCAGGGGACGATGGCACATTTTCCGGTAAGGGACTCGCGGACTACAGCAGCCGGGGATTCTTCACTCCGGGGAGGAACTTCGGGAACACTGAATATCCGCAGCCTACATCCGCGCTGTCCGACTACACGCCGCAGGCGCTGCCGGATGCCGGTAGCTACAAGCAGGAGTACTTGCTGGGCGCGGTCAAGGACACCCTCCTGAGCAAGCCGGATACGATCCGCATGACGAAGGTCAGCATGTTCAGTGACGCGTGGCGGGCGCGAAGCCCACCTGGAGTCCAGCGAAACTCGCTGTACACGCTTGACCTGGAAACCTTCGACGATCGCGCCGCGCTGCTGCTCCCCCGTGCGAGCGCCTACGCCGCCGGATTGCTGGACTATTTTTTCAATCCTCGCCTGGCGATTTCATTGCCGGCTGACGGCGTCTACGGGATCGTCGATCACAGCCGAGGGACGGGATTTGGCAAGGTCCGGTTGACGCTGACCAACGTGACGCCACCGCTGACCGAAGGTGCCGCTAGCTATGCGCAGAACCTGCTCGGCGGGACTTTGGTTGCCGTTGTCAAATTTCATCGCAACCGATGCTACAAGGCCAACTTGACCGGCGAGTACGCTTCGCCGGAGAACAACGTCAAACGCGTCGTCGGGTGTCGGGCGGGTAAGGAGCCACCAAGTCTGGACGTCCGGGACATGGACATCGACGACAGCTACGAGGACATCGTGGTGTCCGCTCCGATAAGGCAGTTCTCGCTGAATGCCGGAGCAAACACGACGCTGACCTTCGACTTTTCAGCGCATCCGGTACCGCTCGATTCGAGCGATCTCTACCTGCAGGTTGTTTACCGTGGCCCGATCGGCCCCGACGCGACCAATGCCGAGCAGGATGTCGTCGCCGTGGGCACCAAGGACATATCGGAGCCGACGTACTTCGCGTTTTTCAATTCGAGTGACTACATCGATATCGGCGGTGTTGTCTACACGCGTAGCGAAGTCGCTGCGGCACAGAATCTGCTGAAGCAGGTCAAGCCGACCGCTTGCGTGAGCGGCACCGCGCAGAATTTGAAGCTGAGCCCGAGCTGCTTTGTGGCGCAGAACCTCGCGGTCAATATCAGTATTGTGAGCAATGGCACACCCCAGATCAAGGCGACGGCGCTGCCCAAACGGCGATACCTGCGCGTCGCCTACCTGACGGATGCTGCGTTGCCTTCGGGCACGTCGGCCGCTGCGGCGGCACGTGATTCGCATGGCGCTGTGACGAGCAAAGTTGCGGTGACGCATCAGGCCGAGCGCCGGATGCCGCAGGGTCTTTTACGGGTGCAGCTCTCCAGTGCCTGCATCTCGCCGCCCCAGTTCGACATTCCGCCGCTGTGGAACCAGTTCGTGTGGGGCGCCCGGGATCCGGATCCGGCCAAGCCGGAGCCGCCTCCCCAATACCGCGACCAGGCGATGTCGTACCTGCGCGGCATCGAAGGGTATTTTCAGGTCTATTGCGTGTTGAGCGGGGATGGCAAGCTTGCGGCGAGCAGCGACAAGGGCGGGGCCATGGCCGTTCTGGACCCCGACGCCGGCGAGACCGCACCATACCCGGTCACGATCGTCGGTGTATTCGGGCCTTGAACGGAGAGCACCAGGGTCGGATTCGCAAATCTGGCGACAGGGCGAGAAGCAGGGTCGAGCTCGATTTTCGCCGGCTTCGCCGTTCTCCTCGCGCGGCGAGTCCGACCGCGGCATCCGAAAGTCGAGTCTGACGCTGCTTTCTACGGCACGCGGCAAGCGACACCCGGCCACCGCGGGCGCACCTACATCTGCTTGAACAGATGATTGAAGGTGCGGCTCACTTCGAGCTTTTCGTCGCTACCCTTCACGTGCACGACCTGATTGCCGCGCAGGTTGCGGCTGACCTGCTCGACCGCATCGACGCGAACCACGGTCGAGCGATGGATCTGCCAGAATTCGGCGGGGTCCAGCTCGTCGATCAGCTCCTTGATCGGTTTGCGGATCAGGGCCTCGAAACGCGGCGTCTGCACACGGGTGTACTTGTCCTCGGCGCGGAAGAACAGGATGTCGCTCGTCGGGATCATCCGCAGGGTCGCGCCCACGCTGGCCTGCACCCAGCGCAGGTATTCGCGCGGCGTCGACGCCGCTCGCCGCCGAGTCGTTGCGACAGCTGCGCGAGCAGGTCATCCATCGGTCCGGCGCCTGTTCGAGGCGCTCCCGCAGCCGCTGGCAGGTCAGCGCCAGCCGCGCCGGCTCGGCCGGCTTCAGCACGTAATCGACCGCGCCCTGCTCGAAGGCGCGGATGGCGAATTCGTCGTGGGCCGTGACGAAGACCACATGGACCTGACCGGCCAGCGCCTGGGCCGCCTGGATGCCGTCGGTCCCGGGCATGCTGATGTCGAGGAAGACGATGTCGGGATCCAGGCTGCGCACCAGGTCGATGGCCTCGCGGCCATTGCTCGCCTCGCCGACGATCAGGAGCTCCGGCCACGCTTCCTTCAGGCGGGCGACGATCTGGTCGCGCATCAGGCGCTCATCGTCGGCGACGACGGCGGTGGGGGCGGCCAAGGGGCGCATGCGGGCACTCATCCGGTCAGGCCGGGGCGGGGGCGATCTCGTAGGGCACCTTGATGGTGGCACAGGTGCCACCCGCGGACGGCACGCTGATGATCAGCTCGGCGCTGGCCGTTGTACAAGGCCTTCAGCCGCTCGCGGACGTTGGCCAGCCCCACGCCGCTCTTCGCCCTTCGGCATGAAACCGACGCCGGTGTCGCGCACGTGGACGGCGAGCTGGCCGTCGACGATCTCGGCCCCGATCTCGATCAGGCCGCCCTCGGGCTTCGGCTCCAGGCCGTGCTTGATGGCGTTCTCCACCAGGGTCTGCAGCATCATGGACGGGAAGACCGCCGATTTCAGGCCGTCCGGCACGATCACCACCGACTGCAGGCGTCCTTCCATGCGCACCGCCATGATTTCCAGGAAGGCTCGGGAAAGATCGACCTGCTGACCCAGCGAGGGACGGCCGCCATCGCGCATCTGCGGCATGGCCGAGCGCAGGTAGCGGATCAGGCTCTGCTGCATCTTCGAGGCGCGCGGCGGATCGGTCTGGATCAGCTGGTCGATGCTGGCCAAGGTGTTGAACAGGAAATGCGGCTCGATCTGGGCCTGCAGCGCCTCCATGCGCGCTTCGAGGACGGTGCGCTCGAGCTGCTCGGTTTCGGCCCGCTGGGTGGCCTCGTCGGCGGTGCGTTCCGCCCTGCGCTTGCCGCCCGCCACCACCTTGATGATGAACGAGGCGACGATGAGCAGGAAGGTGAATGTGGGAAGCTTGAATATTCCGCCGCCGAGTATCAGGGCCAGGAACGAAACCAGCAGCAGCGCCTTCCACGACACGACCGCCACCCAGTCGAAGAAACCCCACCACATCACGACGACGCCCTTGCGGATTTCGCGAAAGGCCTGCCGGATGCCCATGGGCCCCGCGGCGGAACTGCCCTTGTCGCTGCTGGGCGGTGCTGTCGGTGTCCGGGCTGCGGTGGTCGGCGTTCATGGTGTCGCCCTCGGTTCGTCTGCGGGTCACGAGGCAAGATTACGGGAAGTGGCCGCCGGGCTCCACGGCGGCAGGACAGAATGCGCGCCGGTGGTGGTGAAGTGCGGGAAACCGGTACGGTCGGCGATGCGCCTTGGCGCCATGCGTCCTGCGCGGCGGCCGAACCGCGTGTTGCCGCGTCTCCCGCCATGCGTCGTCGCGGCGCGCGCGAAGCCGCGCGAAGTTCCGACCGGCGGAGGGTCCGCGTCCCCCGCGACATGGACGAGTGATGGAGCGTTGACCCGCAACCGCCACTCGACGCTACGGCAAGCAGAAGTTCAGGCGGTAGGTCAAGACGAGCAGGCGTCAGCGGCACATGGATGAGGTCGCGATCGAGTCGGTACAATGGGGTATTCACGGCGCGGCTCAAACTTACACTAGCGGAAGCAGGGCGTCCGACCGGGCCGCTCGATACTGATCCTGGTGTCCGCGTGATCGATCATCGTCCAGCACACGATTTGGGCGGGCTCGGGCGGGCCGGGTTTCCGCGGTTCGAATGCGCAGCAATCGGCGTCTCGCACTTCGATGATCGCTGCTGCGAGGCGGCGTACGCGGCTGCGCAGCGCCGGGAACCGCGGCCGGCCTCGCGCTCCAATTCGCAGGTCCGCCGGTGCGGCACCGGAGAGGACGCGCGCGGGGAGAACGTCGCGGGCGGGAGCGGCCCCGAATGGCGAGGGCCGCATTATAATGCGCACCGAACCTCGCGTCCCGCGAGGCGCCGCGCATACGCTCCGCTGCAGGATGCCGGGCGGAGCGTACGTCGTCACCCCCATTGAACCTTCGCGCACAGCCTGGATCCGGCGGAATTCCCGAGCAACCTGATTCCTCCGGACAGCGGATCGCCACGATGCCGAAGACAGATTGCTGGTACCTGGTGCGTTGCCTCGCGGCCGTCGTCCTCGGTGTCTGCGCGGCGCCGGCATCGGTGGCGGCCGCCGAATATCCGGACCGGCCGGTTCGGCTCGTCGTGCCGTTTCCGGCGGGCGGCGGCGCCGATACGCTCGCCAGGATCGTCATGCCGCGCGTCGCGGAGGCGCTGGGCGCGCCGATCGTCATCGACAACCGGCCCGGCGCGGGCGGCAACGTGGGCGCCGAGTTCGTGGCGCGCGCGGCGCCCGATGGCTATACGCTGCTCTATGGCACCAACGGAACGCATGCCATCAACCAGACGCTCTACGCTGGCATGCGCTTCGATCCGATCGGCGATTTCGCGCCGGTGTCGCGAATGACGGTGATCGCGGCGATGCTCGTCGTGAATCCGGATTTCCCCGCGGGTTCCGTCGGCGAACTGATCCAATACGCCAAGGCGCACCCCGGAACGGTCAATTTCGCCTCGGCGGGCAACGGCACGACGTCGCACCTCGCCGGCGAACTCTTCCGGACAATGGCCGGCATCGACATCGTGCACATCCCTTACCGGGGCGGCGCGCTCGCGATCACGGACGTGGTGGGCGGCCAGGTGCAGATGATGATCGACGTGATGCCCAACGCCTATCCGCTCGCGAAGAGCGGCAAGGTGCGCGGTCTGGCGTGCACGACCGCGCAGCGCTTCCCGGCGGCGCCGGAGTATCCGACGATCGCCGAGAGCGGCTTGCCGGGATACGAGGTCCAGGCATGGGACGCGGTCTTTGCCCCGGCCGCAACGCCCGTCCCGATCATCGCCCGGCTGAATGCCGCCATCCGGCGCGCGCTCGAGGATCCCGAGGTGGCAGAATCCCTGCTCGAAGCACGGGGCGCAGGCCGTTCCGGGAACGCCGGACGATCTCGCGCGCCTGGTCGCGGCGGAAACCGCCAAGTGGGCGAAAGTCGTCCGCCAATCCGGCGCGAAGATCGACTGACCGCGGTCGAATCGCAGTTCCCGGTTTTCGAATGGAGAGCCCGATGGACGCATCCCCGCTGCCCCCCCTGCCGTCGTGGACGACGGTTCCGGGCTACGTCGACATCATCTACGCCAAGGCCGACGAAGGCATCGCCAAGATCGTCATCAACCGGCCCGAGGTGCGCAACGCGTTCCGGCCCGAGACCGTGCACGAGTTGCAGGCCGCGTTCGCCGATGCGCGCGACGATCCGGAAATCGGCGTCGTGATACTCACCGGTCAGGGCCCCGAAGCGTTCTGCTCCGGCGGGGACCAGCGGGTCCGCGGCGAGGGCGGATACGTCGGCGGCGACGGCGTCCCGCGGCTCAACGTGCTCGACCTGCAGACGGCAGATCCGGACGTTGCCGAAGCCGGTCGTGGCGATGGTCGCCGGCTACGCGATCGGCGGCGGACACGTGCTGCACATGATCTGCGACATCACCATCGCGGCGGACAACGCGCGTTTCGGGCAGACGGGTCCGCGCGTCGGCAGCTTCGACGGAGGATACGGCGCGTCGTACATGGCGCGCATCGTCGGCCAGAAGAAGGCGCGCGAGATCTGGTTTCTCTGCCGCCAGTACGACGCGCGCCAGGCGCTGGAAATGGGTCTCGTCAACCGCGTCGTCCCGTACGCGCAGCTCGAAGCGGAAACGGTGCAGTGGTGCCGCGAAATGCTCGCCAACAGTCCGATCGCGCTGCGCTGCCTCAAGGCCGCGCTCAACGCCGACTGCGACGGGCAGGCGGGACTGCAGGAACTCGCCGGAAACGCGACGCTGCTCTACTACCTTTCCGAAGAGGGCAAGGAGGGGCGGGACGCGTATCTCGAGAAGCGCAAGCCCGATTTCCGGAGGTTCAGGCGGCTGCCGTGAACGTCGCGCGCGTCGTCGCGTGCGCGGCCACCGACCGGCGCGCATTGGCGGGAATGCGCAAAGGGTGAGCGAATTCCTTTCGATCTTCGCCGCCGCGCGGGACGCGGCCGATACGCCGGGGTTGCGCATCGGCGAGCGGCTGTACACGTTCGCGCAGCTCGCGGAGCTGACGAAGCGCCGGCTCGCCGCGCTGGCGCCCGAGTTGCGGCGACGGCCTGCCCTGCATGCTGGTGGGCACCAATACGCTCGAGACGTTGATCACGCTGTACGCGCTGCTCGAGCTGCGCGTTCCGGCGCTGCTCGTGCACCCGCGGCTGACGGCGCCGGAGCGTGCCGACCTCGAGGCTGCCGCGGCGCGCGCCGGCCCGGTGCCGCACCGGGACGCCGCCGCGATCATCTTCACGTCCGGAACGACCGGCGAGTCGCGCGGCGCCGTGCTGACCCGCTCGGGGCTCCTCGCCTCGGCGCAGGCGAGCGCGGCGAACCTCGGATGGCAGGGCGACGACGCGTGGCTGCTTTGCATGCCGGTCGCGCGCGTGGGTGGACTCTCGATCGTCACCCGCTGCCTCGCCGCGCGCCGGTGCGTCGTCCTGGCCCATGGATTCGACGCCGGCTCACTTTCCGGAACTGGTCGCCACGCAGCGCGTCACGCTGGTTTCGCTGGTTCCGACGATGCTGACCCGCGTGCTCGACGCCCATCCGGACTGGACGGCGCCGGCGCACCTGCGATGCATGCTGCTGGGCGGCGCGACGGCGTCGCCGAGGCTGCTTGCGCAGCGCCGAAGATCGACGACTGCCGATCGTCGTGACCTACGGCCTGACCGAGACGTGCTCGCAGGTGGCCGCGACGCCGTACGCCGCGCGCTTCGCGCCGGCCGCCTGCGGCGCCGGGACCGCACTCGAAGGAATCGGCGTGCGCGTCGACCGAGGGACGGATCGAAGTCCGCGGGCCCACGCTGATGGCCGGCTACTGGAACGGACCCACGCTCGCCCCCGGCGCGTGGTTCGACACCGGCGACCTGGGCGAAATCGACGCGCGAGGGATGCCTGCACGTGCATGCGCGGCGCGCGGACCTGATCGTCACCGGCGGAGAGAACGCCTATCCGGCCGAAGTGGAGCGCGCGCTGGAGGCGTTTCCCGGCATCGCGGCCGCCGGCGTGTTCGGCGTCCCCGACGAAGTTTGGGGCCAGACGGTGGCGGCCGCGCTCGTCGCCGAATCGGAACCACCTCCGGACGCGAAGCTGTTCGAATACGTCACCCGGCAGCTCGCGCCGCACAAGCGTCCGCGTCACGTCTGCTATCTGCCCGCGGCTTCCGCATGCGCCTTCGGGCAAGCTCGACCGCCGCGCGCTGGCGGAGAGCGCGCCGCTCCTGCGACCGCTGTCGCCGGCACCGGGCGCCGCGGGCTGACCGGACGGGACGCGAACCCTTCCCGAGCCGCGTCGATCCCGCGCGGCGCGTCACGAAAAATCTTCGACGCGCGCCGCAGCGGCCTCCCTGGGGATGTTGCAGAATACCGCGCTGACGCTTCCCCATCGAGGCATCCATTCCATGACCACCGCCATCTGGCATCGTCGGCCGACGCCTGCCGATCTCCAGGCGTTGTCCTGCGCTACGGCCGTCGAGCATCTCGGCATCGAGTTCACCGACGTCGGCGACGATTGCCTCAGCGCCAGGATGCCCGTCGACAGGCGAACGGTCCAGCCTTACGGGCTGCTGCACGGCGGGGGCGTCGGTGCTGCTCGCCGAGACGGTAGGCAGCGCGGCCGCGCATTGCTGTGTCGACGACCGTGTGGCGCTGACCGTCGGGATCGATATCAACGCGAATCACGTCCGCGGCGTTCGCGCGGGGTGGGTGCACGCAACCGCACGGCCGCTGCACGTCGGACGGACGTCGCAGCTGTGGGAGATCCGGGTCGTCGACGATGCCGCCCGGCTCGTCTGCATTTCCCGTCTTACGATCGGAGTCATGCCCCGGGAGGCCATCCGCTGACCGGTGCGCGCGTGGCGGCGGTGGAAGCCGGCGATTCGAATATCCGCTGACCGCAGAGCGCGCAATCGCCCGCTTCCGGCCGTCGTGAAATCCTGCCAGTCTCAGATCGAGCTGGTCGAGAACGTGTCGCAGTCCTTCGGGCGGCCGGAGTCCAGGCCGCGCTTGAACCAGCGCACGCGCTGCTCCGACGAGCCGTGGGTGAACGACTCGGGCACGACGCGGCCCTGGGTCTGCTTCTGCAGGCGGTCGTCGCCGATCGCCGTCGCGGCGTTGAGCGCTTCGGCGATGTCGCCGGCGTCCAGCTGGTTCATGGTGCCCGCGTAGTGTCCCCAGACGCCGGCGTAGCAGTCGGCCTGCAGCTCCATGCGCACCGACGTCCGGTTGGATTCGGCTTGCGAGACCCGCCCGCGCGCGGCTTCCATCTTCTGGAAGGTGCCGGTCAGCTTCTGCACGTGGTGGCCGACCTCGTGGGCGATCACGTAGGCCTGGGCGAAGTCGCCCGGCGCGTGGAAGCGCGTCTGCAGGTCGCGGAAGAAGGCGAGGTCGATGTAGAGCTTTTCGTCGTTGGGGCAGTAGAACGGGCCCATCGCCGCCTGCCCCATGCCGCAGGCCGAGCGCACCTGCCCGTCGTAGAGCACCAGCGTCGGCGGGCGGTACGGGCTGCCCGACTGCTGGAAGATCCTGCCCCAGACGTCCTCGGTGCTGCCGAGGACCTTGGCGACGAACTGCCCCATCTCGTCCGCCGGCGCGCCCCTTCGGCGCGTCGCGCGTTTCGTGCTGGGGACGACCTGCTCGGCCACGTCCATCACCGCGCTGGGGTCGAAGCCGAGGAAATAGGCGATCAGCCCGATCACGATGCCGCCGATGCCCAGCCCGCCGCCTACCCCGATACCCCGACGATCCTCGACGTTGCCGCTGGCCTGCTGGTCATCTAGCCGCATGGGGGCTCCGTGTTTCTTCCGGCGCCGGACCGCCGGTTGCGCGTGGTGCGTACGCCGCGGTTGCAGGCGTTCGAAGGCATGGGAAGCGCCGCGCACGGCGGCAGCGCCTTCACCTCAACGCGGATGATACCGATTTTGCGAATGTCATCCCAAGGCGATCGCGGCACATGCCCGGAGCCTCATCGCGGTTCGCCGCGCCGGGTCCGCGGCCCGGACCCGGGAAGCGAATGGTTCCGCGCAGGGAATCAGCGCAGCCCGAAGAACGACAGGATGGCGCCGATGATGACGATGGCGCCGACGATATAGACGATGGTGTTCATGAACGTGCCCTTCACTTGGGTTGGAGGAATGAATGGCGTGCCTGGTGCGATCCACTGCACACCCGGTACGACGTTACCCCTTCCGGGCGGGAAGTTCCGTTCGCCACCGCGCATACGGTTCGACATTTCCGCGAGGAAAGCCGCGGAACCGTCGGACGGACCATCGTGGGATCGCGCAGCGTGTCGTTGCCGACGTGCATCGGTGGGCCCGGGGAACGCCCGGCGGAACACGGGGGTCATTGGGCGGCGCGTCGCCTCGCCGGACCGCGCTGGCGACGAGTCGCGGCGCCGGGGGCCTGGCGCCGGATCGGCCGCGGTGCAAGCCGCAGCGATTCGACGAGCATCGCGCGTCCGACGTCGGTTTCTTCCCGCGGGAGGCCGCAACTCCCAGGCGCTATAATGTCCGCTTTTCCACGATCGGCTGCGAGTCCCCATGAAAATCCTCGTCCCCGTCAAGCGCGTCGTCGATTACAACGTCAAGGTCCGGGTCAAGCCGGACGGCAGCGGCGTCGACACCGCCAACGTCAAGATGTCGATGAACCCGTTCGACGAAATCGCCGTCGAGGAGGCGGTGCGCCTGAAGGAAAAGGGCGTCGCCACCGAGATCGTCGCGGTGTCGCTGCGGCCTCGCCGCCTGCCAGGAGACGCTGCGCACGGCGCTGGCGCTCGGCGCCGACCGCGCGATCCTGGTCGAGACCGACGTCGAGCTGCAGCCGCTCGCGGTCGCCAAGCTGCTGAAGGCGATCGTCGACAAGGAGCAGCCGCAGCTCGTCGATCCTCGGCAAGCAGGCGATCGACGACGACGCCAACCAGACCGGCCAGATGCTCGCCGCGCTGCTCGGCTGGCCGCAGGCGACGTTCGCCTCGAAGGTCGAGATCGCCGACGGCAGGGCGACGGTCAAGCGCGAGGTCGACGGCGGCCTCGAGACGATCGAGACGACGCTGCCGGCGGTCGATCACCGCCGACCTGCGCCTCAACGAGCCGCGCTACGCGACGCTGCCCAACATCATGAAGGCGAAGAAGAAGCCGCTGGAGATCGTCAAGCCGGCCGCGCTCGGCGTCGACGTCACGCCGCGGCTCGACGACGCTGAAGGTCGTCGAGCCGCCGAAGCGCCAGGGCGGCGGCAAGGTCGCCGACGTCACGGAGCTGGTCGCCAAGCTGCGCAACGAAGCGAAGGTGATCTGAACTGCGATCGCAGCACTCGCAACCGTGCAGTTCCCCGCCGGAACCACGACCACGCCATCCTGTCCTTGCCGACCACGACAACGTCGCTCAGGCGGCGACGCTCAACGCCGTCACCGCCGCGCAGAAGATCGGCGGCGACATCCACGTCCTCGTCGCCGGGCAGCGAACGCCGGCGCGCGCCGCGCAGGCCGCGGCGCAGATCGCCGGCGTCGCCAAGGTGCTGCACGCCGACGCGCCGCACCTCGCCGTCGCCGGTCGCCGAGAACGTCGCCGCGACCGTCGTCGCGCTCGCGAAGGCCGGCGGCTACAGCGCACGTGCTCGCGCCGGCCACCGGCTTCGGCAAGAACGTCACGCCGCGCGTCGCGGCGCTGCTCGACGTCGCGCAGATCTCCGAGATCATCGCCGTCGAATCGCCGGACACCTTCGTGCGCCCGATCTACGCCGGCAGCGCCTTCGCGACGGTGCAGTCGAAGGACGCCGTCAAGGTCATCACCGTGCGCGCGACCGGCTTCGACGCCGCGGCCGCCGACCGGCGGCAGCGCCGCCGATCGAAGCGGTCGCCGCGGCGCCGGACACCGGGCTGTCGAAGGTCACCGGCCAGGAGCTGACCAAGTCGGATCGCCCGGAGCTCACCAGCGCGCGGATCGTCGTCTCCGGCGGCCGCGGCCTCGGCAGCGGCGAGAACTTCAAGATGCTCGAAGCGCTGGCGCGACAAGCTCAACGCCGCCATCGGCGCGTCGCGCGCGGCGGTCGACGCGGGCTACGTGCCCGAACGACTACCAGGTCGGGCAGACCGGCAAGATCGTCGCGCCCGATCTCTACATCGCGGTCGGCATCTCCGGCGCGATCCAGCATCTCGCCGGAATGAAGGACAGCAAGGTCATCGTCGCCATCAACAAGGATCCCGAGGCGCCGATCTTCCAGATCGCGGACTACGGCCTCGTCGGCGATCTGTTCGAGATCGTGCCGGAGCTGACCGCGGAGCTGGGCTGACCGTGCCGCGCGCGCGGCGTGCACGCGCCCGCATCGATGTGAACCGAATCGACCATGAGCACCTACCACGCCCCGCTCGCCGAGATGCAGTTCGTGCTGAACGAGCTCGCCGGGCTCGAGCAGGTGTCGCGCGCTGCCCGGCTTCGAGGAAGCCACGCCCGACGTCGGCGGCGGCGATCCTCGAGGAGGCCGCGCAAGTTCGCGACCAACGTGCTCGATCCCGCTCAATGCCGGCGGCGACCGCGAGGGCGCGACGCGCCTCGACGACGGCACGGTGAAGACGCCCGCCGGGCTTCAAGGATGCCTACCGGCAGTTCTGCGAGAACGGCTGGAACGGTCTCACCAAGACCGCAGAGTTCGGCGGGCAGGGCCTGCCGCCGCTGCTCGGCACCGCGGTCGAGGAGATGTGGCACTCGTCGAACCTGGCGTTCGACCTGTGCCCGATGCTGACGCAGGGCGCGATCGAGGCGATCGAGCTCGCCGGCACCGACGCGCTGAAGCAGAAATTCCTGCCGAAGATGGTGGCCGGCACGTGGACCGGCACGATGAACCTGACCGAGCCGCAGGCCGGCTCCGATCTCGCCGCGGTGCGCACCCGCGCCGTGCCGCAGGGCGACGGCACGTACAAGCTCTCCGGCCAGAAGATCTTCATCACCTACGGCGAGCACGACTACACCGAGAACATCATCCACCTGGTGCTCGCGCGCACGCCGGATGCGCCGGAGGGCGTCAAGGGCATCTCGCTGTTCGTCGTGCCCAAGTTGCTGGTCAACGACGACGGCTCGCTGGGCGCGCGCAACGACGTCCGCTGCGTGTCGCTCGAGCACAAGCTCGGCATCCACGCGAGCCCGACCGCCGTGATGGCGTACGGCGACCACGGCGGCGCGATCGGCTACCTCGTCGGCGAGGAGAACCGCGGCCTCGAGTACATGTTCATCATGATGAATCTCGCCCGCTTCTCGGTCGGCCTCGAAGGCGTCGGCATCTCCGAGCGCGCCTACCAGCGCGCCGTCGCGTACGCGCGCGATCGCGTGCAGGGCAAGCCGGTGGGCACCGAGAAGGGCGCCGAGGGCGGCCCGATCATCGACCATCCCGACATCCGCCGCATGCTGATGACGATGCGCGCCAGCACCGAGGCGATGCGCGCGGTCGCCTATGTCACGGCCGCGGCGATGGACAACGCGCACCGCCATCCGGACGCCGACGCGCGCAAGCGGCACCAGGCCTTCGTCGATTTCATGATCCCGATCGTCAAGGGCTGGTCCACCGAGATGGCGCAGGAAGTCGCGTCGCTCGGCGTCCAGGTGCACGGCGGCATGGGTTTCATCGAGGAAACCGGCGCCGCGCAGCACTATCGCGACGCGCGCATCACCACGATCTACGAAGGCACGACCGGCATCCAGGCCAACGACCTGATCGGCCGCAAGACCGCGCGCGACGGCGGCGCGGTGGCGCGGGCGATCGCCGGCGAGATCGACAACGTCGCGACGCGCTGTCCGGTGATGCCGATGCGAATCTCACGGCGATCGGCCGCGGCCTGACGGAGGGCGTGGCCGCGGTCCACGCGGCGATCGACTGGATGGTGCCCGCGTACGGCGCGCAGCCGCGCGCGGCGCACGCCGGCGCGGTGCCGTACCTGGAGCTCTGGGGTCTGGTCGCCGGCGGCTGGCAGCTGGGACGCGCCGCGCTCGTCGCGGCGAAGCACCTGCACGACGGCACCGGCGACGCGCGGTTTCTGACCGCCAAGATCCAGACGGCGCGCTATTACGCCGATTGCCTGCTGCCGCAGGCGGCGGGTCTCGCGCGCACGATCACCGAAGGCGGCGAGTCGGTGCTCGCCATCGCGGCCGAGCAATTCTGAGCGCGCGCTGCCGGGCGATCGGCGGCGTCATTTCCGGCGCGCGACCTCGCGCCGCGATCATCGATTCTTCGCCAGTCACCGCAAGTTCAACGGCGGCCTACTCTCCGACCCTCGCGTTGCGAATGCGCGATGTCCGCCTGATGCTGCGCCAAGTCGGCGCTCCTGCTACTGGCAGGTGGTGCCCGAAGCGGTGAAGAGCTGGCGGGTGATCTGCTTGGTCTGCGACACGGAGGTGGGGCCGATGCCGGTGAGGGTGTAGGCAAAGCTGGCGTGGTTGCCGTCGGCGAAGGTGAAGGTCGCGGTGCCGACCGCGGTGGCCACGAACTTGGGGGCGAAGGGGACGGCGCTGAACGCCGGTCCGGTGGTCCGGTACAGCGTGCCGGTGTAGGTGCCCGGAGCGGTCTTCGGCGCGCTCGCCACCAGCCACAGCGGCGAGCCGTCGAGGTCGTAGGTGAACCAGGTGGCGAAGATCGTATCGCCCTGGTGGGTGAAGTTGATGCCCCAGCCATCCTCGGAGGCGGCGGGATCGTTCCACCACAGGTCCTGGTAGTTGGTGGCCAGCGCGAGATTGGGCTGCGTGCCGTAGCTGCAGGTGGGCAGCGGGCCGAAGACCTGGCGGATGATGGTCTTGGTCTGCGAGATGCCGTTGACGGTGTAGGCGAAGGTGCCGTTGCCGGCATCGGCGAAGGTGAGGGTGCCGGTGCCGACCGGGGTGGCGGTGAACTTGGGGGCGAAGGGCACGGCATTGAAGGCCGGACCGTGCGTCTGGTAGAGCGTGCCGGTGTAGGTGTTGGCGGCGGATTTGGCGGCACTCATCACCAGCCACCAGCCCTTGCCGGTCGCGTCGTAGGTGAACCAGGTGGCGAAGATGGTGTCGCCCTGGTGCGCGAAGTTGATGCCCCATCCATCCTCGGACGCCGCCGGCGCGTTCCACCACAGGCCCTGGACATTGAGCGCTGCCGACGGCCCCGCCGTCACCGACGCCGAATCGCCGGCGAAATTCTCCGCCTTGTTGGGCACGACGGCGCCATTGCGCTTGAGCATGCTGGTGCCGTCGGTGGGCAGCGACGCGTAGGTCATCTGGTCCCACCCCTCGGCGAAGACGATCGTGCCGCCGTCGGTAGCGAGAAAGCCGTTGGGGATGACGTAGTTCGGCGTGACGATGCCGAGCGCCGCAAATCCCTGCGTCGCGATGAGGACTTTGCGATCCGACGTCAGCCTGCTGGGCAGATTGCTGGGAAACACGAATGTCCTGGTGACGCCGGCGTGCGTGCTCTGGACCGTGTGGCTGGTGAAGAACTGCTGGTCGTTCATGAGGGCGTCCTCGTGCATGACGATGAACTGCACGGTGCCGTCGGCATTGGAGTAGACCGCGTCGAACTTGAAGGTATGAAATGATGCGGGCGCCGCCGATGCGGTGAGCAGCGCGGCCGTGGCGATGAAGGATCCGAACCAGCGCTTCATGAGGCTCTCCCTGGTTGAGGCGTGGACGCGGATTTCCCGGACGACGAAGGGAACCTGCCCATGATGGCAGCCAACAGTACCATTGCGCGCGCTATTCCCGGCGGCACGCGATCGGGCCCGGCGGGCGATCACCGTCGGTTACCATGGCGCCATGCATGCCGCCGAATGCGTCCACCGGGGCCGACGCGTCCAATGCGGCGCGGCGTGGATCTGCGGGCTTGCCGGCGCGCTCCTGCCCGCGACAACCGCGGCCGTGTTCATCGTCAGCGAGCCGTGGGTCCGGCCCGCGGCAGGCGGAGCCGCGACCGAAGCCTACATGCTGCTCACCAGCACCGAGGGTGCGATGCTCGTCGGCGCGCGCAGCGACGCCGCAACCGCAGTGGTCATCCACGCTGCCGGAAAGCGCGCGGCCGGGATCGGGCGGCTGCCGCTGCCGCCGGGAAAAGAGGTCAGGCTCGCTCCCGAAGGACCGCGTCTCGGATTGTCGGGTCTCGTGCGCCCGCTGAAGCCGGGAGATCGTGTCGCGCTGACGCTGACGATCGAGTCCGCGGACGGCGCGCGCCAGGAGATACCGGTGAATGCCGGGGTCCACAGGCGCTCGCCGATCGACGACGAGAAGCGGGCGCACCGCCACTGACGCAGCGGCCCGCGCGCGAGCCGGGCCGCTTCCGGTGGCGCGCGGCGGATTGCGGGTGACGGGTCGAAGCGGACGCTTCGGTGTCCCCCGCGATCACCGCGCCGCATCCGAAGGCGGAATGGCAATCACGCCGTGCGCCGCCAGCGCCACGGATACTTCCGCCCCGACGGCGCGCGGCTGGTCGACGCCGCCGTGAATCACGAACAACGCGCCGATCGCCGTCGCGACCGTGTACTCCATCGTGTGGCCGAGATACGCCGCCTTGCGCACGACGCCGCGCATCGCCGAGGCGCCGGCGGGCAGGAGATCGATCGCTTCCGGGCGGATCGCGACATCGATCTCGCCGTTGGGCAGGCCTCGGTGCGGCAGCGCGATGGTCAGCGGACCGAGGGCGACATCGCCGTTCACCGCGTCACGCCGCGTGAGCACGCCGCGGACGCGGTTGGCCTCGCCCATGAAACCCGCGACGAACGCGTCCCGGGGCTGCGCATAGAGTTCGCGCGGCGCGCCTTCCTGCGCGATCACCGCCTTGTCCATCACGATGATGCGGTCCGACACCGCGAGCGCCTCCGACTGGTCGTGCGTGACGTAGACGACGGTCAATCCCAGCCGCTGCTGCAGGTCGCGGATCTCCTCGCGCATCTGGCGGCGCAGCCGCGCGTCGAGGTTCGACAGCGGCTCGTCGAACAGCAGCACCGCCGGTTCCAGCACCAGCGCGCGCGCGACCGCGACGCGCTGCTGCTGACCGCCGGAGAGTTCGGACGGCAGCCGCTTGCCGAGACCGGTCAGGCCGACGGTCTCCAGCGCGACGCCGGCCTTCGCATGCGCCGGCGCGCGCGCCAGCCCGGCGACCGTCAGCCCGTAGCTCACGTTGTCCTCGACGTTCATGTGCGGAAACAGCGCGTAGCTCTGGAAGACCATCGACACGTCGCGCTCGGCGGCGGGCACGCGGGTCACGTCGGCATCGCCGATGCGGATCGTGCCGGAGGTCGGCAGTTCCAGCCCGGCGATCAGGCGCAGGATCGTCGTCTTGCCGCAGCCGGAGGGTCCGAGCAGCGTCACGAGCGTGCGCGCGGCGATCGAGAACGACACGTCGCGGACCGCGGCGACGTCGCCGTAGAGCTTGCTGACGTTGCGGATTTCGATCGATGCGGCGTTCATGGCGTCAAGGCGGCGTCTTCGAACATGGCTGGACCGGGTGACGCCTTCGCCGGCAGGATCGTCGTCGCCCGCGAAGGCAGGGACCCGGCGACCTTCGGCCCGCGACGCTGGATTCCCGGATTCATGTCGCATTCCGTCCGAGCGCGCCGACGCCGGGCAGCCCCGCAGCAGGGTGCGACCGGCGGCCGAGCCTGCGCTCGCCGACCAGTCTCTGGATCAGCCAGATCGCCGCCAGCATCAGCACGATCAGCACCGACGAATAGGCGATCGCCACGCCGTAGTCGCCGTTGACGACGCGGTTGATGATGTAGGTCGTCGCCATTTCGTATTCGGCGGAAACGAGGAAGATCACCGCGGACACCGTCGTCACGGCGCGCACGAAACTGTAGATCAGCGCGGCGACGATCGCGGGCTTCAGCAGCGGAAGGATGACGCGCCGCAGCGTGGTGAAGCCGCGGGCGCCCAGCGTGGTCGAAGCCTCGTCGAGGCTCCGGTCGATCTGGCTCATCGCCGCCATGCCGGCGCGCACGCCCACCGGCATGTTGCGGAAGACGAAGCAGAGTATCAGCACGATCGCCGGTGCCGGTGATCTCGATCGGCGGAACGTTGAACGCCAGGATGTAGGCCACGCCGATCACCGTTCCGGGAATCGCGAACGACAGCATCGTCCCGAATTCGAACGCCGCCTGCCCGGCGAATTTCTGGCGCGTCAGCAGGTACGCGGACAGGATGCCCAGCGCGGCGGTGAGCGGCGCGGCGAGCGCCGAGAGCCGGATCGTCGTCCAGAACGAGTGCCACGCGGCGCCGGCCCAGAGCACGCCGTTGCGCCGTCCACTCGATCGCGAAGGCCTTGGCGTAGTGGCGTCAGGGTAGGCGTGTAGTCGCGGCCCCAGGTCTCGACGAAGCCGCCGGCGAAGCGCCATCGCGTAGATGACCAGCGTCAACGCCGCCCACGGGACCACGACACCGAAGCACAGGCGCCGGACACCGTCGGGCAGCCGGGTCGGCAGGCCGGAATCGCCCTTGCCCGCGAGCGACGTGTAGCACCCTGCGGCCCAGCAGCCGCCGCTGCGCGAAAAACGCGGCCAGCGCGAACAGCAGCAGCAGGATGCCCAGCGTCGCCGCGCGGCCCTGGTCGAGCTGCGCGCCGACCACGGAGAAGAAGATCTCGGTGGACAGCACGCCGAAGTTGCCGCCGAGCAGGATGGGATTGCCGAAATCGGCGATCGACTCGATGAAGCTGATAAGGAAGGCATTGGCGAGCCCGGGCAGCATCAGCGGCAGCGATATGCCGGAGAACACCTGCCACCGGTTGGCGCGCAGCGTCTGCGCGGCTTCTTCCATGCTGGGCGACACGCCGTCGACGACGCCGATCAGCACCAGGAAGGCGATGGGCGTGAAGGCGAACACCTGCGCCAGCAGCACGCCCTGCATGCCGTAGATCCAGCGGCCGAGCTGCGACGCCGAACGCCCATTCCAGCCCACTGGTTGATGAGACCGGAACGGCCGAAGATCAGGATGAGTCCGAGCCCGATCACGAACGGCGGCGTGATGATCGGCAGGACCGACAGGATCCGCAGGAGCTTCTTGTAGCGGAATTCCGTGCGGGTCGCGATCAGCGCGAAGGCGAGCCCGAGCGCCGGTGCAGGCCGCCGCGCAGGCGAGCGCCGAGCAGCAGCGTGTTCCACGCGACGCCGCAGCGCGTCGCGCCGGCGATGCAGCCCAGGCCCCAGATCTTCTCGGTGAACAGCCGACGGTGGAATTCCGCGGGGGAGAATGCGCCGCCGCCGTCCTGGGCGGCCGAGACGAGTATCCGGAACACCGGAAAGAACGTGAATACCGCCACCAGCGTGGCCACCGCGACGACGCTTCCCGCGACGAAGGCGTCGCCCTTGAAGCAGCCGCGCCCGGCGAGCCCCAGCGCGAAGAGCATCGCGAAGCAGGCGGCGACGAACGACGCGCCCAGCCCCATGCCGTACTGCCCGCCGGCGAGCGGCGGCGGCAGGCCGCCCTGCGACTCGAAGCTACCATCCCGCCGGGCCGATGGCGAAGCCCTGAACGAAGAAGTAGACGAAGCCGGCGGCGCCGACCGCGATCAGCGCAGTCGAGCGGGCCGGCCGCTTCCAGCCGGGGGCGAGCAGCGTCGCACCGGCGGCGAGCAGCATGCCGAGCGGGGCGAGCCACCAGCGGCCCTGCGCCGCCTGCAGCAGGGCGGGCGCGGCCTCCCTGGTCGTGAATTGCGCGATCCAGGTCAGCGCGAACACGCTGTCCTGCAGCGCGTACCAGGGGACGAGCAGATAGCCGGCGGCGCCCAGCGCGAGCCAGAACGCCAGCGTGGCGCGAAGACGCCCGGTCGCCGGAGTCCCCGCGCCGACCGTCGACGCGGCCGCGCCGGTCATTTCAGCGCGGAGTTTATGTCCCGTTCCCACCGTTCGAGCAGCCGCTTGCGCGTTTCGCTCGATCCGTACTTGGCAAAATCGTAGTCGATCAGCTTGATGTCGGCGAGATTGGGCACCACCGACGGCAGCGGCACGGACTTGTTGGTCGGGATCGCGTATTCCTTGACCTCGAGCCCGATCTTCTGCGCGTCGACGGTCAGCGCCCAATCGACGAACTTCTTCGCATTGTCGAGATTGCGCGCGCCCTTGATGATCGCCATCGACCCGATCTCGTAGCCGACGCCCTCGCAGGGGAGCACCGCCTTCACCGGGAATCCCGCCGCGATTTCGGTGATCACCCCGTGCAGCACGGTGCTGCCGAGATAGATCTCGCCGCGCTTCACCGCCGTCATCGGACCGATGCCCGAGCGCGCATACGAGCTGACGTTGGCATTGAGCGCCTTCATGTACCGGAACGCCTCGTCCTCGCCGAAGATCTGCACCAGCGACGCCAGCATCAGGTAAGCGGTGCCCGAGGAATTCGGGTTGCCGAGCATGACTTCGTTGCGGTACGCGGGCGCGGTCAGATCCTTCCAGCACCGGGGCACCGGCAGCTTCTTCTTGTCCTGCAGCTCGGTGTTGTAGCCCAGCGCCAGGATGCCGCCGTACACGCCGGACACCTGGAACCTGGAGATCTCGGAAATGCGGCGCGCCCAATCGTGCAGCTCGCGCAGGTTGGGCGACTGATAGGTCTCGAGCAGGTTCTCCTCGGCCGCCTGCAGGTACGAGTCGCCCGCGCCCGCCCACCAGATGTCGCCCTTCGGATTCGCTTTCTCGGCCTTGACCTGGGCCAGCATTTCGCCGGTGGCCTTCTGCGCGACGGCGACCTTGACGCCGGTGGCTCTTTCGAAGCCGTTGGCCATGCCCTGGCACCAGGCGGTGCTGGGCGAACTGCAGTACATGTTGAGGCTGCCCTGCGCGAACGCGCCGCCGTGGGCGAGCAGCGAAACGGCGGCGAGTAACGCAAGCCCGGGACGTACGATCATGGCACCACTCCGATCAGATGAAGGCCGGGGGGATCACCGGCTCGGACAAGGCGGAGACCACCGCCGCTGCGCCGCGGATCAACGCGCCTGGCTGCCGACGTCGCGATCCCAGCGCTCGAGCAGGCGCTTGCGCTCCGCCGACGTGCCGTATTTCGCGAAGTCGTAGTTGATCAGCTTGATATCGGCGATTTTCGGCGACAGCGGCGAGACCGGCGCATTGACGTTGGACGGAATCTGGAACTGCTTCGACTGCGCGCCCAGCGCCTGCGCCTTGGCGGTCAGGGCCCAGTCGACGAATTTCCTCGCGTTGTCGGGATTGCGCGCGCCCATGATGATCGACAGCGACCCGATCTCGTAGCCCGTTCCTTCGCAGGGCGCCGCGCTGCGCACCGGAAAGCCGGCCTGCGCCTCGGTGACGGCGTCGTGGATGAAGCTGACGCTCGCCGCCGTCTCGCCGCGGGCGACGGCCTTGACCGGCGCCACGCCCGAGCGCGGGTAGTTGTTGATGTTCCGGTGCAGCGCCTTGAGATAGGCGAAGGCCTCGTCTTCGCCGAATACCTGCACCAGCGTCGCGATCGCCGTGTACGCCGTACCGGAGGCATTGGGATTCGCCATCTGCAGCTCGCCCGCGAATTCGGGCTTGATCAGATCCTTCCAGCACGACGGGGGTGCCGAGCTTCTTCTTGGCCAGGAGCTCGGTGTTGTAGGCGATTCCGAGGGCGCCGAGATAGATGCCGACCGTCCGATACCGCGACTGCTCGGCCTGCTTCTGCGCCCAGGGCTGCAGCTGCGCCAGCAGCGGCGACTTGTACTCCTCCAGCAGGCCCTGCTCGGCGGCCTGCAGATGCGGGTCGCCGGTGCCGCCGAACCACACGTCGAGCTTCGGGTTCGCCTTTTCGGCGGCGATCTGAGCGAACGATTCGCCCGACCCCTTGAGCGTCATCGTGGTCTTGATGCCCGTTTCGCGCTCGAATTCGACGGCCGCGAGGTTGCACCACTCGGCCTGCACCGGGCAGATGACGTTGAGCTGATGCTGCGCCGGCGCGGCGGACGCGGCGGCGAGGGCGAGCCCCGCGGCAAGGGCCCTCGCGGCCTGCATTGCGAATCCGGACATCGTGCGGCTCCTCCCGTGGCTTGCCCATCGCGGGCCGATTGCAGAATGACATTATGCCGCCCCCGCGCGGCAAACGGAAAATCATCCCGCGGCGAATGGCCGCATGTTCGTGCCCGGCCAGGTCGGGGCGTCGACGATCGCAGGCGAAAGGAAGCGATCATCGGGACCGTCGTCGCAGGAGCGTTCGGCGATCCCTCGCCAGAAGGAGATTTAGGATGTGTCGCGGCCGCGCGTTCGCCGGAATTCGATGGCGGCGCGCGCGCCGGCCGGTGACTCCCAGAGCGCGTCGGCGGCGATCGCCACCTTGCGGCACCAGTTCGGCCGTTCGCGATGCGGTGCCGGGCAGGTTCAGCGCCGTCGTCTCGCCGGCCAGGTCGTCGGCCTGCACGAGCACCAGCGCCGACGCCGTGGCGCAGGCGTAGCGGTGGACTGCCGCGGTGACGGCGGCGTCGTGCGGCGACGCCGGGTCGATCGATGCCGGCTCGGCGACGCCGGCCTCCGCCAGCGCGGCGGACAGCTCGCGCTTCTCGGCCTGGCGCTCGCCGCGACGGCGCGCACTCGCCTCGCCGTCGAGCAGGCCCAGCGCGCGCTTCTCGTCGATGTCGTCGCCGTTCCACCAGCCGGCGATCGTCGGCAGGTCGTGGGTCGAGACGCAGGCCGCGGCCTTGACCGGGTAGCGCGCAGGGCTGCGGAACGGCGTCCCGTCGCGCTCGAACCACAGGACGCGGTAGGAGAGCACGTCGGCGGCATCGAGTCGCTCGCGGAATCCCTCGGGCACCGTGCCGAGGTCCTCGCCGACGACGAGGCAGCGGGCGCGCTCGCTTTCGAGCGCCAGCACGGCGAGCAGATCGTCGAGCGGATAATGGACGTAGGCGCCGTCGCGACGCCGGCGCGCCGTCGGGCATCCAGAACAGGCGCGCGAGTCCCATCACGTGGTCGATGCGCAGCGCGCCGGCGTGGCGCATGTTGGCGGCGAGGAGCTCGCGAAACGCGCCGTAGCCCGCGCCCGGCGATCGCTGCGGGAATCGGCGGCGGCAGGTCCCAGACCTGTCCCGCGGCCGAGAACGGATCGGGCGGCGCGCCGATCGACGCGCCGCGCGCGAACGCCCGCCGGGTTCGCCCACGCTTCGGCGCCGTCGGGCGCGGCGCCCACCGCGAGGTCGCGGTAGAAGCCGAGCGAGAGTCCGGCGGCGCGAGCCCGCGCGGCCGCGTCGGCGAACTGGCGGTCGGCGAGCCATTGCAGGTAGAGCGCGAAGCGGATGCCGCGCGCGTGCCGCCCGGCGAAAGCCGCGACCTCCGGCGCACCGGGAGTGCGCAGTCCGGCGGGCCACGCGTCCACGGCGATGCGCGGATGGCTCGCGGCGATGGCCTCGAAGATCGCGAAGCGGCGCAGGGCTCGCCGCCGGCGGCGACGAAGCGCTCGAATTCGACGACCGCGGCGTCACCGCCGGTCGCGCTGCTCGAAGGCGGCGAAGCAGGCTTCGAGCACGGCCCGCTTCAGCGTCCCAGACGCCGGCGTAGTCGACGGCGGCGGCGGCGGAGAGCGCGGCGATCGCGCGCTCGTGGCGCTGCAGCGCGCGGCGGCCGCGGGCGTCGCTGGCGAGATCCGGCAGACGTTCGCGACATCGATGTAGATCGGATCGAGAAAGCGCCGGTCGGAGGGATGGTACGGGCTCGCGCGCTCGCGATCGTCGGCAAACAGCGCGTGCAGCGGATTGATGCCGACGACGACGCCGCCCGCGCGCGCGGTCGCGGCGGCGGCGAGGGCAAGCGTCGTGAAGTCGCCGATGCCCTGGTCGCCGTCCCGGCGCAGCGCGTAGAGATGCGCGGCGAGGCCGAAGCGGCGCGCGCCGCCGCGCAAGTCCGGCGGCAGGAAGCAGCGTTCCGGCGCGACGACGATGCGGCAGATGTCCTCTCCGTCGTCGTCGAGGCCGAGCGTGTGGCAGCCCGCGGGCAGCGGTGGCAGCGCGAGCATGCGCTGCGCCGCGGTTCGCCCGTCCGCGGCCGTCGTCATGCGCGCCGGAAGATCGCCGGGGTCGAGCGGCAGTCTCGCCTCGGTCCCGTCCTCGCGCTCGAGCCGTGCCGTGCGGCGCCCGGATACCGCTAGACGGTCGGCGGCGATCGCGACGACGACGGCGGTGTCGCGCGCGCCACGATCGCCGGCGGCAGCCGCCGGACGCGGCGCGCCCCGGCGAGCTCGGCCAGCCGTTCGCGCACCTCGGCGGTCGAACTCGCGGCGAGTCCCATCGCCGCCAGCAGCGCGCGCTTCGTGTCGGCGGTGACGACATGGCGCGCGCCGCCGACGTCCCACCAGTCGGGCGCGATTCCGGCCGCCGCCGCGAGCGGGCCGAGAACCTCGGCCCCGCGACCGGCATGCGGCGACGCGCGCGCCGCGTCGCGCTCCTCGACCAGGACCACCACCGATCGCGCCGGCGACGTTGCCGGGATCGCCCGCATCGGCGGCCGCCGCAGCCGTCGTGCCGGTCGCCAGCGACGTGTCGATGCGGCGGCGCCAGACGAAGCCGTCGCGCGGCGCGGGCCAGCGCACCGTGCACCGCATCGCGGCCGGCGTTGAGCGCGATCGCGACGCGGTCGGCGCTCGGCCCGGTCGGTGGCGCTCGCGTAGAGGATCGCGACCAGCGCGCGGGCGTCGGCGCGGGTCCAGTCGCCGCTCGGCCATCGCCGCGGCCGTCCGGATGCCGCCACTCGACGTCGGGCAGGCCGCTCTCGTCGACCGGCGCGCCGGTGAGCCAGCGATCGGCGCGCAGCGCCGGGTGGCGCCGGCGCAGCGCGATCAGCGCGCGCGACGAACGCGACCAGCGCCTGATCGGCTTCGTCCCAGTCGATCCACGTCAGCGCGTTGTCCTGCGCGTAGGCGTTGTTGTTGCCGTGCTGCGTGCGGCCGAGCTCGTCGCCCATCGCGAGCATCGGCGTGCCGCGCGACAGCAGCAGCGTCGCGAGCAGGCTGCGCACGTCGCGGCGGCGCGCGCCGCCGATCGCCGGGTCGTCGGTCGCGCCCTCGACGCCATGGTTCCACGAGTAGATTGGCGTCGGTGCCGTCGCGATTGTCCTCGCCGTTCGCCTCGTTGTGCTTGACCTCGTGCGCGACGAGGTCGGCGAGCGTGAAGCCGTCGTGCGCGGTGACGAAGTTGACCGAGCGCGACGGCGCCGCGACCGCGGCGCGAAGATGTCGGCCGAGCCGGCGAGGCGCGTCGCGAGGTCGCCGATCGTGCCGTCGTCGCCGCGCCAGAAGCGGCGCACGCGTGTCGCGGTAGCGATCGTTCCATTCGCCCCAGCGCGGCGGGAAACGCGCCGAGCCGATAGCCGCCGGGCCCGATGTCCCAGGGCTCGGCGATCAGCTTCAGATCGCGCAAGCAGCGGATCCTGCGCGATCGCCTGCAGCAGCGGCGCGGCGGGATCGAAGCCGTCGTCGCGCCGGCCGAGCGTGGTCGCGAGATCGAAGCGGAAGCCGTCGACGCCCGCCGCTTCCGCGTAGTGGCGCAGCGCGTCCATCGCGAGGCGCAGCACCGGCGGCCGATCGAGCGCCAGCGTGTTGCCGCAGCCGGTGTCGTCGACGTAGCGGGCGCGATCGCCGCGCGACGGTCCGGTAGTAGGTCGGCGTTGTCGAGGCCGCGCAGCGACAGCGTCGGCCCGAGCGCGTCGCCTTCGCCGGTGTGGTTGAGGACGACGTCGAGCATGACTTCGATGCCGGCCGCGTGCAGCGCGGCGACGCAGGCCGCGCAGCTCGTCCATGCCGCCCGGCGCGAGCCGCGGATCCGGCGACGAACAGCGCGACCGGGTTGTAGCCCCAGTAGTTGGTGAGCCCGCGGCGCGCGAGATGGCGCTCGTCGATCGCCGCGGCGATCGGCATCAGCTCGACGGTCGTGACGCCGAGGCGCGTGCAGGTGCGCGATCGCCGCCGGATGCGCGAGGCCGGCGCAGGTGCCGCGCAGCGCTTCGGGGACGTCGGGATGCAGCGCGCGTGAAGCCGCGCACGTGCAGCTCGTAGAGGATCGTGTCGCGCCACGGAACGCGCGGTCGCCGCGCCGGCGGCCGGCGGGGCCGGCGGCATCGCGATCGCCCTTGGGCACGAACGGCGCGCTGTCGGCGTCGCTGCGCGTCGGCGCCGTCGGGCGTCTCGCCGAACATCGCGGGGTGCAGCGCGAACGGCCGGTCGAGCGCCGGCGCATAGGGATCGACCAGCAGCTTCGCGGGATTGAAGCGATGCCCGTCGCGCGGATCGTACGGGCCGTGCGCGCGCAGCCCGTAGCGGTCGCCGGCGACGATGCCGGCGACGAAGCCGTGGAACACGTCGCCGGTGCGCTCCGGGCAGCGCGATGCGCTCGATCTCGGCGTCGCCCGCCGGCGTCGAACAGGCAGAGCTCGATCGGCGTCGGCGTGCGCGGAGAAGACCGCGACGTTGGCGCCGCCCCGGACGAGCGTGAGGCCGAGCGGCTCGGGGCTGCCGGGTCCGACGCGGCGCATGCGTCAGGCGGCGCGGCTGCGCCGCGACGAGCTCGCGATAGAGCGCGGCGTAGCGGCTGCGCCGGGCCGCGTCCAGCCGACGTCGGTCGCCATCGCCCGCGACTGCAGGCGCCGCCAGACCGCGCGGTCGCGCCAGAGCGCAGCGGCGCGGCCGATCGCGAGCTCGCAGCGCCGCGCGCGTCACCGGCGCGAACTGCACGCCGGTGCCGACGCCCGCGGCCAGCGCCATTTCGTTGGCGTCGATCGACCGTGTCGGCGAGGCCGCCGACGCGCGCGACGACCGGAATCGCGCCGTAGCGCAGCGCGCAGAGCTGGGTCAGGCCGCAGGGCTCGAAGCGCGACGGCACGAGCAGCGCGTCGACGCCGCCCTGGATCAGATGCGCGAGCGCCTCGTCGTAGCCGATGACGGCGGCGACGCGGCCCGGGATTGCGGCGCGGCCGCCGCGACGAACCGCTCTTCGAGCGCCGGTCGCCCGAGCCGACCAGCGCGAGCTGCGCCCCGGCGGCGATCGAGCGCCGGCAGCGCGTCGAGCAGCAGGTCCATGCCCTTCTGCCAGGTCAGCCGGCTGACCACGCCGAAGAGCAGGGCGCCGGGCATCGGCGTCGAGGCCGAGCCGCGCCTGCAGCGCCGCCTTGTTCGCGGCGCGCCGCGCGCAGGTGCTTCGCGTCGTAGCGGCGCCGCGAGATGCGCGTCGGTGCGCCGGATCCCAGACCGTGCTCGTCGATGCCGTTGAGGATGCCCGGTCAGCACGCCGGCGCGCTGCGCGCAGCAGGCCGTCGAGGCCCATGCCCGCCTTCGGGCGTGCGGATCTCCGCCGCGTAGGTCGGCGACACCGTCGTGATGCGGTCGGCGAGCGCGAGCCCGGCCTTGAGGAAGCCGATCGCGCCGTGATATTCGACGCCGTCGATCGCGAAGGCGTGCGGCGGCAGGCCGATCGCCGCCAGCAGCGTCGCGCGGGAACAGGCCCTGGAACGCGAGGTTGTGCACCGTCATCACCGTGCGCGGGCCGCGGCGCGCCGCCGTAGTGCAGGCAGGCCGGCGCGAGGCCCGCCTGCCAGTCGTGCGCGTGGACGACGTCCGGCACGAAGCCGGCGACGGCGCCGCGCGCGATCGCGCGCCGCGCACTCCGCGAGCGCCGCGAAGCGCAGCGCGTTGTCCGGCCAGTCCGTGCCGTCGGGACCGACGATAGGGATTGCCGGGCCGCGCGTAGAGGTGCGGCGCGTCGAGCACGAGGAGATCGAGCCCCGCCGCGCGCGCCGCGAGCAGCCGCGCCGGCCCGCCGTGCAGCTGCGCGAAGCGTGTGCAGCGTCTCGGCGTCGCGCAGCGCGTCGATCACCGCCGGGATAGCCGGGGACCAGCGTGCGCATCGCGACGCCTTCGCGCGCGAGCGCCGCCGGCAGCGCGCCGACGACGTCGGCGAGGCCGCCGGTCTTGACCAGCGGATAGATCTCCGAGGCGACGGAGAGGACGCGCAGGCTTGTCACGCCTTCAGCTCGATCGATCATCGGCTGCGTGATGAGGCAGATGCCGCGCGTCGGTGCGGCGGAAGCGCGCGGCGTCCTGCTCCGGATCCTCGCCGACGACGAGGCCCGCCGGGATCCTCACGCCGCGGTCGATGATCGACGTTGGTGAGCCGCGCGCTGCCGGCCGATCTCGACGTACGGCAGGATCACCGCGTTCTCGACGTCGCCGTACGAATGGACGTGCACGCCGGTGAACAGCAGCGAGTGCCGGAGCGACGCGCCGGAGACGATGCAGCCGCCCGAGACGAGCGACGAGATGCCGATGCCGCGGCGGCCGTCCTCGTCGTGCACGAACTTCGCCGGCGGCGTGATCTCGGCGTAGGTCCAGATCGGCCAGTCGCGATCGTAGAGGTCGAGCGCCGGCACGACGTCGGTCAGGTCGATGTTCGCCTCCCAGTAGGCGTCGATCGTGCCGACGTCGCGCCAGTAGACTCGCTCCTCGGCGCGCGAGCGCACGCAGGAGCGCGCGAAGCGGTGCGCGACGGCCTTGCCGTGCTTGACGAGCTACGGAATGATGTCCCTGCCGAAATCGCGCGTCGAATGCGGGTCGGCGGCGTCGCGCCGCAGCTGCTCGTTCAGGAACTCGCGCCGGAACACGTAGATGCCCATGCTGGCGAGCGCCCAGCCGGGCCGGTCCGGCATCTCCGGCGGATGCTGCGGGCTTCTCGACGAAGGCGACGATGCGGTCCTGCGCGTCGACGTGCATGACGCCGAAGCCCGATCGCCTCGGCGACCGGCACCTCGATGCAGGCGACGGTGACGTCGGCGCCGTCGTTGACGTGCTGGACCAGCATCCGCTCGTAGTCCATCTTGTAGACGTGATCGCCGGCGAGGATGACGAGGTACTCGGGCGCGTAGCTGTCGATGATGTCGATGTTCTGGAACACCGCGTCGGCGGTGCCGGCGTACCACTGGTCCTCGGCGACGCGCTGGCTCGCCGGCAGGATGTCGAAGCTCTCGTTGCGCACCGGCTGCAGGAAGTTCCAGCCGCGCTGCAGGTGGCGGATCAGGCTGTGCGCCTTGTACTGCGTGGCGACGGCGATGCGGCGGATGCCGGAGTTGAGCGCGTTCGACAGCGCGAAATCGATGATGCGCGACTTGCCGCCGAAATAGACGGCGGGCTTGGCGCGCCGGTCGGTGAGCTCCATCAGCCGGCTGCCGCGTCCGCCGGCGAGCACATAGGCCATCGTCGAGCGGGCGAGCGGGGTCGAATAGGTCACGTTGTCCATCGCATCCTCGCGTTCTGCGTGTCGGCACGGCGTGCGCCGCCGCCTCATCCGCTGCCTTCGTGGACGAACCAGAGCGTGGCGAGCGGCGGCAGCGTGATCGGCGCCGAGCAGGGAAAGCCGTGGCTCGGCGACCGCCTCGGCGTCGACGCCGCCGCGCGTTGCCGCGGCCCGATCCGCCGTAGGCCGCGGCGTCGGTGTTGAGGATCTCGCGCCAGCGGCCCGGCAGCGGCAGGCCGATCCGGTAGCCGTCGCGCGGCACCGGCGTGAAGTTGGCGACGACCGCCACCGGCGGCGCGCCGTCGCCGCCGCAGCGCAGCCAGGCGAAGCACCGAGTTCGCGGCGTCGTCGACCACGATCCAGCGGAAGCCGTCGGCTTCGCAGTCGCGCTCGTGCAGCGCGCGCTGCGCGCGGTACGCCGCGGTTGCAGTCGCGCACGAGCGCCTGCACGCCGCGATGCCAGCGCGACGTCGAGCAGCGACCAGTCGAGCTCCGCCTCGAAGTTCCACTCGCGTCCCTGCGCGAACTCCTGGCCCATGAACAGCAGCTTCTTGCCCGGATGCGCCCACATGAACGCGTAGTAGGCGCGCAGCGTCGCGAACTGCTGCCAGGCGTCGCCCGGCATCCGCGCCAGGAGCGAGCCCTTGCCGTGCACGACCTCGTCGTGCGACAGCGGCAGCACGAAGTTCTCGGCGAACGCGTACATGAGGCCGAACGTCATCTTGTCGTGGTGCCAGCGCCGGTGCACCGGCTCCTGCCGCATGTACTCGCAGCGTGTCGTGCATCCAGCCCATGTTCCACTTGAAGCCGAAGCCGAGGCCGCCGGCGTAGGTCGGCTGCGACACCGCCGGCCACGCGGTCGATTCCTCGGCGATCATGATCGCGCCCGGATGCCGCGCGTAGACGGTCTCGTTCAGCCTGCGCAGGAAGGCGACCGCCTCGAGGTTCTCGTTGCCGCCGTGCGCGGTTGGGCAGCCATTCGCCCGCCTTGCGCGAATAGTCGAGGTAGAGCATCGAGGCGACGGCGTCGACGCGCAGGCCGTCGATGTGGTAGCGGTCGAGCCAGAACAGCGCGTTGGCGATCAGGTAGTTGACGACCTCCGTCCGGCCGAAATTGAAGATCGCGGTGTTCCAGTCCGGATGGAAGCCCTGCCGCGGATCGGCGTGCTCGTACAGCGCGGTGCCGTCGAAGCGCGCGAGGCCGTGCGGGTCGACCGGGAAATGCGCCGGCACCCAGTCGAGGAGCACGCCCAGCCCGGCGCGGTGGCAGCGATCGACGAAGCGCGCGAAGCCGGCGGGCTCGCCGAAGCGGCAGGTCGGCGCGAAGAGTCCGATCGGCTGGTAGCCCCACGACTCGTCGAGCGGATGCTCGTTGACCGGCATCAGCTCGAGGTGCGTGAAGCCCATGTCGACGACGTAGGGCACCAGCGCGTCGGCGAGCTCGTCGTAGGTGAGCCAGCGGTTGCCTCGCCGCGGCGCCACGAGCCGAGATGCACTTCGTAGATCGACATCGGCGCGCGGCGCGGATCGCGCGCCGCGCGTGCCGCCATCCAGTCGGCGTCGGACCACGCGAAGGCGCGTCGTGTCGCGAACGACCGACGCGGTCGACGGCCGCAGCTCGGCGCCGAAGCCGACCGGATCGGCCTTGAGCGGCAGCAGCGTCGCCGTCGGCGCCGATGATCTCGTACTTGTAGAGCGTGCCCTCGCCGAGCCCGGGAACGAAGATCTCCCAGACGCCGGTGTCGATGCGCTTGCGCATCGCGTGGCGGCGGCCGTCCCAGGCGTTGAAATCGCCGACCACGGAGACGCGCTGCGCATTCGGCGCCCAGACCGCGAAATGCACGCCGGCGACGCCTTCGTGCACGATCGCGTGCGCGCCGAGGCGGTCGTAGAGCTCGGACGTGCGTGCCTTCGCCGATCAGCCAGTCGTCGATCGGGCCGAGCACCGGCCCGTAGGCGTAGGGGTCGTCGACGGTCCAGGTGTCGCCGCCGCGTTCGCGCGCGCAGCCGGTAGCGGTTCGCGCCGCGGAATCGTCGCCTTCGAAGAATCCGGCCGGCGTGCCGGCGCGCGAGACGGGCGAGCAGCGTCGCCGTCGCGCGTCACCGCGTCGACGCGTCTCGGCGCCCGGGGACGAACGCGCGGACGACGAACGCCCGCATCGGCGTCGTGCAGCCCGAGCACCGCGAACGGATCGGCGTGGCGGCCGTCGACGATCGCGTCGATCGCGTCCGCGGGCAGGGCTCGCCGCGCGCGACGCCGGCTCAGCGTCCGGCCCGGTTCCGCGCGCCAGATCTCGCGCGCGTACTCGCGGATCGCCCGGTCCGCGGAGAACCAGCCCATCCGCGCGGTGTTGAGGATCGCCTTGCGCCACCATGCGGCGCGGTCCTGCCAGAGCGCGCCGACGCGCGCTGCGCCGCGCGGTAGGCGTCGAAGTCGGCGGCGACCATGAAATAGTCGTGATGCCGCAGGCCGTCGACGAGGCCGCGGTAGCGGGTGCGGTCGTCCGGCGAGAACACGCCCGACGCGACCGCGTCGAGCACCTCGGCGAGCACGCGCGACGCCGCGATCGCGTCGCCGGCGTCGATGCCCGCGCGGCGCCGCTCGGCGACCTCGTCGGCGGTGAGGCCGAAGATGAAGATGTTGTCGGCGCCGACGTGGTCGCGGATCTCGATGTTGGCGCCGTCGAGCGTGCCGATGGTGAGCGCGCCGTTCAGCGCGAGCTTCATGTTGCCGGTGCCGGACGCCTCCATGCCGGCGGTCGAGATCTGCTCGGAGAGGTCCGCCGCCGGAATGATCGCCTCGGCCAGGCTCACGTTGTAGTTCGGCAGGAACACGACCTTGAGCCGCCCGCGCACGGCCGGATCGCGGTTGACGATGCGCGCGACGTCGTTCGCGAGCTTGATGATGAGCTTCGCCTGGTGGTAGCCCGCCGCCGCCTTGCCGGCGAAGATCTTCACGCGCGGCACCCAGCCGCGCGTCGGCTGCGCGCGCATCGCGTTGTAGAGCGCGATCGTCTCGAGGATGTTGAGCAGCTGCCGCTTGTACTCGTGGATGCGCTTGATGTGGACGTCGAACAGCGCGTCCGGGTCGATGCTCGACGCCGAGCCGCTCGGCGACCAGCCGCGCCAGCGCGATCTTGTTCGCGCGGCGCACCGCCGCGAAGCGCTCGCGGAACGCCGCGTCGTCGGCGCAGCGGCGCGAGCGCCTCGAGCTGCGCCGGCGTCGTCCAGGAACCCGGGCCGATGGCGTCGACGATGAGCTCGGTCAGGCCGGGATTCGCCTGGAAGAGCCAGCGGCGGAAGGTGATGCCGTTGGTCTTGTTGACGATGCGGTCCGGATAGAGCGCGTTGCAGGTCGCGGAACACCGTCTTGCGCATGAGCTCGGTGTGCAGCGCCGAGACGCCGTTGACGCGGCGCGAGCCGAGGAACGCGAGATGCCCCATCCGCACGCGGCGGCTCGTGGTTCTCCTCGATCAGCGAGATCGACGCCAGGAACGCGTCGTCGTCGCGGCCCGTCGGCGCGCTGCGCGTCGAGATGCAGCGCGTTGATGAGATAGATGATCTGCATGTGCCGCGGCAGCAGGCGCTCCATCAGCGGCACCGGCCAGGTCTCGAGCGCCTCGGGCAGCAGCGTGTGGTTCGTGTAGTTGAACGACCGACGTCGTGATCTTCCACGCGAGCTCCCACGGCATGCCGTGCACGTCGATCAGCAGGCGCATCAGCTCGGGGATCGCGATGGCCGGATGCGTGTCGTTCAGCTGGATCGCGACGTGGTCGGCGAGCGACGCGAGCTCGCCGTGCTGCTGCTTGTGCCGGCGCAGCGAGGTCCTGCAGCGACGCCGAGGCGAAGAAGTACTCCTGCCGCAGGCGCAGCTCGTGCCCGGCCGGCCGTCTCGTCGCTCGGATAGAGCACGCGCGAGATCGCCTCGAGCCGCACGCGGTCGGCCAGCGCGCCGACGTGGTCGCCGCGATTGAAGTCCTCGAGCGACAGCGGGTCGGTCGCCCGCGCCGACCACAGCCGCAGCGTGTTGACGTGCCGCCCGCGCCAGCCGGCGATCGGCGTGTCGTAGGCGACCGCGTTGACGCGTCTCCGCCGGATCCCAGACGTAGCGCGTCGCTCCGCCGTCGTTCTGCACGACGTCGACGGTGCCGCCGAAGCCGATCGTGTAGGTGACCTCGGGCCGCTCGAACTCCCACGGATTGCCCGACGACAGCCAGTCCTCGGGCAGTTCGATCTGCCAGCCGTCCTTCAGCACCTGGCGGAAGATGCCGTGGTCGTAGCGGATGCCGTAGCCGTGCGCCGGGATGCCGAGCGTCGCCATGCTCTCCATGAAGCACGCGGCGAGCCGGCCGAGGCCGCCGTTGCCGAGCGCCGCGTCGGGCTCGAGCTTGCGCAGCCGGTCGAGATCGACGCCGAGGTCGCGCAGCGCCGTCGCGCGCGGTCGCGGTGAGGCCGAGGTTGCCGAGCGCGTCGAACAGCAGGCGACCGATCAGGAATTCGAGCGAGAAGTAGTAGACGCGCTTGCGGCCGTCGCGGTAGGTCCGGCGCGTCGCGTCCATCCAGCGGTCGACGATGCGGTCGCGCACGGCGAGCGCGGTGGCGATGAACCAGTCGTGCTCGTGCGCGTGCTCGGGATCCTTGCCCACCATGTAGGTGAGCTTGTCGAGGACGGCGCTCCGAAATGCGTCGACGGCGTCGTCCGGCGGCGTGCCGTCTCCGCGGGTGCCGGCGGCGTCGATCTGCGTCGTGGCCGCCGCGGGTCCGGGCTGCCTTGCCGTCATGCGCGCTTCCGGCATGCTCTGCGGACCGGGATTGCTCGGGGGGCGGGGACGGGCTTGCCGCTGTCGTTTCTCATTGCCGGAGAGGAGGGTGACCACGATGCGGGGGCGAAGCGCCCGGCCATCCCGCGGATGAAGTCTACATCGTCCGTCGATGCTTTCGAGCGCATTGTCGCGACGCACGCTGTCCGCGCCGCCTTCGGGCGCGCGACTCCGAAGATGCGGCATGCCCGGAAATATCCGTGCGCCGCACCGACGACGGCGATCGTCCCGGTAGTGCGATGCGCGGCCGTTGCGGCCATCCGTTTGCCGAGTGCGCGCCGCGCATGGGAAAGTACGGGGATTCGCCGCGCAGGTCGCGCCCGGTTCCGGCCACCGCCCGGCGGCGGCCGGCGACCTCCTCGCGCGCCGTTGCGGAAATAATGCCATGAAAAACAAAAGCGTAAGACTCGGTATCGACCTCGGTGGCACCAAGATCGAAATCGTCGCCCTCGATGCCGGCGGCGGGGAAATGCTGCGCCGGCGCGTGCCCACGCCGCGCGCCGATTACCGCGCCACCCTCGCCGCCGTCGCCGAGCTCGTCCGCGACGCGGAGCGGGAACTCGGCGCCACCGGCAGCGTCGGCATCGGGACGCCGGGATCGATCTCGCGCGCAACCGGACTCCTGCGCGGCTCGAATTCGGTGTGCCTCAACGGCCAGCCGATCCGGCGCGATCTCGAAGACGCGCTCGGCCGCGAGGTGCGCATCACCAACGACGCCAACTGCTTCGCGCTGTCGGAGGCGAGCGATGGCGCCGGCGCGGGCGCCGCGGTCGTCTTCGGCGTCATCCTCGGCACCGGCGTCGGCGGCGGCATCGTCGTCGGCGGGCGCGTGCTCGACGGGCCCAATGCGATCGCCGGCGAATGGGGACACAACCCGCTGCCGTGGCCGGACGACGACGAGCGGCCGGGACCGCCGTGCTTCTGCGGGCGCCGCGGCTGCATCGAGACGTTCGTGTCCGGACCGGGAATCGAGCGCGATCACGCGCAGGCGACCGGCGAGACGCTCCAGCCGCAGGAGATCGTCGCGCGCGCCGGCGCCGGAGACGCGGCCTGCGAGGCCACGCTCGTGCGCTACGAGGAGCGCCTCGCCCGCGCGCTCGCCCACGTCATCAACATCCTCGATCCCGACGTCATCGTGCTGGGCGGCGGCATGTCGAACATCGAGCGGCTCTACGGCAGCGTGCCGAAGCTCTGGGCGACCGTGGGTCTTCTCCGACCGCGTCGACACGCGGCTCGTGCGGCACCGGCACGGCGATTCGAGCGGCGTGCGCGGCGCGGCGTGGCTCGGGGGCGCCGGCTAGGCAGACGGCGCAGTTCGGGGACGCGATACGGCATCGAACCGCATCACCGTCGGCGGTCCGCACCCCGGCGTCCCGGCCCACGGCGCGGAGCCTCACATGCCGGGGTACGTCGGTCCGCCGCCGCCCTCGGGGGTGACCCAGTGGATGTTCTGCTGCGGATCCTTGATGTCGCAGGTCTTGCAGTGCACGCAGTTCTGCGCGTTGATCTGCAGCCGTTCGCCCGAACCGTCCTCGGCCGCGCACGAATTCGTAGACCCCGGCCGGGCAGTAGCGCTGCTCGGGGCCGTCGTAGAGCGCAAGGTTGACGCGCACCGGCAGCGCGGGGTCGCGCAGCCGCAGGTGCACCGGCTGGTTCTCCTCGTGGTTGGTGTTCGACAGGAACACCGACGAGAGCTTGTCGAAGGTCAGCACGCCGTCGAACTTCGGGTACGTCGATCTTCGGCATGTCGGCGGCGGGCCTGAGCGACTCGTGATCGGGCGCCTTGTGGCGCAGCGTCCAGGGCACCAGCGCGCCGAGGCCGAGGTCGTTCAGCCACATGTGGACGCCGCCGTGCACGGAGCCGGTCCACATGCCCCAGGAAAGGCCCGGCTTGACGTTGCGCACCTTGTGCAGGTCCTTGTACGACCCACGAGGCTCCGGAACGACTCGGGGTAGTCCGCGAGCAGGTCGCGGCTGCGCCCCGCCTGCAACGCGGCGAACGCCGCCTCGGCGCCGAGCATCCCGGTCTTCATCGCGTTGTGCGAGCCCTTGATCCGCGGCAGGTTGACGAAGCCCGCCGCGCAGCCGATCAGCGCGCCGCCGGGAAAGACCAGCTTCGGCACCGACTGCAGGCCGCCCTCGTTGATCGCGCGCGCGCCGTAGGCGATGCGCTTGCCGCCGTCGAAGGTGTCGCGTATCGCCGGGTGCGTCTTGAAGCGCTGGAACTCGTCGTACGGCGACAGGTGCGGATTCTCGTAGTTGAGGTGCACGACGAAACCCGACCGACACCAGGTTTTCGCCGAAATGGTAGACGAACGATCCACCGCCGGTGCGGCTGTCGAGCGGCCAGCCCTGGCTGTGCAGCACCAGTCCCTTCTGGCGTGCCGGTCGGGCGCGACCTCCCACAGCTCCTTGATGCCGATCCCGTATTTCTGCGGATCGACGCCGTCGCGCAGGTTGAATTTCGCCATCAGCTCCTGCGACAGCGAGCCGCGGCAGCCTTCGGCGAACAGCGTGTATCTTGGCGTGCAGTTCCATGCCGGGCTGGTATTCGGCCTTGTGCGAGCCGTCCCGCGCGATGCCGATGTCGCCGGTGGCGACGCCGCGGACCGCGCCCGCATCGTCGTAGAGAATCTCGGCGGCGGGAAACCCGGGATAGATCTCGACGCCCAGCGACTCGGCCTGCGGCACCGAGCCAGCGGCAGACATTGCCGAGGCTCACGATGTACATGCCGTGGTTGTCCATCAGCCGCGGCAGCGACCAGTTGGGAATCCGGTACGCCTTCCGCGGCGTGAGGATCAGGAAGCGATCCTCGACGACGGGCGTGTCCAGCGGCGCGCCCCTGTCCTTCCAGTCGGGAATCAGTTCGTTCAGGGCGCGCGGGTCGATGATCGCGCCCGAAAGGATGTGCGCGCCGACTTCGGAGCCCTTCTCCAGCAGGCAGACCGAAACCTCCCTGCCCGTTTCCGCCGGCCAGCTGCTTCAGGCGGATCGCCGCGGCGAGACCCGCCGGGCCGCCGCCGACGATCACGACGTCGTAGTCCATCACTTCGCGTTGCACGTTTCGGATCCTGTGTCTGGAAGGCGCCGCCCCGGGGCCGGGCCGGCGTGGCAAATTGTATAATGCGGCGGCCGCCCCGACGATTGGCATTCACGCCAGGCGGGCGCCCACGCCAACCCGATCCACCGATGAGCCCGCTCGGGATATCACTGCTGATGCTCGCGGCGTTCGCCGGGTTCGGGTACCTGGCTGCACGCAAGCTGCGCATCGTGGCGAGCCTGCAGCCCGAGGTGCGCTGGGATCATCCCGGCGCGCGCTTGAAGCGCGTGTTCGTGCACGGCTTGCTGCAGTCGCGGATGATCTTCGGCGACCTGAAGGCCGGGCTGATGCACTGCGTGATCTTCCTGGGCTTCGTCGCGCTCCTCGGGCGCAAGCTGCAGCTCATCGTCATCGGCTACGCCGAATCCTTCACCTATCCCGGTCTTGCCGGCGGCCTGTTCGCGGGAGCGAAGGACGTCGTCGAAGCGGCGGTGCTGGGCGCCGTCGGCTACGCGTTCTGGCGGCGTTTCGTCGTCCGGCCCGCGCGGCTCGAAAGCGAACCGCGAGGCGCTGCTGATCCTGTCGCTGATCGCGGCGATCATGGTCACCGATCTGCCTGTTCGACGGCGTTTCGCTTCGCGCTGCTCTCGGGCAGCGACCCCGGCATCGCCCACGAGCGCGGTTTCGCCGTCGTCGGCGGCGCGCTCGCCGGCGCGCTTGCCGGCTGGCGCCGAAGGCATGCTTCGCGCCGGCTACCACGTCTCCTACTGGGTGCAGATGCTGACGGTGTTCGCGTTCCTCGTGCTCCTGCCGGTGGGCGAGCACTTCCACATCGTCACGGCGCTGCCCGGGCTCTTCTTCCGCCGCCGGGGCCGCGAACCGCGTGCCGTCCGTCGACCTCGAGCGGGTGATGAACGCCGCGGACGGCGAGGAGATGAAGGTCGGCGTGCGCACGGCGCGCGATCTCGTCTGGAAGGACGGCTTCGACGCCTTCACCTGCACCGAGTGCGGCCGCTGCAAGGACGCCTGCCCGACGTTCCTCACCGGCAAGCCGCTGGCGCTGAAGTGGGTGCACGACAGCGTCAAGCAGCACCTGGTCGAGCAGCGCGAGACGATCGTCGCCGGGCCGCCGGCCGACGGCGGCGAAGACCGCTGCCGCCGCTGGTCGGCGCCGTGATCGCGACGACACGCTGTGGGCCTGCACGACCTGCGGCTACTGCGAGGCCGCCTGCCCGATCGAGCTCGAGCATCTGGGCAAGTTCTACCGGATGCGCCAGCACCAGGTGATGATGGAAGGCGCGTTTCCGCACGAACTGAAGGCCGTCTTCGACGCCTACGAGGTCGCAGAGCAATCCGTGGGGGCTGCCGGCCGACACGCGCGGCGACTGGGCCGACGGCCTCGGGGTCCCGGTGATCACCAGCGCGGACGAGGCCGCGCGGGCTCGACTACCTCTTCTACGTCGGCTCCGCCGAATCGTTCGACCCGCGCGGCCAGAAGATCGCCAGGGCGTTCGTCGAGATCCTGCAGGCCGGCGGGCGTGCGCTTCGGCATCCTCGGCGCCGCGGAGACCTCCACCGGCGAATGCGTGCGCCGCGCCGGCAACGAGATGCTCTTCCAGCAGCTCGCAGCGACGCTGATCGGACACGCTGAACGGCCTCGGCGTCAAGCGCATCGTCACCTGCGATCCGCACGCGTTCAACTCGCTCAGGAACGAATACCCGGAATTCGGCGGGCACTGGGAGGTCGTCCACCACACGCAGCTGATCGCGCGGCTCGTCGCCGACGGCCGGATCCGGCTCGAGCCCGGCTTCGAGCGCGTGATCTATCATGAGCCGTGCTATCTCGGCCGTCACAACGGCGAATTCGAGGCGCCGCGCGCGCTGCTCCGCCGACTCGTGACCGACGCGCCGCTCGAATTCGCGCTCAACCGCGACAAGGCGATGTGCTGCGGCGCGGGCGGGGCGCGGATGTGGCTGGAGGAATCGATCGGCAAGCGGATCAACGTGACGCGGGTCGAGCAGGCGCTGCCGCGGCGCGCCGCGCGTCATCGCCACGGCGTGCCCGTACTGCGCCGTGATGATGGCCGACGGCGTCGCCGCGCTCGGCAAGGACGGCGAGATCGCGACGCGCGACATCGCCGAGCTCGTTGCCGCGGCGATGGTCCGCGAACCCGCCGCGGTTTCGTGACCGTCGCCAACGCCTGCGGCAGGAGAATGTCCGACAATGACGCACCATGGCAGAACGCTCGTCCACACGTCGCGCCAGTCGATCCGCTGGGGCGACATGGACGCTCTCGGACACGTCAACAACACCGTCTATTTCCGCTACATGGAGCAGGCGCGCGTCGAATGGGTCGACTCGCTGCCTCGCGGCAGGCAGGCGGACGACGGGACGGGCCAGGTGATCGTCAACGCAAGCTGCACGTTCCTGGCGCCGCTCGTCTACCCCGGCGATATCGAGGTGCGGATGTATCTGGGTGATCCGGGCCGCAGCAGCGTGGACAGCTTCTACGAAATCGCGATGCAGGGGCGTACGTACGCCGAAGGCGCGGCCAGGATGGTCTGGGTGGATCTCGCCAGCGGCCGCCCGGTGCCGCTGCCCGGGACCGTGGCGGGTCCGCGGCGCGCACCGGCGGAAATGCAGGCACCGGCGACGCGGCGCCCGCCAGGTGCCCACACCAAGGCCCGATCGACATGACGACGACCGAACTGCTGTGGCACCCGTCGCCCGAGCGCATTGCGCGCGCCAACATCACCGATTTCGCGCGCCGGGCTTCGGCGCTGACCGGCCGCGCATTCCCCGACTACGCGACGCTGTGGCGCTGGTCGGTCGACGACCGGGAGGCGTTCTGGCGCGCGTTGTGGGACTACGCCGGCGTGATCGGCATTCGGGGCGAGCGCACGCTCGTCGAGCGCGACCGGATGCCCGGCGCGAAATGGTTCCCGGACGCGCGCCTCAATTTCGCCGAGAACCTGCTCGCCCGCTCGGCCGCCCGAGTCGCGGCGGACCAGGCCGGCGATGCCCTGGTGTTCCGGGGCGAAGACAAGCTCGAGCGGCGGGTGTCGGATGCCGAGCTCGTCGCGACGACCGCGCGCGTCGCGGCCGCGCTCGAGAACCTGGGCGTCGCGACCGGCGATCGCGTCGCCGCGTACATCCCGAACCTGCCCGAGGCGGTCATCGCCATGCTCGCCGGCGCCAGCCTCGGCGCGATCTGGTCGTCCTGCTCGCCGGACTTCGGCGTGCGCGGCGTGCTCGATCGCTTCGGGCAGATCGCGCCGCGGGTGCTGTTCACCGTCGACGGCTACTGGTACAACGGCAAGCCGCTGTCGATTCTCCCCAAGGTCGCCGAGATCGTCGCGCAGCTGCCGAGCGTCGAGCGCGTCGTGGTGATTCCGTACCTGCAGCAGTCGACCGGATCGCCCGGCGACCTGACCGGCGTGCGCGGCGCGATCGGCTGGGACGCGTTCCTCGCCCCGCATGCGCCGGCGGCCATCGAATTTGCGCAGCTGCCCTTCGATCACCCGCTCTACATCCTCTATTCGTCCGGCACGACCGGCGAGCCGAAGTGCATCGTCCACGGCGCCGGCGGGACGCTGCTCCAGCACCTGAAGGAACATCTGCTGCACGGCGACGTCCGGGACGGGCGACCGGCTGTTCTACTTCACGACCTGCGGCTGGATGATGTGGAACTGGCTGGTGTCGGGCCTCGGCGCCGGGGCGACGCTGCTGCTGTTCGACGGCATCCCCGTTCATCGACCGCGGCAAGGCGCTGTGGGACTTCGCCGAGGCCGAACGGATGACGCATTTCGGCACCTCGGCCAAGTACATCGACGCGGCCAAGAAGATCTGCGTGGTCCCGCGCAAGGACTTCGAGCTCGCCGCAGCTGCGCACCATGTTCTCCACCGGCAGCCCGCTCGCGCCGGAGAGCTTCGACTACGTGTACCAGTGCGTGAAGGACGATATCTGCCTGTCGTCGATCTCCGGCGGCACCGACATCGTGTCGTGCTTCGCGCTCGGCAACGTCGACGCTGCCGGTCTGGCGCGGCGAGCTGCAGTGCCGCGGCCTCGGCATGGCGGTCGACGTCTTCGACGACGACGGCAGGCCGGTGCGCGGAGACAAGGGCGAGCTCGTCTGCACGGCGCCGTTTCCGTCGATGCCGGTCGGATTCTGGAACGACCCGGACGGCGCCAAGTACCGCGCCGCGTACTTCGACCGCTTTCCCGGCGTCTGGTGCCACGGCGACTACGTCGAGATCACGGAGCACGACGGCGTGATCATCTACGGCCGCTCCGATGCGACGCTCAATCCGGGCGGCGTGCGGATCGGCACCGCCGAGATCTACCGCCAGGTCGAGCAGCTCCCGGAGGTCGTCGAGAGCCTGGTGATCGGCCAGGACTGGCCGCCGGGGGAAGTCGGCGACGTTCGCGTCGTGCTGTTCGTGCGGCTGCGCGACGGCCTCGCGCTCGATGCGGCACTGACCGATCGCATCCGCGCGCACATCCGCGCCAGCACCACGCCGCGGCACGTGCCGGCCAAGGTGCTGCAGGTCCCCGACATCCCGCGCACCAAGAGCAACAAGATCGTCGAACTCGCCGTGCGCAATGTCGTGCACGGACTGGAAGTGAAGAACATCGAGGCGCTCGCCAACCCGGAAGCGCTGGAACAGTATCGCGACCGCGACGAGCTGAGATCCTGAGCTCCCGGCGGCGGCGCCCCGCCGCCGTGCGATGCGGTGCGAGGCGCGATGGCGACGCCGCCTGCCGCAATCGCGCATCGGCGCGCTGCTTCGCCGGAAAACCGCAGGCAAACGAACCGGATGACCACAGATGCTGATCGACGCCCCACGCTCCGTCCTCCTCGTCATCGACATGCAGGAGAAGGTCATGCCGGCGATCCACGACCATGAGCAGCGTCGTCGCCAACGCCGGATGGCTGATCCGCGCCGCGCAGAGGATCGGCGTCCCGGTCGCCGCGTCCGAGCACTACCCGAAGGGCCTCGGCCACACGGTCAAGGCGATTCGCGCACTCCTTCCCGAAGGCGCGGTCGGCACCAAGACCCACTTCTCGTGCGTCGCGGCGCAGTGCCTGCCGCGACTGCCCGGCGCCGATCGCCCGCAGATCGTCATGATCGGCGTCGAGACGCACGTCTGCCTGCTGCAGACCGCGCTGGAGCTGGTCGAAGAGGGCAAGGAGGTCTACGTCGTCGCCGACTGCGTCGGTTCGCGCCGCGAATTCGACCGCGACCTGGCGCTGGCGCGCCTGCGGCAGGAAGGCGTGCGCATCGTGTCGCGCGAGATGGTCGTGTTCGAATGGCTGGGCGAGGCCGCGACACCCCTGTTCGACGACGTCTCCAAGACGTTCTCTCCGCGCATGAACTTCATCGCCGTGCTTGCCGCGCTGGGGCTGGAGCAGTGGCGTGCGTTCCGCTGGCGGGCGACGCTGGAGCGCGCATTCGTCCGCTACGCGCGGCGGATCGAGGAGAAACTGAACGGCGGCACCGCGCGACAGGGCGTCGTGGCGGCGATCGCCGCGCTGGCGCCGCCCGTGGTCGCCGCGGCGGGGCTGTTCTGGCTGCTCGACGCGCTGCATCCGCTGTGGGGCCTGGCGTGGAACATCGTCATCCTCTACCTGCTGATGGGTTTTCGTCGCTTCAGCCACGCGTACACCGACGTCGCCGCGGCGTTGAAGGCCGGGGACATCACGCTGGCGCGGCGGCGCCTTGCCGGGTGGCGCGGCGCTGCGGTCGGCGATCTGTCGAGCGGCGACGTGGCCCGGCTCGCCATCGAGACGCGGGCTGGTCGACTCGTACCGCCAGGTGTTCGCGGCGCTGTTCTGGTTCACCGTGCTGCCGGGACCCGCGGGCGCGGTGCTCTACCGCGCGGTGGTGCTGCTCGCCGACGAGTGGCGCGGCAGCGCGCGCGGCACCGACGTCGACGCCGATCGCGCGGGCGCGCGAAGTCTTCGGCGCGCCGGTGCGCCGGCTGCTGTGGCTGCTCGACTGGATTCCGGCACGCCTCACGGCGCTGTCGTTCGCCATCGTCGGCGACTTCGAGGATTCGGTGGCGTGCTGGCGCACGCAGGCGAAGGACTGGGCGACGCAGGCCGGCGGCGAAAACGTCGGGATCGTGCTCGCGAGCGGCGCCGGCGCGCTGGGCGTCGTCCTCGGCGGCGCGCTGCCCGTGGCGGGCGCCGAGCCCGAGTACCGCCCCGATCTCGGCATCGGCGAGGCGGCCGACGCCGACCTGCTGCCGACCGCCGTCGGCCTCGTCTGGCGCGCGCTCATCCTCTGGCTGCTGCTCATCCTGCTGCTGACCTTCGCCTACTGGGCGCCGTGACCCGGCGCACCACGCAGTCAGCGTCCGGGCGCGCGCGCCGCGGTGCTGGCGGCGACCAGGTCGTGCAGCAGATCGACGCGATGGGGCGCGACCTTGCCCGTCTCGACCGCATCGCGCACCGCGCAGCCCGGCTCGCGGTCGTGGCGGCAGTCGCGGAACCGGCAGCGGCCCAGCAGGGGCCGGATCTCGACGAAGGCGTGCGCGATCGCATCGGGCGCGAGGTGCGCCAGGCCGAACGCCTTCATCCCCGGCGAATCGACGATCCAGCCGCCGCCGCGCTCGGCGGGCAGCCGGTAGAGCGTCGAATGCGACGTCGTGTGGCGTCCGGCGGAAAGCGCCTCGGAAATATCGGCGGTCTTCGCCGCCGCGCCGGGCTCGATGGCATTGAGGATCGTGGACTTGCCCATGCCCGACTGGCCGATCAACACCGTGCGCTGGCCCGCGAGCCACGGCATCAGCGGCGAGGCGTCGATTTTCGCGGATAGCGGGACGACTGCGTAACCGAGGGCCGCGTAGGCGCGCAGCCGGTCGAGCAGGGCGTCGAATTCCGGCTTGTCGGATTTGTTGGCGGCGATCACGAACCGGCAGCCCTCGGCCTCGGCGGCGACGATCCAGCGGTTGATCAATTCTTCGTCGAGCGAGAGGTCGGGCGCGACGACGCCGATGACCTGCGTCACGTCGGCGGCGATCAGCTTTTCCTTGAAGGCGTCGGAGCGGAAAAAGAGCGTGGCGCGCGGCAGGATCTCCTCGATGACGCCGCCCCCCGGCGCGCGGGTGACGCGCACGCGGTCACCGCAGGCCAGCGTCGCCGTGCGTCCCTTGAGCACGCATTGGACGGTCTCGCCGTCGTCGAAATGCACCATGAAGTGGCGGCGATGACCGGAAACCACCAGCCCCTCATCCCCGGCCCCGGCCGCTTCCCCTCCGCCGTGCGGTCGCGCGGGCGCGCGGGTCACGCGAGGGTGTCCTCGACCTTGGCCGCGCAGATGACGTCGTTGAGCGTGACGCCGCCGGCGCTGTGGGTGGAGAAGGCGACCGTGCAGCGGTCATAGTGGACGGAGAGGTCGGGATGGTGGTCCTCGCGCTGCGCAATGACGGCGACGGCGTTGACGAACGCCATGGTCTCGGCATAGTCGCGGAAGCGGAACGACTTCTCGATCCGGTCGCCGGCAAGCTCCCAGCCGGGGAGTCCGGCGAGTCGATCGCGCAGCTCGGCGTCCGGGAGCCGCGGCGCGCCGGGCGCGCAGCGCAACGCGGAAATGGTGCGGCGGGACTTGCCCCCGTTGGCGTCGCCGCTCACGGGGCGAACCGGTAGAACTCGATGTTGAGGTACGCGGCGATGTGCTCTTCTTCCTCTGGAAAGTAGCCCTTGCCGAGATTCACGTTGCAGGCCTGCACCTGCGCGAGGAGCTGCCCGGGCGTCTTGATCCGGCGGTCGGCGCGCCGGTACATCTGATCGGGATCGCCGGCGAATTTCTGCGCATGGCAGGCCACGCAGTCGCGATCCACGATCGCTTTTCCCGCCCCGGTCTCGCCGGCCTTGAACGGCGCCGGCTGCGATTGCCCCAGGGCGGCAAAGGGGGCGGCGAGGAGCGTGACGGCGAGGACGGCGGCGGGGAGCGGCGGCATGGCAGGGCCTCCTGTTCGTCGACTTCGGATCATGCCGCGCCGAGGCGGGCAATGCGCACGGCCGCGGGCGGATGCGAATCGTAGAATGCCGAGTACAGCGGGTCCGGCGTCAGCGTGGCCGCATTGTCTTCGTAGAGCTTGACCAGCGCGTGGGTGAGCGCCGGCGCCGAGGCGTGCTGCACGGCGAAGGCGTCGGCCTCGAATTCGTGCCGGCGCGAGTAGAGCGAGGCCAACGGACCGAAGGCGAACGTGAACACGGGCAACGCGACGAAGAACAGGATCAGCGCGACCCCCGGACGGTCGGCCGCCGCGGGCACGCCCAGGCCTTCGTAGAACCAGCGCGCCGACGCGAGCCAGGCGAGCAGTGCCAGGAAGCCGAGCGACACGGCGGTCGTCAGCGCCATGCGCTTCATCACGTGCCGCAGCCGGAAATGACCCAGCTCGTGCGCGAGCACGGCCTCGACCTCGTCGGGCGCCAGGCGCTGCAGCAGGGTGTCGAAGAAGACGATGCGCTTTGCCCGGCCGAAGCCGGTGAAGAAGGCATTGCCGTGGCTCGACCGGCGCGAGCCATCCATGACGTAGAGCCCGCGGTTCGCGAATCCGCAGCGTGCGAGCAGCGCCTCGATCGTCGCGCGCGCCGGCCCCGGCGGAAGCGGCGAGAACTTGTTGAACAGCGGCGCGATCACCGTCGGATAGAACGCCAGCACGAGAAACTGGAATGCGGTCCATGCGACCCATGCCCAGACCCACCAGAGCGGTCCCGCCGCGCGCATCAGCCAGAGCACCAGCGCGGCCAGCGGCAGGCCGAGCGCCGCGCCGACGAGGATGCCCTTGACGATGTCGGTGACCCAGAGCGCGCGCGTCGTCCGGTTGAAGCCGAAACGGGCTTCGATGCCGAAGGTCTGCAGGTAGGAAAACGGCAATCCGACGATGCCGGAGATGATCGCGACGGCCACGAGCAGCGCGAGATCCTGGCCCAGCGGACCGACGCCGAACGACGCCGTCCACGCGACCAGCGCGGCCACGCCGCCGCCGTAGGTAAGGGCGATCAGCAGCGCCGCGTCGGCCAGCGTTTCGACCACGCCCAGGCGCGTGCGCGCCACCGTGTAGTCGGCGGCCTTCTGATGCGCCGACAGCCCGATGCGGCCGGCGAACGCCGCCGGCACGGCATCGCGATGCGCGGCGACGTGCTGCGCATGCCGGCGGGCGAGCCAGAGCCGCGTCGCGAGCGAGACCGGCAAAGGCGGCCAGGAAAATCCACATGAATGTCGCGGCGGTCATCGGGTCGGCCGGAGGCTGGCGTGCGCTGCGTGGTGATGTGCGAGAATGCGCCTCCGATTCTACGCGAAATGACCATGCCCCAAGACGCCGGCCACCTGATCTGGATAGACATGGAGATGACGGGCCTCAAGCCCGAGACCGACCGCATCATCGAGGTCGCGCTGGTCATCACCGATGGCGACCTCAGAACCGTTGCCGAAGCGCCGGTCTGGGTCGTCCGCCAGGACGACGCGACGCTGGACGCGATGGATGCGTGGAACACCGGCACGCACGGGCGCTCCGGCCTGATCGCCAAGGTCAAGGCGTCGATCCTCGCCGAGGCCGAGGTCGAGGCGCTGGCGCTCGCCTTCCTGCGCGAGCATGTGCCGGCCAAGGCGTCGCCGATGTGCGGCAATTCGATCTGCCAGGACCGGCGCTTCCTCGCGCGCTGGATGCCGACGCTCGAAGACTACTTTCACTACCGCAATCTCGACGTCTCGACGCTCAAGGAGCTGGTGCGGCGCTGGAAGCCCGAGCTGATGAAGGGCGTTCCCAAGGAAGGCAAGCACGAGGCCCTCGCGGACGTCCACGAGTCGATCGCCGAGCTCGCGTACTACCGCGAGCACTTCATCCTGAAGTAGGGCACCCGCCGCGGGAACGCGCCCGGTGCCCCGCCGCGCGGTCAGAGCTTGCGCGCCAGCATCACGCCGTCGCCGACGCTCAGCAGGCACGCGTCGACCCTTGGATCGTCACGGATCTTGGCGTTGAGCGCGCGCAGCGCGACCGTGTCCTTGCCGGCGTCGGCCGCGTCGGCGACGGCGCCTCCCCAGAGCATGTTGTCGATCGCGACGAGCCCGCCGGCGCGGAGCAGCGCGAGCGATCCTTCGTAATAGGCGTCGTACCCGGTCTTGTCGGCGTCGATGAACGCGAAATCGAACGCGCCGGACCGGCCGTCGCGCAGCAGTTCGGCGAGCGTCGCCTGCGCCGGCTGGAGCCTGAGGTCGATCCTGTCGGCGATGCCCGCTTCGGCCCAGTAGCGGCGGGCGATCGCGGTCCATGGTTCGCTGACGTCGCAGCAGGTGAGCCGGCCGTCCGGGGGCAGGGCGGCCGCGACGCACAGCGCGCTGTAGCCGGTGAACGTGCCGATCTCCAGCGCGCGCCGGGCGCCGATGAGGCGGACCAGGAATGCCAGCATCGCGCCCTGGTCGGCGCCGATCTGCATGCCCCCTTCGGGCAGCCGCAGCGTTTCGGCACGGAGCCGCTGCAGCACGGAAGACTCGCGCACCACGACGGTCTGCAGGTAACCGTCGACGGCGGCAGGCAGGAACGAACGATTGGCCATGGCGGATGTTCCCTGGATCGGATGCGGGGCAATGCGGGTGGCCGATCGTAACCGGGTCCGCCGTGATGGGAAAGCCCGCGTTCTGCGATAATCGCCGGCATGGCAATCGCGGCCCCTTCGGCGATGAGATTCTGCAGCCACTGCGGCTCGGACGGCATCGCGCTGCGCGTTCCCGACGGCGACAATCTCCCGCGCTACGTCTGCACCGCCTGCGGGACCATCCACTACCAGAACCCGAAGGTGGTCGTCGGCTGCCTCGCGGAATGGGAGGACCGCGTGCTTTTGTGCCGGCGCGCGATCGAGCCGCGCTACGGGCTGTGGACGCTGCCCGCGGGCTTTCTCGAGAACGGCGAGACGATCTTTGCCGGTGCCGCGCGCGAGACCCTCGAGGAGGCGAGCGCCAGGATCGAGCTTCGCGACCTGTACACGATGATCAGCCTGCCGCAGATCAGCCAGGTCTACGTGATGTTCCGCGCGCGGCTCGTCGATCTCGACTTCGGCCCCGGGAGCGAGAGCCTCGAGGTGCGGCTCTTCCGGGAAGACGAGATACCGTGGGAGGAACTCGCGTTCCGCACCATCACGCGCACGCTGCGGCTCTATTTCCTCGATCGCAAGCTCGGCACGTTCCCGACGCGCGTCAGCACGCTCGTGCGCCGGCCCGTGCGTCCGGACCTGTCGGCGGCGGCGTAACCCGCATCCTCCGGCAAGCCGGCGGACCCCTGCGCCCGCGATCGTCGTCGCGCCGGCGGCTGCCGGCCCCTCAGAGCGCCAGCATCACCCGCTGCAGTCGAGCGCGCACTTCGGCGGCGAGCGGGGCGACTTCGGGCCTGCCGATCAGCTCGAACATCGGCTTCGGGTCCATGAATTCCACGTGCACTGCGCCCTCGGCGTCCTGCCGGACGACCACGTTGCATGGCAGCAGCAGCCCGATCGACGGCTCGGCCTCGAGCGCACGGTGCGCCAGCGGCGGGTTGCAGGCGCCCAGGATGCGGTAGGGCGGCATGTCGTGCGCCGAGCTTCTTCTTGAGCGTCGCCGCGACGTCGATCTCGGTGAGGATGCCGAAACCCTCGCCGGCGAGTTCCGCGGTGACCTTGGCCACCGCGGCGTCGAATCCGAGCGCCACCGACCTGCCGAAACCGTAACCATTCTGCATGCGAGTACCTCTGCGATCAGCGAAGGCCTCCAGCCTGCGCCGGCGCGGGGCAGCGCGTCTGTGCCCTGGGTCACATTGCGATGGGGCAGGGACCGCGCGGCGTCAGCTGCAGGCTCGCAGCGTGACGACGTCGCCCTCGGCCAGCGGGCCGGCGAGTTCGCGCAGCGTGCGGCACCGGTCCGCCGCGCAAATCGTGTAGTCGCGGGCGAACGTCGAGAACGTAAGGCGCAGTTCGGTCTGCGCCGCCGCCGCGGGCTGCCAGGTCCACGCGCGGTCCCGGTAAACGGCGCCGGGCGGGGCTTCCATGCCGGCGCCCGCGCCGCGGATGCGCGCCTCGACGATGCGCAACTGCGCGCCCTCGACGCGGTAGCGCTCGCGCCACTCGACCTTCTCGACCGAGTGCTCCCAGGCCAGCGTGAATTCCGCTGCCGGCAGGCTCGCGCGGAGCGCGCCGCCGACCAGCAGGCAGAGTCCGATCACGCCGGTGCGGCGGTGGTCACGCCGGGCGCGGGCGACGCGCCGCGCGCGTCCGGTACGCGTGCCAGGCGATGAACGCCGCGCTGGCCGCGAATCCGATCTCGTCGGTCAGCGGCAGCGCGACGACCAGCATTCCGGCGGCCAGCGTCGCGAAGATGCGTTCGGGCCAGGCCAGCGGCCCGTGGAGGTAGCCGACCGCCGCGCCGCCCCAGAGGCCGATCGCGACCAGCGCCTTGAACACGACGTAGGCGGTGTCGAGCAGCGTACCTCCCTGCACCATCAGCGACGGATCGTAGACCGCCATGTAGGGGATCACGAAGCCGGCGATCGCGATGTGCGTCGCCTTCCAGCCGATCTTCATCGGCGACGCCTTCGCGATCGACGCCGCCGCGAAGGCCGCGAGCGCGACCGGCGGCGTCAGGTCCGCCATGATGCCGAAATAGAAGACGAACATGTGCGACACGATCAGCGGCACGCCGAGCTTCAGCAGCGCCGGCGCGGCGATGGCGCTGGTGATGATGTAGTTCGGGATCGTCGGAATGCCCATGCCCAGCACCAGGCATACGGCCATGGTCAGGAAGAGCGAGAGAAACAGGCTCCTGGCGCCGATCTCGAGAACGAAGCCGGCGAAATTCGACGCCGCGCCGGTAAGCGTCAGGACGCCGATGATGACGCCGACGATCGCGCAGGCGATGCCGACGCCCACCGCCTGCTTCGCGCCGTCGATCAGGCTGCCGCGCATGATCGCCAGCGTCGCGCGGCCGCCCTTGATCACGAGATTGACGACCACCAGCGTCGTGATCATGACGATGATCGGCCAGATCCCGTACTTGAAGAAGCTCGCCGTGCCGAAGCCGAGAACGATCCAGAACACGACGCGGAACGGTGTCGAGGAGAAGCCCGCGGTGATCCCGACGCCGAGGATCAGCACCGCGGTCAGCGCCAGGCCCACGATCCCCGAGAACATCGGCGTGAAGCCGTCGAAGAGCATGAACACCAGCACCGCCAGCGGCAGCAGCAGGTACCACTTCTGCCGGATCGCCTGCCACGGGTTGGGACAATCGGCCTTGGGCAGGCCCATGAGTCCGGCGCGGCCGGCCTCGAGGTGCACCATCCAGAATGCCGTCGCGTAATACAGGATCGCGGGTATCACCGCGGCCTTGACGATGGACACATAGGGCACGTTGAGCGTCTCGGCCATGATGAAGGCGACTGCGCCCATCACCGGCGGCATGATCTGGCCGCCCATGCTGGACGTGGCCTCGACCGCGCCGGCGAACACCGGCGAGTAGCCGAAGCGCTTCATCAGCGGAATGGTGAACTGCCCGACGGTCAGCACGTTGGCGACGCCCGATCCCGAGATCGTGCCCATCATTCCCGACGATATGACCGCGACTTTCGCCGGCCCGCCGCGGGCGTGGCCGACGAAGCCGAGCGCGATGTCGTTGAACAGGCTGATCATCCCGGCATGCTCGAGAAAGCTGCCGAAGAGGATGAACAGGAAGATGTACGTCGCCGACACCAGCGTCGGAATGCCGTAGATGCCCTCGGTGCCGAGATAGAGCGCGCCGACGATCTGGTCGAAGCCGTAGCCGCGATGCGCGATCGCGGCGGGCAGGTACTGTCCGAACAGCCCGTACGCGAGGAATGCCGCGCAGATGACCGGCAGCGCCGGGCCCAGTACGCGCCGTGCCGCTTCGAACAGCAGCAGGATCACCACGGTCCCGACCACCAGGTCGGCGTTGCTCGGGTCGCCCGAGCGCTGGATCAGCGCCGCCTCGAACACCCAGTGATAGAGCGCCAGGACGAAGGCGAGCGCGGCGATCGCCGCGTCGTAGCCCGCGATCCTGCGGCGGTCCGAGCGGGCCGAGATCGGGTGGATCAGGAAGGCGAGCAGCAGCAGGAAACCGACGTGCAGCGACCGGGTGACGAGGCTGGAGAGCGGGCTGAACGACGCGATCAGCAGCTGATAGGACGAAAACGCGAGCGCGATCGCGGCGACGACCTTCCACGCGGTGCCGGTCAGCTCGCGCTTGACGCCGGTCTCGTCGAATGCCGCGTCGGCGGATGGGGGCGGTGCGGTGGGCACTTCGGGCGTGGCGGCCATCAGGTCTCCCGGCGAGGGTACGTTGCGCGGCCGATCACAACGGGAAGCCTGCGCCCCGCTCCGCCGCGCCGCCGGTCCGAGGATCGCTCGCCGCTGCGGCGTCCGGTCGCCGATCTCCGGTTCACTTGATCAGGCCGGCCTCCTTGTAGTACTTCTCGGCGCCCGGATGCAGCGGCAAGGGCATGCCGTCGAGCGCGTGCTTGAGGTCGATCGCCTTCGCCGCCGAGTGCGCGGCGGTGAGCTGGTCGAGCCCGGTCCAAAGCGCCTTGGTGATGCCGTACACCGTTTCGCTGCTGACGCCGTCCTGCGTGACGAGGTAGTTCTGCACGGCAGCGGAGGGCACGTCGGTGGTCTGGCCGCGGTAGGTGTTGGCCGGGATCGTCGCTGCGAGGTACGCCGGATCGTCGGTCTTCCTGATGACGTCCGCCGGGATCGGCACGACGATGATGTCCACCGACGTCGCGAGATCGCGCAGTGCCGATACGCCGAGGCCGGCCGACTGCAGCGTGACGTCGAGCTGCCGGTTCTTCATCAGCTCGACCGATTCGCCGAAGGGCAGGTATTCGACCTTGGAGAAATCCTTGTACGTCATGCCGGCGGCGGCGAGGATGGCGCGGGCGTTGAGCTCGGTGCCCGATTTCGGCGCGCCGACGGAGATCCGCTTTCCCTTGAGATCGGCCAGCGTTCTGATGCCGGCGTCGGCGCGCGCCACGATCTGGATGTAGTTCGGATAGATGGCGGCGATGCCGCGCAATTTCTTGAGCGGCGTCTTGAATCCGGCTTCCTCGTTGCCTTTCCACGCGTCGGACAGCGAGTCGCCGAGCGTGAACGCCACTTCGCCGCGCCCCGCCTGCAGCAGGTTCAGGTTCTCGACCGAGGCTTTCGTCGCCTGAACCGACGTCTTCAGTGCCGGCATCGCCTTGCCGATGTTGTTCGCCAGGGCGACGCCCAGCGGGTAATAGACGCCGCTGGTGCCGCCGGTCAGCACGTTGACGAACTGCTCCGCGGCGACCGCCGGAGCGCTGAACAGGAGGGCGGCGACGAACGGGGCGAAACGGCGCGAAAGACGGCTCATGATTCCTCCGGGAGGCGCAGCGGTCGCGACCGCGCGGGTCAGGGTTGCGCCGCCCTTTGACGCGGCGTGCGTCGGGCGGTCGTTGGCGAAGAGTATAGCGCAGGCATGGAGCGTGTCTTCCAGGTGGACGGGACGCGCGCGCCATGCGACGATTTTCGCCTCGCACCGGAACGGAAGTACTGACAATGCGCAAGGTCGACGAACTGTTCGAGCGCTACGGCGAGTCGCACCGCAACGGCGTGAACAAGGCGATCCACTGGGTCTGCGTGCCGCTGATCACCTGGAGCGTGCTGGCCGCGCTGTGGGCGGCGTCGCCGGCGGCGGCCTGCGTCGGCATCGGGCTGGCGCTCGCCTTCTACGCGTGGCTGTCGCTGCCGATTGCCGCCGGCATGCTCGCGGTGTCGGCGTTGATGGTCCTGCCGCTGCCCTGGCTGGGTCCGAATGGCCTGCCGGCCGCCGCCGGCGTGTTCGTGCTGGCGTGGGTCGGGCAGTTCGTGGGGCACGTCATCGAAGGAAGGAGGCCTTCGTTTTTCGACGACGTGAAGTTCCTGCTCGTCGGTCCGGCGTGGCTGCTCCATTTCCTCTATCGAAAGGCCGGGATCGCCTATTGATCGCGGGCGGTCCGGCCGGACTCGGATCGCCCTCAGCCGATCACCGTCAGGCCCGCCGCCGACAGCGCGTCGTGCAGGCGCCGCACGTGGTCCCGGCCGGTCGTTTCCACATCGCAGATCACGCGCACTGCCGACAGGTCGGGGCCGGAGAACGCGCGGTCGTGAACGATGCCCCTGATCGAAGCGCCGGTCGAGGCGATGATCTCGGCCAGCCGCGCAAGCCCGCCGGGCCGGTCGCTGATGGTCACCGTGAACCGGGCGAGGCGTCCGTCGGCGACCAGCCCCACCTCGATGACGCGGCCCAGCATCGTCGAGTCGATGTTGCCGCCGGCGAGCACCAGCACGACCCGTTTTCCCCTGAGCGAATCGAGCCTGCCGGCGATGAAGGCCGCCAGCGGCGCGGCGCCCGCGCCTTCGACGACGCTCTTTTCCAGCTCGGTCAGGCGCAGGATGGCGATGGCAATCGATGCCTCGTCGACGGTGACCACGCGATCGACGACACGGGTGATGATGTCGAACGGAGCGACGCCGACCTTCGCCACGGCGAGGCCGTCCGCCAGCGTCGAGCCGAGATTCACCAGCGCAGGCGCGTGCTGCGCCAGCGCGGCGGTCAGGCTCGCCGCCGCCTCCGGCTCGACGCCGATCACCTCGATGCCCGGCGCCTTCGCCTTGACCACCGTCCCGATGCCGGCGATGAGGCCGCCGCCGCCCACCGGCACGACGATGGCGTCGACGCCCGGCGCCTGCTCCAGGATCTCGAGCGCGACGGTGCCCTGGCCGGCGATCACGTCCGGATTGTCGAAAGGGTGAATGAAGGTGAGGCCGTCGCGCTCGGCGATTTCGCCGGCATGCGCGCGCGCCTCGGTGAGATCGGCGCCGTGCAGCACGACGTTGGCGCCGAACTGGCGGCAATTGGTGACCTTGATCAGCGCGGCGAACCGGGGCATGACGACGGTCGTCGGGATTCCGAGCAGCCGGCCGTGGTAGGCGATGCCCTGCGCGTGATTGCCTGCCGACGCCGCGATCACGCCGCGGCGGCGCTGTTCGGCACCCAGCAGCAGCAACGCGTTGCGCGCGCCGCGCTCCTTGAAGCTGCCGGTGCGCTGCAGATAGTCGAGCTTGCAGAGGATGCGGGCGCCGGTCAGCTGCGAAAGCGGCAGCGACTCGACACAGGGCGACAGGTAGACGCCGCCGGCGATGCGGTCGCGTGCGGCTTCGATGTCGGCGAGCGTGACCATCTCAGAACGGCAGGACGATTCCCGGCTTCGCGTCGCCGAGCACGCGGCGGAATTCGCCCTTGATCCGCTCGAGTGCCGCGGCGTCGTCGGCCTCGAAACGCAGCACGATCGTCGGCGTCGTGTTCGATCCGCGCGCCAATCCGAAACCGTCCGCGTACTCGACGCGCAGGCCGTCGATGCGCACGACGTTCGTGGCGCCGGGGAACTTCGCGCCTGCCGCGAGCCTTGCGACCAGCGCGTGATGCTCGCCTTCGGCGCAGGCGACCTGCAGCTCGGGGGTCGACAACGCGTCCGGCAGCGCATCGAGCACCGCCGACGGGTCGTCGGTGCGCGACAGGATCTCCAGCAGCCGCGCGCCGGCGTACAGACCGTCGTCGAAGCCGTACCAGCGCTCCTTGAAGAACATGTGGCCGCTCATCTCGCCGGCCAGCGCGGCCCCGAGTTCCTTCATCTTGCCCTTGATCAGCGAATGGCCGGTCTTCCACAGGAACGGCGTGCCGCCGTGCCGCTCGATCCATGGCTTGAGATGGCGCGTCGACTTGACGTCGTAGATCACGGTTGCGCCGGGTTCGCGGGCGAGCACATCGGCGGCGAACAGCATCAGCTGCCGGTCGGGATAGATCACATGCCCGGCCCGGGTGACCACGCCCAGCCGGTCGCCGTCGCCGTCGAACGCGAGCCCCAGCTCGTGCCGCGACGCGGTGACCCTCGTGATCAGGTCGGCAAGGTTCTTCGGCTGCGAGGGATCCGGGTGATGGTTCGGGAAGCGGCCGTCGACCTCGCAGAACAGCTCGGCGACCTCGCATCCGAGCCGGCGGTAGAGCGCCGGCGCAAAGGCGCCGGCCACGCCGTTGCCGCAGTCGACGGCGATGTTCATCGGCCGCGCGAGCCGGACGTCGCCGACGATGCGGTCGAGGTACGCGGGCACGACATCGTGGGTGCGGTATCCGCCGTTCCCGGCGCGCAGCTCTCCGGCTTCGACGCGCGCCTTCAGGGCCTGGATGTCGGCGCCGGACAGCGTGTCGCCGTCGATCACCATCTTGAGCCCGTTGTAGTCGGGCGGATTGTGGCTGCCGGTGACCATCACGCAGCACTGCGTGCCGAGCTGGTGCGCGGCGAAATAGGCCATCGGCGTCGCCACCATGCCGACGTCGATCACCCGCGTGCCCGCCGCGCGAATGCCTTCGGCGAGGGCGCCCGCGAGTTCGGGTCCCGACAGGCGACCGTCGCGGCCGACGACGATCGCCTCGCGGCCGCGCTCCGCGGCCAGCGAGCCCAGCGCCTGGCCGATCACCCGCACGGTGGCGGGCGTCATCGACCGGCCGACGATGCCGCGGATGTCGTAGGCCTTGAAGATTTCGGCAGGCAGGGAAATCGGCATCGATGCGTGGCCATCAGGTGAACGGGATCGACTGGCGGCGCGGCCGCGCCCTGCTTTCCGTGGGCCGCGAAGCCCGCCTAGGCTACCACCCCGATCGAAAGAACTGCAGCAGACGGCGCGGCAACCAGGTCAGCCCTCCGGGAAACGGCCCGTGCAGAAAGCCCGTGTGGCCCCCCTCATCAGGCTGATCCAGAACGACATGGCGGCCGACCTGCCCGGCGCCGGGCAGCGATGCCCCGGGGACGAACGGATCGTTGCGCGCATTGAGCACCAGCGTCGGCAAGGCGATATCCGGCAGCCACGGCTTGGAGGAGGCGCGATGCCAGTAGTCGACGGTGCCGGAGAAGCCGTGCAGCGGCGCCGTCACCACGTCGTCGAATTCGTACATCGTGCGCGCCCGCTCGAGCCGCCCTTCGTCGAGCAGTCCCGGATGGCGTTTCGCCAGCGCGAGGCCCTTCGGCTTAAGCGTGTGCAGGAAATGCGATGCGTAGATCCGGTTGAGGCCGCGATCGATCGCGAAACCCGCGGCGGTGAGGTCGAGCGGCGCGGATACGGCGGCGGCGGCGCCGAGCGTTTGCGCGGCGGTTTGCCCGGCCCGGCCCAGCCAATTGAGGAGCGCGCTGCCACCCAGGGAAATGCCCGCGGCGTAGACGATGGTGCCGGGAGCGACGCGGGCCCGGACGGCGGCGAGCATGGCGCCGATTTCCTCGTGATCGCCCGAGTGGTAGGCGCGGGGCGTGCAGGTTGGGTTCGCCGCCGCAGCCGCGGAAATGGGGAATCACGCCGCGCCAGCCGGCGCCGGCGAGCTCGACCATCAGCATCCGGGCGTAATGCGACCCCGAGCCGCCTTCGAGGCCGTGAAACAGGACGACCAGCGGTGACGCAGCGTCGCCTGCCGGCACGTCATGCCAATCGAAGTCCCAGAAGTCGCCGTCTGCCGTCGCGACGCGCTCGCGCCGGTAGCCCACCACCGGCCGCGCAACGAAATAGGGCCAAATCGTCTGTGCGTGGGCGCCGGCCAGCCAGCGCGGTGCGCGATAGCGAGCGACGAGTGAATCGCGCGTCTGCACCTGGTGCGGGGAGTCAGAAATTCACGTGATGGTTCGCGGCGGCGTTGACCGCCATGCCGCGTTGCTCGACCTCACCGCAGCACGCTCTTCGGTTGCGGTCTCGCGCGTTGCCTGACGGCCAAATCCGTTCGCTCATTCAATTTTGGAACTCGTGACTCCCCACGCTAGCCGCGGGTCCAGAAACGCCTGCCGTCCGCAAATCGCCGCCACGTGACGTCGAGTTCGGGTTGCAGCGCCGCGGCCCGCGCCGCGACCCATCCCCGCACGGCACCGATCATCGCATGGTTCGCATGGCTGACCAGCCCGGACGCGAGGCGTGCGGCGGTGGCCGCGTCGCTGAAGTGGCCCAGCGCCTCCTGCAGGGCGCCGAGTGCCTTCAGGTAGGCGCGCGTGCGCTTGCCCGGAAACAGCGGCGCGAAGAATTCGGCCACGTAACGCAGCTTCTTCGCGGCGATGCGCACCGCGTGGCGATCGTCGGCGGTGCCTTCGACCAGCGTCGCCGCGCATTGCGCGAGCTTGCGCTGGCGGTGGGCGAGAAGAGCGGCGGCGTAGCGACTTCGCCGGATCGCCGTCGCCCTCGGCCATCCCCAACCGGGGCGTGGCCAGCAGTGCGCCGACGGCCAGCAACAGCCGCTGGAAGCGCGCCGATCCCACCGCGCTGCGCGCCTCGGCGCCGGCCGTGGCGCGGCGCACGGCGACGCGGCGGCGCAGCTGCTTCAATCCCGATACAGCGGCCGGGTCGTGGGCGAATCCCGCCGTCAGCGGCGGCAACGTCTCCAGCGCCAGTACGTCCCAGTCGCGCGCCGCGCCGAGGACGCCGGCGAGCCAGCGTAGTTCGGCCATCAAGGGGACGACGCGCGCTTGCGAAGCGAGCGGTTCGATCAGCGCGAGACAGGCGCGCAGCCGACGCGTGCCGATGCGCATCTGATGCACCCATTCCGGATCGCCGTCCGCCATGAGACCCGGGGCATTGGCCGCGATCTGGTCGAGGCATTCGCGGCCGATCGCGCACAACGCGGCGTCGGCCGCGGCATCGGCGGGGAATTCGACCGTCCGGGCGCGGATCGGATCGCGCCAGCCGTCGGGCTCGCCCTGCGCCAGCGCGCAGCCGCGCTCGGCCTTGCTCGCCGTCGCCACGGCGACCGGCCAGTCGCTGCTCAGGGCGAGCGCGAGCTCGTAGACCCGGGCGACGTCTCCCGGTTTCGATTTCCAGCTCGATCTCGGCGATTCCGGCCCGATGGCGCGGGCCGCCCCTGCTGCGGATGCTGCCGACGTCGATCGCCAGCGATGCGCGGGTGCCGTCCGGGAAGACGAGCGGAATCGTACGCCGCACGAAATCGGTCACGAACCGCGGAGCGAGCTCGCGTCGCCGCTGCGCGCGCAGCAGCAACTTGCGCCACGGCGTGGTCGCCAGGTGCGCGGCGTCCAGGCGCGGGCCGGCGAGCGGGCATTCGTGCTCATCGCGCGCGTGGAGGCCGGCGCCGGTGCCGTCCCGCGGCGGACCCTTGACGGTCTGCATCCAGCGCGTGCCGTCGCGACGCAGGCGCAGCGCGATGCCTTTGCGCGCGAGCCGGTAGTCGGCGGTGTCGTAGTAGGTGCTGACGATGCGCGAAGACCGCGCGCGTCCGGCCTTCGCCGCGGCGATGGCCGGGTGGCGAAGGAGGCGCGGCAGCCGCGCGACGGCGGCCGGATCAAGCGCCAGCTTGAGCTCGATTTCGGCGGGCACGGAAAGCCTTCCGGCGACCTCGCGCTACGCCATGTCGGCGAGCTTCAGCCGGCGCTTGCGCACGGACTCCGCGAGGAAATTCAGAACGTCGACCGTCGCCTCCCAGCCGATGCAGGCGTCGGTGATCGACACGCCGTACTGCAGGTCCTGGCCCGGGACGAGATCCTGGCGGCCGGGGTTGATGTGGCTCTCGATCATCACGCCGAAGATGCGGCTGTCGCCGCCGGCGATCTGCGCGGCGACATCGCGGGCGACGTCGATCTGCCGGTCGTGCTTCTTCTGGCTGTTGGCGTGCGAGCAGTCGATCATGAGCCTGGCGCCGAGGCCGGCGGCGCCGAGTTCCCGGCAGGTCGCGTCGACGCTGGCGGCGTCGAAGTTCGGCGCCTTGCCGCCGCGCAGGATGATGTGGCAGTCCTCGTTGCCGGCCGTGTGCACGATCGCCGAATGGCCGCCCTTGGTGACCGACAGGAAGTGATGCGGCGCCGACGCCGCCTTGATCGCATCGACGGCGATCCTGACGTCGCCGTCGGTGCCGTTCTTGAAGCCGACCGGGCACGACAGCCCCGAGGCGAGCTCGCGGTGCACCTGGCTCTCGGTCGTCCGCGCGCCGATCGCGCCCCAGGCGATGAGGTCGGCGATGTACTGCGGCGTGATCATGTCGAGGTACTCGGTTCCGGCCGGGAGGTCGAGGTCGTTGATCTCGACCAGGATCCGCCGGGCGAGCCGCAGCCCTTCGTTGATCCGGTAGCTGTCGTCGAGGTGCGGATCGTTGATCAGGCCCTTCCAGCCGACCGTCGTGCGCGGCTTCTCGAAATAGACGCGCATCACGACGATCAGGTCGTTCGCGCATTCGGATTTCAGCGCCGCGAGCCGTGCCGCGTAGTCGATGGCCGCATCGTAGTCGTGGATCGAGCAGGGACCGACGATGACCAGGAGCCGGTCGTCGGCACCGTGCAGCGCGCGGTGGATGGCGCGCCTCGACTCGAAGGTGGTCGTCGCGGCGCGGGCTGTGGCCGGAAACTCCCGGAGGAGATGTGCCGGCGGCGCCAGCTCCATGATCTCGCGGATGCGGGTGTCGTCGATGGGCGGCGAGGCCGGCTGGAGCGGCGCCGGCGTGGCGCGATTACGGTGGGCGGTGGTCATCGGCAAGGTCAGGCTTGGTGAATAAAATTCAGTAAATACAATGAGTTGAAATATACGGGCCGGCAAGCCCCTCATTGTGCCACGAGCCATGTTGCAATGCATTAGCCGAAATTGAGACAGCACTCCGGCGGCGTGCCGGGAAATCGTTGCTTCGCGCGTTTCCGATGCCGTAGACTGCCTTCGTGCCCGCAGTGTCCCCGGTCCGGCACGGGGGACCCGAGGCAGCCCGGCCACAGCGCAACGGCAGCCGAATTTGCCCTCATCCCGTCGGACCGAATCCTAGGAGACCCGAATGAAACGACTGCTTGCCCTGGCCATCGCCGGTGCTTTCGCCCTGGCCGCGGGTCCCGTGGCGGCCGCCGACAATCCGCAGCAGGAACGGATGAAGGACTGCAACACCAAGGCGCAGGGCAAGAGCGGCGACGAGCGCAAGGCGTTCATGAGCACCTGCCTTGCCGGCAAGGACGAGCCCGCGGCAAAGATGACGCAGCAGGAAAGGATGACGGCCTGCAACGCCAAGGCCGAGGGCAAGAAGGGCGACGAGCGCAAGGCCTTCATGAGCACCTGCCTGTCGGGTAAGGACGAGCCGGCGGCCAAGATGACGCAGCAGGACAAGATGAAAGCCTGCAATACCAAGGCCGCCGACATGAAGGGCGACGACCGCAAGAAATTCATGAGCGACTGCCTCAAGGGATGACCCCCGACGATCAGCCGAACACGGCCCGGTGACCTCCTGTCCATCCGGCCGCGACTGACAAGGCCCCACCGGGCAACCGGCTGGGGCCTTGTTTTTACGACGCCTTGCGGATCAGCAGGCCCTTCAGGTAGTCGCCCTCGGGAAAGGCCAGCGCGACCGGATGGTCGGCCGCCGGCCCGAAGGTCGCGACGACGGCGGCTTCCGCCGACGCGTCGAGCGCCGCGCCGGCCACGATCTTGCGGAACAGCCCGGCGTCGATGCCGCCCGAGCAGGAGAACGTCGCCAGCAGGCCGCCCGGGCGCAGCAGCTTCAGCGCCCACAGGTTGACGTCCTTGTAGGCGCGCGCCGCGCGCTCGGCGTGCGCGGCGGTCGGCGCGAACTTCGGCGGGTCGACCACGATGAGGTCGAATGCCGCCGCCGCGTCGCGCAGCTTGCGCAGCTCGGCGAAGGCGTCCGCGTCGCGCCACTCGGCCGCGCGCGGCCGGGAGCCCGGGATTGCGGGCGAGGTTCTCCCGCGCCAGCGCGAGCGCGTCGCCGGAGCTGTCGATCGACACGACGCGCCGCGCGCCGCCGGCGAGCGCCGCGAGCGCGAATCCCCCCGTGTAGCCGAAGACGTTGAGCGTCTCGCGACCCGCCGCGAGTGCGCGCACCGCGGCACGGTTGTCGCGCTGGTCGAGGTAGAAGCCGGTCTTCTGGCCGGAGACGACGTCGACGCGGTAGGCGAGGCCGTCCTCGATCAGCAGGACCGCGTCGGGCAGCGAGCCGTGCGCGACTCCGGTGCGCGGCGCGAGGCCCTCCAGGCCGCGCACATCGGCATCGGATCGCTCGAAGATGCAGGCGGCGCCGGTCGCCGCGGCCAGCGCCGCGACGATCGCATCGCGCCAGCGCTCGCCGCCGGCGGCCGACAGCTGCAGCACGATCGTGTCGCCGTAGCGATCGGCGATGACGCCGGGCAGTCCGTCGGACTCGCCGTGGATCAGCCGGCAGCCCGTATGCCGCGCGTCCAGCATCGGCGCGCGGGCCGCGACGGCGCGCTCGATGCGACGGGCGAAGAACGCGTCGTCGATCGCTTCCGCCGCGTCGAAAGTCCAGACCCGGGCCCGGATCTGCGAGGCCGGCGAATACGCGGCGTGGGCGAGCAGCCGCGCCGTCGTCGGCGACGACGTCGACGGTGTCACCGCTCCCGGGGTCGCCGTCGACGCCGGCGATCGCGCCGGAGAATATCCAGGGATGGCGCTGCTTCAGCGATTTCTCGCGACCCGGCTTCAGCCGCAGCGCGGCGCGCCCGGCCCGTTGCCTGCCGTTCGCCATGTCCGCGTTGCCGCGTCAGCCGAGCGAGACGCCGGCGAATCGGCCGATGGCGTAGGTCACCGCGCCGGCGACTCCGCCCAGCAGCATCATGCGCGCGCCGGAGTAGAACGCGTTGCGACCGGTGAACAGCGACAGCAGGGCGCCGACGACGAAGAGCGCGACGGCGGTGACGCCGATGGCGATGGGCAGGGCGCGCGGTCCGGCCGCCATCATGAAAGGGGCGAGCGGCAGCAGCGCGCCGGCGGCGAACGACAGAAACGACGAGATCGCCGCGCCCCACGGCGAACCGAGTTCGTCGGGATTGAGCCCGAGTTCCTCGCGCGCGAGCGTGTCGAGGGCGTGCTCCGGATCGGCCACGAGCTGCTTGGCCAGGCGCTCGGCCTCCTTCCTGGCCAGCCCCTTCTCCTCGTAGATGAGCGCCAGTTCCTGGGCCTCGGCATCCGGATATTCCTCGAGCTCGTCGCGCTCGAGTCCGATCTGGTATTCGAAGAGTTCGCGCTGCGAGCGCACCGACACGTATTCGCCCGCCGCCATGGCGAAGGCGCCGGCGCACATGCCCGCGACGCCGGTGAGCAGCACCACCTGCGGGTCCGGGCTCGCGCCGGCGACGCCGAGAATCAGGCTCGCGTTGGAGACCAGCCCGTCGTTGACGCCGAAGACCGCGGCGCGCAGGTTGCCGCCGCCGCCGAGGCCGCGGTGGCGGTGCTCCACGCCGGTGCCCTGGACCGGGGGCGCGTGACCCGCGTCGCGCGCCAGCGAGGTCGCGTAGACCGCCATGCCACGCACCTTCATCGCCGCCAGCACGCTCTTGATCCGGCGCGGTCCGAGGCGGCGCACGAGCGTTGCGACGACGCGCGTCCGCGCGTCGGGCAGGTACGGCGCCGGCGCCTTGTGTCCGCGCGCCGTGAGTTGCGCGCGCCAGATCGCCGCCTGGGCCTCGGCTTCGCCGGCGAGGCGCCGAAACAGCTCCGCGCGCGTCGTGCCGGCCTCGGCTTCGGCGCAGACGCGGTAGAGGAAGGCCGAGCGTTGCTCTTCCTGCCAGCTTTCCAGTGGGTTCGACATGGTTGTCGCTAGGGCCGGAGGTTGGTAAACGCGGCGCGCAGGGTCTCGATGCGTTCGCGGTTGACGCCGAAATCACCGTACCCGAGCCGCGCCGCCGAGCGGACCGCGATGATCCCGGCGGAGGCAACCGGCGCGAATTCCACGTCGTCGACGAATCCCATGGTCGCACTGGCGAATTCGACATGCAGGTAATCGCCCCGCGCGGCGACGACCGTCGAGCGCGGCATGGCACGAACGATCGCCGCCAGCGCGTCCATCGCGGCGGCCGGATCGCCGGAAAACGCAAGCGGCGCGATGCGCTGCGCCGGGTTGCTCGCCGCGCTCGACACGCAGTTGGGGCGGTCGGGACAGGGCGAGAGCCTGCCGTCGCGCACGCCGAGCGTCGCCGGCGGGCTGCCGGCGAAAAGCGTTCCGAAGAGGGCGGCCATCGCGCAATCCGCCAGCGTCAGCGCCGCCGCCAGCGACGCGGCGCGAATTCCAAGGGGGACGACCGGACGCATCGATGCCGCCATGACGGGAAACGCAGCGGTCTCAATGCGGCGCAAGCGCGGTCTCGATCCGCGCCATCACGTCGGGCGCGAGCTTGCCGACGAAATCCAGCGCGCGCAGGTTCTCGGTCACCTGCGCGGGTCGGCTCGCGCCGGTGATGACCGTCGACACGTTGGGATTCTTGAGGCACCAGGCGAGCGAGAGCTGCGCGAGCGTGCAGCCGAGATCCGCGGCGATCGGCCCGAGACGCCTGGCGACGGCGATCTTCGCGGGGTCGGTCAGGCGCTCGGCGAGCCACTCGTAGCCCTTGACCGTGCCGCGCGAATCCGCCGGGATGCCGTCGTTGTACTTGCCGGTCAGCAGTCCCGACGCCAGCGGGCTCCACGTCGTCGTGCCGAGCCCGATGTCGCGGTACAGGCGCGCGTACTCCTTCTCGACGCGCTCGCGGTGCAGCAGGTTGTACTGCGGCTGCTCCATCACCGGCTTGTGCAGGTGGTGCCTTTCGGCAACCTGCCACGCCGCCATGATCTCGGCGGCGCTCCATTCCGACGTGCCCCAGTACAGCGCCTTGCCCGATGCGATCATGTCGTGCATGGCGCGCACGGTTTCCTCGATCGGGGTGTCGGGGTCGGCGCGGTGGCAGAAAACGAGGTCCACGTAGTCGAGGCTGCAGGCGTTCCAGCGACGCGTCGATCGCCTGCATCAGGTATTTGCGGTTCAGGGTGTTCTTCTCGTTCGGGCCGTCGTGCAGGCCCCAGAAGAACTTGGTCGAGACGATGTAGGTCGACCGGCGCCAGCCCATCTTCCGCAGCACGTCGCCCATGATCGATTCCGACTGGCCGCGTGCGTAGACTTCGGCGTTGTCGAAGAAGTTGACGCCGGCGTCGTAGGCGGCGGCCATGCATTCGCGGGCGGTGTCGGCGCCCATCTGGTTGCCGTAGGTCACCCACGAGCCCAGCGAGAGCTCGCTGACCTTGAGGCCGGAAGCGCCCAGGCGGCGATAGTTCATCGTCGTCATCGGTCGATCGCAGGTGGTCCGGCAGCGGCTGCTCCGTCGGCGGCAGCGGGGTGCGGCAGGAGGTTAGAATCGCAGCCTGCATTGTAACCACAAGGAGCCAGCGATGCCCCGATCGCCGCGCGGCGCCATCCGCCGCCCCGCATCCCGCAAGCCGCCGCTGACGGTCGAAGCGCTGTGGACGATCAAGCGCCTCGGCACGCCGACGCTGTCGCCCGACGGCGCCTTCGCCTGTGCCGCGGTGACGGCATACGACATGGAAAGTAACGACAGCAGCACCGAGCTGTGGCTGTATCCGACGGGTTTCGACGATCGCCGTGGCGCGCTTGCAAAGGGCGCGTGCTGACCGCCGGCGACAAGGACGGCGATCCGAAATGGTCGCCCGATGGACGCTGGATAGCGTTCACGGCGAAGCGCAAGGATGACGAGGAGCCGCAGGTCTACCTGATCGCGCCGGACGGCGGCGAGGCGAGGCGCCTGACGCGCCTGGCGACCGGATGCGCGTCGCCGAAATGGTTCGCCGACGGCAGGCGCCTCGCCTTCGTGTCGTGGGTGTGGCCGGATCTCGCGACCAACGCGCAGCAGGGCAGGCGCGCAAGGAGCGCAAGGAGGCGAAGGTCAAGGCGCACGTCACCGAGCGCCCCGAATTCCGTTATTGGGATCATTGGCTCACCGACGGGCGCGAGCCTCACGTGTTCGTCTGCGACGTCGCGACCGGACGTTGCCGCGACGCGCTCGCCGGCACCGGCGTCGCGCTGCCGCCGTGGGATCCTTCCGGCGATGACTTCGACATCGCGCCCGACGGGCGCGAGATCGCGCTCACCGTCGATCTCGCCGCCGAGCCGGTGATGATGAACCAGACCGACATCGTCACCGTCGATCTCGCATCGCGCCGCAAGCGCGTGCTGACCAGGCGCACCGGCACGTCCGACGCGCATCCGCGCTATTCGCCGGACGGCCGCTCGCTGGTGTTTCACGCCTACGACACGAAACGCAGCTTCAACGACCAGGGCCGCCTCGTGCTGCTCGATCGGCGCGGGGGCCGCATGCGGCGGCTCGCGCCGGCGCTCGATCGCGCGACGACCCACGTCGCGTGGACGCCCGACAGCGGTGCGCTGTTGTTCACGGTCGAGAGCCACGGCCGGCAGGGGATCGCCCGGCTGTCGCTGGCCGCGACGATGCCGCGCTCGTCGTGCCCGGCGGCACCGTGGGCGGCTTCTCGCAGTCGCGCGACGGCGGGCGTGCTTGCCTTCGACCGCTCGACGGCGACGCATCCGCCGGCGATCTTCGCCTGCCGCGCCGACGGCAGCGACGAGCGCTCGATCGAGACGGTGAACCGGGCGCTGCTCGCGCGCCACGCTTTCGGCGAGGTCCGCGAAGTGACCGTCAAGGGCTGGGGCGGAGATCCGGTGCAGATGTGGATCGCATATCCGCCCGACTTCGATCCGAAACGGAAGTGGCCGCTGATGCACACGATTCACGGCGGCCCACACGCCGCGCACATGGACAGCTGGCATTTCCGCTGGAACACGCAGCTGTTCGCGGGACAGGGGTACGTCGTCGCCGCCGTGAACTACCACGGGTCCTCGGGTTTCGGCCAGAAGTGGCTGGAAACGATCACCGGGCGCTACGGGACCAAGGAGTCCGCCGATGTCGAAGCCGGCACCGACTGGCTGCTGCGGCAGGGCTACATCGACCGCGCGCGGCTGACCGCGACCGGCGGGAGCTACGGCGGTTTCATGGTCGCCTACATGAACGGCCAGACCGACCGCTACAAGGCCTTCGTCTGCCACGCCGGATGCTACGACTGGGTGAGCATGATGGCGACCGACGGCTACCATTTCTTCGCCGACGAACTGGGCGCCTTCCACTGGGACGACCCCGCGCGGGTCATGCGACAGTCGCCGCATCACTACGTGAAGCGGGCCGGGACGCCGACGCTCGTCATTCACGGCGAACTCGATTACCGCGTCCCGGCGACGCAGGCGCTGCAGTACTACGACACGTTGAAGGCGAAGAAAGTGCCCGCGCGGCTCGTCTGGTTTCCCGACGAGAATCACTGGATCCTGAAGCCGCAGAATTCGCGCCTGTGGTACGCCGAGTTCTTCGCGTGGCTCAGGCGCTACGCGCCGGGCGGGACAACGCGGAGGGCCGCTGGCTAGGCGTCCGCCGGCCCGTTCGGGCTATCGCGCCGTGGACGCGGGGCCCGCCGCCTTGACTTCGTAGGCGTGCTGGCAGGCAACGCAGCGCGCCGCGGTCGGATAGGCGGACAGCCGCGCCGGCGCGATCGCCTTTCCGCAATCGCGGCACTCACCGTAGCTGCCGTCGCGCAACCGCGCCAGGGCGGCTTCCACCTCGGCCAGGTCGGCCAGAACATGGCGAACTTCGGCGAGGTCGAGTTCGGCCAGACCGTCGGCGACTCCCCACTCGTCGCCGCTTTCCTTGATGCGGTTGCGCAGCCCGACGACGCGGTCGTCGTCGCTGCCGGCGAGCTGCGCCTTGACCTCGATGCGCAATGCCGTGCGGCGCGCTTCGAGATCGGACTGGATGCGGGCACGGTCGACGGGGATCGGGCTGGTGGGGGGCATGGCGGGAACTCTCGGTTGACGGCTGCGACAGTTCCATTATCGCTCGAATCGGGTTTCGCCGGAGGGCCCGGCCGGTGCGACGCGCGCCCGCGGCGTGGCGCCCGCCGGCGCCGGTCGCCCCCTTGAAAAGCGCTGGACGGGCCGCAGATTGGAACCCGAGGCGGCAACCGCGGGCGTTTCGTCGCAGCGCCGGTTTCGCCCACCCACGACGCAGACATCAAGGAGAACCCATGACCAGCCTTACCCGTTACGACCCCTTCGTCGAGGCCGGTTTCGACGATCTGTTCCGCGGCTTCTTCAAGCCGGTCCGCGCCGAAAGGGCGCCCGTGTCGATCAAGCTGGAAGTCGCCGAAAAGAACGGCGCCTACGTCGTGCACGCCGAAATTCCCGGCGTGAGCAAGGACGACATCCAGGTGTCCATCGAAGGCAACCAGGTCACCATCGCCGCCGACGTCAAACGCGAATCGGACATCAAGGACGGCGACCGCGTCCTGCACAGCGAGCGCTACTACGGCAGCGCGTACCGAAGCTTCACGCTGCCCGTCGAACTCGACGAGGCGACCAGCGCCGCCAAGTACGAGAACGGCGTGCTGGAACTCACGCTGTCCAAGAAGCCGGCGCTGGTCGGCCGCAAGCTGACGATCCAGTAATCGCGGCGCGCCGTCGTCGAAGCGCCGGCAGGGCAGGCGCCCGTCCGACGCAACGACCGGGACTCGGCGCGTCCGTACGACCGCGTGCCCGGCGGAAGCGCACCGCCGGGCATGCGTCGTCGGATGTGTCGCGCCGGTGATTCGCGGCGGTTTCGTGAACCCGGACGGCGATACGCGCCGCCGTGGACGCCTTAGCATCCGGATGCGTCGCCGGCGCGGTCGCTTACCGGATCTTCTTGGCCGGGTACTCCTCGTCGATGTTGTCGCGAAAGAAACTCCACGGCGACGACGCCGATACCAGCCGCCGGTAGGTCTCCGGCGACACGCCGCCGTATTCGAACGTGCCCGAGGTCAGTTCGACCACCAGCGCGCGGCGCTGGTCGTCGTAGCCTGCGGCGCGAAGGTTGCCGCCGGCGAGGCGTTTCATTTCCATGGGACGAATGGCCGGGGCCGCGCCGTCGGGGCGCGCAACGAGCGCGGCGAGCCGACGACGGCGACGGTCCGCGGCCGGTCGATGGGGCAAGGCGCACCGGAGGCCCGGCCGCATCGCCGGCCGCAGGCGCCGGCCGCGGGCGCGCCGCCGGGGTCAGGTCCGAGATCGGTCATATTCCTGGTCGCTGCCGGTTCCGCCGAGTGTGGCGTCGCAGTATTGCGCAGCGGGGTCCGCCGGGTCAACGCTGCCCGCCGCCGCCGGTCTATACTTCGCCGGATCCGGTCTGCCCCCGATGGAAACGCTGCGCCGCATCGTCTACCTGCTGTTCCGGCCTTCGGCGGAATGGGACCTGATCGCCGCCGAGAGCACGACGGTCGACCTGTTGCTGCGCCGATACATCCTGCCGCTGTCGCTGCTGGCGCCGGTGGCCACGGTCATCGGCATGGAGACCTTCGATCGCGAATGGGATCCGCTGCATGGCTACCTCGTTCCGGCCGACCAGATCTTCACCGCCGGTGTGGTGACGTTCTTCGCGACCATCGGCTCGATCTTCATGCTGGCGGCGATCTTCACTCTGCTGGCGCCGATGTTCGGCGCGGCGCGCGATTACGTCGCCGCGCTCAAGGTGTCCGCGTACGGGGCGATTCCCCTGCTGCTGGCGGGCGCCACGCTGATCCTGCCGGCCATGGCCATCATCGGCATGGTCGGGCTGTGCTACTCGCTCTTCCTGTACTGGCTGGGCGCGCGGCGCGTGCTGCGCGTGAGCGAGGGCAGCCAGGCCGAATTCGTCGGCATCTCCATGGTGCTGCTGGCGGCGGCGTCGACGATCTTTGGCGCCATGGCGAGCAGCGCCGGACTGTTCTGACGCCGAAGGCGCGGTTGCGGAGCAGGCAATCGACGCCGCGCGGACATTGCCGGGTCGCGGTCCGCCCGCCGCCGCGTCCCCTGGACGTCGCTGCGCTCCCGAACCACCGGGGCGATCCGTGGCCCGCCGGCGGAATGCGCGTCAGTGCGGCGCGTCGCCCCACAACTGCTTCAGCCGCGCGTCGCGTCCGCATCCGGTGCGGTAGTACGCGTAACGCACCGGGTTCTTCAGGTAGTAGTCTTGGTGATAGTCCTCGGCCGGCCAGAAATCGCCGGCCACCACCACCGGGGTCACGATCGGATCCTTGAATGGCTTGGTCCGCTCGAGAGCGGCCTTGGAGGCCTCCGCTGCGCGTCGCTGGGCGTCGGTATGGACGAAGATCGCGGTCCGGTACTGATTGCCGACGTCGCAGAACTGCCGGTCGGTGACGGTCGGGTCCACGTTGCGCCAGAAGATCGCGAGTAGTTCTTCATACGACACTTTCGCCGGGTCGTAGGCGACCTGGACCACTTCCGCGTGGCCCGTTCCGCCGGCCGACACTTCGGGATAGGAGGGGTTTTTCCGCGAGCCCCCCATGTAGCCCGACGTCGTCGAGATGACGCCGGCCTGCTTGTCGAACGGCGGCTCCATGCACCAGAAGCAGCCGCCGGCGAAGGTCGCGACCGCCGTCGTCGTCGCAGCCTGCGCGGGTGCTGCGGAAGGCGGCGCGGGCGGAGCCTTTGCCGGCTGCGCCAGGGCAAGCGCCGTGAACATCGCCGGCAGGATCGACAGCCAGCGCGCCAGCGCGCGGGTTACGGCACATGCGAAAACGCTCATCGTGACCTCTTGTTTAGGGAACCGAACGGTGCGGCCCGTGCAGCATCAGTCGGGTGCCGACCACGCGGCCTTACGCCCGCAGGGCCGCCCCCGCGCGACGCGCGAGTTCCGGTCCGGAACGCGGCACCATCGTACCGCGACGCGCCGCCGGCGCGGAAACGGCCGCCTCGTACCGGCGCCTGACCTGCACGCCGCGGCCTCCCGGGCGGCGCATTCGCAGGGCCGCGAGCCGGCGGGCAATGCCCGGGAGGGCGAATGCTAGGATTGCCGGCGTGGAGAGGGAGGCGGCGTATGAGGCGGAGCAAAGCATGACGCGGCGGCATCGGCTCGCGGGCCCGATTCGCTTCGTTGCCGTGCTGGCGGTCGCGCTCACGGCATGTGCCGCCGCCGTGCAGCAGGCCGGCGCCGCCGACCCGGCGCCGTCGCTGCGCGTCGTCTTCTCGATCGCCGAGACCAGCTTCGATCCGCAGTTCGCCTCGGACGCGGCGTCCGACAGCGTCATCTCCAACGTCTACGAGGCGATGCTCGACTACGACTACCTCGCGCGCCCGGTCGTCCTCGTGCCGCGCACGCTCGAAGCGATGCCGACGATCGAAGATGCCGGCCGCACCTACGTCTGCAGGATCAGGAAGGGCATCTTCTTCACGCCCGATCGCGGCGTTCAAGGGCAAGCCGCGCGAGCTGACCGCGGCGGATCACGCCTACGGGCTGAAGCGCCTGCTCGATCCCGTCGTCAAGAGCCCGTGGCTGTGGCTCCTCGAAGGCAAGATCGTCGGCGCCGACGAGGCGCGCGCCAGGGCCGCGAAGTCGGGCCGCTTCGACTACGACGCGCCGCTGCCGGGCATCGAGGTCGTCGATCGCTACACGCTGAAGATCCGCCTGAAGGAGCCCGACCTGCGTTTCCTGTACGCGCTGGCGGTGCCGAACACCGCCGCCGTCGCGCGCGAGATGGTCGACGCCTACGGCCTCGACTTCGGCGCGCATCCGGTCGGCACCGGACCGTACGTCGCTCGGCGAGTACAAGCGCAGCTCGCGGATCGTGCTCGTCGCGAATCCCGGGTACCGCGCAACGACGTACGCGCCGGCGGGCCCGATCCCGCCGGAGTCGCAGGCGATCGCCGCGGCGCTCAAGGGCCGGAGGCTGCCGCTCCCGGCGCGCATCGAGATCAGCATCATCGAGGAGGGGCAGGCGCGCTGGCTCGCCTTCCTCAACCGCGAGCTCGATCTGCTCGAGCGGGTGCCGTCCGATTTCGTCGAACAGGCGCTCGACCGACGGCAAGCTCAAACCCGAGCTGGCGCGCAAGGGCATCGGGCATGAAGTGCTGCTGCGTCCCAACACCTGGTTCACCTATTTCAACATGAAGGACCCGGTCGTCGGCGGCTACACGCCCGACAGGATCGCGCTGCGCCGCGCGATCGGCATGGCCTACGACGAGGACGAGCAGATCCGGGTGCTGCTCAAGGGTCGCGCCGTTCCGGCGGCGAGCCCGATCCCGCCCGACATCGCCGGCTACGATCCGACACTGAAGACGCAGGCGCAGCTCTACGATCCGGCGGCGGCGCGCGCGCTGCTCGACCGGTTCGGATACAAGGACCGCGACGGCGACGGCTATCGCGAAGCGCCGGACGGCAAGCCGCTCGTCATCGAGCGCTGGTCGACGCCCGACTCGCGCGACGCGGCAGGCCGACGAGCTGTGGAAGAAGAACATGGACGCGATCGGCATCCGGATCGAGTTCAAGAAGGACAAGCTGCCGGAGCTGCGCAAGATGGCGCGGCTGGGCAAGATCCCGATGCGCGGCGACGGCTGGAACGCCGACTATCCGGACGCCGAGAATTTCATGCAGCTGCTCTACGGCCCGAACGCCGGGCAGGAGAACCAGGCGCAGTTCGATCTGCCCGGAATTCAACAAGCTCTACGACGAGGCGCGCAGGCTGCCCGATTCGACCGAGCGCACGCGGCTGTTCGACCGGATGACCGAACTCGTCGATCGCCTACGCGCCGTGGCGGCTCGACGTACCACCTGCCTCGAGGACCATCTGCTGCAGCCTGGGTGCGCAACTACAAGCCGCATCCGATCCGCTCGCAGGTGTGGCAGTACGTCGACGTCGATGCGGCAATGCGCGCGAAGTGACGGCGCCCCGGGCACGCCGCTGCCGGGCCCGCGTCAGCGTCCCCGCGGCGCGCTGTCGAGCGCCCGTCGACGAGCGCCGCGTCGTCCTCCTCGCCGTAGCCGGCCGCGACGGCGTCCACGAACGCCGCGTGCGCCGCGCGCGCCGAGCGGCGCGTCGACGCCGAGACGTTCGGCGAGCGCGGCCGCGATGCCGACGTCCTTGGTCAGGATCTTCGCTGCGGCGCGCGGCGCGTAGTCGTCGGCGAGCGCGCGCGCCATGCGGTCGGCGAAGATCCAGCTCGCCGCCGGAGCTCGCGTTGACGACGTCGAACGACCTGCTGCGGATCGAGGCCCGCGCGCACGCGCGAGCGCCATCGCCTCGGCGGCGGCGGCGAGATTGGCGCCGGCCAGCAGGTTGTTGACGATCTTGAACGCCGACGCGTCGCCGGCGCGCGGTCCCAGCGCGAACAGCTTGCCGGTGATCGCGCTCGAGGACGGGGTCGCATCGCGCGCGAGCGCGGCGGCGTCGCCGGAGACCATCATCGTCATCGTGCCGGCGGCGGCCTTGGCGGGCCCGCCGGAGACGGGCGCGTCGAGCAGCGGATGCCGCGCCCGGCGAGCCGCGGCGCGAGCGCGGCCGGGATACGCGGGATCGACGGTCGACGAGGCACGACGATCGCGCCGGGCGCGCAGCGCCGCGGCGGCGCCGTCGGCGCCGAACAGCACGGTCTCGATCTGCTCCGCGTCGACGACGAGCAGGATCATCGCGTCGCAGGCGCGCGCCAGCTCGGCGGGCGACGCGCGACGGCGCGGCGCCGTTGCCGCACGGCGGCGGCCTGCGCTTCGGCGCGGATGTCGCGCGCGTACGTCGCGACGCCGGCGCGCACGAGGCTGCGCACGACGCCGCCGCCCATCGCGCCGGTGCCGATCACGCCGACGCGGCGGACCGCGCGCAGTCGCCGCGCGCGGATCATCGCGCCGACCTACTTGCGGCACGACGTACGGCTGGCAGTCGTCGAGCGGCGTCAGATTGCCGTCGCGGATCGAGCTGCAGGTCCATGCCCTTGCCGCGCAGTTCCATCATGCCGTTGGTGTAGCGGACTGCCGGACGCCGCGGCGATCTGGTAGAGCGTCGACGCGGTCGCCGCCGGGCATCAGCATGCGCGCCTCGCCGGCGTCGAAGCGGATGACGATGCGCTCGCCGCTGAGCTGGCAGGCGATGGTGTTCTTCGCCGCCTCCTCGTCTTCCTTGCTGGGCGCGTTGCTGCATCCGGCGGCCGCGGCGATCGCCGCGGCGAGGCGCACGGCGGCGGCTGCGCGGTGCGGAGGGCGGCGAGCGATCGCATGCGGGAACTCCGGCGAACGGTGGCGAGCTGCACGCGTCGTTGCGCGGCACCGGATCGGGAGCGTCGATCCTGTCCGACGGCGCGGCGCGCGCGCTGACGGCACCGGAGGCGCGAAGCGGGCGGCCTCCGGGTAGGACAGCACTTCGACCAGGCGGCCGGAGCGGATCTCGCGCTGCATCGCCTGCCACCATTCCGGGCTCGAGCAGGTCGGCGTGGTAGTACATGAAGCATTCGCGCGTCCTCGCGTCGGTGAGCAGGAACGTCGCGAATTCCTCGGGAAAGATGTCCTTCGGCCCGACCGGATACCAGACGTCGTTCGACATCTCGTCGTAGCCGGGCGGCGGCGCCGGGATCCGGCGGAACTGGCAGTCGGTGAGGTAGTCGATCTCGTCGTAGTCGTAGAACACGACGCGGCCGAAGCGGGTGACGCCGAAGTTCTTGAACAGCAGGTCGCCGGCGAAGATGTTGACGGCCGCGAGTTCCTTGATCGCGTCGCCGTATTCGCGCATCGCGTGCGTCGCGCTGCGCGTCGTCGGCGCGCTCGAGGTAGATGTTGAGCGGCGATCATCCGCCGCTCGATGTACAGGTGCTTGACGATCACGTGGTCGCCGTCGAACTCGATCACCGACGGCGCGACCGCCGATCAGCTCGGCGATCAGCTCGTCGGAAAAGCGCTCGCGCGGGAACGCGACGTCCGAGTACTCGAGGATGTCGGTCATGCGGCCGACGCGGTCGTGGTGCTTCACCAGCGTGTACTTCTCCTTGACCTGCTGCCGGTCGGTGTCCTTGCGACGCGGCGATCTTGTCCTTGATCACCTTGAACACGTACGGGTACGACGGCAGCGTGAACACGCTCATCACGAGGCCCTTGATGCCGGGGGCGATGATGAACTTGTCGCGCGAGTGCTTGAGGTGGTGCAGGAAGTCGCGGAAGAAGAGGTTCTTGCCGGCCTTCTGCAGCCCGACCATCGTGTAGAGCTCGGCGGCGGTCTTGTCGCGGCAGCGATCGCGCGCAGGAAGTCGACGTACGCGGACGGCACCTCCATGTCGACGAGGAAGTAGGCGCGGTTGGCCGAGAACAGGATCGCGAGCTCGGCGTCGTCCATCAGCAGCGCGTCGAGGTAGAGCTTGCCGTCGGCGTCGTGCTTCACCGGCACGACGAACGGATAGGTCTGGATGCCGTTGACGATGCGGCCGACGACGTACGCGGTCTGGTTGCGGAAGAACGGCGACGACAGCACCTGGATCTGGTGGTTCGGCTCGAGCGCGAACGGCCGCGGAAAGCGCGTCGCCGGAAGGCCGCGAGCACGTTGCGCAGGTCGCGCCGGAAGTCGGCGAACCGGCGCTCGAAGCCGAGGTCGAGCACGATGTCGATCAGCGCCTCGCGCAGCCCCTGCTGCAGCGGGTAGTAGCTCTTGTACGACGGCGGCTCGGCGTCGATGTACTCGGTCGAGATCGCCGGCCGCACGAAGATGAAGCGGTTGTGGAAATAGACGCGGTGCAGGATCTTGACCGACACCGAGTTGAAGAACGTCTCGGCGCATTCGGGCTGCTTGTGGTCGATCAGCAGGCCGATGTAGTGCAGCTTGACCTGCTCCCACAGCGTGTCGCTGCCGGCGCCGTCGAGGCCGGCGGTGCGGAATTCGCGCGCGAGGCGCTCGGCCGTCTCGAGCACGCGCCGGTCGTAGAAGTCGATCCGGTCGCGCGCGACGTGCTGGATCGCGAGCCAGTTGCCGGCCTCGAAATGGCGCCGCGCCGCGCGCGCGCATTCGCGGAACAGCGCGTAGTGCTTGTCGAAGCCGTCGAGCAGCGCCTGCGCGATCGCGCGCGCGTGGCTCGCGGGCGGCGCCGGCCGGGCGTCGCCGGGCGTGGAGGTGAGCGGCATCTTGGCGGGCGCGGAGCCGGATTCCCGGCGGGCCGGCCCGGAAGCGGAGTCGGGTCAGCGCGTCATTCCGCAGCTTGCTGGATCTGCGCGTTGAACACCTTGGCCGAGTTGTTGTATTCGTCGATCGCGGCGTTGCTCGCGTTGAGGTAGGGCTCGGCCGCCGCCTTCTGATCGGCGATGTACTTCTTCAGGCATTCGAGGTACGTGGTCATCGCCTTCGTCCAGTTGCGGCGCTGGTTGTCGGAGGCGAGCTTTCCCGGATGGTCGCCCGGGCTCGTGCAGCCGTGCTTGGGCGGCGCCGCCGCCGGCGGAGCGGTGGCCTGGGCAAGCGCGCCGCCCGCGAACGCGGAAAGCGCAAGGGCGACGAAGAACGCGACCAGCCGGCGTTGGAGCGAAGTCATGGTTCGGGATCCTGAAGAAAGGCGAATCGAATATTTTACGCTTCGGCGCACCGGGCGCGCCAGCCGGCGGGCGGGCTCCCGTGGAAGGTCAGCGGGCAAGCAGGCGCGAGAGCGCCGCCAGCCCCAGGTCGACGAGATCGACGCCGGGCAAATCGGCGTCGAGCGGAAGGGTTCCGTGCGTGCCGCGCGGAGCGTCCAGCAATCCGTCGACGAGCGTATCGAAGTCGATCGTCGTGCGCTTGGTCTCCGCGGCCGCCAGCGAGCGGGCCGTCGCCGCCACGGCATCGGGGTCGAGGATCGCGATCGGCGCGCGGCAATAGGGGCACGCGGTCGCGCGTTCCAGATCCACCGGCGCGCCGCAGGACGAGCAGCGGATGACGCGCACCGCGGCCTTGAGGCGGGCCAGTTCGTCGGGAGCCAGCGGCCGTATGAAGTCCTTTTCCCTCAGGAACTGAAAGAAGGGCGTGAAGCGTCCGTGACCGTGCGGGCAGCGGTAGTACGAAAATCGCGTCGTCCGCTGCAGGTCATGCGTCAGCGCGAGCGGATCCCTGCAGCGCGGGCAGGGCAGACGTTCCGGCAGCGCGTCGTGCGTCGGCGGCGCGGCACCGCCGATGGCTTCGAAGAGCGCCAGCGTCGCTCCCGGCGTCAGCTGCACGCTTTCGAAGGCGTCGAACCACAGCGCCTGGCAGCCCGCGCAGATATCGACGGTCTCCTCGCCCAGCGGCTTGCGCGCCAGAACGTGAGGTTGCATCGTCGTGCCGCAGCCCGGGCAGGGCGTGGGCGAGTCGGAAGGCAGGGGAGCGATGATGGTTCCGGTGCGCGTGGCCGCCTCGATTATCGGGACGCCCCTACCGTCGTGCAAGCGCCGCCGTCGCAAGCCTGGTGCGCAGCCTGCTCGCGCCGCGCAGCGAGGCGTTCGTGCGAAGCGACGACGGGTGGTAGTCTTGGGGCGCGCCGGGCCCGACGGCCTTCCCGGGTACGGGCACCGGGATATCCCGGCAGATCGCACGCGTTTCCGATGACATGATCCGCGACCGCTCCGCATACATCCCTGGTCCGGGGGCCGCGCTTGCGCTTTCGGCAATCCGCACGGCCGTCGTGCCGTCGCGCCGAACGCGACGGAGTTCGCGCGGGGTCCGCATCGCCGTGCTCGCGGCGTGCTTCGCGCTCGCCGCCTGCCAGCCCAGCGCGCCTCCCCGGGAGGCGCCGCCCCCCGCAGCCCCGCAGCCGCCCCCTGCGGCAATTGCGTCACCCGATGCCAGGCCGCCGGACGCCGCCCGGCTCGTGCTGCCGTCGATGGAACTGCCGCCCGGGCCGATCTACGCCTGCGACATCGCGGGCACGCGTACGCCGATCGAGCTCGACGCCACCGTGGAAAAGCTGTGCCGGCGGCATCCGGAAATGGGGCCGTGCCAGTACGAGCGCGCGGCGTGCCGGCGGCGCGGGGGCCGTGTCTATACGACCGCGGGCGAAGAAGTGACCGAGGCCGTCGAGGCCGAGTACGACAGGAAGGTGCGGCGCGTGCGCTTTCAGGCGGAAGCGCCGGCGACACGCTGACGCGAAAAGGTCACCGTCTTCCCCCGTCGCAGAGTGGCCGCTGCGCTCGGCGTGGCAGGCAACCGCCGCAATCGAACAGCCTGGCCCCGGGTTCGACGCATCAGGGCTTGAGCGCGCGGTAGAGGAACGGCAGGCTCACGTCCATCCGGTAGTCGACGTCGGAATGGTTGTCGTCGAACTCCTCGTAGGTGTGCCGGATGCCGGCCTCGGACAGGCGCTTCGAAAGTATCCGGGTCGCCGTAGTGGATGTGGTACTGGTCGCGCCAGCCGCAGTCGATGTAGATCCCGCGCAGCGACTTCAGTGCTTCCTTGTACCGGCCCACGAGGTTGATCGGGTCGTGCTTCAGCCAGTTCTTCCAGCGCGCGTCGATCAGTTCGCCGGTCTCGAGGTCGAACGGCAGGCGAAATCCGCGCGGCGCCTTCGCGTCCGGATCGTAGGTCGCGGCCATGCAGACGTTCATGATCGCGTGCCCCTCGGCGTTCGACAGCTTTTCCTTCTTCCACATCGCCTCGAGGAAGCGCCTGACGCGCCCGTCGTCGCCGCCTTCGGCGAGAATCCTGCGCACGCCGCGTCTCGGCCAGCGCGTCGTAGCGGCCTTCCCTGCGCCCCGGCTCGCGGTACTTGCCGAGTTCGTTCAGCGTGTTCGGCCAGTCGTGCCGGTAGACAAAATCGAAATACGCGTCGCCCGAGTGGTCGGCGATCGCGCCCCAGTGTTTCGCGTACTTCATGCCGTGGATGATCGCGCCGTAGCCGCCGGACGATTTGCCGAAGCAGCCGCGATGCTCGCGCGAAGCCAGCGTGCGGAATTCGCGGTCGACGAAGGGGATGAGTTCGCGGGTCAGGTAGTCGGCGTAGTTGCCGATCGCCGCGGAATTGACGTACTGGTTGCCGCCCAGGCAGGTGAAGCAGTCCGGAAAGACGACGATCACCGGCCCCATCTTGCGCTCCCGGATGAGGCGCGCCGCGCGTTCGGCCACGTTGTCGCCGAACGGTTTCCAGCCGACGTGGGCGAGCCCCGAACCGGTGAAGCCCACCAGATCGTAGAGCACCGGGAAGCGCCGTCCCCGGCCTGTCTTCGCGCCTTCGTCGTATTGCGGCGGCAGCCACACGGCGAGCTTGCGCACGTGCGGGTCGCCGAGAGGGTTGTCGGCGAGTATCGCCGACGTGTATTCGCAGACGACCACCGTGCCGGGGGATCCGACCAGTTGCTTCCGGGTCATGCGGGGCGCTCCCGATGGAGGGGTGTGAGGGTTCGGAACCGGCTACCGCCGGTCCGGGGCGAGCATCGAACCGCGGCAGCGCGTGGTGCCGCACCGGCAAGCGTACGCTTCGCGCGTCTTCTTGCTGATCCTGCCGGTCAGCGACAGCCGGTAGTCGTACGTCAGCTCCTCGCCGGCCGGTATCCGGCGACACGCTTCGATGAACACGCGTCCGTCGTCGTCTTCATACGTCTGGCAGTTGGGATCGCAGGAGTGATTGATCCAGCGCGCGGCGTTCCCCCGCAGGCCGGCGTCGATCACCTTGCCGTCGGACAGCTCGAAGATGAACGTATGGTGCGGGTTTTCGGGGTCGCTGTCCGGGCGGCGGCTGGCGATGGCCCAGCTGGTGTGGTCGCCGCGGTACTCGATGATCGTCGTGCCCTTGCGTATGCCGCGCGCCGCAAAGACGCCGCGGCCGTGGATCACCGAGCGGCGGACGATATAGGCGGGGGAGGTCCTGGATTTGGGCGGCATGGGTGGCGAGGGTATCGGAGTGCGAGCGCGACGGAGGTTCGCGCGTCGCTGTCGCCGGCATTCTAGCGCACCGCAGCGTCGACCATTGCGCATGACGCCGGGTCGCGATCGGGTCGCCGGGCATGTTGCGCGACCCGGACGGCGATGCATCGCCGGCGGGCGCGGCGCGCGGCGACCGCGTCCGTCACTCGCCGCGGGACGTGCCGCCGCGGTCGACCGTCCGGGTGTCGCGACCCTTTTGCGGCGCCAGCGCCGTCAGCGCCGCGCGCAATCGCGCCGATCGCTGCAGGATGCCGTGGAAGCGGAACTCGTCGCCGCCCTTGGCGCGGATCAGCGCAACCAGCGCGCGCCGGTCGGCGGCGGGCCAGCGCGCGAGGCCCGGGATCTGCGCGAGCAGCAGGGCAAGCGCCCGGAACGCACTGCGTTCGGTCTCCCGCCAGCGGTCCCGGTCGCCGACGCCCAGCGCGCGGGCGACGGTACGCAGCGCAGCGCGTCCGGCCGCCTCGCGATCGCCGGCGAACCGCCTGCCGATCCATTCGGTGACGGCGGCGCTCAGGTCCGCCGGCTCGCATGCCGCGTCACCGGCGCCGTCGCCTTCGAGACGAAGCTCGATGTCGCAATCGGTGAAGCGGCGCAGCGCCCGCATCGGCGTCCGGTAGCCCGAATCGGCCTTCATCCTCGCAAACTCAGGCTCGGCCAGCGTCGCGGGGCGCGCTTCGACGGGGCGGAAACCGAGGCGGTAGTAGAACCAGAACGCGCCGGAGCGCAGGCCTTCGCTGTTGTCTCCGCCGAACTGCGAGGGTTCGGCCGTGAAGCGCGCGACGCCGAACCGCTGGCGATAGACGCGCAGCACCTGCGCGAAAAGAAAGCCGACTCGCCGCCGCGGTAGGACTCGAAGATGTTGACGCCGATCCGGCAGCTGCCGAGGAACGGCCAGCCGCCGCCGTAGCCGACGGGCAGGCCGTTCTTGAAGATCATCATGCCGACGTGCGAATCGAGGGGGCTGCGGCGATCGGGTTGCATCGTGTAGAGCGCAACGGCGGCACCGCGGCCGACGTCGTGCCAGGCGACGCCGCTCGGATACGCAAGCGCGATCGCGTCGGTCTCGCGACCCAGCGCCGCCAGCATCGCGCGACCGGCGTCGACGACGTGCTTGCGCTCGGGGGATGACAGCCGCCGCGCGGGCGGAAGCGGGTCGCGCAGCGTCGCCGGCAGGTCCACGCCGCGCAGGAGTTCGTCACCGTGATAGAACGTCCGTCCCGGGAGACCGCGAACGAAGGTCCGCGAAAGCATCGAGCCCCGCGGACGGACGGTGACGAACGGCTTCACCGCGTCGAACAGCTGTTCGCGCAGCGCGTCGGAACACGGCAGGCGCTGGAACTGGCGGACGAGCCAGGCGAGCTTCGGGCCGCGGAGCGTGCCGCAGGCGGCGTCGAGGAACGCGTCGGCGGTGTCGTCCGCCGCGGTCAGCTCGAATTCGATCGGCGACAGCGCGTCTTGCAGGACCTGCGGCAGCGGCATGCCGTCTTCGCCAAAGGAATCGATCTCGCCGTGGCCGGGAAACCGTTCGACCAGCCAGCGCGCGATGTCCCAGCCGAAGTTGATGGTGATCTCGGACCAGGCGATCCCGGTGCCGGCGAGGCGACGGCGCTCGCGTGCCCTGCCGTGGGTGGCCAGCGCGCGCGCCGTCGCGGCGACACGACGCAGCTCGGCGCCTGCCGCGTCGCGCAGCACGCGCGACCCGGGATACGCGAGCAGGTACAGCAGGCAGTCGTGCCAGGCGACGAGGACGGCGGGTTCCGTCAGCGGCCGCCTCGCGCCGGCGCGCAGCAGCGCGAGCTTGCGGAGGTCGTTGGCGGCGCCGAAACGCGTCGCGGCCGCACGCAATGCCTTGACGTCGTCGAAGCCGAGAGCGCGGGGCGCGGTCACGATGCCGCGGATTCTAGTGGCCTCTGCCACCCGATTCAACACTGTGGTGCGGGCGCCGCGTGACGCGAGCTGCCCCGGCCTCAGCCTCCGGCGTCCTGGATGGCGTCGGATTCGAACGTGTGGAACCCGGAGAGTCCGCGTTTCGCGCAGGCGACCATGGCCCGCGCGACGACGGTGTCGGAAACCGGCCGATACTTGCGCGGCAGCAGGTACCGCAACGGCACGAGCAGCGCCAGCGCCGCGCGCTCGCCGGGTCGCACCTCGGGCCGGTCCCCGGCCAGCAATGACGGGCGCAGCACGATCACCGCCTGGTACGGAAGCTTGGCGATGGCGACCTCGAATTCGCCCTTGACGCGGTTGTAGAACATCCGCGAGCGCGGATCGGCACTCATCGCCGTGATGGCGATGAATTGTCGCGCGCCGCGCCGCAGCGCGGCACGCGCGACGTCCAGCGGGTAGGTGAAATCGACTTCCCGGAACGCGTCCTGCGAACCGGCTTTCCCGAGGGTCGTGCCGAGGCAGCAGTAGACGTCGTCGGCCTCGGGAAACGGCACGTCGGCCAGCTGCCGGAAATCGGCGGTGTGCCGGGTGAGCTTCGGGTGCCCGATGTCGAGCGCTCCGCGGGTCAGCGCCCAGACGGCGCCGTAGTCCGGGTCGTCGAGCAGCAGCCGGAGCACGCGGCGACCGACGAGGCCGGTGGCGCCGGCGATGATCGCGCGGCGGCTCATCGCGGGCGCAGGGACAGCCCCATGGGCAGGCCGGCCCGGTTGGGTTTCGGCGCCATGCGCAGGTGCACGCGAGTGCGCCCGTGCGGCTATCGGATGGTCGGCGCGCCGCCATCGGCAGGCGCGACGAACCCGCCCGGAGGACGTTGCCGGTCGAATCGGCTATCGGCCCTTCGCGCCCGACTTGCCGCGCGGCGCGATGCGCATCACGGGTGAGCCGACGGGACGGCGCGTCTGCGGCGCCGGGGGGATCGGCTGGAACGTGCCGGTTTTCGCGTTGTGGCCCTTGAAACTGCCGCCACCTTTGCTCTTCGCCATGTTGTCGTCCTCGTGTGTCGTTCGGTCGGGCCGCGCCGTGCGGGGCGCCGTCAGGGTTGCCCAGTGCCGGTGGCCGGTTCGATGGCTTGCCGGATGTCCGTCATTGTTTTCCACTTGCCGCGTTTTTGCCACTCCGACGCTGCGCGGCGATTTCCGCCGTGGCGAAGCGTCCTCCGGCGGGTCAGCGGTTTCGGCCACCGAAACGATGCACGACGGCGGGCTTGGCCGCCGGCGCGCGCGCGGCGGGCCGGGGCGCGCCGGTCTTGGGCGCCGCTGCGGGCAGGGCATGGGACAGCTTCGGCGAGGGCTGCGCGGGGCGTCCCTGCGCCGGCTTGCCGGTGCCGTCGGCGCGGGGTCGCGACGGCGCCCTCTTGGCGTCGGCCGGTCCTCGGGCCTGGGCGTGTCCGCCGCCTTTCGGATGGCCCCGCGATGCGCCCGGCGACGCGCCATGGCGCTGCTGCCCGCGTCCCTGGCCTGCCGGCGCTCCGCGTCCCTGCCGTTGCAGGATCGGCTCGGCCCGAGCGCGCGGATCGGGCTCGAATCCGGCGACGATCTCGTTCGGGATCTCGCGCTTGATCAGCCTCTCGATGTCGCGCAGGAACTCGTGCTCGTCGACGCACACCAGCGAAATCGCCTCGCCGGTGGCGCCGGCGCGGCCGGTGCGGCCGATGCGGTGCACGTAGTCCTCGGGCACGTTCGGCAGATCGAAGTTGACCACGTGCGGCAGCTGGTCGATGTCGAGGCCGCGCGCGGCGATGTCGGTCGCGCACCAGCACCTGCAGGCTGCCGTCCTTGAAGTCGGCGAGCGCCCGGGTGCGCGCGCGCCTGGCTCTTGTTGCCGTGGATCGCGCAGCGCGGTGATGCCGTCCTTGTCGAGCTGCTCGGCCAGCTTGTTGGCGCCGTGCTTGGTGCGCGTGAACACCAGCACCTGGTGCCAGCTGGCTCGCTGCCGATCAGGTGCGCGAGCAGCTCGCGCTTGCGGTCGCGGTCCACCGGGTGGACCTTCTGCGCGATCGATCTCGACCGTCGCGTTGCGGCGCGCCACCTCGATCATCGCGCGGCGCGTTGAGCAGCGCTGTCGGCGAGCGCCTTGATCTCGTCGGAGAACGTCGCCGAGAACAGCAGGTTCTGCCGCTGCTTCGGCAAGCAGCGCGAGGATGCGCTTGATGTCGCGGATGAAGCCCATGTCGAGCATGCGGTCGGCCTCGTCGAGCACCAGGATCTCGACGTGCGACAGGTCGACGGTGCCGCTGCTGGCGATGGTCGAGCAGGCGGCCCGGCGTCGCGACGAGGATGTCGACGCCGCGCTTGCAGCTGCGTGATCTGCGGATTGATGCCGACGCCGCCGAAGACGACCATCGACGTCTGCTTCGACAGTACTTGCCGTAGGCGCGGACGCTCTCCTCGACCTGCGCCGCCAGCTCGCGGGTGGGCGTCAGGATCAGCGCGCGGACCGGCGTGCGGCCGTTCGTCGGTCCTGGGCGCGGGCCGCATCGACAGGCGCTGCAGGATCGGCAGGACGAAGCCGGCGGTCTTGCCGGTGCCGGTCTGGGCGCCGGCCAGCAGGTCGCGGCCGGCCAGCACCGCGGGAATGGCCTGCGCCTGGATCGGGGTGGGCGTGGTGTAGCCCTGTTCCGCCACCGCGCGAACAAGTTCCTCGGACAAGCCGAGCTTTGCAAATGACATGACAGCTTTCGGAAAACGATCGGCCTGTCGCCGGGGATGGCGCCAGTCGCAGGCTAAGGGATCGGGAGGGGAGCGTCGGAACCGACGGCGGCAGGGGGACTGGACTGTATGCCACGTGGGCCAAGTATAGCAGACGTCACCCGTCGGGCCCGGGCTTGCGCACCGTCGTCAGGATCACTTCCACCACTTCGGCCTCGTCGGAAAGCCACACGTGGCCATCCTGAATCGTGCATTGCAGCTGCATCGTGCGGCGCGCCAGCTTCGAAAGCGCCTGGCTGGTCGCGACCGGCACGCCGATCACCGACAGATTCCTCGCCCGCACGAGATCCGGCCCGGCGCGGCTCCACCACAGGTCGGCGCCGCGGCCATAGGTGTAGACGACAACTGCGCGCGCGCGGCCGCAGGCCTTGCGCACCAGCTTTTCGTCGGGCTGACCGACGTCGATCCAGAGGAGGATGGCGCCGGTCAGGTCGCGCTGCCACAGGTCCGGCTCGTCGTCGCCCGAGATGCCGTTGGCGAACGCCAGTGCGTCGTTCGCGTGCAGCGCGAATGCCAGGACCCGGAGCATCATCCGCTCGTCAGTCTCGGACGGGTGCCGCGCGATGGTCAGCGCGTGGTCCGCATAGTAGTTGCGCTCCATGTCGGCGATGCGCAGCCCCGCCTTGAAGATCGTCGACTTCAGCGCCATGCGGTCAGGTCGCGGGTTCGGCGGCGAGCACGTCGATGCGCATGCCGCCGACGCGCACGCTCGCGCCCGCGCGGATCTTGCACGTCTTGCGCAGCTCGACGCGCCCGTCGACCGTCACCGCGCCGCCGGCGACCAGCGCCTTGGCCGCGCCGCCGCTGGTCGACACGCCCGTCACCTTCAGCAGGTTGTTCAGCTCGATGAACTCGCCGGTGATCCGGAATTCGAGATTCTGCATCGCGTGGCTGTGGCTAGCGGTTGCCGATGAGCGCGAGAAACTCCTCGCGCGTGGCCACCGAGTCGCGAAATTCACCGACCACCGACGAGGTCACCATGACCGAATTCTGCTTCTCCACGCCGCGCATCATCATGCAGAGGTGGCGCGCCTCGATCATCACGCCGACGCCCTTCGCGTCGATCGATTCCATGATCGCCCGCGAGATCTGCTCGGTCAGGCGCTCCTGCAGCTGCAGCCGGCGGGCGTACATGTCGACCAGCCGCGCCAGCTTGCTCAGTCCGAACACCCGGCCGTTCGGGATGTAGCCGATGTGGCAGCGGCCGAAGAAGGGCAGCATGTGGTGCTCGCACAGGCTGTAGAGCTCGATGTCCTTCACGATGACCATGCTGTTGGTCTCCTGCGTGAAGATCGCGCCGTTGATCAGTTTCACCGGGTCGGCGCGGTAGCCCGACGTCAGGAACGCCATGGCCTCGGCGACGCGGTGCGGCGTTCCCTTCAGGCCTTCCCGGTCGGGGTCCTCGCCGATGGCGAGCAGCAGGTCGCGGGTGAGGGCTTCTATTTTCTCGGTGTTCACGTGCATGTGGCGACTCCCGGAAGCACGCCGACGGTGACGTCGGGCGGCGAATGGCGCTCGCGTCGGCGGGCGTGAATGCGACCGCGGGCCGCGGTCGTCGCGATGCCCGGCCGATCGTTGCCGCCGGGTGCTGACCGCATTGTCCCATTTGTCGTGCCCGCGCGGCAGGAAAGCGGCGGTTGCGTCGGGTGGCTACGGAGGCCGGCTCCGTTCCCGCGTCAGCCCGGGGCGGTCAGCGCGACCCACAACGGCGTCGTCGCGGCGGCGAGGGCGGTGGAAATGACGAGACTGGCGGCAACCGTACCGGCCAGCGTCCCGAACTGCCGTGCCATCAGGTAGACGTTGGCGCCGACCGGCAGCGAAGCCATCATGACGATGGCCTGCGTTTCGAGCGGCGGCAGCGCCAGCACGCGGGCGAGCGCGAGCACGACGAGCGGCTGCACGGCGAGCTTCATCGTCGTGATCGCCGATGCTCTCGCGCCAACCGTCGCGAACGCGGAATTCGGCCAGACCCATCCCCAGCGCGACCAGCGACAGCGGCACGGCCGCCTGCGCGACCAGTTCGAGCGTCCGGTCGATGACGGAAGGCAGGACCACGCCGGTGAAGCCGAATGCGGTCCCGGCGAGGATTCCGGCGACCACCGGATTCGTCGCCACGTCCACCGCGGTCTTCGCGATGCCTGCCAGCGAGAGATCGCGGCGGCGGGCCCATTCCACGGAGACGGTGACGAGCGTCCACAGCAGCAGCGAATTGAAGACCAGCACCAGCGAAACGACGGGCATCGCGGCGTCACCCAGCGTGACCTTCGCGAGCGGGACGCCGAGCAGCACGTTGTTGGCGAAGATGCCGCCGACCGCGAACACCGATTGCGACGCGCCGTCCATCCGGAAGAACGCATGGGCAACCACGCGTCCGGCGGCGAAGACCAGCAGGCTGCCGCCGAAATAGGCGAGCAGCAGCCGCGAGTCCACCGGCGGCAGCCGCGAGAAGCCGCTCATGATCCGGAACAGCAGCGCCGGCACGGCGACCGAGAAGACGAACTGCGTCAGCGCATCGGACACGGCCAGCGGCCAGCCGGCCCAGCGCATGAGGGCATAGCCCACGAACACCAGCACGAAAAGCGGCGCGGTGAGCGAAAGGAGGTGTTGGAAGGAATCCATCGCGATCAGCGGTTCGATCCCGCACGGCGTCACCCGATTCGCAGTGACGGCGGCGGACCTGCGGAAGGTGACGGGCTCCGCGGATCTGCGCCCGCGCCATTGTAGCCACGAAACGGGGCCCGCGGAACGGCGGCATCGCGGGCGGGACATCTCGCCGATGGTTCCGCTAGAATGGCCCGACACCGGGCGTTGCCCGACCGGCAGCGACGGCGCACCGGAACCGCCGCGCCGGAATCATCCGACGACTTCCATCGACAAGGTGCCGCCGCCATGAGCCAAACCGCGATCTGCAACCGCGATTTCAATTCGCTGAAGGACACCGATACGGTGGCCGAGGCGACGCAGCCGGATGCTCGAGGACCGCGTGTCCGACCTGCCGGTGGTCGACGCCGCGGGCAAACTGGTCGGCATGTTCAAGCTCGACCGGCTGCTCGCCGTGCTGCTGCCGAAGGCCGCGCTGCTGGACTACGGCATGCCCGACCTCACGTTCGTGTCGGACACGCTCGACCAGCTGCGCGAGCGGATGCGCGAGATCGAGGCGCGCTCGGTGCGCGAGTTCGTCGTCAAGCCCGATCACGTCGTGCATCCCGCACACCTCGCCGCTCGAAATCGTGCTGCTGCTCTACAAGGGCGCCGGCAACGCGGTTCCCGTCGTCGCGCGCGACACCGGGCAGCTCGTCGGCCATGGTCACGGCGCGCGACGTGCTGACGGCGCTGCACGACCGGGGAGCCCGGTGATGCACGGCGATGCCGGACACGCAGCCGCCGTGATCTTCGGCTGGATCGCCGCTGTGGGTGGCGACGATCCTGTTCGTCGTCACCTACGCGGTGATCATGAGCGACACGGCTGAATCGCGCGATCGTCGCGCTGGTCGGCGCCGGGCTGCTGATCCTGTCGGGCGTGCTCGACCAGCACGAGGCGATGGGCGCGGTCGACTTCAACACGCTCGGCCTGCTGCTCGGCATGATGCTGATCGTCAACATCACGCGCCGCTCGGGGCTGTTCCAGTACGTCGCGATCTGGTCGGCGAAGAAGGTCGACGCGCGGCCGTGGGGCATCCTGCTGATGATGTCGATCGTCACCGCGGTGTTCTCGGCGTTCCTCGACAACGTGACGACGGTGCTGCTGACGGTCCCGGTCACGCTGCTCATCACCGACGAGCTCAAGGTCAAGCCCTATCCGTATCTGTTCGCGCAGATCTTCGCGTCGAACATCGGCGGCACCGCGACGCTGATCGGCGACCCGCCCAACATCATGATCGGCTCGGCCACCGGGCCTCACGTTCAACGATTTCGCGATCGCGCTGACGCCCGGTCATCGTCGTGATCATGGTGGCGACGTTCGTCCCGCTGTATTTCCTCTGGGGCCGGCACCTGCACGCGACCGACGAGAACCGCCGCCACGTGATGAGCTTCAACGAGCGCGAGGCGATCACCGATCCGCGGCTGCTGAAGCAGTCGCTGACGGTCATCGCGCTGGTGATCCTGGGCTTCATGCTGCAGCGGCAGATCGGGATCGAGCCGGCGACGATCGCCGTCTTCGGCGCCGCCGTGCTGCTGCTGCTCGACAACTTCGGCAAGCCGGGCGAGGAGCAGTCGAAGAACGTGCACGCGCGCGCTGTCCGAGGCCGAGTGGATCACGCTGATGTTCTTCCTCGGGCTGTTCGTGCTGGTCTTCGGCATCCAGAAGGCCGGGCTGATCGACATGATGGCCGAAGCGCTGCTGTCAGGCGACCGGCGGCGATTTCAACGTCACCGCGCTCGCGATCCTGTGGGCGTCGGCGGTCCTGTCGGCGTTCATCGACAACATCCCGTTCGTCGCGACGATGATCCCGCTGATCAAGGCGATGGCGCCGACCTTCGGCGGCGACGCGGCGCTCTGCTGCCGCTGTGGTGGGCGCTGTCGCTGGGCGCCTGCCTCGGCGGCAACGGCACGCTGATCGGCGCGTCGGCCAACCTGGTCGTCGCCGGGCTCGCCGAGCGCGCCGGGACGACGTTCCGCTTCGTCGAATACCTGAAGGTCGCGTTTCCGCTGATGCTGATCAGCATCGTGCTCAGCCACGTGTACCTGTATTTTCGCTTTCTATGATCTGGAGCTTGGAGATGACCAAGGACGACGGTGCGACGACGTCCATGGCATCAACGTTCCGTTTCGCCGGGCTCGTCGCCAGGGCCGCAGCGGGATTCGTGCCCCGGAGGCGTGACGCCGGCGCGCGCCCTGCGCGCGAACGCATCGGCTGATCCGCGTCGACCGAGCCAACGAGGAGGGGGCATGGGGCGCAGCATCGAACTCACCGCGGCCGACGGCTTCCGGCTCGCCGCGTACCGCGCCGATCCCGCCGGCGCGCCGCGCGGCGTGCTGGTCGTCGCGCAGGAGATCTTCGGCGTCAACGGACACATTCGCGCCGTTTGTGACGGATTTGCCGAAGACGGCCTCATCGCGATCGCGCCGGCGCTGTTCGACCGCTACGAGCGCAACGTGGACATCGGCTACACGCAGGCCGACATCGCCCGGGGCCGCGAACTCAAGGGCCGCGCGCAGCTCGATGCTGCCATGCTCGATGTCGCGGCGGCGCACGACGCGGTGCCCGGCGTGCGCCCGTTCGCCGTCATCGGCTATTGCTGGGGCGGCTTCGTCGCCTGGATGGCTGCGTCGCGGCTTGCGGATTTGGCCTGCGTCGTCGCGTACTACGGAGGCGGCATGTTGGACGCGCTCGGCGAGCGGCCGCAATGCCCGGTGATGGCGCACTTCGGCGAGCGTGACGCGATGCTCCCGGTCGCCGGCGTGCATCGAGCTGATGGCCGCGCACCCGGACGCCCAGGTCCACATCTACGCCGCCGACCACGGATTCAATTGCGACCAGCGGCCATCCTACGACGCCGCGGCCGCAAAGCTCGCGCGCGAGCGCACGCTGCAGTTCCTTCGGCGCCACCTGGGCTGACCCGCGCGACGGCGGGCCCTACCTCGCGTTCGCCGCGGATCCCGGCGCGGCCGCGGCGTTCCTGGCAGCGAGCGCGTCGAGCGCGGCGCTCACCGCGCGATCGAACAACGGCACCGGTTCGACGATCAGCGAGGTCCTGCCCGAAGCGAGTTCGCTCGCCAGCTGGCCCGGCGTCAGCACCAGGGCGTGCGCGCGGGCGCGGCTCGTAAAGATGTATCGGGTCCGCTGCGGGCTGATCCAGGACAGGCGGACCTCGGTGACGCCGTCGGCAGTGTGAAATGCGAGCCAGGTGCCGGTGACCATCTCGGCGACGAAGTCGTGGACAGAGGCGAGAGGCGCCGGCGCGACGGGCGGGGCGGCGGGCGCGACCACAGGATTGTCGACGCGCGCGGGTGCCGTCGCAGCGGAGGACGCAGCCGCCGGCGCCGGCGGCGACGCGGGCGCGGCCGCGGTCCCGAGCGATTCCATGTGGATCTCGTACACGGCGTCGAAGAAATCCTTCGTCCGCGCGGCGTCGGCGCCGACGGCGGCGCATCCCGACCTCAGGCTGCGTATCAGCGACGGGATCATCTTGCCGAGCCGGGCCTTCCGCCCCGCGCGCTCGTCGGCGGTGACGCTCCACAGCAGGTCGTCGAGCGTGCGCAACGCGGCGTGCAGGTTTTCGCCTTCGGGACCTTCGGCGAGCGAAAGTGAAACGAGGTAGTCGACCCAGACCGAATCGATGAACTCGCGAACCGCGTCGGGGACTTCGAGTCCCGCGAGCCGATCGCGCGCCAGCGCCGCCATCCGCGAGCGATCGGCATCGTCCTCCTCGGCAGCGAGGGCCGCGGAAACGTCGTCCTCGATCGCGGCCGCGGTCCGCTCGCGTTCTTCCTCCACGATCGGCTGCAGGCTGGCGTCGGCCCGGTCGAAGACCGCTATGTCGTCGGTAAACTCGGCGCAGACTTCGTCGACGATGCCGTTGGCGACGGCCTCGATCTCGGCGGCGTAACCGTCGTCGCCCTTCGCGCCGATGGCGACGGTGGCGAGGTGATCGAGCAGGCGCCGCGCCGGATGCCGGCGGTCGGAGAAGAAGCCGTGATCGAGCAGCGCGGCCTTGACGATCGGCACCTGGAGGCGCCCGATGGCGTCGCGCACCGAATCGGGTATCGAGGGATCACCGAAGATGAAGTCGAAGAGCAGCGCCACGACGTCGATGGCGGTGCCGTCGACCGGATCGGCGATCCTGCCCTCGATGGCCTCGCGGATCGCGGGAATCCGGTTGCGCGGCAGCTGCGACCCCGCGATTCCCGAAAGCGGCGATCCGGGGCGCGTGCCGTCCTCGATCGGATCGAAGCGCTGCAGCAGGTCGATGGCCGCGATCAGGTCCATCGTCGCGCCCGGCGCATGGAGCGGCACGGGCGCCTGCGTTGCTGAGACGCGTTGCGCGGCCGATGCCCATGGCGCGGATCCCGGCGGCAGGGTCGTCACCGGTCCGGGGGTCGAGGGCGCCGCCGGCCATCCTGCGAGCAGTTGCGCGTACGCGGCATGGAGCGCCGCCGCGACCGCCGCCGGCACCGGAGGCGAGAAAAGGACGCCCGCTCCACTGTCGGCGGCCACGCCGCGGCCGGGCGCGCTCGCGACATCCTCACGACCGGACGGTCCGGCGCCCGCGCCGCCGGGTGGCGCCGGCAGCTGACGATCGAACGCCGTCGCCCCGTCGCGCGGAGCATCCCCGCCGCGCATCAGCCGGTCGAACAGCGGCAGCAGCTCGCTGTCCCGCGCGGGGCGCAACGCGCTGCGCGCCCGCAATTCCGCCTTGGCGTCGGGCAGCACGTGGCGATCGCCGAGAAACCGGTTCAGTGTGACGTAGACGTGAACGATCGCGGGCGTCGCGTCGGTCAGGATGCGGCGCATCAGCGGCCGCCAGACCATCGGGTTCGGGAACATCGCGCGCGACGTCGATCCCATCGCGTCGAGCACGTACGTCGGCCCGAACGGGTTGTCGTGACCGGTTTCCGGGGATTCGGCGAGCAGCAGGCCGACCCGCAGATCGAGCGCGTCGATCTCCGTCTTCACCGCACGATGCAGATCCCGCACCGCCGTCACGATCGCGGTCTGCATTTCCTGATCGAAATCGGAGAGCATCTGCACCGCGTCCGCCGAATTGTCGGCATCGGGACGCCGCCCCACCCGACGCTGTCCGGCGATGCGTCTCGTGAAGTATTCGTCGAGCGCCGCATCGAAGCGCTTCTGCCATTCGCCGCGCCGGCTGCGGAAATCCAGGACCTCGGCGTTCCCCACCTGCCGGTTCGTGGCAAACAGGTCGTTGGCGCCCAGGATCGACGCGTGCACCGCGTCGCGGACGCCCGACACGAACTGCGCGTGGCACTCGCGCAGCAGGGACTGCGCTTCCGCCGGACGCGGCGGATGCTCGTGATCCACCACTGGGCCCGGCAGCCGGGGCGCGGCTGGCGACGATTCAGGCATTCGGGCTCCGGATTGGAAGGGGAAGAGGCTCGCCGCCGCCGGCAACGGCGTGGTACGCGCGCGCCGCGGCGCCCGTGCCCGAAGCGATGCCAGATTGTTCCACGTTTCGCCGCGCGGCGGCGGGTGCGCATGTCCCCGTGGCTGCGACCGCTTTCGAGTGGCGCGAGGGCAGAGCCGCGCATCCTGCCGCGCGCCGGTGCGACCTCGGCGGCGACGACCTCGGGGCCCGCGGAACGCGTGTCCGCGGGAGTGGAGGCTGCCTCGAGCGGATTGCCGCATCGTCGCGGCGATGGTCCGGGCGCTTCCCGGCATCGGCTGTCCGAACTCGTTTATCATCGGCTGACTGCGTGCGGCGCCGGCCCGATGCCACGTTTCGGATCGAGGTCCGTTCACCACCCCGGGACGGGGGGCACGATGCGCCGGCGAACCAACCTGTGGCGGGAGGTCATGCGATGAAATGCAGCGTGTGCGGAACCGAAAGCAAGTCCGATGCGGGATTCTGTGCCGGCTGCGGCGCCACGCTGCGGCCCGCGGCTGCGGGCGCGATGACGCCGGCTGCGGCGCAGTCGACCGAAAATGCGCCGGCCATCGCACCCCCCGGCGCTGCCGCGCCCCCGCCCCGCCCCCGCGCCTGGTGCGCGCGATCGGTCTCCTCCTGCTGGCGTCGGCCTTCGGTGTGGCGGTCTATTTCACCTATCGCGTGCTGATCGTCGACCGGCCGACCGAAACCGCGGCGCTGGACGACGCCCCCAGGGCAGCGCCTGCCGAAATGCCGAAAGCGGCTTCGCCCGCCGACGAACGACCGGCGGTGCCCGCCGCCGCCCCCGCGCCGGGCACCGCCGTTGCCGACGCATCGAGCGCACCGCAGCCTGCCGGCGAGCCGGCAACGGCGGCCGCCCCCGGCCCGGCGCCCGCGAGCGGCGCCGACACCGTGACGGCGACGTCCGAGTCCCCGGCAGCGGGGGTGCCCAAGGCCGATGCGGCGAAGGCGCGGCCGCCGCGACCGGCGGCGCCGTCGACGCCCAAGGGATCGCCCAAGGCGGGCGCTGCGGCGCCCGCAGCCATCGCTCCGCCGCCGGCATCGGCAGCACCGGCTCCTGTCGCCGCGGCGCCACGCCCCGATCGCTGGGAACTGATGAAGGACGAGCTTGCCCGCTGCGCGAGGGACAACGTCCTCTCTCGCCTGGCGTGCGAGCAGCGGGTGGGCATCCGCTACTGCGATGGGTATTGGGGCAAGGTTCCGCAATGCCCGGCCGGGCAGCAGAATCCGGACAAGTGAGCGTCGCCGGAACCGGTGACGCCGCGCACGATTGCGCGAACACTCGCGCCGGTCCGTCGGATCCGCACGAAAGCCGGAGGCGATGGTCCGGATCTGCGGGAACCCGTCCATCCGGCGCGTCGGCGAATTCCGCGCCGGTGCGGCGTCGCGGGCGCCGGGGTTGCCGCAGTCCGCGAGGTACCCTCCGCGCCGACGGCAAGCGGCACGCTTCCATCGATTCGCCTCGCTGCATCTTCCGGAGACCCTGATGAACATTGTCGATCGCGCGAAAAACATGCTGCTGCAGCCTGCCCAGGAGTGGCCCGTGGTCGCTTCCGAAGCGACCGACACACAGTCGCTGTTGCTGCACTACGCCGCCCCGCTGGCGGCGATCGGGCCGGTGGCGGCGTGGCTCGGCAACTCGCTGATCGGGATATCGGTGCCTCTGCTCGGCACCTACCGGACGCCGATGGCCGCGGGCCTCGCCTTCGCGGTGGTTTCCTACGTCCTCGCGCTCGTCGGCGTCTTCGTCGTCGGCGTCATCGTCAATGCGCTTGCACCGACGTTCAACGGCCAGAAGAACGCCACGCAGGCGATGAAATGCGCGGTCTACGCGTACACGCCCGCCTGGCTTGCCGGCATCCTGCATCTGATTCCGGCGCTGGGCATGCTGGTGGTGATCGCGTCGCTGTACGGGCTGTATCTGCTCTACCTCGGCTTGCCCGCGTTGATGAAATCGCCGGCCGAGAAGTCGGTGCCCTACACCGTCGTCGTCGTCCTCTGCGCCATCGTGCTGGGCGTGGTGCTTTCGGCGCTCGGCGGAGCGACGGCGCTGCTCACGCCGGGACTGCGCGGGCCCGGGATGCTCGGCATGGCGCCGGGTGCCCTTCCGGGAATGCGCCCGGAATCGAAGCCCGCGCCCGACAGCGTCCTCGGCAAACTCGACACGTTGGGCCGGAAACTGGAGGAGTCCAACCGGAAGATGGAGGACGCGAACCGGAAGGGCGACAGCGCCGCGGCGATGGGCGCGGCGATGGAGGGCATGGCGAACATGGCTGGCGGCGGCAGGAAAGTGGATCCCGTCCCGGCGGACACACTGAAGTCATTTCTTCCGGAAACGCTCGACGGCATGCAGCGCTCCGACGTGACCACCGAACAGAACAGCTTCGGGCCGATGAGCGTCACCATGGCGAATGCTACCTATCAGGATGCCGCCGGCCGCCGGGTGCGGGTGGGCGTCGGCGATATGGCGGCCGCCGGCGGGTTGTTCGCCCTCACCGCCGTTCTGGGCGCCGGCCAGAGCAAGGAAAGCGAAACCGGCTACGAAAGGATCCACAAGGTCGACGGCCGGCTCGTGATCGAGAAGAAGGACAAGCGGAGCGGCGCCGGCGAGTACGGCGTCGTGCTGGTCGAGCGCTTCGTCGTCAATACCAGTTCGCCGAACGCCGACCCGCAGGCGCTGAAGGCGCTCATCGGCAGGCTCGACCTCGCGAAACTGGAATCGATGAAGGACGCCGGTCTGCAGAAATGAAACGGCGCCGGGCGGAGTTCCCGGCGCCTGCAGGTCAGCTGCGAATTCCGCGGCCCTCGCCGCGCCGCGGCCACGAGCGCGTTCGCCGGCGCCCACCTACCCGGCGGATCATCCCCTTCCGACGAAGGGCATCTTGGTCGCCATCACGGTCATGAACTGGACGTTCGCGTCCAGCGGCAGGCTCGCCATGTAGACGACCGCGCTCGCGACGTGCGCGACGTCCATCAGCGGCTCGACCGCGATGCTGCCGTTCGCCTGCGGGACGCCCTTCGCCATCTTCGCCGCCATGTCGGTCGCGGCGTTGCCGATGTCGATCTGACCGCAGGCGATGTCGTATTTGCGGCCGTCGAGCGCCGTGGACTTGGTGAGCCCGGTGATCGCGTGCTTGGTGCTGGTGTAGGGCGCGGAATTCGGCCGCGGCGCGTGGGCCGAGATCGAGCCGTTGTTGATGATGCGGCCGCCGCGCGGATCCTGGTCCTTCATCAGCCGGAAGGCCTCCTGCGTGCACAGGAACGCGCCGGTCAGATTGATGTCGACCACGCTCTTCCACTGCTCGGGCGTGAGTTCCTCGAGGGATCGGCGGGGCGCCGACGCCGGCATTGTTGAACAGCAGGTCGAGGCGGCCGAAGGATGTCTTCGCCTGCGCGAACAGCGCGTGCACGGAAGCCGGATCGGCGACGTCGGTGGGCACGGCGAGCGCCTGAGTGCCGGCGACCCCCGAATCGGCGATCGCCCGCTCCAGTGGCTCCTTGCGCCGTCCCGCCAGTGCGACCCGATAGCCTTCCCGCAGTAGCGCCAGCGCCACCGCCTTGCCGATGCCGGTGCCCGCGCCGGTGACGATGGCGACCTTGGAATGGGTGATCATGGGAGGAGTCGTCCTTTCTTGCCGGTCAGGGGAGGCTCGCGCGCGGTCACGGCGACATTGTCGACGGGAACCCGGATGGCGGGCAATGGGCGCGGACCCGCGAAGACGCAGTCCCGGGGTCGCAGGCAGCGTCGGCCGGAGCGAAAAGGCGGCGATGGACGATTTCGTCGACCGGCGTTGCCGCCCGGCGGGTCCACGCTCCCGGCACCGGCTATTTTCCCTCGGGCTTGACCTTCCACGCGCGCTCGCGGCTCTTGGCTTCCTGAATCTGTTCGGTCGTCAGCTTCGCCACGATATCGCCCAGCGCTCGCGCTGCATCCGACCGGGCGGCGCCGGGCGGCAGCGCGTAGATGGCGAGGTCGACCCACTTCATCGCCTCGACGTCGTCGGCCGGAACGCCGACACCGCTGGCGTAGAGGAGTCCCAGGTTCAGCTGCGCATAGGCGAAGCCCTGATCGGCCGCGCGCCGAAACCACTTCGCCGCCGCGGCGTTGTCCTTGCGGACACCGATGGCCTCTGAATAACTGACGCCGAGGTTATATTGCGCTGCCGCATTGCCTCGCTCCGCGGCGCGCTCGAACCATACCGCGGCCTCGGCATCGTTGGGCGCGACGCCTTTGCCCTCCGCATAGAGGATGCCCAGCCGGTATTGCGCTTCGGCATTGCCGCCGTCGGCGAGCGGGCGCCAGATCTCGAGCGCCTTGACGAAGTCTCCTTCCTTGTACGCTTCGATTCCGTCCTCGAGCGGACCGGTCCCGGCGGGCGCGCATGTGGCGGCGGCGAGCAGCACGACGCCGACGAATTTTCTGAATGCCGTTCTCATGGGTGCAGCTTCCGGGAAGGGGCGCGCTCGCGCGCGGCACGAGACCTCATGCGCACCCATGATAGCAACCCTCCGTGGCAGGCGCCGCTTCGCCAGGGACCTTGGGCGCGGGGAGACTGCGCTGCGCCGGGTGGCCGGCGATGCCCTGAGGCGGCGCTTCCGGGTGCCGCCGGGGCCGGAAACGACCACGCAACGGCGCGCGCCAAGCTCCGGGGCTGGTGGACTACAGCTTTCCGACGATCGGTCGAGCCGCCGCCGCCGCTGCTGCTGCTACAATGACAACGTCATAACGGCGCGGCGGGCTGCGCGCTCGCCGTTCATCATGGGTCTTCCCGGACAACTGCCGGGGGCCGACGGACGAATCTTCGATGAGCTGCACGATTTGCGGACGCGTGACCCTGCCGGGCGCCAAGCTGTGCGTCCAGTGCAAGGCTGCCCTGAAGCGTGCCCGCCAGCAGACGGTATCGCAGGTCGAGCCCTTGCGGCGCCGTTCGAAGGGTACGTCCAAGCGCCGCTCGATCGCGCAGGGCGCTCCCGGTCCGCCGATCCCGATCGTCGCGCCGCCCGCCGTCGAATCCACCGCTCCAAGACGGTTGCGCTTGCCCGCCACCCTGGTGGTGATGGGGGCGCTCATCTGCGCAGGAGGCTATTTCGGCGATCAGTTGTCGAATGCCAGCGCCGTGCAGAATCTCGTCCGCACCGTCCCCGCTCCGTCCCCGCCCGGACTGGCGTCGGCCCTGCCGGCCGCTGCGAGCGCAGAGCCGCCGCGCAGCGTGGAAGGTGCTCCCGCGGAGCGTCCCCTGGCCGACGTCATCCCTCCGGCCATTCCCGTTCCGAAACCGACGGACAAGGCGGCGCGCAAGTCGCGCAACGATGCGTCCCAGGTTGCGACCGTGTCGTCGCTGGCGGATTTCGGGCCGGTGACCGAGCCGGCGCCCGGTGTCGTCACCGCGCCGCCGCCGGTTGCGCCGGTCCCGGAGGCGCCGCCGCCCGACCGCTGGCAATCGATGTCGGAGGCGATCGCAGCCTGCGGCAGAAGCGACGGTTTCATCGCCGGCGTGATCTGCGAGCAACGGGTCCGGCTGCAGTACTGCGACGGTTATTGGGACCAGGTCGCGCAATGCCCTGGCCGGGTCGCCAAGGATAGCTGGCAGTAGCCCTCGAAATCGATCGCCGCCGCGCGACGGCAGGGTGGCTCCAACCCGACCCGAACGCAACCGCGGCCTGCCCGGGCTCGGCGAGCTCGCGCAACGTCGTCCGCAGCGAAGCCCGCGTCCGATTTGCCTCCCGCGCCGTCGCACGGATGTCGGGTGCGGCGCGCGGATCGAGGCCACGCCCGGGAGAAACGACGCGCCGGTGCCGTCCCGAACGCCGCGGCTCGTCGGTGGCGGTGGCATTTGCCGAAGGTCTGTCGGTAAGATAAGGCCCGCCCCGCGATTCGAGGAGACTTGTGGCCATGGGCATTCGCCGGAAATCGGGCAAGGCAACGACCCCGCGCGCGCGCTCGGCATCGCCGGTACCGAAGCGCGCGGCTGGCGCCGTCGACGCATCGCGGCTGGTCGGCCTCGCGCAGCAGTTGCGCTCGTGGACCGATTCGGTGCTCGGCATCGCCGGCGCCGCGGCCGACATGTCGATGGGGGCGGCCAAGGCCATCATGGTCAAGCCCGGGCAGCGCGCCGCGCTCGAAAAGACGGGCAGCGTGCTGCGCGGAATTCGCGAAGCGGCGGGCATGAGCGTGAAGGAGGTCGGCGAGGCGATCGACCTCAAGGATCCGGAGTTGCTTGCGCTGGTCGAGCACGGCAAGGTCGCGCTCCCGTTCGAGATCATTCTTCGGCTCGCTTCGGTCCTCGGGCGCAACGACCCGATCTCGTTCGTGATGCGCTTCACCCGGTCCTACAACCCGGAGGTCTGGCAGACGCTGGAGAATCTGGGCGTCGGCAGATTTGCGGTGCAGGCAGGACGCGAACGCGAATTTGCGAACATCTACCGCGGCAGCGATGCCGCGCGGCGGTTGTCGGACGAGGATTTCGCCGCGGTGCTCGGATTCGTGCGCGCCGCGTTCGAAGTGGCGCTGGCGTTTCGGGGCGACCCTACACCTCGCGCCGCGGTCGCGGGCAAGCCGCACAGGAGCTTCTCCCGCTGAGCGGGATGGCGCGCCTATCGTTCGCGGCGCGTGCCGCCGCCGCATTCACGGAAAAAAAACCCGATGGCCAAGCAACGGCTCAAGGTCATGGCGCTGCCGGCGTTTGCCGCGGCGACGATCGCGGCGCTCGCATGCCTGTGCGGACCCGTGCGCGGCGAGCCCGCCTATTTCGACGTCGGGCGCGGAGGGCGACCGCACGATGTCGCGGCGGCGCCGGTGGCCGGCGGGCCGGTGTACTACACGGCGCAGGGCAGCGGCAAGCTCGGCATCCTCGACCCGAAATCGCGGAAGTTCGAGGAGGTTCCGCTGGGCCCGCAATCCGCGCCGCACGGCGTGATCGTCGGCCCGGACGGCGCGCCGTGGATCACCGACGGCGGACAGAACGCCATCGTCCGCGTCGACCCGCGGACGCGCGCGGTGCGCACGTGGCCCCTGCCCGCCGACGTCGACTACGCGAACCTCAACACGCTGACCTTCGATCGGCAGGGGCGCGTGTGGTTCACCGGCCAGAGCGGCTACTACGGCCGGCTCGATCCGGCAACCGGCGACATGAAGGTGTGGAAGGCGCCGGGCGGCCGCGGGCCGTACGGGATCGCGACGACGCCCGCCGGCGACGTCTACTACGCGTCGCTGGCGGGCAACCATATTGCGCACATCGATACCGCTTCGGGCGTGGCGACGATCATCGAACCGCCGACGAAGCAGCAGGGGGCGCGCCGCGTCTGGTCCGATTCGCGCGGGCGCATCTGGGTGAGCTACTGGAACACCGGGCAGGTGGGAATGTACGACCCCGCGACACGATCCTGGCGCGAATGGAAGCTGCCGGGGCGCGCGCCGCGCGCCTACTCGGTATGGGTCGACGACACCGACAAGGTCTGGCTCACCGACTGGGGGGCCAATGCGATCGTCAGGTTCGATCCGGCCACCGAGAAGTTCGATAGTTTTCCGTCGACGCGCTCGGGCGCCGATGTCCGGCAGATGCTGGGGCGCTCGGGGGAAGCCTGGGGCGCGGAATCGGGGAACGAGCGGCTGGTGATGGTCCCGGCGCGGTAGCGTTGCGCCGCATCGCGCTTCGTCCGCGGCGCAGGCAGGCGCATCGCGGAACTGCGGGCCCGGACTGCGCGACACCAAACGACGTCGGGTCGGGTCGCAGTGCCGTGCCCGAGACCGAGACCGGACGGGCCGCGCCTGCCTCCGATGCGCAGGGCAGGGCGGCCCGCCCCGGGGAACTCAACCCTCGTACTTGAACGACAGCTGGACGCGCGCGCGATACGCGACGACCTTGCCTCCCTCGACCTTCATGTCCAGCTTCAGGACTTCGGCGATGCGCAGGTCGCGCAGCGACTTGCTGGCCGCGACGATCGCATTGGTCGCCGCATCCTCCCAGGATTTTGCGCTGGTGCCGATCACTTCGGTGACGCGGTACACGCCTTCGCTTGCGCTCTTCTTCGCCATGACTTGGTCTCCTCTATTATTTGGACGTCCCCGGCGGGCGCGCGCGTCCGGCGGGGAACGAAAGCATGATACGCGGGCTCCGCCGGCAACGGAGGCTGCGCCGCAGGTTGCTGCGGTGCACGGCGATCGTCAGGGCGCATTTTGCTGCGGACTCGGCACGCGCCGCGGCGCCATGGCGTATCGTCGCGGATTGTCGGGCGCCGCTCGACGGCGCGCGAAGCATGCACGACGCCGGCCGGCGTCCGATTCGGATCGCGCCGGCGCGCGACGGTTCATCCAAGGGGAGACGGCATGACTGGATTACGGGAGCGGTTTGGACGGCCGTTGCGGCTGGCGATCATCGGCGGCGGACCCGACGCCTGGATCGGACGCATGCATCGTGGCGCCGCCGAAATGGACGGCTGGTGGCGCGTCGTGGCCGGGGTTTTCTCCAGCGATGCAGCGCGCTCGCGCGCCGCGGGCGGAGCGATGGGTCTGGACCCGGCGCGCAGCTATGGCGACGTCGCCGAAATGCTGGACTGCGAGCGGCAGCGCGCCGACGGCATCGACGCCGTCGCCATCATGACGCCGAACGATACGCACTACCCGTTCGCCGCCGCGGCGCTCGACGCCGGTCTCGACGTCGTCGGCGACAAGCCGGTCACGCACGATCACGCGCAGGCCCGCGACTTGGTGGCGCGCGCGCGCCGGAACGGTCGGATCTTCGCCATCGCGTACGGCTATTCGGCCTATCCGATGACCCGGCAGGCACGAAAGCTCGTTCGCGAAGGCACGCTCGGCAAGGTCTGGCTGGTGCAGGTGGAGTACATCCAGAGCGGACTCGCCGTGCGCCTCGAGGATGGTCCGTCGAGCAACCGCCTGCGCTGGCTGCTCGATCCGCAGCGCAGCGGACTGGCGCTGGTGATGAGCGCGATCGGCTGCCACGCGCAGCATCTGGCGTGCTTCGTCGCCGGCATGAATGCCGTGCGCGTCGCCGCCGACGTTGGCGCGCTGATGCCCGGTCGCAAGGTCGTCGACTACGTCTCCTCGCTGATCGAATTCGAAGGTGGCGCGCGCGGCACGCTGACCGTGACGCAGGCTGCGGCGGGTGGAGAAAACGACATCCGGCTGCGGATCTACGGCGAAAAGGGCATGCTCGAATGGACGCACCGGGAATTGAGCTACCTCCGCCTTTCGCTTCAGGGCGAACCCGCGCGCGTCATCGGGCGCGGCGATTCGTTCCTGACGCCGGACATCATTGCCGCGGGTCGGACGCCGCGCGGCCATCCCGAGGGCTTGCGCGAGGCCTTTGCCAATATCTACGTCGAGGTGGCGCAGGAGCGCATGGTGCGCGCACTGGGCGAACCGGTGCCGGAGCTGCCGTATCCACGCATCGAGGAAGGCGCGCATACGATGGCGTTCATCGAAGCCTGCGTGGCTTCGCAGGCAAAGGGCGGCTGGGTCGATGTCGCGACGGATGCGGCTGCGAATTGACCGCTCGTGCGGCGTCGCGGCAACCCGCGGCGCAGCGCGGAAAGCGCACGCCGGTGCGCTTGCCGTTCGGAACTCAATATCCGAAAGGCACCACGCCGGGGCCGAACAGCGGACGGTGAAAAGCCATTACGACGACCGCGAGCGCCACGCCGGCCGCGATGGCGATGACGTCGTGGCGCGCCGTCGGTTCGAATGACCTGACGGCGCGCCGCTGCACGGCGGACAGCCAGTCGACGATGGCGTAGGCCAGCAGCGCGCCGAACAGGACCGTGCCGCGCAGGTCGCCGTTGGCGCAGAGGTGCACGAACGACCAGATGCCCAGGCCCAGGAGCATCGGGTGCTGCACGGCGCGCCGCAGGTGCGTTCGCATGTTGGCCGCGGCGAACAGCACGAATGCCGCGGCGACGGCGTAGGGCGCGAGCGATATCGCCGCCGGCACCGGTGCGAACAGGCGCGGGTCGGGATCGGCCATCCGGTAGCCGACCACGATCAGGGCGAGTCCCGCGAACGACACGATCGAGAACACCGCCTTGTAGCGCTGCTCGCCCAGGCGCGCCAGCGCCGCATTGCGCAACGGGGGACGGGCGGGAAGCAGATGAATGCCGGCAAACAGGACCAGGCCGATGACGAGGAGGTACATGCCGAGCTCCCAGGTTGATACGCACCGATCGCAATCATAGAGCACCCGCGGCGCCCGTTGCGCCGGTCCGGACCGCCTGCGCCGATCGGGGAGGCATCCGTGGAGGCGCCCGGCGAGTGAATGCGCCGCCGCTGCGGACCCCGTGTGCCGGAACAAGCCTTGCTGTCGCGGAGCAACCTCCCGGCGTTCGTCCGGATCGCCGTCCGTCAGCGCCGCCGTCCGGAGATCGGCGTGAGGTCGCCCGCAAGACGCACGGTACCGGACAGGAGCGCACCATCGACCTTGGCGCGCACGCTGCGCACGCCACCGTCCGCGCCGACGAAGGTGAAGCCGAGCGTGTCGCCCTGAACGTACGCACCGAGCAGCGGCTGCTTTCGGCCGCGGACGGTCAAGGTCCCGCCGACGCGCTGGAAGCGCTGCGCGAGATCGAGTTCGGCTTCCAGGAAGCCGCGGTCGTCGCGCAGCGACCAGCGACCCGCGGCATGGGCCGGAACGATCCACAGGAAGGCGTCGCCGTCCCCGTCCCCGTCGCGAACCACTTCGTCGGGCTCCCATTCCCCCATGTCCCACAGGTACGACACGATGCGGGTGCCCGCCTTCATTCGCAGCAAAGCGGGGCGAAGCTGCTGGTTGAGGTCCGGCAGCAGGTACAGCGCGACCACCGTGGCCCGCGAGAAGTCCTCGTTGAAGATGTCGCCGGCGACGATGGTCACCCTGCTCGCCACGCCCGCGCGCTCGGCGTTGCGGCGGGCGAGCGCCGCCAGGTCCTGGTCGTATTCAATGCCGACCGCGGTGGCGCCGAAGGAATTCGCCGCGGCGATCGCGATCCGGCCGTCGCCCGCGCCAAGATCGTAGACGAGGTCGGCCTCCGTCGTCTTCGCCGCGCGCAGCATGCGCATGACCATCGCATCCGGCGTCGGCAGCCACATCACGTCCTTCCCCGGCTGACGAAGCCGCGGGCGGTACAGGTCGTCGCCGTACTGCGGAAAATCCTGCGCGGCGAGCGCCATCGCGCCCAGAGCCAGCGACCACGCGACGACGCCCGGACGGCGGCATCCTCGCTTCCGGGCGCCCGCGACGGACGCTTCGGGTGCATTGCCGGTCATGCGCGCGCCAACGCGATCAAGTCACCGACATCGGCCGTGCCGGCCAGCGCCGCGCATTGCGCGATGAGGCGCCGGGCGCGGGCGTCACCGAGCACGGGATCGACGAGGCCATGGAACTTGCGCGCCAGATCGGCATCGCTCATCGGCCGCTTCAGGCTTCCCACCGCCTCGGCGACGAACAGGTGCACGACGCGGCCGTCGCGGCAGGTCGCGGTGAGGTCGGCTGCCGCCTCGTCGATGGCTTCGTCGGCTATCGCCTCGATGCGTCCGCGCAGCGCAATCACGTCGGCACGGGCGACGACGGCGTCGGAAAATTCGCCTTCGCCGGCACGCCCGAACAGCAGCCCCGCAGCGCAGGCGTGGTAGACGCTGAACTTGGCTTCGAGCCCGGTGCGCGGCGCCGTCTTCCCCGTCAGTTCGAGCACCAGCGGATGCACGCGCAGCGCGATGCGCTCGACGTCGGCGGCGACCACGCCGTGTGCTTCACGCAGCTGCACGCAGCCGTCGATGGCGGGATGGATGACGATTCCGCACGCGAACGGCTTGTAGGTGTTCGACGAGATCTCGAAACGCTCGCCCAGCCCGTCGGTGATCTCCTTCCAGTCGCATTTGGTGGAGAAGGTCTGCGCCAGCCCGCGCGGCGCCTCGATGGCGCGCGGCGACGCGGTGTAGCCATGCTTCGCCATCAGCGCCGACGTGAGGCCGGCGCGGGCCGCCGCGCCCGGATGCAGCGGCTTGGTCATCGTCCCGAACTGCTCGCGGACGCCGACCGGCTGCGATGCGGCGATGCCCAGCGCCATCGCGGTGCGCTGCGCGTCGAGGCCGATCAGCCGGGCACAGGCGGCCGCGGCGCCCAGCATTCCGGTGGAGCCGGTGATGTGCCAGCCGCGGTCGTAGTGATCGGGATAGATCATGTTGCCGACCCGGCAGGCGACGTCTATACCGAGGACCGTCGCGTCGACCAGTTGCCGGCCGCTGGCGCCGACGTGCTCGGCGAGCGCCAGCGCCGCCGCAACGACCGGTCCCGCCGGATGGATGATGGTCTTCAGATGCGTGTCGTCGAAATCGAAAGTGTGCGAGCTGATGCCGTTCAGCAGCGCCGCGCTGCCCATGTCGACGCGCTCGCTGCGGCCGAGGATCGAAGCCTGGGCGGCGGGCGCGAACTCGAACATCGCGGCGAGCGCCGCTTCCAGCGTCGGATGGCGCGAGGCTCCGATGGCGCAGCCGGTCCAGTTCAGCAGCGTCCGGTGCGCTTCGCGCTCGACGCCATCGCTCCACCCGCGCGAGGGATGCGCGGCCACGAACTCGGCCAGGATTCGCGTGACGGCAGGGGCGAGGGCATCCGCCTGCACCTGCGAGTTGTGTGCCATGGAGGTCGCTCCGTCGATCGCCGTCGCCGGCGACCCGCGTCAGTCGTTGATCTCGATGTTGCGTTCCCGCGCCAGCCGCGTCCAGCGCGCGATGTCGTTGCGCATGTACTGGCCGAACTGCTCCGGCGACATCGGCATCGGCTCGAGGGCTTCGCTGGCCAGCCGTTCGCGAAGGTCCGGACTCTCGAGGAGTTTGTTGATCTCGTCGTTGAGCCGCTTGACCACCGCAGGCGGAAGGTTCGCCGGCCCGACGATGCCGTACCACTGGACGCCGTCGAATCCCTTGAAGCCGGATTCCTCGAACGTCGGCACGTCCGGAAGCAGCGGGTGTCGCCGCGTGCCGGTGACGGCCAGCGGCTTCACCTTCGCGGCCTTGATGTGCGGCAGGGCCGCGGCGAGCCCGGGAAACATGACCTGCGTCTGGCCACCGAGTATGTCGATGAACGCCGGTCCGATGCCGCGGTACGGAACGTGGACGACGTCGAGATCGGCGGCGACCTTGAGCTGCTCCATCGCGAGGTGCGTGAGCGTGCCGGGTCCCGCCGAACCGTAGGAAAGCTTTCCGGGATTCGCCTTCGCGTATTGGATGAGCTCACGCAGCGTGGCGACCGGCAGCGACGGCGATACGACCAGCACATTCGGGGTGCCGCCGACCATGGCGATCGGCGTGAAATCGCGAATCGCGTCGTAGGGCAGCTTGCGCACCGCCGGATTGGTCCCGTGGGTGCCGACGTAGCCGACCATCAGCGTGTACCCGTCCGGCGCCGCGCGCGCGGTTGCCAGCGAACCGACGACGCCGCCGCCGCCGCTCTGGTTATCGACGACGATCGACTGGCCGAGCGCGCGTCCCAGACGATCCGCGATCGTGCGCCCGACCAGGTCGACGCCGCCGCCGGGCTGCACCGGCGCGATGATCTTGATCGGCCGGTTGGGGTATCCCGACTGGGCAAACACCGGTTGCACGGCCGGCGCAGCGGCGAGCGCGCAAAGCATTTTCACGAACCTGCGCTTCCCGATGTAGGGCATGGATTCTCCGCTTCCTGTGGACGAACACTATCGGTGGCCGTCGCCGGCCGAAGCCCTAGTCCGCGTAGACCCCCGCCTTGCGGATCACCGGCGTCCAGCGATCGATCTCGGCCTTGAGGTGAGTGTGCAAACCATCGGGTGTCGCCTTGTCCTTCGGCACGACCTGCGAACCCAGCTCCGCCATCTTAGCGGCGAAGGCCGGATCCTGGATCGCGGCCTGCAATGCCGCAACCAGCGTGTCCAGCACCGCCCTGGGCGTGCCTTTCGGCGCGTAGACGCCGTGCCAGACCACGACCTCGAAGCCGGGCAGGCCGGCTTCGGCAAGCGGCGGCACTTCGCTCAGCGTCTCGAGACGCGTCCGCGAGGTCGTGCCGTAGGCCTTGATGCGTCCCGACTTGATGTATTGCGTCGTCTGCGTCGTCTGGTCGCAGAGGAGGTCCACCTGGCCGCCGAGCAGGTCGTTCATCGCCGGCGCGGTCCCCTTGTACGGCACCGTCGTCAACTCGGTCCCGATGGTGCTCATGAACAGCAGCCCGCAAAGGTGCGACGCCGAGCCGATGCCGGCGTTGGCCAGCGCGATCTTCTCCTTGTTGGCCCTGATGAAGGCGAGGAGTTCCGTCAGGTCCTTCGCCGGCATCGTCTGGCGCGCGACCAGCGTCATCGGCACGTCCACGACCTGTCCTATGTGCTCGAAATCCTCGACCGGCCGGAACGGCAGCGCGCGGTACAGCGCCGGCGCGGTCGACATGCCGATGTGCGCCAGCAGCAGCGTGTAGCCGTCGGGCGCGGAGCCCTTGAGCTTGGCCGGGGCGATCGTGCCGCCGGCGCCGGGTGCGTTCTCGACGACGATCACCTGCTTCAGGACCTTGCCCATGGCCAGCCCGAGCGAGCGCCCCACGATGTCGGTCGGGCCGCCGGCGGCGAAGGGGACCAGCAGCGTGATCGGTCGCGCCGGGTACTCCTGCGCCGCGGCAGGGGCGATCGAAAAAACGATGACGGCAAGCGCGGCCGATACCTGTCGATGCATGCGCGACGCTCCCAGAATGTGCGAATCGGAACCCGGGACGACCGGACGCGCCGTCCGGATCGGCAGCACAAGATACTCCCACTTTACGTCGCCTGGAGTACCGGGGCATGGCGCCGGATCGTGCCGGTCCGGCCGACGCGGCGGCGCAATCCGCAGGAGCAGGAACGCGCGCGCGCGTCGACGATGCGTTCCGGGCGCGGCATTTCCGATAAACTTCGCTCTGGCGGTCCTCGCTGCGGGGCAGTTCCCGTCCGGACCCCGCCCCGCCGCAGGCAGCTGCCGGAGATCGACGGGGCCATTCCCCGACCGGCCCCGCCGATCGCCGTCCGCACGGATGCCGGGCCTGGAAGCCTGGACCGGTCGGCCGAGCGCCGCGAACCCACGACCGCTTCAACCACGGACATAACTCATGCGAGTCTTCAATTTCAGCGCCGGTCCCGCGGTGCTCCCCGAAAGCGTGCTGCGCCAGGCCGCGGAGGAAATGCTCGACTGGCGCGGCAGCGGCATGTCGGTGATGGAAATGAGCCATCGAGGCAAGGAGTTCATCGGCATCGCGGACAAGGCCGAAGCCGACCTGCGGACGCTGCTGGCCGTTCCGGCGAACTACAAGGTGCTCTTCCTCCAGGGCGGGGCCATCGGCGAGAACGCCATCGTCCCGATGAACCTGCTCGGCGGCCGATCGGTGGCCGACTACATCAATACCGGCGAGTGGTCGAAGAAATCCATCAAGGAAGCGAGGAAATACTGCACGGTGAACGTAGCCGCGTCGTCGGAGGACCAGCAATTCACCTGCGTGCCGGAACGGTCGGCGTGGAGTTTGAGCCCGGATCCGGCGTATGTGCACATCTGCACCAACGAGACGATTTCCGGCGTCGAATACCACCGGATACCCGAGACCGGCGGCGTGCCGCTGGTGGCGGACATGTCGTCGCATATCCTGTCGCGCGTCGTCGATGTCACCAAGTTCGGGGCGATCTACGGCGGCGCGCAGAAGAACATCGGCCCGGCCGGCCTGACGCTGGTCATCGTGCGCGACGATCTGCTCGACCGGGCCCTCCCCATAACACCATCGGCCTTCCACTGGAAGGAGCAGGCGGAAGCGGATTCGATGCTCAATACGCCGCCGACCTACGCGATCTACATCGCCGGCCTGGTGTTCGAATGGCTGCTCGCGGGCGGCGGCCTGGCGGCGATCGAGCGCAGGAACATCGCCAAGGCGAAATTGATCTACGACTGTCTCGACGGCACGTCGTTCTACGGCAACGCCGTGCATCCCGGGGACCGCTCGCGCATGAACGTAACGTTCCGCTTGCACGACGAGTCGCTGGACGCGGCATTTCTCGAGGGGGCCAGGGCGCAGGGCATGGTCCAGCTCAAGGGCCACCGCGCCGTCGGAGGCATGCGCGCCTCGATCTACAACGCGATGCCGCTCGAAGGCGTCCAGGCGCTCGTTGCCTACATGCAGGATTTCGAGAAGCGGCACGGCTGAACGGCACATGACCAAATTCCGCATTCTCACGCTCAACCAGATTTCCAGTCATGGCCTGCACCGCTTTCCGGGTGGGCGCTATTCCGTCGGCAAGGCCGTCGAGCAACCCGACGCGATTCTCGTGCGCTCGCACGACATGCACGCCATGGCGGTGCCGGCGAGCGTCAAGGCGATCGGTCGCGCGGGAGCAGGAACGAACAACATTCCGGTGGCGGAAATGACCCGGCGGGGCGTGCCGGTCTTCAACGCACCGGGCGCCAATGCCAATGCCGTCAAGGAACTGGTACTGGCGGCGCTGCTGCTGGCGGCGCGCAACGTGATCCCGGCGCTGCATTACGTCGCCGGGCTCGACGCCGACGCGGCGGACCTCGAAAGGCAGGTCGAGGACGGCAAGAAGCAGTTTGCCGGCGTGGAGCTGCCGCATCGGACGCTGGGGATCATCGGCCTGGGCGCGATCGGCAGCCTGGTCGCCGACATCGCCATCAAGCTCGGCCTCAAGGTGACCGGATTCGACCCGGAAATCACGGTCGACGCGGCGTGGCGGCTGCCGGCCAGTGTCCGCCGGGCGGGCAGCATCGAGGAGCTGCTGAAGCAGGCGGACTTCGTCACGCTGCACGTGCCGCTGCTGGCGGCAACGCGGCACCTGATCGATGACAAGCGCCTGGCGACGATGAAACCCGGCGCGGTGCTGCTCAATTTCGCCCGCGATGGCCTTGTCGACGATCAGGCGCTGGTCGCGGCGCTGCGTGGCCGCAGGCTCAAGTACTACCTCTGCGATTTTCCCGGCGCCGCGCTGCTTCGCGAGCCCGGGGTCGTGGCGCTGCCGCATCTCGGCGCCTCGACGGAGGAGGCGGAGGAGAACTGCGCCGTCATGGTGGTCGACGAGGTGCGCGATTTCCTCGAGCACGGCACGATTGCCAATGCCGTCAATTTTCCCGGTGTCGAGATGCCGCGAGAATCGTCCTACCGGGTGGCCATTGCCAACGCCAACGTTCCCAACATGCTCGGTCAGATCTCCACGACGATGGCGCGCGCCGGACTCAACATCCACAACATGGTGAACAAGTCGCGCGGCGAAACGGCGTACACGCTGGTCGACGTCGACAGCCCCGTGCAGGATGACCTGATCGCAGCCATGTCGGCCATCGACGGCGTGCTGTCGGTCCGCGCCATTCCGGCCGAAGCGTGATTCGGTGCAGCGGGGACGCGGCCCGGGCGGGTCGACGCCACGATGCCGGCGCGCCAGGCTCCGCATCGCACCGCCGAGCATGGGGGCCGAGGGGCCCGACCGACGTGGCAGCGCGCGGGGAAGCCCACCGCGCGGCCGGCCCATGGCGCCGGACTCGCCAGGCGCGGTTCGAGTGCCGCCGGACCGCTCGTCAGTCGTCTTCCTGGTACGCGATCGCAAAGGGCCGCGGTACCTTCTGGGCGTCGGTGACGAGCTTGACGCGGACGAATGAACTGAGGTCGCGGAATGCGGCCCTGATGTCGTGCGCACCGTCGGCCTTGGTCGCCATGCGCCAGCGCGCACGCCGCGACGAGGAGCGGGCCCGCACGACGATGCCGAGCGACAGCTCCGCGAGCTTGTCGTCCCGGCTCATGTAGCTGCCGAAAGTCGCGACCGCTTCGATCTCGAACGGGTTCCGCGCCCACTGCGAGTTGATCTCCGCGGCAAGCGCGCAGGCCTTCGCCAGGATCTGCTTCGCGCGCTCCCGCGGGAGCGGATCGACGACTCGCGCTCCGGCGAATTCGGCGAAGAGTTCGGTCAGGTCGTATTCGGCCGAAGGCTCGGGGCGCGGACGCAACAGTCCCTCGGCGACAAGTTCGCCGACGATCATCTGTCCTTCGATGGTATCGACGCCGAAATCCTGCCTGACGTGGCGCGCGTTGACGCACGCCCGTTCCGGCGGAAGCCCCGCGATGCGCGACATGACGCGCTCCGCCGCCGCGCGCAGCGTGAGGGGGTCGACGCCGAAATAGCGTCGATGCGTGACCAGGGTACGAACCTTCATGCGCTGCCTCGCCGGATCGAACAGGGGTTATGACAAGAGCATAACACGGCCCCGGCCAAAATGAAGGGGTGGGGCCGGGCGGAACCCCGGATTCACCGGTTCGGTCCCGGCCGACCTCCCGCCGCGGCGGCCCCCCGAGGGTGGGTCGGGGGCGGATAGGTCCCATGACCCGGGAGTTGCCTGCCGCCCGCCGCGTGGCGGAAGGTCCGGCGCCCGCCCAGGGGTCGCCCGCCGCGCCGCAGGCGCCAGGGTCGCGGGATTCGACGGCGACAGAGGGCGGGAGACGCGCCCCGAAAGCCTCGAAGATGGATCAGGGCGCCGACGGCATGAGCGCCAGCAGGTAGGTCTCGTTCCCGACACCGGTCACGCGGCCGACAACCTTGCGCGCCGGGACGTCCATCAGCCAGAGCACGCCGGAACCCGCGGCGCCGCGCGCGGCGCCGGTGATCGCCGCGTAGCGGCCGTCGGGCGTGACGACGATGCCGCGAGGCCGCGACGGGCCGCCGCTCGGCGTTTCCAGCCGGACGCGGGCGGTCTCGGCACCCAGGTCTCCCGCCAGCGCCTTCTTCACGTCGATGAAGGAAACGTTGTTGCTCCGGAAATTGCTGACGATGAGCTGCGATCCGTCCGGCGTGAAGGCAAGGCTGAACGGCCGGGTCGCCGCCGCGGGATTGTTGGATCCGACAAGCACCCGCGCGACCTCGGCGTCCTTGGCGCCCGCCGCCGATTTCTCGACGTCCAGAAACGAGACGGTGTTGCCTTCGACTCCGGTACGTGCACTTTCGCGGTTCGCGACGGCCACCAGCGCGCCGTCGGGACTGACGGCGATTCCCCAGGGTCCGACTGCGACTGGAACGCGGGCGATCTCGGCGCCCGGATCGCCCGCGAGCGCGCGCGCGAGATCGATCACCGAGACGTCGTCGGTGCCGCCGTTGGCGGTGAACGCGAGGCCGCCGCGCCGCGGGCTGATGACCACGCCGTTGGCGTCGGGAAAGCAGCCGAAGGCCGGGTTCGGGCCGGCATGCGGGATCGGATTCGGCGGGCAGGCGAACCCGGGCTTTCCATAGGCCTGCGTCACTTTCCGGACGACCTTGCGCGAGTCGAGATCGATGATCGAAATCGTCCGGCCGCCGTCCTCGAGGTTGTCGCCCTCGGAGGCGGAGACCAGGGCGTGCTTTCCGTCGGCGGTGACCGCCAGTCCGACCGGACCGAATCCTTCGGTGGGAATGATCGCCTCGATCGCCCGGGTCGTCCCGGCGTTCGCCGGATCGAGGGTGCGGGCGACGTCGAGCACAGTCACCGTGCCGGCATGGCCATGCTGGAATTTCTGCGCGGCATCCGGCGTCACCGAGCCCGAGTGATTGACGACATAGGCACGGCGCCGATCGGGCGAGAGCACGACGTTGACCGGCTGGCCGCTTGCCGGGGTATCGGCGGTGCCGCTGCCCTTGGCGTCGGTGTCCGGGGTGACCCGCACGCGGTTGACGATCGCGTTCGACGTGCCGTCGTTGGCCGGGTCCGAAGCCTTGCCGATATCGATGACCAGCACGGTGTTGTCCCAGCGGCCGCTGACCAGCAGCAATTCGCCGGCCCCCCAGGCCGCGGAAGCGAGCATCATCGCCGCCATGCCGGTCCACGCGATGCCTTGCCGATGTTCCTTGCGCATGTGTCCCTCCCGCCCGATAGCCGCCCGCGGCAGCAACCGCGGCATCTTAGTGCCTGCCGGTGAATAAATCACGCCTGCGAGCGCACCTATGCGTGCGAGCGTGCGGCGAAGCGTCGCGCCGGACAGCCGTCGGGTGCCGGCCGGACGCAGCGCAGTTTCGGCGAGGCCGGGGTCCACCCGCGCTGCGCCGGCCGGGCAGAGATGTTTCGGGTGCCGGTGCGCGCGTCGATCCGGCCGCGTGAGGCTCGCTGCGGGGAAGAACATCCGGCGGCGACCGAAGCCGGACGGGCCGGCGTCCCGCCGCGCCGCGGCGGTCCGGCTCGATGGTCGTCGATCTGCCGCTCGCCGTCGTGATCCGAGTCAATGGGCCGGCCAGGTTCCATTTTTCCGGATGGGCTCGCGCTTCGATTGCCGGGTGCCGCCGCGCGAGGATGCCGGCGACGAACGCATTCGCGCAGCGCCGAAGGTTCCGTGCAGCTTCGTCGCACCATGGTTTGTCTGTACGGTTCCGAACATAACTCGTTTCGATGCAACGCGCAGCCGTCGCCGTGTCCTCGCGCCTTGCCTGACGCGCAGCGAGCAGCTAGAATGCCGCGCCGGTGCAAGCATCACCGGACCCCGCACACTGCGCTTTTGCAGGCCTGGATTTTCATGCGCCCAATGACCGAACAGGAGTCCGAGCTCGCCGAATTGATCGTGAGCTCGCTGAATCTCGAGGTCGTTCCGGCGCAGATCGACCCCGAAGCGCCGCTGTACTCGGAGGGCCTCGGCCTCGATTCGGTCGACATCCTAGAGATTGCGCTCGAGATTTCGAAGAAGTACGGCTTCCAGCTCCGCTCGGGGGACGAGGACAACGTCCGCATCTTCACCTCGCTTGCGAGCCTGAACGAACACGTGCAGACGCATCGCACCCACTGACGAATGCCTGCGTCGACTCCCGTCACGCCGCGCCTGGCGCTTGCCGCGCTGGCGGGCATACTGGCGGTATCGGTCGGCGCCCACCTGCTGTTCGGCCTCGGTTACGCGCGCTGGGTCGTCCTGGTCGAGGCGGCGCTGGTCGCCGGCGCTTGCATCGTCTGGGCGTTGCGCGCGCAGCGGCGTCCGCTGCTGGCGCTGCTCTGGTCAACGGCCGGTGCCGCACTCGTCGTGCTGGCGGCTACCGCGCAGCTGCCGTTCTACGTCCCCTCGGTGGCGACCAACCTGGTGCTCGCATGGCTGTTCGGCCATACGCTCGGCCCGCGCCGCGAGGCGCTGATTACCCGCATCGCGCGCGTCGAGCACCATGGAGACCTGGACGACGAGACGACGCGCTACACGCGAACGCTCACTGCGGTCTGGTGTGCGCTGTTCCTGGCGAGCGCGGGCGTATCCCTGGCGCTGGCGTGGTTCGCTTCGCCGCATGCCTGGTCGTGGTTCGCGAACGTGGCCAACTTTCCGCTGGCGATCGCCCTCTTCGCCGGCGAATACGCGTATCGCCTCCGGCGCTTCCGCGATCACGATCACGTGTCGCCGGTGAAGATCATTGCGCGCTTCGCCACGGCCTCGGCGACGCTGTTCGAATCGAATGGCGGCGGATCGCGCTGAATCCGCACTCCAGCCGCTGACCTCCGGTCACGTCGCGGGCGACGCGTTTGCCTGGACTGCCGCGGGAGCGGTGACGCTGGCGCAATGGAAGGCCGACGTGCACGCCCTTTCCGGACGCCTGCCGCCGGCGGCGTACGCGCTCAACCTTTGCAAGGGCAGCTACGCCTTTTCGGTTGCCTTCGCTGCCGCACTGGTGCGGCGGCAGAGCAGTCTGCTGCCGGCGTCGCGCGCGCCGGAAGCGCTGTCGCGTCTCGCGCAGCGCTACGCGGACACGGTTGCGATCGTCGACGAGGCCGAGGCCGGGCTGCCGTTTCCGTCTTTGGTCGTCGCGCCGGCAGCCTCGGCGGCCGAGCCTTTCCAGGGGGTCGCGGCGGTCCCGTCCGAGCATGTCGCCGCCATCGTGTTCACCTCGGGCACGACCGGCGAACCGGAGCCGCATGCCAAGACGTGGCGCTCGCTGGTGGCGGGCGCCCGAAGCGAGCGCGACGCGCTCGCGCTGCAGTCGGTCGACCGCGCGGCGATCGTCGGCACGGTTCCGCCGCAGCACATGTACGGGCTCGAGTCATCACTGATGCTCGCCTGGCACTGCGGCTACGCCTTCCACGGCCTGCGCCCGTTCTACCCGGCCGACATTGCGGGTGCGCTTGCCGCAATGCCGGCGCCGCGGATCCTGGTCACGACACCGCTGCATCTGCGCGCTCTACTTGGCGCCGACGTCGAATTGCCGCCGGTCGCGCTGATTCTCTCCGCCACGGCGCCGCTGGACATCGAGCTTGCGCTCGCCGCCGAGGCGCGCTACGACGTGCCGGTGAGGGAAATCTACGGCTGCACCGAATCGGGCCAGATCGCATCGCGGCGCACGCGGGAGGGGGCCGCGTGGGAACTGATGCGCGATGTGCGCATCGACTCGCGGGATGACACCTGGTTTGTCGACGGCGGCCACGTCGATCGGCGCGTTGCCCTGGCGGACGACCTGCGCCTCGTCGACGACCGGCACTTCGAGCTGCGCGGACGCAAGGCCGACGTCGTGAATATCGCCGGCAAGCGGTCTTCGCTGGCGTTCCTCGACCAGCAGCTCCTGACGCTGCCGGGCGTGGAGGACGCGGCCTTTCTGATGCCCGACGAGCAGGCGGAGGGCACGACGCGGCTGATCGCATTCGTGGTGGCGCCAAACCTCGGGACGGCGTCGATCCTAGAATCGCTGCGCTCGCGCGTGGACCCCGTGTTTCTGCCGCGCCCGCTGCATCGTGTCCGGCAATTGCCGCGCAATGCGACCGGAAAGCTGCCTCGCGACGCTCTGCTCGCGCTCGCCGCGCGGCTCGAACGCGAGTCGCCGGCCCCGCAATGAAGCCGCACACTCCCGCTCCAGACCGTCCGCGGCCGGAGGCAAGCCCCTGGCTCGAGCAGCCCGAACGCAGCAACGCCGTCGCGCTGGCCATCATTGTCTGGATCGCGCGCCGACTCGGGCGCCGTGCGGGCCGCGCGATGCTCTACCCGATCTGCGGCTATTTCGTCGCCTTCTCGGTCAGGGCGCGGAACGCTTCGCGCGCCTATCTCGGCCGGGTACTCGATAGCGAGCCGGGCTGGGCGGATATCTTTCGCCACTATCACGCCTTCGCCTGCGTCCTCCTCGACCGCGTGTTCCTGCTGACCGGCGATCGAGGCCGTTTCGACGTGCAGGTCCACGGCGAAGACGCCGTGCGCGAGCTCGTGAAGGCGGGCAGAGGAGCGCTGCTCGCAGGAGGGCACTACGGCAGCTTCGAGATCCTGCGCGCGATCGGCATCGACAACGACGTGCGAGTCCGCCTTGCGATGTACGAAGCCAATGCGCGCAAGCTGCGGGCGCTCTTTTCGGTGCTCGACTCGCGACTGGCGGCCGACATCATCGCTCTGGGCGGCCCCGCGTCGATGCTGGAGGTGAAGGACGCGATCGATCGCGGGCACTTCGTCGGCGTGCTTGCGGACCGCAGCCTTCCCGGCGGGAAGACGGAGCGCTGCACCTTCCTCGAGGGCGACGCGCCGTTCGCGCTCGGGCCATGGCAGCTCGCGCGCGCGCTGGGTATTCCCGTGGTGCTGATGTTCGGTGTCTACCGCGGCGGGTCGCGCTACGACGTCCATTTCGAGCTGCTGGGCGAAGTCACCGACCCGGCCGCCGCGGCGAAAGCCTTCGCCCGGCGCCTCGAGCATTATTGCCGGGCTGCTCCGTACAACTGGTTCAATTTCTATGATTTCTGGGCGTCGCGCGCGTGAGCGTGCGGGCCGCTGGTTGCTGGCGGCGGCCTGCGCCGGGACGATCCTTGCTGCCGCTCCGGTCGCCCGGGCGGCAGACGGCTTCGACTTTCAGGCGCTGATGCGGGCGTTCGCGAAGACGACGGGCGCCGAGGCGCGATTCACCGAGCGCCGGACCATGAGCATTCTCACGAAGCCGCTCGATTCGTCGGGCGTCCTGCGCTATACGGCACCCGATCGCCTGGAGAAGCACACGCTGCAGCCCGCGGACGAGGTGCTGCTGGTGGAGCGCGACCGGATCACGCTGGACCGGGCCGGCCGCAGGCGCGTGCTCGCCCTCGGGGACTACCCGGCGCTGCAGGCGCTGGTCGAGTCGATGCGAGGCACGCTGGCCGGCGACTCGGCCACGCTGATGCGGTTCTACGAAACGCGCCTCGACGGCAGCGAAGCCCGCTGGGTGCTGACGCTGGTGCCGCGCGACGCACGCATGAGCGAACTGGTGACGACGATCCGCCTGACCGGGCGCAGCGCGCACGTCGAGACCATCGACATCTTCGAATCCGGCGGCGACCGGACGACGATGACCATCGACGATAGGGCGCCGTGATGGCCGATCGCGCCGGCCACCGCGGCGTGGCCGTCGCGCTGTGGCTGGCGGCGCTGGTCGCGTGCGCGGTCGTCGCCTGGCAGGCGCGCTACACCGCCGACCTCTCCGCCTTTCTTCCGCGACGGACCGAGCCTGCACAGCGATTGCTGATCGACCAGTTGCGCGACGGCGTTTCCTCGCGCCTGATGCTGATCGGCGTTGCCGGCGCCTCGGGAGAGCAGCTCGCGGCCGCGAGCCGGGCGCTCGCGGCCAGGCTGCGCGCGGCGGATGACTTCAGTTACGTGCAGAACGGAGAGCCGCGGGCCGTCGACGCCGAACGCGCATGGTTGTTCGAGAACCGCTACGCGCTGAGCGACGCGGTCGTCGCGGAACACTTCTCGGCCGACGCGCTGGCGCAGTCGCTCGCGCGCTACGAGGGATTGCTCAATTCCAGCCTCGGCCTCCTCGCGAAGCGCGTGCTTCCCGCGGATCCGGGCGGTGAAATGCTGCATATCGTCGAGCGGCTGGAAGGGGCGTCGGCGCCGTCGTCGCGGCACGGCGTCTGGTTTGCGCAGCGCGGCGACGAGGCTCTCCTCGTCGCGCAGACGCGCGCCGGCGGCTTCGACGCCGAGGCGCAGGCGCGCGCGCTGGCGACCGTCGAGCAGGCGTGGACGCAAGCGCGTCGCGACGCAGGCGCCGCCAGCGCCACCATCGAGATTGCCGGTCCCGGTGTCCATGCGGTGGCATCGCGCGCCCGGATCCAGGGCGACGCGCGGCGCCTGAGCCTGTTGGCGACGCTGCTCGTCGCGTTGCTGCTGCTGGTCGCCTTCCGCAATCCGCGGGTGCTGGCGCTCGGCCTGCTGCCCGTCGTCAGCGGTGCCCTGGCCGGAGTGGCCGCCGTCGCGGTCACCTTCGGCCAGGTGCATGGCATCACCCTCGGCTTCGGCGTGACCATGATCGGCGAGGCGGTCGACTACGGCATCTATCACTTCGCGGCGCTTGCCGCGGCCGGCGCGGAGTCGGGTTCCCGGGCGTCGGCCGGCCGCGGCGCGGCGCTGCTGCGCCTGTGGCCGACGCTGCGCCTGGGAACGCTGACGTCGATCTGCGGCTTCGCGGCCATGCTCTTCTCGGGATTCGACGGGCTCGCGCAACTGGGCGTGTTCTCGGTCGCCGGGCTCGGCGCCGCGTATCTGGTGACCCGCTTCGTCCTGCCCGCGTTGACGCCGCTCGACATCGCGCTGCCGTCTTTCGGTACCGAAGGCGGACGCCTCGCGCGGTTCGCGCGGTCACTGCCGTCGGGACGAACGCCGGTGGTACTCGCGGCGCTGTTCGCCTGCGCCTCGCTGGCGCTTCGGCACGACGTGCTGTGGGAAAAGGATCTCGCACGGCTCAACCCGATCTCCGAAGTCGAGCAGACGCGCGATGCGCGCCTGCGTTCCGAGCTGGGGGCGCCCGATATGCGCGGCGTGCTGGTGGCCCATGGCGCCACCGCGGATGCCGCGCTCGAAGCGGTGGAAGGGCTGGCGCCGGCACTCGACGCCTGGGTGGCCGAAGGGGTCATTTCCGGTTACGACTCCCCGGCCTTCTACCTGCCGAGCGCCCGGATGCAGCGCCTCCGGCGCGCGGCGCTGCCGGCGCCGGACGAGCTCCGCCGCAATCTCGCGCAGGCGCTGCGCGACACGCCCTTCGCGCCGGACGCATTCGCGCCGTTTCTCGCCGCCGTCGCGCGGGCGAGGAGCGCGGCGCCGATCACCCGCGATTCGCTGGCCGGAACGGCGTTCGCCCTGAAGGTGGATGCGCTTCTCGTCCGCGACGGCGAGCGCTGGGCCGCGCTGGTGACGCCGCGCGGCATCGGCGATCCGCTCGCGATCGGCGCGCGCGCGAGCAGGCTCGATCCGCAGCGTTATCTGTGGCTCGACTTCAAGGCGACGTCCGCCGCGCTGATCGCGCATTACCGGGGCGCGATCCTGCTCTATTCGGGCCTGGGGGCGCTGGCCATACTGGCGCTGCTCGCGTGGCAGCTCGCGTCGCTCGAACGCGCGTTGCGCATCGCCCTGCCGCTCGCGGCCGCCGTCGTGGTGACCGCGGCGCTGATGGCGACCGTCGAGCCGCTGTCGCTGTTCCATCTCGTCGCCTTGCTGCTCGTGGTGGGCATCGGCTCGAACTATTCGCTGTTCTTCGACCGGGCCCGTCACGAGGCGGTCGGCCGCGAAAGCACCGCGCTCACGCTCATGCTGTGCTGTGCGACGACGTTCATGGCGTTCGGCCTGCTCGCGCTGTCGACGACGCCGGTGCTCCGCGCGATCGGCGGCACCGTGGCGCTGGGCGCGCTGTTGAGCCTCGTCTTTTCCGCCTTGGCCATTCCGGCCGCGCCGCGACCGCCGGTCCCTGATAAAATCGATGCTGCCCGGCCCGGCGCCGATCGCTAGCCGCCCGAGCGGCCATCGTCCGGTCCCGTTGGCGCCCATCAGCCGTCGCAGGACGGTCCCGTCCCCGAACCTTCGAATTCCCCCATGCGGGCGCTCCCGGTCACCGAGTACACACTCACGACCTGCCTAGGCGCGGGCAAGGCGGAGAATCGCGATGCGCTGCTGTCACGGCGCTCCGGGCTCGCGGCCTGCAGCTTCGAAGACGTCGACATCGACACCTGGGTTGGCATGGTGGCTGGCGTCGACGACGTCGCGCTGCCCGCGCCGCTGGCCGCGTACGACTGCCGCAACCATCGCCTCGCCTGGCTCGCGCTCGCGCAGGACGGTTTTCGCGAAGCCGTCGCCTCTGCCCGCGAGCGGTACGGCGCGCGGCGTATCGCGGTCGTCATGGGGACCAGCACGTCGGGCATTCTCTCGGCGGAGCGGGCGTGGCGACGTCGCGACGTCGACGGCAATCTCCCCGCGGAGTTCAACCATGCCACGACGCAGCACAACGCCTCGCTGGGCGACTTCGTGTCCCGCGCGCTCGAGCTCGACGGTCCCTGCCACGTCGTGTCGACCGCGTGCTCGTCGAGCGCCAAGACGTTCGCGAGCGCCTCGCGCATGATCGCGGCGGGACTCGTCGACGCCGCGGTGGTCGGAGGCGTCGACAGCCTGTGCGGCACCACGCTGTACGGCTTTCGCTCGCTGGAGCTCATGTCCAGGACGCCGTGCCGCCCGTTCGACGTCGAACGCGACGGCCTTTCGCTCGCCGAGGGCGCGGCCTTCGCGCTGCTCGAGCGCGACGCGAGCTGTAGCGTCGAGCTTCTGGGTTACGGCGAGTCGAGCGATGCCTACCACATGTCGTCGCCGCATCCCGAAGGGCTGGGCGCGCGTCTGGCCATGCACGCGGCGCTCGGGCGCGCGGGCCTCCCTCCGGGCAGCGTCGACTACATCAATCTGCACGGCACCGCGAGTCCGGCGAACGACGCCGCCGAGGACCGCGCCGTCTACGAGCTCTTCGGCGATGCCGTGGCCTGCAGCGGCACCAAGGGCTGGACCGGACACACGCTGGGCGCGGCCGGCGGCATCGAGGCGTCGATCTGCATGCTCGCGCTGGAGCAGGGGGTCATTCCCGGGACGCTCAATACGCGAAGGATCGATCCCGGCTGCCGCAGCGCAGTGCTGCAGGACAACGCGGTCGCGGACCTGCGCGTCGTGCTGTCGAATTCCTTCGGCTTCGGCGGCAGCAACTGCAGCCTCGTCTTCGGGCGTTCCGCCGGAGCGCAGGCTTGATCCGCGCCGCCGTGACCGGTGCCGGCGTGCTCGCCCCCGGGCTCGACGGCTGGGCGCAGGCCGCCGCGGTCCTGAGCGAGGCGGCGCCGTGGGATGCCGGGGCGACGAGCCGGCCGAACGTCGATCTCCTGAATCCGACCGAGCGACGCCGCGCGAGCGAAACGACGCGCTACGCGATGCACGTCGCGCGGCAGGCGCTCGACAGCGCCCGATTGCCCTATGCAGCGGTCAAGACGGTGCTGGCCACCGTCACCGGCTCGAGCGAGATCGGCCATCAGATCTGCGAGGCGCTCGCTCGCGCCGAGCGCGACGTGTCGCCCACCAAGTTCCACAACTCCGTGCACAATGCGCCGATGGGCTACTGGGCGATCGCGACGCAGTGCCGCGCACCGTCCACCGCGCTGGCGTGCTTTGGTGGATCGTTCGCGGCCGGCCTGCTCGAAGCGGCCGTGCAGGTCGTCGCCGAGGGCGATCCGGTGCTCTTCATCTCCTGCGACCCGCCGTTCTGCGAGCCGCTGCAGCGCCGGCATCCCGTCACCGCAACCTGCGCGATCGCGCTGACGCTGGCACCCGCGGGCACGGCCGCGAGCCTGGGCGAACTGGAGGTCGAACTCGCCGGCGAGGCTGCCGGCGATGACGTCCTCTCCGTCCCGTCCGCGCTGGCCCCGATCATCGACGGCAATCCGACCGGGCGCGGACTGGCTCTGCTGCACGCCCTTGCCGCGACCGGGCGCCGTACGTTGACGCTGCCTTACCTGCGGCACACGGCGCTGCGGGTGACTGCGACACCGCACTGATGCGCGCGCTCGTCACCGGCGGCACCGGCGCGATCGGGACGGCGATCTGCCGCGACCTGGCGGCGCAGGGCATGCACGTCATCGTGCACGCCCATTCGCGTCCCGCCGCCGCGGCAGCGCTGGTGCAGGAGCTCGCCTCGACCGGGGGAACCGCCGAGGCGGTGCAGTTCGACCTTCGGGACGGCGAGGCGACCACGTCGGCACTCTCTCGCGTGCTGGACGGCGGACCGGTCCAGGTCGTGGTGAACAACGCCGGCATCATCGACGACGCGCCGCTCGCCGGCATGAGCGAAGCGCAGTGGCTCTCCGTGATCGACGTTTCGCTCAACGGCTTCTACCGGGTGACGCAGCCGCTGCTGCTGCCGATGCTGCGCACCCGCTGGGGCCGCATCGTCAACATCTCGTCGGTCGCCGCGAGTCTCGGCAACCGCGGCCAGGCCAACTACGCGGCGGCGAAGGCGGGGCTGCACGGCGCGACCCGGGCGCTCGCGCTCGAAGTCGCGAAACGCGGCGTCACGGTCAACACCGTCGCGCCCGGAATCATCGCCTCGCCGATCATCGAACGCTCGTTTGACGCCGAGCGCATACGGGAGCTCGTTCCCGCCGAACGCGCGGGAACGGCGGACGACGTCGCCGCACTCGTCGGTTTTCTCGTTTCCGATCGCGCGGGGTACATTACCGGACAGCTGATCGGCGTGAACGGGGGGCTCGCATGAGCACCGCAGGGCAGTCCCGAGGCGCGAATTGTCTCTTCGCCGAGGCTGCGCCGATGAGCGCGCAAGGCGACGGCGTCTGGGTGGTGATTCCCGGTTACAACGACGCGGCGACGATTCGCGACGTCGCGCTGCGCGCGCTCGCCGTGCTGCCCCGGGTCGTCGTCGTCGACGACGGATCGGTGGACGCGACCCGTGACGCGCTCGACGGCGTCCCTGCGGTCGTGCTGCACAACGAGCGGAACGCGGGCAAGGCGGCGTCGCTGGTGCGCGGCTTCGAATACGCGCTCGCCCATGGTGCGGAAGCCGTGATTACGCTCGACGCGGATTGTCAGCACCGGCCCGAGGACATCCCGCTGCTGATCGACGCGGCGCGCCAGCATCGGCGGCGTATCGTGATCGCCGCCCGGCTGCTCGCGGCGGAGGATGCGCCGAAGTCGCGCTGGCGGGCGAACCGCGTCGCCGATTTCTGGATCGGCTGGGCTGCCGGGCATCGCATCGCCGATTCGCAGTCGGGTTTTCGGCTGTATCCGGCGGAGATGCTGCGGTCCGTCGGAATCGCGCACGACCATGCGCACGGCTTCGTCTTCGAGAGCGAGATACTGATCGAGGCATCACGCCGCGGATTCCTGACGGTGGCGGTGCCCGTCGCGGCGCTCTACCCCGTCGCGGCACGGGCGAGCCACTTTCGACCGGTGCGCGATATCGCGCGGATCACCCGGATGGTCGCCTGGCGCCTGCTGCGCTCGGGACTCAACCCCGCGGGGCTGGTGCGCAGTCTTGCGCCCCCCGCTTCGGCACGCGCCGGCCACCGGGCGACGAGACTTCGCTCCTAGCGCGCGTCGCGCGCGGCCCCTCCGGCCGCGCGCCATCTCCATGTCGATCCGACGCCTCGATCGCGAAACCCGCGACCTCCTGCTGCCGCGCGACATCGCACCTCTTTTCGACGAGTGCTTCGTGCGCTCCGACGATTTCATCGAGGAATACGTCGCACGCTCCGCGCTGGAGGTCGCGCGTTCGACCGGCATTGCCGCGGCTCTCGTGCAGGGCGGAACCGTCGACGAGGTCCTCGCGCTCACGGGGCTCGCGCCTGCCATCGCCCGCGTGCCTGCGGCGTGGCTGTGCGAGACGCTGGCGCGCCGCGGCTGGCTCGAGCGGGACGAACCGGCGGGCGATGCCGGCCGCTATCGGCTCGATTGCCCATTGCCGCGGCTGGAGTCCCGCGAAGTGTGCGAATGGCAGAGGGTTCACGATGCGCGCGCTCTACCGTCGTTTCGCATCGTCGAGCTGGCGGCCGACGCCTATCCGGACGTGCTGCGCGGTGAGATGACGGGCGAGGAGGCGCTGTTTTCACGGCGCAACATCGGCGCCTGGTACGCGTATTTCTCCAACGCCAATCCGCTCTACGCGGTCAACAACGCGCTGCATGCGCTGGCAGTGCGGCGCAGTCTTCGCCCGGATCGCAATGCGGTGCTGGAGATCGGCGCCGGCCTGGGCAGCGCGAGCGAGGCGCTCCTCGAATTGCCGGCCGCGGGCGAGGCGACCTTTTCCCGCTACCACGTCACCGACATCTCGCCGCAGTTCCTGCGCCGGTGCAAGGAAACGCTGGGCGGGCGCTTTCCGTCGATTCCCCTGAGCTTCGGCTGGCTGGACGTCGACCAGCCGCTGCTGCCGCAGGGCGTGCCGCCGGGCAGCTGCTCGCTGGTGCACGGCGTCAACGTGCTGCACGTCGCGCGCGACCTCGCGAAGACGCTCGGCGAGCTGCGGGAGGCATTGCAGGCGGACGGCACGCTGGTGTTCACCGAATGCGTGCGACCGTTTCCCGGGCAGCCGCTGTACGTCGACTTCGTGTTCAATCTCCTTTCGTCGTTTCGGACACCCGGGACGCTGGCGCCATGGCGGCCGCACGGAGGTTTCCTCACGCCGGAGCAGTGGACGGAGGCGCTGCTGGCGAGCGGGTTCGGCGACATCCGCGTCTATCCCGACATCGCCCGGATTCGCGACGCGATCCCGCGATTCGTCATCGCGTCCATTACCGCGAGTCGCGCGTGACCCCGGCGGTCCCGCTCGCGCTGGACGCGCGCGATTGCGACGGGCATTTCCCGGGGCGTCCGATCGTCCCCGGCGTGGTCCTGCTCGCGCGCGCCGGCGCGCTCGTCGCCGGCGGTGTGCTGCTGCCGGGCCTCAATGGCATTCGCCAGGCGCGATTGCGGAAGACCGTCGCGCCGGATGACCGGATCGCGCTCGAGTCGCGCCGCGACGGCGGGCGCATCCGGGTGAACCTCGGGCGGGGGGCCGCGCTCGTCGCGCATGCCGAGTTCACCGTCGGGCCGCCGGGCGCCGCCCCGGACGACTCGCCCGCGACCGCCCGGGAATCGACGGAGCGCGCGCCGGATTTCGACGCGCTCCTCCCGCATCGGCCGCCGATGCGCTGGCTGCGTACTGTCGTCGAGGAGAATGTCGGGGGTATCGTATGCACGGCCGCCATACCGCGCGCCTGCGCGCTCGCGGCGAACGGCATGGTGCCAGCGCTCGCGGCGGTCGAGGCGGCCGCGCAGGGCGCCGCGCTGTGGGAGGCGCTGCAGCGCTCGCGCGTCGCGGGCGATGCGATCCCGCGGATCGGCTATCTCGTGTCGATGCGCGATGTCGAATGGTTCGGGCCCGGCATCGAAGCGGATGCGAGCTTCGTCGTCACCGCGACGCTGACGGCGTCGATCGGGACGCTGAACCAGTTCGCGGTTCGAGCCGCGCAGCGGGGCTCGACGATCCTGCGGGGAACCCTGGGCACGATGCACGTCGCCTCGTCGCAAGCGTGACGCCGGCGTGACGAGCCCCCAACCCGTCAGGCGGCCGCTCCAAGCAGGCGCCGGCGATTGCGCCAAGCCCGCAGCGCCGTCGGCAGCGTGGCGAGGCAGGACATGTAGTAGATGGCGCGGAACAGCCAGATCCTCGTCTTCACCGGACCCGTTCTGTCGAACACCTGCCCCGCGAGCAGCGAAATGACCGCGTCCTCGACGCGCATCACGTTGCGCGGCTTCATGAACATGCGGCGGATCACCGGCGACGTCATTCGATAGATGAGCCAGGAAAACGTCCTGAGGCCGCGCCGGATGTCGCGCTCGAAGCGTGCGCAGAGCTGCGGCGCCCGTGCCGGCTCGCGCAGGATTTCGTCGACGACGTCGGCGCCGAGAGTCGCGCTGGTCATCGCCAGATACACTCCGCTCGAGAATACCGGATCGACGAACGCCCAGGCGTCGCCGATCAGCAGGTAACGCTCGCCCGCCATGCGCGTGCATTGGTACGAGTAGTTTCCGGTGGCCGTCGCCGGACCGGTGAGCTGCGCGTCGACGAGGCGTGCCGCGAGTTCGGGGCTGAGCGCGATGGTATCCATCAGGAATTGCGTGGGATCGGTCTTCCGCGTCCGGGTATAGCTCGGCCAGCAGACTGCGCCGACGCTGGTGGTGCCGTCCCGGAGCGGAATGAACCAGAACCAGCCATGGTCGAACCAGAAAACGCTGATGTTGCCTTCGGCGTCCCCCGGGAGACGCCGGGCGCCGGTGAAGTGCCCGTAGATCGCGGCGCTGTTGTGCTTCTTGTTCTTGCGCTTGAAGCCGAGGAGATTGGCGAGAAACGTATCGCGGCCGGACGCATCGACCAGAAACTGCGCCTGCCAGCGAGATCGGCCGCCGTCGTCGTGCTCCACGTCGAGCATCGTCGGGCCACCGGGAGTGAATTCGGCAGCGCGAACGCGCGCGCCTTCGTGCACCGTTGCGCCCTGGCGGCGGGCATTACCGAGCAGCACGTGATCGAACTCCGAGCGCCGCACCTGGTAGGCGTACGGCCAGCGCTTGTCGAAGGCATGGCCGAAGTCGAAGGTGACCTGGTGATCGTGATCGGGCGAATTGAATTCGGCGCCGTGCTTGACGAGCCCGATGCGCTCGATTTCCTTGCTCACGCCGAGGCGCTCGAACAGCGGCATGTTCTGCGGCAGCAGCGATTCGCCGATGTGAAAGCGCGGATGGCGGTCCTTGTCGCAAACGACGACCTTGCGTCCGCGCTCGGCGAGGAGCGCAGCGAGCGTCGAACCGGCCGGGCCGCCGCCGATGACGAAGACTTCGCACTCGTGGATTGTCGGGGCAGTCATGGCAGGACGCGGCAAAGCCGATCGCCCAGTATCCTACGCGCCGCCGGCGCCGACAAGCGCGGCGCGCGGCGCGACACGGCGCCTCGAACCCCGCCCGACGCCGTATCGCAGTTGCAGGGCGCGACGCTCAGACCCGCAGCAGTTCGATGCGGATCTCCCGATCGAGGTTTTCGATCCAGCCGTTGTAGTTCTTGTGGATGGTGCCTCCGCCGGCGTCCAGGTTGGTACTGTCCCGATACTCGATGCTGTACGTCCTGACGTTGTATTTCACTTCCGCCGTTGCCGTGTGCCCGCGCAATGCGATCCGCGCGGTGATCACGCCCGGAGCGGTATCGGTCATCTGCCACCCGAAGCGAATTCCCGCGCGCATTATCGCCGCCTTCACATTGTCCATCGACGCCTGCTTGCCCTCCGTGACGACGATGGGAGCGTCGTTGACGTTGTGGATCGGGGCCGACCGGCACCCGGCCAGCATGGCGACAAGCATTGCGACCAACACGATCCTGGTATTCATTGCGGCTGCACTCCTTTCAGTTCCGGCGGGAGTTGGAAAAAGTTCAATTTCGGCAGGAGCCTGACCGGAATCCACCGGCCGGGCGACCGGCGCTCATCGGGCACCTTTGGCGCTGCGCGCCTTCCCGCCAAGCGGGAGCGAGCCCTCCTTCGGGCGGCCGTGCGGAGGGCTCAATGGGCACCCTTGGCGCTGCGCGCCTTCCCGCCGAGCGGGAGCGAGCCCTCCTTCGGGCGGCCGTGCGGAGGGCTCAATGGGCACCCTTGGCGCTGCGCGCCTTCCCGCCGAGCGGGAGCGAGCCCTCCTTCGGGCGGCCGTGCGGAGGGCTCAATGGGCACCCTTGGCGCTGCGCGCCTTCCCGCCGAGCGGGAGCGAGCCCTCCTTCGGGCGGCCGTGCGGAGGGCTCATGGCAGCGCGCATTTGCCCACGTAGCCGTCAGAGACGCCCGCCTCGGAATCGGCGGGGGCGAGTCCATGCCCGTCGAACAGGATCGATATCTGGTTCCCGGTCCCGAACTTGCCGTCGGCGCGCCGCCTTTCGTTGAGCAGGCGGAAAATGTTCCATTCATCGTGCGCGCCGCGGCTGACCAGGACCGACGCGCGAAGCGCGTAGTAGCGGCGAAACGCTGCCCTGGTCAGGCCGCTCTGCACGGCCTTTTCGAAATCGGCGTCGGATTTCGAGCGGTTGTCGAAGTATTTTTCCAGCTTCGCCATGTCCGCGACACCGTCGAATCCGAAATGCCGCGCGAAGTCCTGCGGCCCGGCGAAATACGCGAAGTCGAAATCCCCGAAACCGTCGACGCCTTCGAGCACCGTGGTCCACATCAGCATGTACTCCGCGCCGCTTCCCTTGGGCAGATCGGCATCCGGGGTTGCCGGATTGAGAACGAACATGTAGTCCGCCCCGTAGCGTTTCTCGATGGCCGTCTTGACGCTCTCCGCCACGTCCCGGTTGACGTTGTAATTGCCGCCGCCGGCCGAGGTCAGCGGAACGCTCAGATAGCCGATGGCCTTCCCCGCCTTGCGTTGCTCGGCGATCAGCTGCCGGAAGCGTTCGACACGGGAGGCGATGGCCGGCTTCAGTTCGTCGTTGACGCAATAACAGACGCCGATCCTGGTGCATTCGGTGACCTTCGCGGCCCATGCTGCGTCGTGCCAGGCGGCCAGGGCGGTTGCCAAAAGTACGGCCGCAGCGAATCTCGAAAACCGGGAATGGGATTGCACGGCAGGATGCCTCCGTGGGGTGCGCGATGGCCGGCGGCAATCGTCCGGAAACGCGGCGCGCGCCGCTGAGCGTTGCGCCGAAACGGAAACATATGACGGCGGACGCAGCGCCGTCAATGAGAATTTCGACGCCGTCGCGCAGCGCCGGATGGCGATGGCGCGGCGCCGATCTCCATCTCGGATGGTCGCGCGAAGGCCGATCCGCGGCCCGCGCCGGGCCTTGACTTTCGCTGCACCGCAGGCGCTAATTGCGGCGTCGACTTACCTTTTGGAGTTCATGATGCCGATCCGATCGCTGCGCACCATCGTCGCGGAGCAGACTCCGATAACGGCAGCCAAGACCGCGACGGTCATCGAGGCGGCGCGCCTCATGAAACAGGAGAACATCGGCGCCTTGCTGGTGGTGGACGGTTCGCGGCTGATCGGCATCTTCACCGAGCGCGACGCGCTGTTTCGCGTGCTCGCGGCGGGCCGCGATCCGGCGGTCACGCGGCTGGCCGACGTCATGACGGCGCAGCCGCAGACGATCCATCCCGACGAGCCGTTCCTGCGCGCGTTGCGCATCATGCACGAAGGGGGATTTCGGCACATGCCGGTCGTCGAGTACGACCGGCCGCTCGGAATGGTGTCGGTGCGCGACGCGCTCGACGACGACCTCTACGAGCTGCGCGCGAACATCGAGCAGCGCGAGGACGAACTGGAGTAGACGGGCACCGGCCGGTCGGAGCGCGCGCTGCGCGTGCAGGGGCGCCCGGGCTACAGCCCGAGCCAGGCGATGGCCGCGCTTTCTATTTCCGGGTTCGGCGCGACAAAGCCCTTGTAGCCGACGGTCTCCAGCGCGTCGTGCCCGGCCTTGGAATCGCGCAGGCCGACCAGCGCATCGCGAATCCTCTCCTGATCGCCGGGGGCCATCCGCGTCGAGACGATGAATTGCTTTATCGGGACCGGCCGCGACTTGGCGAGGACCTTGCCGCCCTTGTCCGTCCACGCCTTGACCACGGCGTTGGCGGCGGTGGCGCCGATCTGCGCGAATCCGTATTCGAGATAGAAGGGAACGGCGTCCTGGTAGCGGGTGGTGATCACCCGCACGGTCGACGGCGTCGGTTCCTTGGACGACGATGACGTAAGCTTTTCCACGCGAAACATCGCGCGCACCATGGCCGAGGTGATCGAATCGGGATCGGGCGTGACGAGCGTGCGGCCCTTCATGTCGTCCAGCGACTTCAGCGGCTCCTGCGCGTTCATCATCAGCGACACCGTGTATTCGGTGAAGCCGCTCGTCCACGCGACGGACCGATAGCGGCCCGCCTTGATCTCGGCCATCGCGACGTGCGCCGGATGGATGTACGCGACGTCGTACTCCTGCTTCGCCAGGCCCGCCCGCACGTCGTCGTACGCGGGCACCAGCACGGTCCTGACGCGCCGCCCGGTGGCCCTGGCGATGACGTCGGCGATGGGGGCGAACTTGTCGCGGATCTCCTTGGGAGTGGCCTGGTAGGTGACGCCTTCCGTGACCGAAAAAACCAGCTCGTTGCTCTGGGCGGAAGCATTCGTTGCCATGACGGCAGCGGCCCACAGACACATGACGATTCGACCCGACATCGCACCCTTTCCCGATTCCGCGGCGTTTCGCCGCGCCAACGTCGGGTGTGCCGTAGTGCTCGCGACACACGATTCCGACGACTTATGACGGCGTATATATACCCGATTGTGCAATACAAATCAACGAGAATTGGGGTCCACGGCCAAACGCCGTCGAGATGTGGTATTCGCGGCACAGGCGCGTGGGCTACAGGATCCGGTGAAACCACAGCAGCGACAGCAGCGCGGACACGAACGCGAGCATCGCGGCCGCAGCGGCAAACAGCGCGGTGATCTCGGTTTCCTTCTGTTCGAAGAAGATCCGGGTGTTCAGGCTCTGGTAGATCTTCTGCAGGTCGGTCGCGGTGCCGGCGTAGAAATATTCGGCCTTGGTGAGCGTCGCGATCGTCTTCAGCGATTCCTCGTCGAGGCGCACGCGCATCGACCAGCCTTCGGCGCCGATGGTCTCGCCGGCGGAGGTGCCGATGCCGACGGTGTAGACGCGGACGCCGCGGTCGGCGGCCATGCGGGCCGCCTCGATCGGATCCGGCCCCGTCGTCGTCTGGCCGTCGGTCAGCAGGATGATGGCGGCGGAGGTGTAGGAACCCGGTGGAACCGGCTTGGGCGGCTGCTTTTCCGGCGTCGGCGCCGGATCGAGCGGCGCACTGCGCTGGCTGTTGCCGCGCGGATTGAAGCCTCGCAGATCGAACTCGACGTCCGGGAAGATCATCTTGAGCGAGACCAGGATGCCGCTGCCCACCGCGGTGCCGCGCTGCAGCTGGAAGCGCTCGATGGCGGCGAGGATGTCCTCGCGGCTGTGCGTCGGTGACTGGACGACCGACGCCGTCGCGGCGAACGACACGACGCCGATGCGCGTCGTCTTGGGCTGTTCGGCGACGAAAGCCCTCGCCGCTTCCTGCGCCGCGACGATCCGGCTCGGCTTGACGTCGGTCGCGCGCATGCTGCCGGAAACGTCCATGGCCAGGATCACGGTTTCGTGCTGCGACGGCAGCGTGACCACGGCCGCCGGGCGGGCAATCGCCACGAGCAGCAGCGCCAGCGCGCAAAGGAACATGAGCGGCGGGACGTGGCGGCGGAAGCGCTGGCCCGCGCTCATCGCGTCCCTGATCAGGCTCAAACTCGCGTAGTGCAGCGCGGCCTTGCGCTTGCGGCGCAGCACCAGGACATAGGTGACGACCGCCGCCGGCACCAGCAGCGCCAGCCAGAGCATCTCGGGCCACAGAAAACTCATGCCGGCACTCCGAGGTGCTGCGGGAGGCCGCCGCCGGTCGCCAGCTGGCTGCGCCGCTTGCGCAGGTCGGCGAAGCGCAGGATCGCATCGACCAGATCGTCGTCGGTCGCGAGCTCGAGCGTATCGACGCCCGCGGTGCGAAAGGCGTGCCGCAGTTCGGTTTCGCGCTTCCTTGCCGTCGCGGCAAAGCGCCGGCGGAAGCCGCGATCGTGCGTGTCGACGAACAGCTGCTCGCCGGTCTCGGCGTCCTGCATGACCAGCAGCCCCAGATCGGGCAATTCCATTTCCATCGGATCGTAGAGACGGACCGCGACCACGTCATGCCGCTGCGCGAGATGGGCGAGCGGCTCCGCCCACCCGGGCGATGCTGATGAAGTCCGAGACGACGAAGACCAGCGAGCGCCGCGGCGCGACGCGATACGCCGTCTGCAGCAGCTGCCGCAGGTCGGTCGCGGATGCCGGTGCAGACGCCGGGCGGGTCAGCATCCGGTGCAGGATGTGCAGCACCTGGCGCCGGCCGCTGCGCGCCGGGATCACCGTGTCGACGTCGCTGCCGTAGAAGAGCGCGCCGACGCGGTTGCCGTGGCGCGTGAGGATGCGCGCCAGCACGGTGACGAATTCGGTGGACACCGCGCGCTTGTGCAGCTGCTGCGAGCCGAACTCCACCGAGGGACTCAGGTCGAGCAGGAACCAGGCGGCGACCTCGCGTTCCTCGTTGTATTCGCGCACGTAGGGCGTCTGCAGGCGCGCGGTGACGTTCCAGTCGATGTGGCGCACGTCGTCGTGGTAGACGTATTCGCGCAGGTCGGCGAGGTCCAGGCCGTAGCCGCGGAACAGCGTGCGATAGTCGCCGTGCAGCACGCCGTCCAGCCGGCGGATCACCGTCCACTCGAGCCGCCGCAGGACGGCTTCAGGCGCCGGGCTTGGTATCGGAGTCGACGCGGACATGGGTCTCGAGCGGCTTTTCGGGCCTCGGCACGTGCTGCATGATGCGCAGGATCAGCGCATCGGCGGTCTGCGCGTCGGCAAGGGCTTCGTAGGACAGCGACAGCCGGTGGCGGAGCACGTCGGGGGCGAGATCCGACACGTCCTCGGGCAGCACGTAGGCGCGCCCGCGCAGGAACGCGAGCGCGCGCGCCGCCTCGACGAGATGGATCGTCGCGCGGGGACTCGCACCGTAGGTCACGTAGCGCGACAGGTCCTTGATCCCGTAGCGATCGGGGTCGCGCGTCGCGGCGACGAGGCGCACCGCGTATTGCATCAGCGACGGATCGACGTAGCCGGTACGGCATTCGCGCTGCAATGCCGCGAGCTCGTCGGTGGTCGCCACTGCCGCCACCGACTGCGCGGGGCCGGTCACGCGCTCGACGATGACGAACTCCTCTTCCTCGCTCGGATAGCCGACGAGGACCTTCATCATGAACCGGTCGACCTGGGCCTCGGGCAGCGGGTAGGTGCCCTCGGTCTCGATCGGATTCTGCGTGGCCATCACCAGGAACGGGTCGGGCACGCGGTGCGTCTCGCCGGCGATGGTGACCTGGCATTCCTGCATCACCTCGAGCAGCGCGCTTTGCACCTTGGCCGGCGCCCGGTTGATCTCGTCGGCGAGCAGCAGGTTGGTGAACACCGGGCCGAGCGAGGTGTTGAACTCGCCGGTCTTCTGGTTGTAGATGCGCGTGCCCACGAGATCGGCGGGCACGAGGTCCGGGGTGAACTGGATTCTCTTGAAGGTTCCGCGGATGGTTCGGGCGAGCGTCTTGACCGTCAGCGTCTTGGCCAGCCCGGGGACGCCCTCGACGAGCAGATGCCCCTGCGCCAGGATCGCCACCAGCACGCGTTCCAGAAAGTGGTCCTGCCCGACGACGATCCGCTTGACTTCGTAGAGGATCCGCTCCATCAGCGGAGTCACTTCGGTGCGGCCGGATGTCGTGTCGTTCATGCGTCTTCGCCTCGGGTGAATGGCGTCAGAACGGCGGGATGCCGATGGCCGCCGCCGCGTTCTCGATGGGAACGGCGAACCCGATGCCGATGAACACATGCTGGCTGGTCGGGTTGAGGATCGCCGTCACGATGCCCACCACTTCGCCGTCCATGGTCACCAGCGGGCCGCCGGAATTGCCGGGATTGACCGCGGCGTCGAACTGGATGAGGTTGGTCAGCAGGCGCTTCCCCTGGGGCGAACGGTATTCGCGCCCCATCCCCGACACGACTCCCGCCGACACCGATGGGCCGATGCCGAACGGAAAACCGACGGCGACGACCTCGTCTCCCGGACCGAGATCGCCGGTCGAGCGCATCGTCGCCGCCGGAAGATCATCGGGGAGCTTCTTCGCCTGCAGAACGGCGAGGTCGTGTTCCGGTCGGACGCCGATGACGATCGCATCCGATTCCAGCCCGTCGGCGAACTCGACCTGAATCTTCTCGGCGCCGGCGACGACGTGCATGTTGGTGAGAATGATCCCGGTGTCGACGATGACGACTCCCGTGCCTATGCCCTCGACGAGCTGCCCCACCTTCTCGCTGTCGTAGCCGGTGCCGTGGACGCGGACGACCGAGCGCCGCACCGCTTCGTAGGCCTTGGCCGCATGCGACGGCAACTGGGCGTTTTCGAGCGTGTGGAGGACCGCGGCCTCGATGTCCTCCTGCGTGATCGCGCGCGGCCGCGAGGTGATCACGGCCTGCGCGAGCACGACGGCCAGCGCGCAGAGCGCGGCCGCGGCCAGCAGCAGCGGACGTTCGTGCGCGGCGTAGTACCTGCGCCCCCGGTCCCGCCATGACGGTGCTCCGACAGGGGTCGCAGCGGCGGCGCCGCCGGCCTGCCCGGGTGCCGTCGGCGCGCCCGTCTTCCGCGTGCGGCTGGAACTGCTGTAGAGCGTCACTTTCTTCATGTCCGTTGCCCCGCCGGTGCCTGCCGCCATGCCATCGACATGGCAACGTTAGCATGGCGCGAGCCGCCGGTGAAATTGAACGGGCCGGATTCGAATGGCCTGGCGGGACGGCGGCGCGTCGCCGGAGGTCGGGACCGATCCGAGTCCGATTGCGCAACTCGCGCTTCGCCGTCAGCGGTTCGCGCGATGGCGGGCGAGTATCCGGGGAGCCCGCCCGTGCCGGGAGATTCCGCGGACTGCCGCGCATGCACACCCGACCGCCGCCAGGACGCGCGGCACCGCCAGCGGACGCGGCGCGCCGACGCCGCATTGGTGCATCGCGGCATGATGCGTTGTTGATATTTTCGCCATTGCTTCTAAACTCCGTTCTCCGGATTCGGATGGCGACGCCGCATCGGCTGCGCAATCTTCGGATCCAGGCACACCAGTCGCGAAGGAGGGGGACATGCACACGCGCAGGATGGGAGCGATTGCGGCGATGGTCGCGGCCGCGACTCTGGTCGCCGGCGGCGCAGGCGGCCAGACCAACATCGAGAAGCTGAAGCAGATGAAGGTGGCGAGTGCGGACCTCAACATCCCGCCCGTGCCGCAGACCGGCAAGAACGCGGACGCGATCCGCGAGAATCTGAAACGGGTGAAGCTGCCGCCCGGCTTCAAGTATCGCTTTACGCGGTCGTGCCGGATGCGCGGCACATGGCCGTCGCGCCGTCGACCAACATGCTGTTCGTCGGCACGCGCAAGACCACGGTCTGGGCGGTGACCAACCGCAACAGCGACGACGCGGCCAACGAGGTCAAGCAGTTCGCGCCCTCGCTCAAGTTCCGGTGCCCAACGGCGTGTGCTGGACCCGGGACGGCTTCCTGATCGTCGTCGAGCACAACCGCGTGCTCAACTTCCCGGCCGCCGAGTTCTTCTACGAAGGCCCGGACGTCGCGGTGATCGAGGTGGTGCCGCAGGGCAAGCTGATCCCGGTCGAGGAAGAGTCGTACAACCACGGCGCGCGCACCTGCCGGGTCGGCAAGGACGGCATGCTCTACGTCACGCTGGGCCAGCCCTTCAACGTGCAGCCGCGCGACAAGGTCAAGCTCTACGACGAGCTCGGCATCGGCGGCATCGTGCGCATGAACCCGTTCGACGGCAGCAAGCGCGAGGTCTATGCGCGCGGCATCCGCAATTCGGTCGGGCTCGAATTCAACCCGAAGGACGGCGAACTCTGGTTCACCGACAACCAGACCGACGGCATGGGCGACGACATTCCGGCCGGCGAGCTCAATCGCGCGACGAAGGCCGGGCAGTTCTTCGGCTATCCGTGGATCCAGGGCAAGACGCGCATCACCGAATTCGGCTACGACAAGGATCCGCTGCCGCCCAACGTGACCAACCCCGAGGTGTACATGGACGCGCACGCCGCGGATCTCGGACTCACGTTCTACACCGGCAAGAAGTTCCCGGCCAAGTACCAGGGCGGCATCTTCTCGGCGCAGCACGGCTCGTGGAACCGCACCACGCCGATCGGCGCGCGGATCATGTTCACCTCGCTCAAGGCGGACGGCACGGCCGACAAGACCGAGGTGTTCGCCGACGGTTGGCTCGACCCCGAAACCCACCAATACCGCGGACGCCCGGTCGACGTCGCCAACCTGCCGGATGGATCGCTGCTGGTGAGCGACGACTTCGCGGGCGCGATCTATCGCATTGCCTGGGTAGGCGAGGCGGGCAAGGCGAAGTAGCCCGATCGGGCTGCGGTCATCCGGAGGGCGGGCGCGCGCATCGCCATCGGCGTGCCTGCCTCCACGCGACCATTTCGCCTTGCTGCGGCGCCGCATGAAAGCCACGAAGCTGGTCCGCGGGGCGGTTTGCGTCTGGCTACTGGCGGGCGCGGGCGGGGACGACGCGACGCCTGCGCACGCCGGCGCCGCAACGCCTGCCGGACGGGCCAAGGCAGAGCAAGCCTGCGCGGTTTGCCACGGCCCGCTCGGAATCAGCCAGGTCCCCAATGCCCCGCACCTTGCGGGCCAGCCGGAGATCTACCTTGCCGAACAGCTCAAGGCCTACCGCTCGGGCAAGCGCAGCCACGAGGTCATGAACGTGGTCGCCAAGGCGTTGACCGACGACGACATCAGCGAGCTTGCCGCATGGTATGCGTCGCTGGCGATCGAGGTCCGGGTCCCGTGACGGCGCAACGTGCCGTTCGGGCGGCGGGCTGTCGTTGTCGAACGCGGCGTCGGCGCATGGCATCGCCGGTTTGCTGCAGCGCGCATTGACCACGGGCAGCAAGCGGTATCTACTGGTCCGTAAGGCGGCAGCCGCCGACAGGCATCGCGCCTGCAGCGATCAGCTGCCGCCCGGATCCGAAGATGACCCCGATGAAACGCAAATCCGCTTCGCCGCTGGCCGATCGCGCGGCGCTTGCCGCGTTCCTGAATGCGCAATACGCCGCGAGGCATTCGAGCGATGTCGGCCCGCTGCTCGGCCAGCTGACGCTGCTGCTCGACGAGCCTCGCGCCGACGCGACCGCTCGCCGCCAATGGCATGAGGCGGTCAGCCTCGCGCTGAGCGGCCAGGCCAGCACCCGGCTGCATTGATCGGGACCTCGCCGGGTGCGTCGCGCGGTGGACGCGCACCCGGGGATATTCCCGCGACGGCGCGGTGCCGGCGTCGCCCCCGACGCCTCGACGCCGTCCCCGTTATCGCGATCCCTTCGTTGGCTTGGGCGCCGGGTCCTTGCGGCCCGCGAGGTGCTGGATGGTGAGCGCCGCGACCGATGCGCCCAGCGCCGAGATGGTGACGGTGTCGCGCATCAGCACGTCCATCAGCTGGCCCAGCAGGTGCGGATTGCTCTGCTGCACGTAGCGCACGAGTTCGTACACCTGGTCCGACGTCGCCTGTGCGGCGTCCTCGAACGACACGGGAATTTCCGGCCACCGCGCCTGCGCTACGTACTTGGCGAACGCGCCGCCGCCCACGACCGCGAGCGCGAGCGGACCCACCGAGGCGAGCAGGCGGCCCAGCATGCGCGCACGCAGCCGGATGTTCAGGCGCACGAACGCACCCGCGACGATGGCGGGAAGCGGAGGCGTGTTCGGCGCGTCGGCACCGACGTAGGGCTTCGGCGCACGGGAATGCTTGGAGTGTTTCATGAAGGAGCTCCTGCAGAATGCGATAGGCTCAGGGCCGAACCGCGCGCAACCATGAGATTGCGGGCGCGGAGGGCGCCGGTCGGCAGACGCGGCCGGCAGATCCGACGATCGGTCAGGATAAACCCGTGCCGACGCCATGACAATAGCATACGACCCATCGGCCGGTCGCGAAGTTCCGACACGCGGGCCGACAGGAAAGTTCCGCGCCATGAACCCCGGGGCAACGCTCAGGAACTCCGGCCCCGTGCGCGCCGGGCACCGTTGGCGCGAATCGCCGCGGCAGCGCATCTCCCTCTGGGTACAATGGAAATGACGCGGGCCGCGTTCGAACGCCTGCGTCCAATGTACACCTTCGATGATCGACGTGCCGCAATGTCCACGACCTCCGTTCCCGCCGCCCAGAAAGCCCACCTGCTGTCCGAAGCGCTGCCCTTCATTCGCGCCTACCACGCGACGACGCTCGTCGTTCGGCTCGGTGGCGCCGCGATGGCGGATCCGGTTCTAAAGGACCATTTCGCGCGCGACGTCGCGCTGCTGCGCCTGGTGGGAATGAATCCGATCATCGTCCATGGCGGCGGTTGGCGCATCGACGCGCTCATGCGGCAGATGGGCATGGAGATCCGCGAGCACCGGGGCCTGCGAGTGACGGACGAGGACACGCTGAAGATCGTCGAGATGGTTCTCGACGAGCTCAATCAGGAGCTGGTCGGTCTCATCAACCGGCACGGAGGGCGCGCCGTGGGTCTCAACGGGCAGGACGGTCGCTTCATACACGCGCGCCCGATAACCTTGCCCAAAGAACCCGGGACCGGCGCAGTGCCGGCGCTGGGCCTCGTCGGCGAAGTCGAATCCATCGATCCGGATATCGTCCGCCTGCTGCTGTCGCGCAATTTCATCCCGGTGGTGATGCCGATCGGCGTCGGATCCGACGGCACCGCGTATCACATCAACTCCGACGGCGTGGCCGGCCAGCTGGCGCGAACCCTGAAAGCGGAGAAACTGGTGCTGATGACCAACGTCGAGGGCGTACGCGGTCGCGACGGCAAGCTGGCGTACATCCTCACGGCGGGAGAGGCCGAGGGGCTGCTGCGCGACGGAACGGTTCAGGGCGGCATGGAGCCGCGCCTGACGGCGGCGCTGCAGGCGGTGCGCGAAGGCGTGCGGTCCGTGCACATCATCGACGGCAGCGTGCCGAGCGCGCTGCTGCTCGAGGTGCTGACCAGCAGCGGCGTCGGCACCGCGGTGCGCTCGGACGAGGGCCCGCATTTTCTCGCCGACAGCCGCGGGTACCTCGCGGCGGCGGAACCCGGGGCCTCCGGCTGAACGGTTCCCGGAGCGATGTCGCGTCCCGGATACGCAGTGCGGCCGTCGTATCGGCTCCGCGAGTCGCCGCGGCCGGCCGCGAACGGCGGATCCGATCCGTCGTTTGCCGGTTTCATCTGTAACCACATGAGGAGAAGCTCGACGTGGCCATTTCCCTGACCAAGCCGCTTACCGGAGTTCTGCCGATTGCGCCGACACCGTTCACCGAATCCGGTGCGCTGGATATCGACGGGATGCGTCGCGTGCTCGATTGCATGATCGATCAGCGTGTCGACGGAATCTGCATACTCGCGAATTATTCGGAGCAGTTCCTGCTGACCGACGACGAGAGGAACACGCTGCTCGACGTCTGCCTCGCCCACGTCGGCGGGCGCGTCCCGGTCATCGTCACCTGCAGTCATTTCAGCACGCGCATCGCCGCGGAGCGGTCGCGCGCCGCCGCCGCCGCGGGCGCCGACATGCTGATGCTGATGCCCCCGTACCACGGCGCCAGCCTGCGCGCCGACGAAAAGGGCGCGCTCGAGCATTTCGCGCGCGTCGCCGACGCCGCCGCGCTCCCGATCATCGTGCAGGATGCGCCCTTGAGCGGCATGAACATGTCGGTGCCGTTCCTCGTCAGGCTGGCGCGCCAGGTGCCGATGGCGCGGTATTTCAAGATCGAAGTGCCGGGCGCCGCCGGCAAGCTGCGCCAGCTGATCGAGGCCGGCGGCGAGGCGATCGTCGGACCCTTTGACGGCGAGGAATCGATCACGCTGATGGCGGACCTCGACGCGGGCGCCACCGGCACCATGCCGAGCGCCATGCTGCCCGATCTGATCAAGCCCGTGTTCGAGCATTTCCGCGCGGGGCGCCGGAACGAAGCGGCGGCGGGCTACGCGCGCATACTGCCGCTGATCAACTACGAGAACCGCCAGTGCGGATTGCGCGCGACGAAGGCCGTGATGGCGGCCGGCGGCGTCATCAGGAGCGATGCGGTGCGCCATCCGCTGGAAGCGCTGCATCCCGCGACCCGCGCGGGACTGCTCGAGCTCGCGGGCGAGCTGCAGCCGCTCGCACTGCGCTGGGGACGATGACGATGCCGTCGCGACGAACGCCGGCCGGCCTGACGCCCGCCGCCGGCGGAATTTCCGAAAGCCATTCGCCGTGAAGCGCGCCGAAACCTTCCGATGAAGTACCGAACCCTGCCGGGCACCGGCATCAGCGTCTCCGAAATCGGTCTCGGCACCATGACCTGGGGCGTGCAGAACAGCGAAGCCGAAGCTCACCGCCAGCTCGACCACGCGGTGGCGCAGGGTATCAATTTCATCGACACCGCCGAGGTGTATCCGATGCCGCCGGATGCGGCGACGCAGGGGCGATCCGAGGCGTATCTGGGAACCTGGCTCGGGCGTCGCCCGCGCGGGGACCTCGTCATCGCGTCCAAGGTCGTCGGTCCCGGGCGCCGCGACTGGATTCGCGGCGGGCGCACCGATCTCACCCGCGCGATCATCGCCGAAGCCGCGGATGCGAGCCTCGCCCGGCTGCAGACCGACCATATCGACCTCTATCAGATCCACTGGCCGCAGCGCAACGTGCCGATGTTCGGCACTACCGAGTTCGATCCGGCGAAGGAGCGGGGCGGGCCGGGAATCCGCGAGCAGGTCGAGGCGATGGCGGCGCTGATCGCCGCCGGCAAGATCCGCCACTACGGGCTGTCGAACGAAACGGCGTGGGGCGTCTGCGAGTTCCGCCGCGTCGCCCGCGAGCTGGGCGTCGCGGGGCCGGTCACCGTCCAGAACAGCTGCAGCCTGGTCTCGCGCGGCGTCGACGGCAATCTCGCGGAGGTGCTGTTCCGCGAACAGATGGCGCTGCTCGCCTACAGCCCGCTGGCCGGCGGCTACCTGTCGGGCAAGTACCTGGGCGGCGCGCAGCCGCCGAACGCGCGCTTCACGCTGTTCGACGGCATCAGCCAGCGCTTCCGCAAGCCCATCGTCTACGAAGCCGTCGAGGCCTATGCCGCGCTCGCGCAGCGCCGCGGTATTTCGCTGGTGCAGCTCGCGCTGGGCTACGTGAAGAGCCGCTGGTATCTCGCGTCGGCCATCGTCGGCGCCACGACCATGGCGCAGCTCGAGGAAGACATCGCCGCGGCGCGCATCGAGCTCGATGCCGATACCTGCGCGGAAATCGCCGCGATCCAGCTGCGCTACCCGAATCCGGCGGGCTAGCAGCCCGGTCGCGCGACGCAAGGCCCGGACCACGGGGAACGCTCGAGTCAGAGCCGCCTCGCCGCGGTCGCTGCCGACACGCTCGATGCAACGACCGGCGCGGTGCTGCCCGGTCTCCAGACCGCCGCCACGCAATCACCTCGAAGACACTGTGGGCATGCGGCAACGCGAGTGCGCGGCACGCCGCAATCCGGGGCGCGGTGCCGCGCCGCTCCGATAGCCGCCGGGACGGTCGAATTGTCGAATAATCCGCACCGGCGGTTCATCGGCCACGATCTATACTCCTCCGTGGGTAAGGGGACACGGTTGACATGGAGGCTCGGCATCGCGCGGAGCAGCCCATGCAGGCAGGCCAACAGCGAGACGCGGATTCGAGGCATGCCGCCAAGGCGGGCGGAGGAGCGGCTGGCGGTCCGCCGCTGGAGCGCGACGCCGAAATTCACCGCATGGGCGCGGTGCTCGATGCCGTCCGGCGCACGCGCGAAGGCGCGTGCATCGCGATAAGCGGCGAGGCGGGAATCGGCAAGACCGCACTGGTCGAATACTTCGCCAAGGTCAATTCGGCGCATCTTCATTGCCTGTGGGGCGGCTGCGAAGCATTGTTCGCGCCGCGCCCGCTCGGCCCGCTGGTCGACATGACCGACGACCTCCCGCCGGCGCTCGCCGACGCCATCCGTACCGGGCGCACGCTCCACGAGATCTTTCCGGCGTTCCTCTCGTACCTGCGCGATGCACGACCGCTGACGCTGCTGGTTTTCGAAGACGTGCATTGGGCTGATGAAGCGACGCTCGATTTCGTCAAGTACCTCGGCCGGCGCGTGCGGCAGATATCGGTGCTGCTGGTGGTCACCTATCGCGATCACGAGCTCCGTCGCGATCATCCGCTGCGACGCGTTCTGGGCGAGCTGCCGGCGCGCAGCACCCATCGCCTGACGCTGCCGCCGCTGTCCGAACAGGCTGTCGAGCAGCTGGCGCTGCGCGCCGGGCGGGCGGCCGCGGGCATCTTTCGCGCCACCGACGGAAACCCGTTCTTCGTGACCGAGTTGCTCACTGCCGACGCCGACGCGGTGCCTTCGTCGATCCGGGATGCGATGCTTGCGCGCATCGCACGTCTCTCGGTCGCGGCGCGGGCTGTCGCCGAGCTCGCGAGCCTGTCCCCGGCGCATCTCGAAGTCGAACTCGTCGCTGCGGTGCTGGGCCGCGCCACCGAGGCCATCGACGAATGCGTGGCGCAGGCGCTGCTGTCGGTGGATGGCCGCTGGCTCGGCTTTCGGCACGAACTTGCGCGTCAGGCCGTGGAACAGGAGCTTTCGTCTGCACGCCGCATCGAGCTGCATGCCGCGATGTTTCGCGCCCTGCGCGACGTCGCCGTTCAGGCCGCGCTGCTCTCGCGCCTCGTCCACCATGCCGAGAGCGCCGGTCTTCACGACGAGGTTCTGCGCCTCGCCCCGATCGCCGGACGCGAGGCATCGCGCGCCTCGTCGCACCGCGAGGCGGCAACGCTCTACGCGCTCGCGCTTTCGCACGCGGATCGTCTCGATCTCGCGTCGCGCGCCGGACTCCTCGAAGCGCGCGCCCACGAATGCATGCTCACCAACCTCCCGGACCAGGCCATCGAGGCGCGCACGCAGGCACTCGCCCTGCGGCGCGCAACGGGCGACGTGCGGCGCGAGGGGATCGATCTTCGCGAGCTGGCGCGCGCCTACTGGAACCGCAACGCCGATCCGGCGGCCCGCGCACATGCCCGGTCGGCCGTCGAGGTGCTGGAACAGTTGCCGCCCGATCGCGAGCTGGCGATGGCCTACAGCGTCGTGGCTCATCTGCATCTGGCATTCGATGATTTCCCCGCGGCCATCGAGTGGGGCAATCGCGCGATCGCGCTCGCCGAGGCGCTGGGCGACGTCGAAGCGCTGAGCCACGCGCTCAATACGGTCGGCACCTCGGAAATGCGAACGCGGCGCGAGCGATCGTCGTGGGCAAAGATCGAGGAGAGCCTCGACCTCGCGCTGCGCAACGGGCTCGAGGAACATGCGGCGCGCGCGTACGTCACACTCTTCGTCGTGTCGGTGCTGCATCGCGATTATGAATGCGGACTGCGCTACGCGGCGCAGGGAATAGCCTACTGCGACGACCGGGACATCGACGTCTTCTCCGTCCGCCTGCGGATTCGCCGCGCGTATGCGTTTATCGAGCTGGGGCGCTGGGAGGATGCGGAGCGCGACCTTGCGGCGCTCGACCAGTCGCTGACGCCGTCGCCGATGGAGCGGGCCACGAGCGAATTCGTGCGCGGCGTGCTTGCGCTACGGCAGGGCGCGCCGGGATCCGCACGGCGGATAGACGAATTGTCGGCGCAGTTGCGCGCGCTCGGCATCCAGCTCTGGTCGACGACGACCGCGGCGGCGCGCGCCGAGGCAGCGTGGCTGCGGGGTGACGCCGACGCCGTCGAACGGGTAGTCGGCGAGGAGCTCACGGCCGCCGTCGCCTTGGGCGAACCGTGGCGCACCGGCCAGCTCGCAATCTGGCTAGAGCGCATCGGACGGTTGCCTCCCGGATTCGACGCCGCCGTCGCGCGGCCGTACGAACTCGAGCTCGCGGGTCGCGTCCCCGAGGCGGCGGCCGAATGGGCGGTGCTGGGCTGCCCCTACGACCAGGCGCTGGCGCTCCTTGCCGGCGACGAGGCCGCGATGCGCGATGGCCTGCGGATACTCGACGCGCTGGGTGCCAAGTCCGCGTCGGACGTGGCGCGACGGCGGCTGCGCGAACGGGGGGCGCGGGGCGTCCAGCGCGGGCGCTACGGACACGCCAGGGCCGACCCGCTGGGCCTCACCCGCCGGGAGCGCGAGATCCATGACATGCTCGCGCTCGGACTGTCGAACGACGACATCGCAAGACAGTTGCACCGATCGATGCGTACGGTCGAGCACCACGTGTCGGCGATCCTGGGAAAGCTGGGACTGTCTTCGCGAGCCCAGGCGATCGCGCATGCGCGCGACGCCGACCGGGACGAAAAATAGGTACCTGCCCGGCCTAATCTGGGTGCCGGCCCGAATCCCGCGGGTGGCGCCGGCGCCTACGCTCCGGCACATGAGACCCGTTCACGCCGGGACGGCGCCTGGCCGCCCTGCAACAGCCGTCGCGCCGCGCCTGGCGTCGTGGCGGAATTCCATCTCGTCGTGCCGCGGATCCGGAGGAATCCATGGCGCGGGACCGCAGCTTCGGTTCGCCGATGGATAGCGTCGAGCCGCGGGGCCACCTTGCGTCGGCTCGTGTCCTGACGACGTTCCGGATGCGCGCGATGCTTCCGCTTCGTGCCGAGGCTATCGCGAGCAAAGTCGCGTTCAGCTCGTATGGACTGCTGGCGTGCATCACTTCGGTGTTGCTCCTGCATTTCCTGCAGCTGCCGCTGAACCTGTTCCGGGCGGCGCAGTCGCTGCGCGATCGCGGACGCCGGAACGGGCCTGACGACGGGGCGTCCGCCAAGGGCATCGGGTCGGGATGCGGCCCGACCAGGCCGGCCGGCGTCGTGCCGCCATCAATGTAAACCTTCGAACGGAGAGATCAATGCGCAAATTGTGGACTTCTTTTTTTTCGGCGCTGCTCGTGTTTGGAGCCTTGTCAGTCGATTCACGTCCGGCAGGTGCCGACGATCACGGTCGCGGGCACGCGAAGGACCATTCGCACAAGGCGCGGACGCTCTACATCTGGGCCGGCGACCAGGCGCGCGTGGCGCCGGATTTCCTGGCGGTGATCGATTTCGACGAACACTCGGACGACTACGGGAAGGTCATCAAGACGGTTCCGGTCCCGCCGCCCGGCAACGTAGGCAACGAGCCGCACCACTGCCACCTCTCCGCCGACAAGAACATCCTCGCCTGCGGCGGGCTGCTGAGCCTGCTGCGCGGGCAGAACGGGATCTTCTTCTTCGACGTGTCGGAAGACCGCGATCCGAAGTTCCTCTTCTCGACCAGTGCACCGCTGTCGAGCATCACCGATGATTTCTACCCACTTCCGGAGGGCGGATTCCTGGTCACGCAGATGGGTTCGGCGACCGGCGGCGCGCCTGGCCGCGTCGCCGAATTCGACAGGCACCTGCGCCTGGTCAAGGAGTGGCCGGACGCGCCGCCGCAGGATGGCTTCAACCCGCACGGGATCTCGGTGCGCCCCGAGCTGAACCTGATGGTCACCAGCGATTTCATCAATCCGGTGAGCACGCTGAACGTCGTGCCCGGCGACCCGGAGCTGCGCGGAGCGATCCGCGTGTGGGATCTGCAGCAGCGGACGATTGTGCGGACGATCGAGATTCCCGACGGCCATCGGCACCATGGACGTCAAGCTCATTCCGGGAGATCCGCAGGGCCGCGCCTTCACGGCCGGAATGTTCGATGGCCTGGTGTACCTGGTCGATACCGCCGCGGGCACGGCCACGGTCGTCTTCGATTGCGAAGACATCGTTCCCCACATCGATGTTCCGGTCCGCGGGGGCATGACGCAGATCCTCGCCATGCCGGAGAGCGGGGACCGGCTGATCTTCGGTTCGTTCCAGGCCGGGCAGGTCGGCATGCTGGACGTTATCGGACCCCGAGAATCCCGTACAGAGCGCCATCGTCAATCTCGGCGTCGGCGCCGGTCCGCACGACCTGGTCCTGACCGACGACGACAAGCGCCTGGTGGTGACCGACTACTTCCTGAACGAGGATGACTTCGGAAAGATCCACTTCGAAGGCGATCACCAGGTCCACGTGATCAAGGTGCTTCCGCACGGGCTGGAGCTGGACACGCGCTTCCAGCTCGACTTCAACACCGCTTTCCCGACCGGTCCGGCGCGTCCGCACGGCATCGAATCCAAGTAGCGGATGTGAATTTCCCGGGCGGACTGCAGAGTTCACCGCCGTTCACTTCGTTCCCGGCAACTGCACGCCGAGCGCGATTGCCGGGAGGGGTGCGATCGCGCCGCGGACGTGGAGCCGTCCGGTCGGCGCAGGATTCGAACTGACGTCACCGACGGCGGCGCCGATTCGACATCGCCGGCGGTGACCGGAACGACCGGTCGACGACGTCACCGGCATGCCGCATCGTGCCCCGGCTCGATTCCCGCGCCGGGGCACGTCGCCATCGGTATCGAAGCACGCGCTCCCGGCGTCGCAAGGACGCCAGGGCTTCCCGCGGGCGGCGAAGCGCCTACCGTGGGCCCCGCTTGTGTGCCAACATTGCGGCCTTCGTTTGCCCCGCACGCAGGCGCCCCGGGAGCCGTCCATGGAATTCATCTTCATGCTGACCCGCAACGACAGGACGATCGATGACGCGGGCGAGATCGTCGATTCGGTTTGCGAGCTCGGGGTCAGGCACATCGGCTTCAAGGACGTGGGCGTGCCGTTCGCCACGATGCAGGAGATCGTCGGCAAGGTCCGGCAGCGCGGCGGCGTCTGCTACCTGGAAGTGGTCAGCACGACGCCGGAGGCGATGCTCCGGTCGCTGGAGGCGGGTCGTGCGCTCGGCGTCGACCGGATCCTGGGCGGAACGGATCTGGACGCCGCGCAGCGGATTCTCGGTGACCTCTCCGGCTACTTTCCCTTTCCCGGACGCCCGGTCGGGCATCCGACGCGACTCGAAGGTTCCGCCGCGCTGGTCGCCGACCATGCCCGCCGGGCGCGGACGATGGGCTGCGGCGGAGTCGATCTGCTCGCCTACCGCGCGACCGAGGCCGAGCCGCTCGAACTGGTGCGCGCTGCGCGCGAGGCGCTGAACGGGGGGACGCTCATCGTCGCCGGCAGCGTGAAGACCCGGCAGCAGATCGACGCGCTGGCGGAGGCGGGCGTCGACGCGTTCACCATCGGCACTGCGGCCTTCGAAGGCGCGTTCTCGCCGACCAAGGGGTCGTTGCGCGGCCAGATAGTCGACATCCTCGCCGCCTGCGCCGACGCGCCGGAAAGGCGTGCATGAGCGGCCCCGCCGTTCGCGGGTCCCGCCGATGACGGGCGCCGCCGCGGCGCCGGATGCGCTGGAGCAGCTGCTGCGCGGCGCATGGGCCGATCCCGACGACGGCTCGCCGGTCGCCGTCCCGGTGCGCGTCGTGGCCATCGAGCGCAGCCTGCGCGGGCGGGAGGCGGAGCTGGTTGCCGAGCTGCGACTCGGTCGCCGGATCGCCGTCGTCAGCGACGCCACGACGCGCGTGGTGCTCGGCGAGCGGGTCGAGCGCGCGCTCGCCGCGCTGGTCACCGTCGTTCCCGTGATGCTCGAAGGCCGACCGCACGCCGACGCGACGACCGTCGAAACGCTGCGCCGCGCCAGTGCCTCGGCCGATGCGCTGGTCGCCGTCGGCTCCGGCACCATCAACGATCTGTGCAAGTTCGCCGCCGCGTCCGACGGCAAGCCCTACGCGGTCTTCGCGACGGCGCCGTCGATGAACGGCTACACCTCGGTCAACGCCGCGATCACCGCGCATGGCCACAAGAAATCGCTGCCGGCCGCCGCACCGGTCGGCGTGTTTCTCGATCTCGACGGTGCTGGCCGCCGCCCCGCCGCGCATGATCCGCCCGGGCTCGGCGACAGCATCTGCCGTCCCACCGCCCAGGCCGACTGGCTGCTGGCCCACCTTCTGCTGGGCACGCCTATCGCCGCGCGCCCTTCGTGCTGCTGGCGAGCCGATGAGCCGGCGCTGCTCGCCAAGGCCGGGGCGCTGCTCGCCGGGGATCTCGGCGCCATGGAGCTCTGGCGCGCACCCTGGTATTGTCGGGCTTCGGCATGACCATCTGCGGCGGCAGCTATCCGGCGAGCCAGGGCGAGCATCTCATCAGCCACTACATCGACATGATGCGCGGCCGATCAGGACGGACCGTACTTCCACGGCGAGCAGATCGCGGTGACGCACGTTGCCATGGCGCGGCTACAGGAAGCGTTGCTCGCGCGGTCAGCCGCCGCGGCTCAGAGCGAGCACAGCCAGTCTGGCATCGCTTACCGCGCATTTCGGCGATGAATTGGGCCGCGCCTGCATGCTCGAGATCATGCCGAAACTTCTCAACGACAAGCAGGCCGATGAACTCAATGATCGGCTTGCGCGTATTTGGCCAAGCCTCATAGCGGATCTGAGAAAGATGATGCGCCCGTCGACGCAGATTGCCGAGGCACTCGACGGGTCGGTGCGCCAAGATACTACCGCGACCTCGATCTTTCGCGAGAATTCTTCGTAAACGCGATTTCGCATGCGCGCGAAATCTGCGCGATCGCTACACGTTTCTCGATCTCGCCGACGACGCGGGTCTGCTCGCCGCGATGGTGTCCGAATAGCGGGTCAGCCGGCGGCGAGCGCGCAGCCCGGTCGTCGGCATGCGCACGGCGACAGGTGATCGGGTGTCGCGTCGTTCCGCGACCAGGCGGCGCGGGATCAGGTCTGATCCGGCGCGTCCCGTCGCCGGCGCCACGCTTCGTCGAGGCTCCACGGCCCTCCGCCCGCGGCGGCGAAGTAGAGGAACACGAAGCAGTACAGCACCGCCAGTTCGCCGCGGTTGAGCAGCGGCCAGAAGCCCTGCGGCGCGTGGGCGATGAAATAGGCGAAGGCCATCAGGCCCGACAGGACGAAGGCAACCGGACGGGTAAACAGTCCGAGCAGCAACAGGGCGCCTCCCACCAGTTCGAGGACGCCGGCGATGCCGCCCAGCGACCACAGTTCCATCGGAGTGGCGCGCGGCGCCGGAAAATTCAGCCATTTCTGCGTGCCGTGCTCGACGAACAGGAACGCGGACATGATGCGCAGGATGCTGAGGAGCCGGGGCGACCAGGTAACGAGCAATGTCTTCATGGGCGTCAAATTGGAAACGCGGAACGGTCCGCAAGCAGAATTGTATTCTCAGGCGGCGCGGGTTGCGTTCTGCGGGAACAGGAATCGCCGCGCCTCGTCGTCCAGTTCGGTCTTGAAGGCGTGCCTGTCCTTGAGGGCCAGGGCGCGTACCGCCGCGGGGCGGGCGCCGATCTCGTCCACCAGCCGCTTCAGCGTCGGCATCGACGCCCAGGCGTCGTCGCCGATGACGAACGGCACCAGGCGTGCCCAGCCCCACACCGCCATGTCGACGATGGTGTAGGCCTCGCCGAGCATGAAGCGGTGTGTCCGGCAGCCGCGCGTCGAGGATGCCGTAGTGTCGCTTCGCCTCGAACAGGTAGCGATTGACCGCGTAGGGGAACTTGCTCCGGCGCATGGTGCCTGAAGTGCACCGCCTGCCCGGAATAGGGGCCGACGCCGCTGGCCACGAACATCAGCCACGACAGCAGCTCGGCCGCGGTCGGCCGGCGTGTTCGGCGGCAGGAACTTGCCGGTCTTCTCGGCGAGGTAGAGCAGGATCGCATTGCTGTCGAACACCGTGACGTCGCCGTCGACGATCGCCGGCGCCTTGGCGTTGGGGTTGATCGCCAGGTACGCCGGCGCGAACTGCTCGCCCTTGCGGGTATCGACCGGCACCGGCTCGTAGGGCAGGCCCATTTCCTCCAGGAAAAGGGCGACCTTGGTGGGGTTGGGTGCGAGGTTGTAGTAGAACTTGATCATGGGAACCTTGGAGAGACAAAAAATAAACTGAAGTAAGTGAGGTCTAACTCCGGGTTAGACGGACCGGTCCACGTTGTCACAACTTTCCTGCGGATGGACTTCATTCGATGAATTCTGTATGAGCGCCGATCGGTTCCGATCCCGCGGCACCTTGTAAAGTTGTGCTGTCCGCCAACTAGAGATGACAAGTCGAATGGCAACGCCAGACCTCGACAACGATGCAGGTGACCAAGCGCAGCGAGGTTGGGACTCGGATTTTGATCGCTTTGCCGCCACGCCGTCGTCCGCGATAGTTGCCAGACTGAGGCATTTTCTCGCTGACGCTTCGAAAGAGCAAGTACACGCCTGGGGCGACTCGATTCCGCGCCTTCAGATGGAGGTAACGCAGGTACGGGAAGTGCGTGAAGAGGCCGCTGGTTACACGGCGATTCTGGAGTATGAACTTCCGCTCGAATCCAGGCGGGCCGACGCGATATTCCTGCTACGCGAAAGCGTTGTCGTCATAGAGTTGAAGGGAAAATCCCACCCGTCCGACGCCGACGTTGATCAGGCCCATGCGTATGCCCGCGATTTGCGCTGCTACCATGCGGAATGTGAGTTTCGGCAAGTCCATGCGCTGCTCGTTCCAACCGGGGCGCGCGGCGATTTTGGGCTCCGACGAGGCGTCAGAATCTGCGGCCCGGATGCATTGGACAAGGTCGTCCAAGAGTACGACGTGACCGGGCAGGGTGAAGTCCTCGACCGCCACCGATTTCTGTCTAGCAGTGCGTACCGGCCATTGCCAACGTTGGTGGCTGCAGCACGCGAGCTACTGACCAAAGGGACTCTAAGAAGGGTCAAGCGGGCAGCGGCAGCCACAGACGATGCCGTTGAAGCTGCTTCTGCGATTGTTCATGAAGCCGCGCGAACTCACTCGCGTCACCTTGTATTGCTTACAGGTGTTCCAGGGGCCGGCAAAACGCTAGTTGGCTTGCGCCTTGTGCATTCGCATTTCATCGACGATCTTGCAGTCGCTCGTGCGGGGGTCATGCCGACGGCGCCGGCCATCTTTCTTTCAGGCAATGGTCCCCTGGTCGAAGTGTTGCAGTACGAGCTTCGTGAGGCTGGCGGAGGCGGAAGGACGTTTGTGCGCGGCGTCAAGGACTACGTAAAGCATCACAGCACTTCAGCACGCCGCGTTCCCTCTGAGCATGTGTTGGTCTACGACGAGGCGCAGCGGGCGTACGACGCGGCTATGGTCGCCTCAAAGCATCCCGATATGGCGCATACCGCACGGTCGGAGCCGGAGCTTTTCATCGAGTTTGCAGAGCGGATTCCCGAATGGTGCGTAGTTGTCGGCCTCGTTGGAGGAGGGCAGGAGATTCACACTGGCGAAGAGGCAGGAACCATACAGTGGGCGAATGCAATCGCGAAATCACCTGGCAGCACTGACTGGATTGTCCATGGTCCTCCCGCCCTCCTGGAGACCTTCAATCGTATTCCTTACCGAAGCGATGGGGCGCTGAATCTCAACCAGAGCCTTCGATCGCATTTGTCATTCCGTGTGCATGAATTCGTAGCTGGCCTGGTTGCGTCAGACCATGTGCGGATCGAGGCACAGTCGGAGCTGGCGATCTTGCTCGCATCGGAAGGACATGATCTGCGAATTTCCAGAAATCTTGATGACGCCAAGGGTTATCTTCAGGAGCGGTATGCGAAAAATCCGGACGCGCGATTCGGACTTGTCGCCTCGAGCCGGGATCGCGATCTTGAACGCTTCGGTGTGCCGAACGGCTACCAGGCGACTAAGCGGCTGCGTTATGGTCCCTGGTATGGTGACGACGAGTCGACGATGGGAGGAAGGTCCTGTCGCTGCCTTCGTGACTGTGTCACTGAGTTCGGTGCCCAGGGGCTGGAACTCGATGCCGTACTTCTTGCATGGGGAACCGACTTCAGGAGGGTCGGCAGCGAGTGGAACATTGAGCGCGCACGAGCGTACAGGCGTGGCGGACCTGCCGTGCGAAGCCCGTGGCAGCTACGTGCAAATGCCTACCGGGTCCTGCTCACGCGCGCGCGCGATGCGACGGTAGTATTTGTTCCACCGTTGACGGAGCTGGATGCAACCTACGAATACTTGATTGACAGCGGGTTTCGGGTACTATCAATCTGAGGCATATCGGGCCATTTAGGTACGTTGGACCACGTTGGCGGCCTCGTCAAGTCAGGTACGGCTACAGTGCCAAAGTGCGAACTTCGAGAATTGACGTTGGGGATGCCTCGCCGTCGCATTCTGTGGATTTTGCCCAGAAATCCGGGTCGGATTGCGTCAGGGCCGACACTTTGGCACTGGCCTCAATTGAGTCAGCGGCGTCAACTTCTACCTCGCGGTAGCATGGTATTACCCACTCGTATCCAACTCGGACGGCGAACCGCGGCATTCGTCTGATCCAGGAGCGTTCGCGTATCGCCGGTCAATCCCAGTTCAGCGCCCCGCCCGTCTGGTATTCGGTGACCCGCGTCTCGAAGAAGTTCTTCTCCTTCTTGATGTCGATCATCTCGGCCATCCAGGGGAACGGATTGTCGGCCTTGTCGAACAGGGCGTCGACGCCGATTTGCTGGCAGCGGCGGTTGGCGATGAAGCGCAGGTATTCCTTGAACATGGTCGCATTCATTCCGAGCACGCCGCGGGGCATCGTGTCCTCGGCATAGGCGTATTCGAGGTCGACGCCCTTCTTCATCAGCACGCGGATCTCCTCGCGGAATTCCGGCGTCCAGAGGTGCGGATTCTCCAGCTTGATCGTGTTGATGAGATCGATGCCGAAATTGCAGTGCATCGACTCGTCGCGCAGGATGTACTGGTACTGCTCGCTCGATCCGGTCATCTTGTTCTGGCGGCCCATTGCCAGGATCTGCACGAAGCCCACGTAGAAGAACAGTCCTTCCATGATGCAGGCGAAGACTATCAGGCTCTTCAGGAGCGCCTGGTCGGCTTCAGGCGTGCCGGTCTTGAACAACGGGTTGGTCAGCACGTCGATGTAGGGGATCAGGAACTCGTCCTTGTCGCGTATCGACTTGATCTCGTGGTAGGCGTTGAAGATCTCCGCCTCGTCGAGGCCGAGGCTCTCGACGATGTACTGATACGCGTGCGTGTGGATCGCCTCCTCGAACGCCTGGCGCAGCAGGTACTGCCGGCATTCGGGCGCCGAGATGTGCCGGTAGGTGCCGAGCACGATGTTGTTGGCGGCAAGGCTGTCGGCGGTGACGAAAAAGCCGAGGTTGCGCTTGACGATCAGGCGCTCGTCGTCGGTGAGCCCGTTCGGGTTCTTCCACGTCTCGATGTCGCGCTGCATGTTCACTTCCTGCGGCATCCAGTGGTTGGCGCAGGCGGCGATGTACTTGTCCCATGCCCAGCGGTACTTGAACGGCACCAGCTGGTTGACGTCGGACTGGCCGTTGATGACGCGCTTGTCCTCCATGCGGACGCGGCGGAACCCGTTCTCCATCGCCTGGCGCTCGACGTCGAGGTCGTGCACCGGCTCGCGCGAGAGGATGCCGCCGGCGTTTTGCGCGCGGATCGTCTCCGGCGTGGACGGCTGCAGGCGCGGCTGCGGGGCGGGAGCGATGTCGTCGTCGAAGCTCAGCATGTCGGTGTCTCCTGTGCTGCCTTGTTGCGCCGTTCGTTGTTCGGCACGCGTGCCCGGTTCAGCCGGCGCCCATCGAAATCCCCCTACCGCCGCGACGGACCAGGGCTGTGGGGTCTCGGAGCCCCCGGCGCCGTCGTGCCGAAATATCGGCCGCGCCGGCGGCGGCAGCGGGTCCGGGAGGTCTGTCGGTGCTGCGTGTCAGTGCATCGCGCTCAGTCTGTCGTACAGGTAATCGGGTGCGAAATCGACGCCGTGATGCCACGCGATCGTCGCGAGCCCGTAGTCCAGATAAAACTCGGCGAAACAGCCGCGGTCCCTCAACACCTCGAAGTTCTCGCCGTAGAGATCATCCGCAAGATCGACCACGCCTTTGCGTCCATCGTTGAATTCCAGCCAGACCTTGTAGTCTCCGAGGTACCGCGCATCGATGACGTGTCGTTGCACATGCTCGTAACGGGCCAAATTGGCCTCCACTGGGCAGGTTGACGAACGCGCCGCGTGCCGACGGTAGAGCGCCGTGATGCCCGGCGCGCCGCCGCCTGCGGCCTATGCGACACGGCACCGGCCTCCCGGTCCGCACCGGACTGCTCGTTACTTGCCTCGGTCCTGCTGCGGCAGTGCAACCGCCTGCTGCCATCGGGGCAATACGGCATCGTGGCGCTGCTCGACATCGACAGGGTGCACGGCGAGCTGCTCGTTCGCCGCCGGCCAGCGCCAATGGCGCCTTCCGGTCTTGTCGGTGTAGGACTCCCACTTGTCGGTCTTTGCGTTCATTCGCCTGCTCTCCTGTCCGGGTTGCGGGACGCTGCCTCGATCTCGCGCGCGGGACCCGTCTGTCGCTGCCTGCGGGCCTTCCGTGCTCACTGCACCATCAGGTTGCGTGCTGCTCGTGCTGCCTTCGCGATGCGCCCGCCAGCGGCGGGATGATTCGGTGTCCGGACTACTGGCACGACTCGCAGGTCGGGTCGTCGATCGCGCAGAACTTCGGCGCTTCGGCGTCCCGTGCGGCGGCGGGGGCGTTCCTGCTGCTGGCGCCGGTCGCGGCCATGCCGCCCGAAGTCGGCACCGCGTTCAACTCGCCCCCGTTGCCCGTCGACTTCTCGGCGGACGTCGCCGCCAGCGTGCGCAGGTAATACGTCGTCTTGAGCCCGCGGACCCACGCGAGCTTGTAGATGTCGTCGAGCTTCTTGCCCGATGCGCCCGCCATGTAGATGTTCAGGCTTTGCGCCTGGTCGATCCATTTCTGCCGCCGCGCGCCGGCTTCCACGATCCATCTGGCGTCGACTTCGAACGCCGTTGCGTAGAGCGTGCGCAGCTCGGCGGGGACGCGGTCGATCTTCGCCAGCGAGCCGTCGAAGTACTTGAGGTCGGCAACCATCACCTCGTCCCACAGGTTCTGCTTCTTCAGCTCGGCGACGAGATGCTCGTTGACGACGGTGAACTCGCCCGAGAGGTTCGACTTGACGTAGATGTTCTGGTATTCGGGCTCGATCGATGCGGCGACGCCGATGATGTTGGAGATCGTCGCCGTCGGCGCGATCGCCACGCAGTTCGAATTGCGCATGCCGTGGATGCGTATCCGCGAGCGCAGCGCGTCCCAGTCCATCGACGCCGAGCCGTCGATATCGACGTAGCCGCCGCGCTCCTCGCGCAGCAGCTTCAGCGTGTCCTGGGGGAGGATGCCGCGATCCCACAGGCTGCCGCCGTACGACGAGTAGCGGCCGCGCTCGGCGGCGAGCTCCGTCGATGCCCAGTACGCGTGGTAGCACACGGCTTCCATCGATTCGTCGGCGAATTTCAGCGCGGCTTCCGACGCGTACGGCGTGTGCAGCAGGTGCAGGCAGTCCTGGAAGCCCATGATGCCCAGCCCGACCGGACGGTGCTTGAGGTTGGAGTTGCGCGCCTTCGCCACCGCGTAGTAGTTGATGTCGATGACGTTGTCGAGCATCCGCATCGCGGTGCGGATCGTCGTCTGCAGCTTCATGTGGTCGAGTTCCCAGCCCGCGCCGGTCTGCTTCATGTGATTGAGCAGGTTGACCGAGCCGAGGTTGCACACGGCGATCTCGGTCTCGCTGGTGTTGAGCGTGATCTCGGTGCACAGATTCGAGCTGTGGACGGTGCCCATGTGCTGCTGCGGCGAACGCACGTTGCAGGCGTCCTTGAACGTGATCCACGGATGCCCGGTCTCGAACAGCATCGACAGCATCTTGCGCCAGAGCTGCAGCGCCGGGATCTTCTTGAAGAGCTTCAGCTCGCCGCGGGCGCACTTGTCCTCGTAGCGCGTGTACGCCTCCTCGAACGCGTGTCCCCATTTGTCGTGGAGGTCGGGCACGTCGGAGGGCGAGAACAGCGTCCAGTCGCCGCCTTCCATCACGCGCTTCATGAACAGGTCCGGAATCCAGTTGGCGGTGTTCATGTCGTGCGTCCGGCGGCGGTCGTCGCCGGTGTTCTTGCGCAGTTCGAGGAACTCCTCGATGTCGAGGTGCCAGGTCTCGAGGTAGGTGCAGACCGCACCCTTGCGCTTGCCGCCCTGGTTGACGGCCACGGCCGTGTCGTTGACCACCTTCAGGAACGGGACGACGCCCTGCGACTTGCCGTTGGTGCCCTTGATGTGCGAGCCCATCGCCCGGACGTTGGTCCAGTCGTTGCCGAGGCCGCCGGCGAACTTGGAGAGGAGCGCGTTTTCCTTGATCGCCTCGTAGATGCCGTCGAGGTCGTCCGAGACGGTAGTCAGGTAGCACGACGACAGCTGCGAGCGATGCGTGCCGGAGTTGAACAGCGTCGGCGTCGAGCTCATGAAGTCGAAGGTCGAGAGCACGTTGTAGAACTCGATGGCGCGCGCCTCGCGTTCCACTTCGTTCAGCGCCAGTCCCATCGCGACGCGCATGAAGAAGCACTGCGGCAGCTCGAAGCGGCGCCCGCCGATGTACTGGTCGATCAGGAAGTAGCGGTCGTAGAGCGTCTGCAGGCCGAGGTAGCCGAACTGCAGGTCGCGCTCGGGCTTCAGCGCTGCGCCCAGCGCCGCGAGATCGTACTGCGTCAGCGCCTCGTTGAGCAGCCCGATCTTGATGCCGTGCTTCACGAATTGCGGAAAATACGCGGCGTACTTCGTCTGCATTTCCTGCTGCGTGGCCTCCTCGCCCAGCGCTTCGTGCCGGATCGAGTCGAGCAGCAGGCGCGCGGTGACGAAACTGTACGCGGGATCCTTCTCGATCAGCGTCCGCGCGGCCAGCACGACGCACTTGCGCACTTCGTCCATCGGCACGCCGTTGTACAGATCCTTCAGCGTCGCCTTGAGGATGCGCTCCGGCTCGACGTCGGCCAGGCCTTCGCAGGATTCGCCGACGAGCCGGGTGAGCCGCTCCATGTCGAGGGGCCGCGACACGCCGTTGTCGACGACGATGATTGCGGTGGTTTCCGGCTTGCCGCCGCGCAGCGATTTTTCCTGCGCGCGCTCCTGCGAGCGGCGCTCGCGGTAGAGCACGTAGGCGCGCGCGACTTCGTGCTCGCCGCCGCGCATCATCGCGAGCTCCACCTGGTCCTGGATCTCCTCGATGTGAATCGCGCCGCCCTCGGGCTTGCGCTTCATCAGCGAGGCGACGACGCCGTCGGTGAGATTGACGACCTGCTCGCGCACGCGCGCGGACGCGGCGCCCTGGCCGCCGTTGACGGCGAGGAACGCCTTGGTCATCGCGATCGTGATCTTCGCCGGCTCGAAAGGAACGACCGCGCCGTTGCGCCGGATCACCTTGTACTGGGCGTAGCGGGGATCGGCTGCGGCGGTCATGGCGCTTCCGGTTTCACCGGCCATCGTGCTGCGCGCGGGCGAGGACGTCGTGCCGGTGGAAGCGCTCGTAACTTGCATGGGTGTCTCTCCTGTCCGGATCTCTTGTTTGTGAATGCCTTCGGTGCCATTCGGCCCGGATCGGCCGCGTCGGCGCAAAGCTGGCGCTGGCGCGGTTATCCGGGCGACACACTCGAATTTCCCCTGGGGCGGGACCTGCTCTGGCAGTGACGCCCGGATTCTTGTTGCAAATCAAAATCTACTACATCTTGTGTTCAAGTGCCTGATGAACACAAAGCATAGTGGGCAGGTCGACGCTTGGCAAGCGCTTTTTGATGCACAGAATGCCGGCCCCAAAACGACAGCAAAAACAGCCTTCTGCGCGGCGCTTTCGTACCTATCCAACGTTCGTCCACCGACAATCCACCGACTTGTCCACAACAAACGTTCCGACGGACGGAGGTGGGTTTGTTGCAGATATGCGACAGCCGTTCCTTGCCCGCCGCAAGCCGGCAACGCGGCAAAGGAAATGATGGCGACGCGCGCGGATGCCGGGCGCCGGCGCGCGCTACGGCAGCACGAACAGTCGGTTGCCCGCCACCGCGATGCGGGTCTCGCCGCCGGCGCGCGCGACCAGCGCAAGCCCGGTCAGCCGCCCGAACGCCGGGAGGAGCGCGCGGCGCCGGCCGAGGACGAAGCAGGGCATGCGCACTGACTCGTGCGCGCGGCCGGTCACGCGCACCCCGGGATGCAGGTGCCCACACAAGGCGTAGCCGGTCCTCGGCTCGGCGGGTTCATGGCAGAGCACGAACGGCGCCAGCGGATGCGGATCGTCGACGACCGTCACGCCCCACGCCGCCGGCGGATCGCCGGCCCTGGCGTCGTGGTTGCCGCGCACCAGCGTGATCGCGACGCCGGCGTGGGTCTTGCGCCAGGCCAGGAACGCGGTATCCAGCGCCGCCACCCGGCCCGCCGCCGCGTGCAGGAAATCGCCGAGGACGACGAGCCGCGCCGCAGCGCAGCTCTCGAGCAACACCGACAGACGCGCGAGATCGTTGGCGGTCGCGCCGCGCGGAATGGGCACGCCACCGGCGCGAAACGCCGCAGCCTTGCCGAGATGCACGTCGGCGACGAACACCGTTTGCGCACGCGGCCAGTGCAGCGCGCGCTCGGCGAGAAGGACGACGCGTTCGCCGGCGAGCGTCACGCCGATGCCGCCCACGGCGCTGCGCGGCAGCGCGCCGGTCGCCGCGGCGGCATCGTCGAGTGCGAGCGGAAGCGAGCGGGAAACGCGGGTCATGCGTTCGGGACGGAGCGGAGGAACGGGTGGGCGAAATGCAGCGGACGTTGCGCGTGGCGTAGCGGCAGTGCAAACTTCTACGGCGGATTGTAGCGGACAGGCCAGGTCACCTGCGGTGCGCAAATCCATAACAACAGCCAGGCGGCCGGTCGGCCGGACCTGAAAAAGGGAAAGCGCCATGCCGCGGTTTGCCGCGAACATTTCGTTTCTGTTCACCGAAGTCCCCTTCGTCGAGCGCTTCGCCGAGGCGGCGCACGCCGGTTTTCGGGCCGTCGAATGCGCGTTTCCCTACGAGGTGCCCGCCAGGGAGGTCGCGGCCCGGCTGAAGGAAAACCGCCTCCAGATGGCGCTTATCAATGCGCCGCCGGGGGACTGGGCGGCCGGCGAGCGCGGGACCGGCTCGCTGCCGGCGCGCGAGCACGATTTCGCTGCCAGCTTCTCCACCGCGCTGCGCTATGCGCAGACGGTCGGCTGCACGCGGGTGCACGCGATGGCCGGCGTCGTTCCCGCCGAGGCGACGGCCGCGCAGCGCGCGGCGCAGCGCGCGATCTTCGTCCGCAATCTGCGCTTCGCCTGCGGCGAGGCGGCGGGGCAGGGGGTCACGGTGCTGATCGAGCCGCTCAATCCGCGCGACATGCCGGGCTACCTGTTCTCGACGCAGGCCGAGGCGCACGCGATCCGCGAAGAGGTCGGCGCGGCGAATCTCAAGGTGCAGATGGATCTCTACCACGCGCAGATTGTCGAGGGCGATCTCAGCGAGAAGATCCGGCGATGGCTGCCGCACGTCGGCCACATCCAGATCGCCGGCGTGCCGGGCCGCAACGAGCCCGATCAGGGCGAAGTGAACTACTCCTGGATCTTCAGGCTGCTCGACGAGCTGCACTACGACGGCTGGATCGGCTGCGAGTACCGGCCGCAGGAAAACACCGCGGCGGGCCTCACCTGGCTCTACCGGCTGCTCGACCGCCGGGTCGCCAGCACGCCGGGCGACGACGACTGATCCCCGTCGTCGCGATCGCTCAGTCTCGCGCCGCGCCCTCGAAGCGGTCGCGGCCCGCGGCCTTGGCGCGGTAGAGGGCGGCGTCCGCCTGCCCGATCCAGCGATCGACGCCGGTGAGGCCCCGCGTGGCCTCGGCCGCTCCCAGGCTCACCGTGCAGTGCAGATCCGGTGCATTCGCGAGTTCCAGCGAGCCGAGCTGCGAACGGATGCGCCGCGCGACTTCGGCGGCGCCGGACTCGTCGGTTTCCGGCAGCAACAGCACGAATTCGTCGCCGCCGTAGCGTGCGGGCGTATCGGGCGAGCGGCAGCATTGGCGGAGGATTTCGGCCACCGCGCAGAGGACTTCGTCGCCGACCGGATGGCCGTAACGGTCGTTGATGGTCTTGAAGTGGTCGATGTCGAGCACGACGAGCACCGCCGGCCGGCCGGTCCGGGAGTGCCGTTCCAGCTCCGCTTCGGCGAGCGCCAGGAATTGTCGTCGATTGCCGAGGCCGGTGAGCCCGTCGGTGTGCCCCAGTTCGTCCAGCAGGCGGTTCTGGCGCGCGACCTTCCGGGCGAGTCCGAAGGCGACGGCGCTGATCGCAAGCGGATAGAGCACCAGGAAAGGCACGTTCGCCAGCAGGACGAATACCGGCGTCGGAAGGTCCACCGGGAAGCCGAGCGCCGCGGACGTCAGCGCGCAGGTTGCCGCCAGCGCGACGAAGGTCCGCGCCATCAGCCGCACGCCGCCGACGCTGACCTTGTCGACCGACAGCATGGTCAGCAGCAGCACGCTCGGCAGCAGGTTGAACTGCATGACCGCGACCCAGATGCCGCCGAACGCGGAATCCGCCATCAGGTTGCGCAGCTCGGCCCGGCGCGGGTCCCGGCTGCGCGTCGCGACGAGCATGGCGACGTGCGGCCAGATGAGGCCGTTCAGTGCCAGCAGCAGCCACCACCCCAATGCATCCCCGTGCAGCCACAGGACCGAAGCCACGCACAGTGCGCCCAGTCCGCTGCCCAGCATGCGCAGCCGGTGGATGCGGCGGACGAAGCGCAGGTCGCGGACGCGGTCGGTGCCGAGCGGGGGCGTCGCGCGCACGTTGGCATGGCCGCCGGACAATGATTCCCGATGCGGGCGCCGGTTGCCGGCGGGTGCGAACTCGCGCGTGCGTCGCGCGCCGCGCCGCCGGAGTAGTTGTGCATTCTGGTAGGGTATTGTTCGGGACGGCATGATCGCGCTGCGGGTCGAGCCCGTCGCAGGGGCCGTTTGCGGCGTCCTGTGACCGCCACCGGCAGCGGATCCGCTGCCTTGCCGGGCAATCGGCCCCGGCCCCCATGCCAACGCAATTTCCCTGCCAATGCCGGGCGTCGCCCGGCGTCGGCGGCCAGCGCTGATTCGCCGTGGCTCGCATCCCCACGCGCTACCAGCGCGCGGGCCCCTGCTCAGAAGCTCGCGCCGCTGCCCACCGCCTACAGCGCCGCCTCTTTGTACCGCTTCTGCAGTGTGACGGGCGCGCGTCGGCGGCCAGCGCTGATTCGCCGTGGCTCGCATCCCCGCGCGCTACCCGCGCGCGGGGCCCCTGCTCGCCGCTCACAGCGCTACGCTCATCCCGCCGTCGATCACCAGCATCTGTCCGGTCATGTAGTTGGCGGCGGGCGAGGCGAGAAACACGGCGAGCCCGGCGATTTCGTCGGGCTGTCCCCAGCGACCGGCCGGCGTGCGCTTGCACACCCACGCGTTGAACTCGGGGTTGTCGATCAGCGCGCGATTCATCTCGGTGGCGAAATAGCCCGGCGCGATGGCATTGACCTGGATCCGGTGCGGCGCCAGTTCGACGGCCATGCCGCGCGTAAGCTGGCGCACGCCGCCTTTCGCCGCGGTGTACGGCACGACGGTGGGCCGCGCGAGCTCGCTCATCAGCGATGCGATGTGAATGATCTTGCCGGACTTGCGCGCGATCATCCCGGGCAGCGCGGCCTGAGAGACGAGGAACGGCGCCGTGAGATTGGTGGCGATGACGGCGTCCCAGTCGTCCTTGGTGAAGTCGACGAGCGGATTGCGGCGCTGTATGCCGGCGTTGTTGACGAGGATGTCGAGTCGTCCGTGCGCCGATTCGACGGTCGCGATCCGCCGCGCGCACCGCGTCGCCGTCGGTCACGTCGAACACGCTGGTCGTCGCCGTGATGCCGATGTCGGACAGCAATTTCGCCGCGCCGGCAAGCGCCTCCGCATTGCGCCCGTTGAGCACGACGGTGGCGCCGGCCTGCGCGAGGCCCTTGGCGATGGCGAAGCCGAGGCCGCGATACGCGCCGGTGACGAGCGCGACCTTGCCGGTGAGATCGAACGGATGCGGGCTCTGCGGCATGCTGTCCTCCTTGAAAAGGCGAGCGGGCCAGTTTGGTGGCGGCCGATGCGCGCGTCAATCCGGCGCCGCGGCGGGCGGCGCGGGCCGCGCGGTGCTCACGCCAGAGCCTGCGTATCGGCGTCGACGGCAATGGCCTGCCCGGAGATATTGGCGCCGGCGGGCGAGCACAGGAAGACGATCGTATGGGCGATGTCCTCGGCGCTGACCAGCCGGTGCAGCGACGTCTTCGCCAGCGCCTCCTCGCGCACCACGGCCTCGTCGAGGCCGCGCGCGGCCGCGCGGCTGGCGAATACCGCGTCGATGCGCGGTCCGGCCACCGAACCGGGGCAGATGGCGTTGACGCGGATGCCGGCGTCGCCGAGCTCGATCGACAGCGATTTGCTGAAGCCGATCACCGCCCATTTCGACGCCGCATAGGGCGTGCGCCTCGGGAAGCCGAAGCGCCCGGCCGCCGACGACAGATTGACGATGCTGGGATTCGCGCTGCGCCGCAGATGCGGGATCGCCAGCTGCGCGCAGTGGAACTGGCCGGTGATGTTGACGGCGAGGGTGCGCTCCCAGTCCTCGGGGGCGACCTGCTCGCAGGCGGCCGTCGGTCCGGCGATGCCGGCATTGTTGACCAGCACGTCGAGCCCGCCCAGCGCGGCCAGCGCCGCGTCGAACATCGCCGCCACGGCGCCGCGGTCGGCGACGTCGCAGACGCTGCGCGACAATCCCGGATCGCTCGCCGCGAGCGCGTCCAGCCCGGCGCGGTCGACGTCGGCGACGTGCACGTGCGCGCCCTCCCGCACGAACGCGCGCGCGGTCGCGAGCCCGATGCCGCTCGCGCCGGCGGTGACGAGCACGCGAAGTCCGGTCAGTTTCAGGTCCATGATGTCTCCTCGCGTTCGGGAAGCTCGTTGAGGGAAAGGATGTACGCGGCGGCGCTTTCGATGTCGCCGACCAGCGCGCGGCGCGCGGCCGCGCCATCGTGCCGCGCCAGCGCCGCGACGAGCTTGGCATGGTGGCCGTGCGCCGCCAGCGCCCGCAGCCGTTTCGGACCGGACCGCAGGTCGAGATTGAGCACGGGGCCGATCTGCAGCCACAGGCTCTCGATCACCTGCAGCAGCGTCGGCATCCGCGCGCAGGCGTAGACGGCGAAATGCAGCTGCTGATTGGCGCGGATCAATACCGCCGGGTTCGGACGGACGCGCTGCGCCGCGCCGAGGAAGCGCTCGTGGTGGGACCGGATGCGCGCGACTTCGGCCGGCGTCGCGTGCTCCGCGGCCCGCTCCGCCGCCATGCCCTCCAGGGCGACGCGCAGCGTGCGCAGCTCCTCGAAACGCATGCGCGTCATCAGCGGCACCCGCACGGCGCTCTGCGGCCGCACTTCCAGCGCGCGCTCGGCCACCAGCCGGTGCACGGCTTCGCGCACCGGCATCGGGCTCACGGACAGGCTCGCCGCGAGATCGCGCACCGACAGGCGGTCGCCGGGCGCCAGCTGGCCCGCGATGAGTAGATCGCGCAGTCCGCGGTACGCGCGGTCGCGCAGCGTGGCCCGTGCCGCAGGGGGCGGGGAGGGCGGGGAAGGTCGGTTTCGCATCGCGCTTTACAGCCGGCGGCGGCAGGATTATAACTGCGATCGCAGTTCGATCCCCGTTGTCGGTCGCCCGCCCCGCATTCGCATCCACGGAGGAAATACCATGAGTGAGACCGTAAGCCGCACCCGTCGCGGCCTGCTTCAGGGCGGCGCCGCCGCCACCGCGCTGGGCGCGCTCGGCTTTCCCGCGATCAGCCGCGGCCAGGCCGACGCGATCCGTTTCGGCCACCTGACTCCGCGCACCGGTTTCCTCGGGCCGCTGGGCGAATATGCGGTGATGGGCGTCAACCTTGCGGTCGAGGAGATCAACGCCGGCGGCGGCGTGATGGGGCGCAAGATCGAACTGATCGCCGAGGACAGCGTCAATCCGCAGACCGCGTCGACGAAGGCGGAGCGCCTGATCGAGCGCGACAAGGTGGCGGTGATCATCGGCGAGATCAGCTCGGCGTCCGGCCTGGCGATCGCCCAGGTCGCGCTGCGCAACCGGACGCTCTTCTTCAACACCGGCTGCAACTCCGACGAATTGCGCGGCAAGTCCTGCAATCGCTACATGTTCCACACCGAGGCCGCCAACACGATGTACGTCTACGCTGCCGGGCAGGCGCTGCTGCGCGACGGAATGGTCAAGGGCAAGAAGTGGTACAGCCTCACCGCCGACTACGCGTTCGGCCATGACCTCCTGAAGGCAGCCAAGCGCTTCATGCTGGCCAATGGCGGCGAGTTCGCGGCCGACGAGCTGGTGCCCACCGACGCCGCGGATTTCTCGGCGTACCTGCTCAAGATCCGCAACGCGAAGCCGGACCTGGTGGTGTCGAATCTCGCCGGAGCGCAGATCACGAACTTCATGAAGCAGTACATGGAATTCGGGCTGCCGTATCCGGTCGGCGGATTCGGCTTCGACACGGCGGTCGCCTGGGGCGCGGGGAAGGGCAACGTCACCGGCATCTGGCCGCTGGTCTGGGACTCGCAGGTCCAGACCGCGTCGGCCAAGAAGTTCACCGACGCGTTCGTGAAGAAGTACGGCAAGCCGCCGGAAAATCAGGCGTGGGGCGACTACATGTCGACCAAGCACGTCGCGCAGGCGATGAACGAGCTCAGGACCACCGACTCGACGAAGCTCGTCGAGCATCTGGAGAAGGGCGCGAAATTCGACCTGCTGAAATCGCGCGAAGGCTACTACCGCAACTGGGATCACCAGCTGATGCAGGAGATGTACACGATCCGCTTCAAGCCGGCCGCCGAGGTCAAGGACAAGTGGGATCTGTTCGCACTGTCGGCGCCGGTGCCCGCGGCCGGGCAGAGCCTCGAGGTGATCGCGCCGACGCGCGAGGACAACGCCTGCACGATGCCCGCGTAATTCATCGACTGCCGCGCGGACAGGGCGGCGACGCTCCGTCCGCGCGCGCGCCATGGTTGCCCTCCAGATCCTCGAGCAGGTCATCAACGGCCTGCTCGCCGGCGCGTACTACCTGCTGATCGCGCTCGGCCTTTCGCTCATCTTCTCGCTGGGCGGGCTGGTGAACCTCGCGCACGGCGCGTTCTACGCGCTGGGCGCGTACTTCGCCATCCAGATCGCCGACGCGTTCGGCTTCGGCGCGGCCTTCGTCGCGGCGCCGCTGCTGGTCGCGCTCATCGGGCTCGTCATCGAGCGCTTCCTGTTCCGGCGCTTCTACCGCGAGGATCCGGCGCTCGGGCTGCTGCTCACCTTCGGGCTGGCGATGGTCGCCGAGCAGCTGCTGCGCGTCGTCTACGGCGCGGCGCCGATCCCGTTCTCGATTCCGCCGCTGCTCAAGGGGCAGATCCTGGTCGGCGATTTCATCTACTCGAGGTACCGGCTGCTGATGCTCGCGGTGGCGATCGCGGCCGTCGCCGGACTGTGGCTGCTGCTGCGCCGCACGCCTTTCGGCAGAGTCGTGCGCGCCGGCGTGCAGAACCCCGACATGGTCGCCGCGCTGGGCATTTCGCTGAAGCCCTACATGAGCGCCGTCGTGGCGATCAGCGTTGCGCTGGCGGCGCTCGCCGGCGTGCTGCTGGCCCCCATCTCGGGCGTGCACCCGGCGATGGGCGCGGAGATACTCACCGCGTCGTTCGTGGTCGTCGTCATCGGCGGGCTGGGCTCGTTCTGGGGCGTCGTCTGCGCGGCGCTCATCGTCGGCGTCGTGCGCGGGCTGACCGTCTACTTCCTGCCCGCGGCGGCCGAGGCGTCGATCTATCTGCTGATGCTCCTGGTCCTGCTGTTCCGCCCGCGCGGGCTGTTCGGCGAACGGATTCAGCGCTTCGAATGAGGCTCTGTCTCTCGCCGGTCGTGGCCGCGGCGCTGGCGGCGCTGGCGCTGCCGTTCGTGCTGCTGGCCGGCGGCCTGACCATGACCAGCGCCACCGACGTCGTGATCTTCGCCATCGCCTGCATGGCGCTCAACGTGCTGGTCGGCTACACCGGACTGGTGTCGTTCGGACACGGCGCGTGGTTCGGCGTCGGCGCGTACGCGGCGGCGCTGGCGCAGCGGCACTGGTTCGCGGGCTCGGTGCTGTGGCCCGCGCTCGTCGCCATCGCGGTCCTGGTGCTGTCGACGGTGCTGGTCGGGTTCCTGGTCCTGCGGCGCCGCGGCGTCTACTTCTCGTTGCTGACGCTGGCGTTCACCGCGCTGGCCTACTCGGTGACCTTCCGCTGGACGGCGTTCACCGGCGGCGAGAACGGCCTCGGCGGCGTCACGCGGGCAAACTGGCTGGGCGCCGACCTGGAGAACGCGTGGGTCTACTACGGCCTGGTCGCGCTCGCCGGCGTGGCGGTCGTCGCTGCGCTGCGCAGGTTTCACCGTTCGCCGATCGGCTCGGTCCTGGTGGCGATCAGGGAGAACGAGCAGCGCGCGCAATTCGTCGGCTACCCGACGCACCGGTACAAGCTGATCGCGTTCACGATCTCGGCGACGCTCACCGGATTCGCGGGCGTGCTTTTCGCCTTCCATCACCGCTTTGCGTCGGCCGACCCGATCGCGGTGACGTTCTCCGGCGAGTTGCTGGCGATGGTGATCATCGGCGGCATGCGCAGCCTTCTCGGCCCGGCACTGGGCGCGCTGTTCTATATCCTGTTCCGCGAATACCTGTCGATATGGACGCCGAACTGGCTGCTCTACTTCGGCCTGCTGTTCGTCGGCTTCGTCGTGCTGTCGCCGACCGGCCTGGTCGGCGTCTGGCGCCGTCTCACCGAACCGCTGCGCGCGCGGGTGGTCGAGGCCGCGGCGATGGCGGGGCGCAACATCGAGTACGGCCTGCCGCTGCCCGCGTTCCTGCGCCACGAGGGCGGCGGCGAAGGACCCGCGCTGGAAGTGCGCGGCCTTGCCAAGTCCTTCGGCGGCATCCAGGCGGTGGCCGACGCGAGCTTCGCGGTGGAGCCGCGCACGCTGCACGCGCTGATCGGCCCCAACGGCGCCGGCAAGACGACCGTCTTCAACCTGATCTCGGGACTGTTCCCCCCGAATCACGGCAGCGTGTCGCTCGCAGGCGTCGCGATCACCGGCCTGCCGCCGCATCGCAACGTCGCCGCCGGCCTCGCGCGTTCGTTCCAGATAACCAATCTCTTTGCCGGCGTGTCGATCGAGGAGAACCTGCGCCTCGCGGTGCAGGCCCGCGATCCGTCCCACTTCGACGGCTGGTCCGATTGCCGCGCGATCGGCCGCGTGACGCAGCGCACGGCGGAGCTGATCCGCTTCCTCGGCCTGGGCGGCATCGAGTCTGCCGACGCCGGGACGCTGTCCTACGGCGGACAGCGCCTGCTCGACATGGGGCTGGCGATCGCGTCGGGTCCGCGCGTGCTGCTGCTCGACGAGCCGCTGGCGGGACTCGCCGCCGCCGAGCGGGAGCGCGTGTCGAACCTGATCAAGCGCATTTCGACCGACATCCCGGTGCTGCTGGTCGAACACGACATCGACCGGGTGTTCGCGCTGGCGGACCGCGTGACGGTGATGAACGACGGCCGCGTGCTGGTCGACGGCACCGCGGAGGACGCGCGCCTGAGCAGTGCAGTGCAGGAAATCTACATCGGCTCGGGCGCCGCGGCGCTGGCGGCCCGGCCGCGCGGACAGTCTGGAACCGAAGCGGCGCCGGCGCTGCTGGCATTGCACGACGTCGACGCGTATTACGGCAAGAGCCATATCGTGCGCGGCGCTTCGTTCACCGCGCACGAGCGCGAGATCGTCGCGCTGCTCGGCCGCAACGGCGCCGGCAAGTCGACGCTGCTGAAGACCATCGTCGGCATCGTTCCGGCGGCGGGCGGCAGCATCCTCCTCGGCGACGACGATCTCGCGGGACGTCCCGCGGCGGAGAATGCGCGCCGCGGCATCGGCTACGTACCGCAGGGGCGGGCATTGTTCGCGGGCATGAGCGTGCGCCACAACCTGGAACTGGGCCGCCTGAAGCGGCAGTCCGGCGCCGGCGTCGCCTGGTCGCTGGACCGGATCCTGGCCTTCTTCCCGCGGCTGCAGCAGCGGCTCGACACGCCGGCCGACTACCTGTCCGGGGGCGAGCAGCAGATGGTGGCCGTGGCGCGGGCGCTTTCGGGGCAGGTGCGCGTGCTGCTGCTCGACGAGCCCTTCGAAGGCCTGGCACCCTCGGTGATCGAGGAACTGTTCGGGGCCTTCGACAGGCTGCGTCACGAAATTGCGATCGTGATCGTCGAGCACAACCTCGATCTCGTCCTCGCGCTGGCGGACCGCGCGTGCGTGCTGGAACGCGGGGCGGTGGTGCACGACGGGCCGGCGGCCGCGCTGCGCGAAGACCTCGACCTGCGCAAGCGGGTCCTCTGGATGTGAGCCTATGAACACGACGGCGGCAATGATCGGGGCCGGCCTCATCGGCCGGTCGTGGGCGATGGTGTTCGCGCGCGCCGGGTGGCGCGTCCGACTCTACGACAGCGCGGGTTCGCAACTGGACGCCGCGCGCCGCCACATCGATGCGGGACTCGCCGAGCAGCAGGCCTACGGCCTCGCCGACGATGCGGCGGCGGCGTCGGGCCGCATCGCCTGCACCGGCGATCTCGGCGCCGCACTGGCGGGTGCCGCCTGGGTGCAGGAGAGCCTGCCCGAAGTCCTCGACCTGAAGCGTGCAATCTACGCCGACCTCGACCGGCTTGCGGCGCCGGACGCGGTGCTCGCGAGTTCAACGTCGGCGATTCCGGCGTCGCGCTTCAGCGAGGCGCTGGCGGGCCGCGCGCGCTGCCTCGTCGCGCATCCGGTCAATCCGCCGCACCTGGTCCCGGTCGTCGAGCTCTGCGGCGCGCCGTGGACCGCCGCCGCGACGCTCGAGCGGGCGAGCGCCGTGATGGAGTCGGTCGGCCAGGTCCCGGTCGTCGTGCGCCGCGAGATCGAAGGCTTCATCCTCAACCGGCTGCAGGGCGCGCTGCTCTCCGAGGCGATGCGCCTCGTCGCCGAAGGCTGCGTGTCGCCGCAGGATCTCGACAAGACCGTTCGCGACGGACTGGGACTGCGCTGGTCGTTCCTCGGACCGTTCGCCACCATCGAGCTCAACGCGCCCGGCGGCGTGGCCGACTACTGCGCGCGCTACGCCGGGTTCTACGCGCGGCTGGCCGCCGACAGCGCCCGGCCCGCCGTGTGGGACGAAAAAGGCGTGGCGAGCGTCGTCGAGACGCTCGGCGACGCGCTCACGCCCGAGGAACGCGACGCGCGCATGCAATGGCGCGATCTGCGCCTGCTGGCGCTGCGCCGGCACAGGAACGAACAACCCGATTTCGACTGAGGAGCAACGACCATGAGCGAGCGCCGCAAAGTCATCATCACCTGCGCTGTGACGGGCAGTATCCACACGCCGTCGATGTCGCCGTACCTGCCGGTGACGCCGCAGGAGATCGCCGACGCCGCCGTCGGCGCCGCGGAAGCCGGCGCCGCCATCGTACATCTGCACGCGCGCGACCCGGTCGACGGCAGCCCGACGCAGGACCCGAGGTACTTTCGCGAGTTCGCGCCGGAGATCAGGCGGCGCTCCGACGTGGTCCTCAATTTCACCACCGGCGGCGCAGCGACGATGACCATCGAAGAGCGCCTGCAACCGGCGCTGCAGCTCAAGCCCGAGGTCGCGTCGCTCAACATGGGATCGATGAACTTCGGCCTCTATCCGATGCTGCAGCGCTACACCGAGTTCAAGCATTCCTGGGAACGGACGTATCTCGCGACATCGGACGAGCGGATCTTCAGGAACACCTTCAAGGACATCGAGCACATCCTCACGTCGTGCGCGGCGAACCGCACGCGCTTCGAAATCGAGTGCTACGACATCGGGCACCTGTACACGGCGAAGCATTTTCTCGACCGCGGCGTGGTGAAGCCGCCGCTGTTCATCCAGAGCGTGTTCGGCATCCTGGGCGGGATCGGCGGGCATCCGGAGGACGTAACGCACATGAAGCGCACCGCGGACCGCCTCTTCGGCGACCAGTACCGCTGGAGCGTGCTCGGCGCGGGGCGCAACCAGCTGCCGATCGCCGCCATGGCAGTCGCGATGGGCGGCAACCTGCGCGTCGGCCTCGAGGACAGCCTGTGGCTCGGGCCGGGAAAGCTCGCCGAATCGAACGCCGCGCAGGTGCGCGCGGCGCGGCAGATCGTCGAGGGGCTGGGCCTCGAGGTCGCGACGCCCGACGACGCGCGGCGGATCCTCGGACTGAAGGGCGGGGCGAACGTGGGCTTCTGACGCCCGCTCAGGGGGCGGCCCCGATGCGCTTCGAGACCGCGGCCGGGACCGAAGCCATGCTTCGCGCGAGTCGCCAGCGCGCGAGCGGCGACTGCCGAGGTCAGGTCACCGACGCCTGGTAGATGCCGGCGATCGACGCGTCCAGGGCCGTGGTGAATTCCTCGTCGCTCTGCTGCGCGGTGAGACCTTCGGTCAACGCCCGGGAAAAGCTTGCGATCAGGCCCTGGTTGCGCGCAAGCAGCCGGTTCGCCTCGTCGCGCGAGTAGCCTCCCGACAGCGCGACCACGCGCAGCACCTTCGGATGCCTGATGAGATCCAGGTAGAAATCGTCGACGGACGGAATCGTGAGCTTCAGCATCACCTGCTGCTCCGGTCGCAGGGTATCGAGGCGCTCGAGAATGGCCGCCTTGAGGAGCCGCTCGGCGCCCGGCTTGTCCGTGGCGTGGATGTCGACCTCGGGCTCGAGGATGGGCATGAGGCCTGCCGCCAGGATCTGCCGGCCGATCGTGAACTGCTGCGCGACGACGTCGTCGATGCCCTTGCCGTCGGCGTGCTTGATGACCGAGCGCATCTTGGTCCCGAACACGCCCTTGCCCCTGGCCCGCGCGAGCAAGGCGTCCAGGTCGGGCATCGCCTTCATCGTCTGCGCGCCGTTCGCCTCTTCGGCCAGGCCCTTGTCGACCTTCAGGAAAGGAACCACCTGCTTCACGGACCAGAGATAGTCGGCGCTGCCGCGGCCTTCGATCTCGCGGTCCATCGTCTGCTCGAACAGGATTGCGCCCAGGATGCGGTCGCCGTTGAACGCCGGGCTGGTGGCGATCCGCGTGCGCATGGCGTGGATCAGGTCGAACATCTGCCGGTCGCCGGAATAGGCGTCCGCCCTGATGCCGTACAGTCCCAGCGCCTTCGGCGTGCTGCCGCCGCTCTGGTCGAGCGCGGCGATGAAGCCCTTGGCGGATCTGACCTTTTCATGCTGCTGTGGATTCATGGCGGTCCCGTGGTGGTGTGCGAAGGCCAGCGCCCACATTTTACGCGCGCGGCGATGTTTCGACGCGCGTTCCGCGACCGGCCGGGCGGCCACGGATTGCCACACCCGTGAGGGAGGCGGCGCTCCGGCGCATTCCACGCAGGGTCGCGGAATTCAGGATTCGTACCCAGGCGTCCGGCTGGGTCGTCGGATGCCTCGAAGTCCGGCACCTCTTGAGTCGTCGCTCCATGTGCGGGGCAGCCTCCTGCGCCATGCCGACGCGATCCGATGTCAACTTTGGGGGGATTTCACGAATCCTGAAAACAGCAGGTTGACGAAGCGCTTGCTAGATCTCCTCGGCCGTGCGCTCCAGCGCTGCGACCATCCGCGCCACGCGCGCTTCCAGCGCTTCGCTCGACAGTTCTTCGCGAAACATCTCGACCAGCAGCGGGAACGCGAAGGGCGTGGGCTGCGCCGGGCGGGTCAGCAGCACGCGGCTGCCGCGCAGGCGCGCAAGCCCCGACGCGATGCGCGGCGCCTCGAGGCGCCGTTCCAGCACTTCGCTCACCGCCTGCTTCAGGAGCAGGTTGCCGGCATCGAATTCGGCGAAGACTTCGTAGAGCAGCGCCGACGATGCCTGCAGGTGCCGCGCCGGGTTGGGCTCGCCGGGATAGCCCTGGAAGACGAGACCGGCGACGCGCGCGATCTCGCGGAACTGGCGGCGGCCGAGTTCGGCGGCGTTGAGGCCGGCGAGGATGTCGGCCTCGACGTCGGGGGCCGCGAGCAGCCGCCCCAGGTCGCCGATCGAAAGCGGCACCGGGGTCGGCGACAGCAGGCCGAAACCGTAGTCGTTGGCGGTCAGGCTGAAGGTGCGCGGCGCCAGACGCGCGAGGCGGTAGGAGAACAGCGTCGCCAGTCCGAGGTGGGCGAGCCGGCCTTCGAAGGGGTAGAAGAAGAGTCCGTGGCCTTCGCGCGTCTCGATCTGCTCGACCAGCCACTCGCCTTCGGCAGGCAGGCCCGACCAGCGCTGCTGCAATTCCAGCAGCGGGCGCACCAGCACGAGTTCCGGCGTCGCATACTCGCCGCGCGCGGCGGCCGCGATCAGCCGGCGCGTCGCCGTGGCCAGTTGCGTCGACAGCGCCATCGCCCCGCCGGACCAGCGCGGCACCAGCGCGGCTCGCGCCTTCGCGGGCTTCACCCACGCGGTCAGCTCGTGCACCCGAACCAGCTCGAGCACGCGTCCGGCGAAGACGAAGCAATCGCCCGCCGCCAGCCGGGCGATGAAGCTTTCCTCGACGTGGCCCAGCGCCCGGCCGTTGTTGAAGCGCACGGTGATGCTCGCTTCGGAGACGATCGTGCCGATGCCGATCCGGTGCCGGCGCGCGATCCGCGCATCGGGAACGCGCGCGACGCCGTCGTCGCCGACGACGACGCGGCGGTACTCGGGATACGCGTTGAGGCTGGCGCCGCCATGGACGACGAAGTCCATCGTGAACTGCCATTCGTCGTCGCCGAGGTCGCGATACGCGTGCGTGCCGCGGACCTCCGCGCAGAGCGATGCCGGCCGGAATCCGCCGCCCATGGCGCAGGTGACGAGATGCTGGATCAGGACGTCGAGCGGCTTCGCCAGCGGCACGCGCGCCTCGATCGCGCGCGCCGCCGCGGCTTCGCGCGCGGCCGCGGCCTCGACCAGTTCGAGCGCCTGCGCCGGGACGACGGTGACGCGCGACGTGGCGCCGGGTTGATGGCCGCTGCGGCCGGCGCGCTGCAGCAGCCGCGCCACGCCCTTGGGACTGCCGATCTGCAGCACCTGGTCGACCGGCGTGAAATCGACACCGAGGTCGAGGCTCGACGTGCAGACGACGGCGCGCAGATTCCCCCGACGCAGGCCTTCCTCGACCCAGTCGCGCACCTCGCGCTCGAGCGAGCCGTGATGCAGCGCGACCTGGCCCGCCCAATCGGGCCGCGCCTCGAGGATCGCCTGGTACCAGATCTCGGTCTGCGAGCGGACGTTGGTGAAGACCAGCGTCGTCTTCGCGCGGTCGATCGCCCGGATCACTTCGGGCAGGAGCCGCAGCCCGATGTGCCCCGCCCAGGGAAAACGCTCGATGCTGCGCGGCCGCAGGCTGTCGATGACGATCGCCTTGGCGTCCTCGCCCTTGACGATGCGGGCGCGATCGCTGCGGCCCGGGCCGACGAGCGCCGACAGTGCGTCGCCGAGGTTCGCGAGCGTCGCCGACAGACCCCACACGCGCAGCGCCGGGCGCGCTCCCGAAAGCCTTGCCAGCGCAAGCTCGGTTTGCACACCCCGCTTGGTCGACAGGAGCTCGTGCCATTCGTCGACGACGACGGCGTCGAGGCCGGCGAAACGCTCCCGCCAATCGGCGCGCGACAGAAACAGCGTCAGGCTCTCCGGCGTGGTGACGAGTACCGTCGGCAGGCGCCGGCCCTGGCGCGCGCGCGCGCCGGCCGCGGAGTCGCCAGTGCGCACGTCGACGGTCCAGAAGGATCTGAGCGCCGCGGCGGCGGCGGCGATCGCCAGCCCCGTATCCGCGGCCAGCGCGCGCAGCGGCGTGATCCACAGCAGCGTCAGCGGCGGCGGCGCATCCTTCGCGCCCGCGGGCCCCAGCGCCAGCGCCGGCAGCGCCGCCGCGTAGGTCTTGCCCATGCCCGTCGGCGCGTGCACGAGCCCGGACGCGCCGCGCGCGTACGCCGCCCATACCTCTTCCTGGAACGCGAACGGCGTGAACCCCTGCGCCGCGAACCACGCGCGAACGGCGGCGTAGCGATCCTCGGCGTCGGCAGCGGGCGCGAGAGCGCGGCCGCCGGGTGCGGAATATTCGTGTTGCGGCGGCATGGATCGCGGCGTAACTTTGAAGTCTAGCAAACCGGCGCGGCGCCGATTGGGGAATCGATCCATGGACGCGGCGAATCGATATTCGATGCGAAGTGCGGCGGGCGGCGGCGCGACGAACCGCTGGCTCGCCGGATGGCTCTGGCTGCGCGCACTGGGGCGCGTGCTGTGGCTCGCCCGCTTTTCGGTCGCGACGGTCGCCATTGGCGCCTACGCGCTGCTGGTCAACGAACAGACGCAGGAAGTGTTGCGCGAATTCGCGTCCAGCGATGGCCTGGCGAGCGACGCGTTCGAACTCGTCGCCTTTGCGCTCGCCAACCTGCTCTGGTGCTGGAACAGCTGGTCGTGGTCGCGAACGCTGACCAGCCTGCGCTACCCCGAGGTTGCTCCTCCGGGCCCGCCGGAAATCGCCCTGCGCGTCTGGGTGCCCCGCGTCCTCGGCTGGTTGCCGGCGTTCATCGTACCGATCGCGCTGCTGCGCTCCGCAGCGGCGTTCGCCAGCTCGCCGCTGCCTACTCCGGTACGCATTTACTGGCTGGCGGGCGCCTTCTTCGCGGGGGCGACGGCGTTCGTCGCCTGGACCCTCGCGCGCCGCCGGCTACTCGGTGGCGATGCGGTCGAAGTCGCCGCCTCGGCGCCGTATACGATGCGCACGCTGCCGCGCTTCGATCGCGAATCGGTCATCGCGACCTCGATCGTCACCGTCGCGATGTTCCTGCTGTTCCTCGTTGCGCCCTCGCGCACCGCGCCCTGGTTCGGCGCGGCCGCGATCCTGCTCGCCGCGCTCGCCGCCTGGATTCCGTTCGGCAGCGTCCTGGTCGCCGGTTCGCGCTACCTGCACGACGTGCCGCTGTTCGTCCTGCTTCTGCTCCTGGCGGCGCTGTTCAGCTACTGGAACGACAACCACGAGGTCCGGGTCCTGGCCGAGATGCGCGGAGCGGCGGCAGACGAGGGCGTGCGCTGCCGCGACGACGGCGCGGTCGCCGGACAGCCGTCACGTTACCCGCTGTGTGACTACGCGCTGCGGTGGATCGAATCGCGCCGCGGCGAGATCGCGGCGGGGAGCGGACCCTATCCCGTCTACCTGGTGGCAGCCGCCGGTGGAGGAATCCGCGCTGCCTACTGGACCGGCGGCGTGCTCGCCTCTCTGCAGGACCGCGATCCGGACTTCGCGCGGCACACGTTCGCGATCAGCGCGGTCTCGGGCGGGAGCTTCGGGGCGATGACGTTCGTGGGTCTGGCGACCGGAGACGCCGCGTGCCGGGCGAGAACCGGCGGCGTGCCGGACGCGTGGCCGCTGGCCGCGCACGCTTCGGTGATCCTGGCCGGCGATTTTCTGGCGCCGGCGCTGGGCGCGATGCTCTATCCCGATCTGGTGCAGCGCTTCTTCCCGGTCGCGGTGCCGCGCGCGGACCGCGCGCGCGCGTTCGAGGAGCGGTGGGAGGAACGCTGGCGCGAGATGCGCGATGACGACTGGCTCGCCCAGTCCTACGACAGCCTGTCGCCGCCGGCGCCCCAGTGCGACCGGCCGCTCCTGCTGCTCAACACGACGACGGTCGCCGGCGGCAAGCGTGCGCTCGTCGCGCCGCTGCCGGTGACGCCGCTCGAGTTTCCCGACACCATCGACGTGCGCGGCATCGTCGGCAAGCCGTTGCGCAAGAGCACCGCGGCGCATCTTTCGGCGCGGTTCATGTACGTGAGCCCGGCCGCGACGGTGCCGGCCGCGCCTCGCGGCGGCACCTGGGGATACCTGGTCGACGGCGGCTATTTCGAGAATTCGGGCGCGGCGACGCTGGCCGACGTGCTGACGCTGTTCGATCGTGCCGCCGTGAACGCCGGACTCGCCGATCGCATCGTTCCCGTGGCGCTGCTCCTCGGCAACGACCCGCACGCGCCACGGGTCGAGGACGACCCGAGGCGTTCGCCGCCGCCGCCGGTCGAGCCGCCGCCGCTCGCGGTCCTCGCCGAACCCCGGGTGCCGATCGAAGCGCTGCTCAACGCGCGCGAAGGCCGCGGCACACAGGCGCAGGCGGCGATCAAGCGCGCGGTCGAATGGCGCGGCGGCGGACGTCCGCCGGGGCACGTCGAGTTCTACCAGCCTTTCGACAACGGCATACCGCTGCCGCTGGGCTGGATGCTGTCGGCTTCGGCGATGAGCGACCTCGACGCGCAGATCGCGTCGCAGGTCGAAACCCGGTCGAAGCCGCGCTGAGCTGCGGGCCGGGGCTCAGGGCCGAATCCACTCCCAGCGGCCGGTGCAGGGCGCGTCCGGCGAATACTGGAGCGCCGGGGTCCGGCAATCGTAGATCGCGCAGGACAGCGTCTGCACATTGCGTTCGCTGTCGTGCCGGCACAGGCCGGCGCTGGCGCTGTCGCCGTGCCGGCTCATCAGCGCGCGGATCGCCTCGAGCTCGAAGGGGACCGCCATGTCGCGAAGCACGTGCTCGAGCGTGGCGAGGCGCGCGCGCGAGCTGCGGTTCGATCCGTCGTCGGACGGCGTGAGATCGAGACCCTGCAGGCGGTCGGTGACGAAATGGTTGGTCCGGGCGACGAATCCGCTGTCGCCCGGCTCCTCGGCTGCGACCGCGCTGTGGGCGAGCTCGATCGCGGCGACGGCGCCGGTCGCATCACCGAGCAGCAGCGTGCCGCCGCCCGCGTGCCGCGACCGGAAGACGAGGGCCACGGCCTCGGAAACCGTCGTGCATTCGCGCAGGATGCGCGTCATCAGGAAACTGCGCAGCCAGCCGTCGCCGTGGTCGAAGGTCCGGATCTGCGTATCCGCCACCGCGAGGCCGTCGGAGTTGATGCCGCTCGAATGGGCGCCGGGGCTGCCGAGACTGCCGACGCACAGCACCCGCCGTCCCTCCCAGTCCGGGTCTTCGTGGCGGAATACGCGCTGCAGGCTGCCGTGGACGCCCCGGAAATCGCGGTTCTTGACGACCACGGGTCCCGAGATGCCGCGCGGCGCGGCCCACGCGGTGCAGCCGTCGGCGGGGGCCGGCGCGACGGCGAGATCGGCGATCACGCTTCCGTACAGGTACGCGAACAGGGCATCCGCGGCGATGCCGAAGCCCTCGGCGATGCCCTGCACTTCGATGTACCCGTCGGGATCGTTGTCGCGCGTGAAGGCATGCTGCGCGTCGAGCCAGTCGACGATCTGCGGGCTGGCCAGAGCCGGCCCGAGGCTGCGCAGCCGGCGCGTGACGATGACCGTCACATCGGCGACTCGATCCGGGCAGAGCTCGGCCTGAAGGCGCCCGCGCTCGTAGGCCGAGCCGCGCAGATCGAGGACGCGGGTGGCGGAAGGCTCGGCGGTCATGAAGTGGAATTGTGCACCCGCCGGCGGCCTCGCGGTCGCCCGGATATGCGGCGTGTCGCGGCGCCCGGGGCCGCGAGCGGGATCGCGCCGCGTTCGCGCCGCGGTTCCCGGGACGGTGTCCGCCTCGGCGCGTTCCGCGCGTGGCCGCGCGACGCGCGCGGCGTCATGCGGCCGCGGCGATCGTCACCGGCTGCACGGCCGGACGGCGCTCTGATTCAGGCCGCCGCCTTGACCGCGGGCGCCGGCAGCGCCGCGCGAAACGCTGCGAGCAGCGCGGCTTCGCTGGCCTTCACCGCCGTCACGTTGCGCAGCTTCACGTGGCCGTAGCCGCGGATGCGTTCGGGAAGCTGCGCCAGCTCGACCGCCAGCGCATGGTTGTGCGGCGCCAGCGCGGCGACCAGCTCGTCGATCAGCGACTCGTACTCGCCGATCAGCGCGCGCTCCATCCGCCGTTCGGCGGTGCTGCCGAAGACGTCGAGCGCGGTGCCGCGAAACCGGCGAAGCTTCGCGAGCACGCGGAACGCGCGCATCATCCACGGTCCGTAGCTCTGCTTGTGCGCTTCGCCGGTCACCGGATCGACTTTCGCCAGCAGCGGCGGGGCGAGGTGGAACCGCAATTTGTAGTCGCCTTCGAACTGGGCCGCGACGCGGCGCGCGAAATCGCCGTCGGTGAACAGCCGCGCGACTTCGTACTCGTCCTTGATCGGCGAGCAGCTTGAAGTAGTACCGCGCGACCGCTTCGGTGAGCGCCGTGGCGCCCGGGACCTTCGCGCCCTCGGCGGTGCGCACCCGCGCGACGAAATCGGTGTAGCGCTCGGGCATACGCGGCGTCCTGGTAGGCGGTCGAGAAATTCGGTGCGGCGCGCGACCATCTCGTCCACCGACTGCGACAGGCGCTGCGTCTCCGGCATCGGCCGAGGGAACGGCGAGCTTCGATACCTGCGCCGGATCCACCGCCGCGAGCCGGCCCCAGCGAAAGCTCTGCTTGTTGGATTCGACGGCCGCGCCGTTGAGTTCGATGGCGCGCATGATCGCCGCTTCGCCGAGCGGCAGGAGCCCGCGCTGGAAGGCGAAGCCGACCATGAACAGGTTGGTGGCGATCGAGTCGCCCATGAGGCCGGTGGCGAGCCGGGTGGCGTCGAGGAACTCGGCGTCGCCCGGCGCGACGGCGTCCTCGATCTCGCGCTCCATCGAACCGCGCGGAAACACGAGGTCGGGGTCGCGGGTGAATCCCGCCGGCATCACCAGCGCCGTGTTGACCAGCGCCCTGGTGACGCCCTTCTGCATCTTGGCGAGCTGTTCGTAGCCGACGCCGGTCAGGATGTCGCAGGCGAGGACCAGCTTGGCGTCGCCGGCGGCGATCCGCGTCGCATGGATGTCGTCGGGCCGCGTCGGCGATGCGCACGTGCGAGACGACGGCGCCGTTCTTCTGCGCGAGCCCGGTCATGTCGAGCACGTGCAGCCCTTGCCCTCGAGGTGCGCCGCCATGCCGAGCAGCGCGCCGATGGTGACGACGCCGGTGCCGCCGATGCCGGTGACGACGATGCCGTAGGGCTCGGCGAGTGCGGCAGCGCCGGCGGCTCCGGCAGCACCGGGAACATCGCCCGCCGCGGCCTTCTGCGGCTTGCGCAGGCTGCCGCCTTCGACGGTGACGAAGCTCGGGCAGAAGCCGTTGACGCAGGAAAAATCCTTGTTGCACGAGCTCTGGTCGATCGTGCGCTTGCGGCCGAACTCGGTTTCGACCGGCACCACCGACACGCAGTTCGACTTGACGCCGCAGTCGCCGCAGCCTTCGCAGACGAGCTCGTTGATGACGACGCGGCGTCGCCGGATCGGGGTACTTGCCGCGCTTGCGCCGGCGGCGCTTCTCGGCGGCGCAGGTCTGGTCGTAGAGCAGGACCGTGCAGCCCGGCGTGTCGCGCAGCTCGCGCTGGACGGCGTCGAGTTCGTCGCGGTGGTGGATCGCGATGTCGCGGTCGAAATATCCCGCCGGATACTTGTCCGGCTCGTCGCTGACGACGACGATCCTGCGCGACGCCCTCGGCGGCGACCTGCCGCGCGATGGCCGCGGGCGTGAGCGGGCCGTCGACCGGCTGGCCGCCGGTCATCGCGACCGCGTCGTTGTAGAGGATCTTGTAGGTGATGTTGACCTTGGCGGCGACCGCCGCGCGGATCGCGAGGATGCCGGAGTGGTAGTAGGTGCCGTCGCCGAGGTTGGCGAAGATGTGCTTCTCGTCGGTGAACGGCGCCTGGCCGATCCAGGGCACGCCTTCGCCGCCCATGTGCGTGAAGGTCGAGGTCCTGCCGGTCCATCCAGATCGCCATCACGTGGCAGCCGATGCCGGCGGTCGCGCGGCTGCCCTCGGGCACGTTGGTCGACGTGTTGTGCGGGCAGCCCGAGCAGAAATACGGAATGCGCTCGAGCGTGATCTTGCGGCTTCGCCAGCGCGGCTTCCTTGGCGTTGATCCAGTCGACGCGCGCCTTCAGCTTCTCGACTGGCGCGCGGATGCAGGTCGAGGCGCTGGATCCGCTGCGCGATCACGCGCGCGATCATCGCCGGCGTGAGCTCGGACAGCGCGGGCAGCAGCCAGTCGCCGTGCGGGCGCACCCACTCGCCCTTTTCGTCGAACTTGCCGACGACGCGCGGGCGCACGTCGTCGCGCCAGTTGTAGAGCTGCTCCTTCAGCTGGTACTCGACGAGCTGCCGCTTCTCCTCGACGACGAGGATCTCCTCCAGGCCCTCGGCGAACTGGCGCACGCCCTCGGGCTCGAGCGGCCAGGGCATCGCCACCTTGTAGACGCGGATGCCGATCTCGGCGGCGTCGGCTTCGGTGATGCCGAGATCGTCGAGCGCCTGCCGCACGTCGAGGTAGCTCTTGCCGCTGGTGACGATGCCGAGCCGCGGCCTGGGCGAGTCGATGACGATCCGGTTGAGCTGGTTGACGCGGCAATAGTGCAGCGCCGCGTAGATCTTGTAGTTCTGCATCCGCGCTTCGGTGGCGAGGAACGGCGTCGGGCCAGCGGATCGAGACGCCGTCCGGCGGCAGCGGGAAGTCGTCGGGGACGATGATCTCGGGTGCGCTCCGGATCGATGGTCACCGACGCCGAGCTCTCGACCGTGTCGGCGACGCACTTGAAGCCGACCCAGACGCCGGAGTAGCGCGACATCGCCCAGCCGTGCAGGCCGAGGTCGAGGATCTCCTGCACCGAGCGACGGATAGAGCACCGGCATCATCGCCGCCGAGAACATGTGGTCCGACTGGTGCGGCAGCGTCGAGGATTTCGCGCCATGGTCGTCGCCCGCGAGCGCCAGCACGCCGCCGTGCTTCGACGTGCCGGCGTGGTTGGCATGCTTGAACACGTCGCCGCAGCGGTCGACGCCGGGACCCTTGCCGTACCACATCGCGAACACGCCGTCGTACTTCGCGCCCGGGATAGAGGCTGACCTGCTGCGTGCCCCACATCGCGGTCGCGGCGAGGTCCTCGTTCAGCCCCGGCCGGAAGGTGATGTGCGCGCGATCGAGGAACTTCTGCGCCTTCCACAGCGACTGGTCGAGCGCGCCCAGCGGCGAGCCGCGATAGCCCGAGACGAAGCCGGCGGTGTTGAGCCCGGCCAGCACGTCGCGCTGGCGCTGCAGCATCAGCAGGCGCACCAGCGCCTGCGTGCCGGTCAGGAAGACGCGACCGGAATCGAGCGCGTACTTGTCGTCGAGGGAAACGTCGCGCAGCGCGACGGCGGTGGCAGGCGAGGCAGGGGACATCGGCGAAGCTCCGGAAAAATCGTGTTTTTCGGCCGCGCGGCCACCGGTGGGTTCCGCGACGCTCGCATCGGGGATCGTGTCCCGTGGCGAATGGCCGCGGAGTGTACGCCATTCGACGCCCGCCCGCCACGTTTCGCCGCCGTCGATGCACGCGGGGCCGGCGGCGCGCAACCGCCCCGGCGGAATGGCAGGCGGAAATCCCGGCGACCGGGCGCCTGGCGGCGGAGACGGCCCCCGCGCCGCCTCAATGCGCCGATCCGACGTAGGCCGGTTCCGGCTGCGTGAAGAACGCGTGCAGCAGGTGATAGACCGTCATGTAGTTCTTCTGCTGGAAGCTCGCGTGCGATATTCCGGCCATCACCGAGAACTGCTTGTCCGGGTTCGGCAGCCGCCGGAAGAAGTCGACCAGGTCGTCGAACGCGGCGATGCCGTCGTACTGTCCGCGCAGGACGATCGTCGGCATCGTGATCAGCTGCGGGTCGACCAGCGGCAGCTTCGAGCACATGTCGATGTAGGTGCCGTTCGGCATCGAATCGTCGAGCGCCAGGATCGCGTCGGCGAAGGCGTCGACGACGCGCTTCTCGGCGCAGTCCGGATGGTCGCGCTCGAAGATCGAATAGACGAACGCCCGGTCGATCGGTCGCCGCTTGCGGGCGAGGAATTCCGGAAGCTTCTTGCGCCGCTGCAGCAGCGTGGGCGCGCCTTCGCCGGTCCAGACGAAGGCGTCGAGGGCGAGGCGCGAAACGCGGGCGGGATGGCGCTGCGCGAAGAGCGCGGCGCGCAGCGCGCCCGACGAAATGCCGTAGGCCATGAAGCTGCGCACCGCGCGCATCTGCATGATGCAGTCGGTGGCGGCGGCGAGGTCGTCGGCGCCGTTGGCGATGTCGCAGGTGACGTCGCGGTGCTTGTCCGAGCGCCCGTAGCCCTCCATGTCGACGCACCAGCAGGCGAAGCCGCGCCGCGCGAACCAGTCCATCACCGACGAGTCGGGGCGCCCCGGGACGGTCAGGTCGAAGGTCGGCTGCGAGGCCATCGACGACCCGTGGACGAAGAGGATCGCCGGCTTGCCGTCGGGGGAGCCGACGAATTTCTCCCAGAGAAAGAGGCGAACGTCGCCGTCGGCCGTCGGCTTGACGGTCCGGTGTTCGATGCCGGTGACCGGCGCTTCGCGTGCTGGCACTGCCGTCATGGCTTTCCTCGCTGGGTTTGCGGAATCCGGCACCACCGCATCAATCGACCTTGGCGCCCGTCTCGCGGACGATCCTGGCCCACAGATCGCGCTCGGAACGGAAGAAGGCGCCGAATTCGGCCGGCGTCGAACCGACGATCTCGATGCCGGCGCTCGCCATGAAGATCTTCACCTCGCCGGTCGCGAGCACCTGCAGCAGCTCGCGGTGGATCCGGTCGATGACGGGCGCCGGCGTGCCCTTCGGCGCGAGCAGGCCCATCCACACATACGCTTCGTAGCCGGCCACGCCCGATTCCATGACCGTCGGCACCTCGGGCAGCTGCGGCGAGCGCTTCGCGCCGGTGACGGCGAGCGCACGGAGCTTGCCGGCGTTGATGTGGCCGACCATGCCGGCGGTTCCGGGTATCGAAACCGGGACCTGCCCGCCGAGGAGATCGGCGGTCGCCTGTCCGCTGCCGCGATAGGGCACGTGGTTCATCCTCATGCCCGTCTGCGAGGAGAGCAGCGCGACGAACAGGTGCTGGCCGCTGCCGTTGCCCGACGAAGCGTAATCGACCTGGCCGGGCCGCTCCTTCACGTAGGCGACGAACTCCTGGAACGTCTTCACCGGCAGCGATGGATGCACGACCAGCACGCCGGGCTCGCGGCCGATCAGCGAAATCGGCGCGAAATCCTCGACCGGGTCGTAGGAAAGTCGCGGGTAGAGCGACGCGCTGATGGCGTTGGTCTGCGAGGCGAGCAGCAGCGTGTAGCCGTCGGGCGGCGCGCGGGCGACGATCTCGGAGCCGATCGTCGATCCCGCACCGGGCTTGTTCTCGACGATCACCTGCTGCCCCAGGCGTTTCGAGAGTTCCTGCGCGATGACGCGCATCGGGCCGTCGACGGCGCCGCCTGGCGAAAACGGCACGACGACGCGCACCGGCCGCGCCGGATAGTCCTGCGCCAGCGGCGCTCCCGCGGCGAGCAGAGTCAATGCCGATGCGGCCGCGAAGTACGCAAGTCGACGGCAACGGCGCCGGATGAACATGCCGGCTATATTAACCGGTCGTCGCCGAATCCGGCTTCAACTCCCCCGCCGCGCGCGGTCCGCTGCGGCGCTTCGCCGCCGGGTAGAATGACCGGTCCACGACGGCGGCGGTTCGCCGCATTCGTTCACCGCCGATGCACCGATCGCCGCCCGACCAACGCCCACCTCCCGACAGGACGATGACTTCCGAACTGCTCACCTGCGTCGAACTCGCCACCGGGCCGCATCCCGATGCCGCGGTCGTCTGGCTGCACGGTCTCGGTGCCGACGGCAACGATTTCGTTCCGGTCGTCGACGCGATGTCGCTGCCCGCCTCGCTGTCGATCCGCTTCGTGTTTCCGCACGCGCCGGTGCGGCCGGTGACCATCAACAACGGATTCCCGATGCGGGCATGGTACGACCTGTACGCCGCGGACCTCGCCAGGCGCGCCGACGTCGTCGGCGTGCTGGCATCGCAGGCGCAGGTCGAGGCGCTGATCGCGCGGGAGCGCTCGCGCGGCGTCGCGGCGCGGCGGATCGTGGTCGCGGGATTCTCGCAGGGCGGGGCGATCGCGCTGCAGACGGGCCTGCGCCACGCCGATCGGCTGGCCGGCATCATCGCGCTGTCGACGTACCTGCTCCTGCCCGACCGCCTGCCGGTCGAGGCGAGCGATGCCAACCGCGACGTGCCGATCTTCATGGCGCACGGCACGATGGACCCGATGATCCGCCCCGAAGTGGGCGAGGCGTCGCGGCATGCGCTCGAAGCCGCGGGCTACCGGGTCGAATGGCACACGTATCCGATGCCGCATTCGGTCGTTCCGGAAGAGATCGAGGCGATCAGCGCGTTCCTGACGCGCGTGCTGGCGCGCGCCTGAGGACGTCCGGGATGCACCGCCGGTGCGGACTGCGGCTGCGACCACGTGCAGCGGAATGCCGGTTGCGCGTCGATACGGGAAGGCGGCGATGAACAAGGACAAGCTCGAGGAATTGCGCCGGAAATACGCGGGCGGCAAGGGCAGCGACGTCATGGACCCGGAGTTCCGCAAGGTCGTGGCGCTGCTGTTCAAGGACCGCGACCGGCGCAAGCTGCCCTACGCCGACGTGCCGACGCTGCTCGCCGCGCCGTACCGTCCCGACGCGCCGGAGCTGCCGGATTTCGGCGGGCTCGACGTGGCGCTGATCGGCGTTCCGATGGACCTCGGCGTCACCAACCGGCCCGGAGCGCGTTTCGGGCCGCGCGCGGTGCGCACCATCGAGCGCATCGGCCCCTACAACCATGCCCTCAAGGTCGTCCCGCAGGCCGAATGCCGGGCGGCCGACGTCGGCGACGTGCCGTTTCGCACCCGCTTCAGCCTGGACAGCTGCATCGCCGACATCGAGACGTATTACGACCGGGTCGCCGCGGCCGGCGTCCGTCCGCTGTCGGTCGGCGGAGACCACTCGATCACGCATCCGATCCTGAAGGCGCTCGGCCGGACGGCCCCGGTCGGCCTCGTCCACATCGACGCGCATTGCGACACCGGCGGCGAGTACGAAGGGGCGAAGTTCCACCACGGCGGCCCGTTCCGTTCCGCCGTGCTCGACGGCGCGCTCGACCCGGAGCGGACCATCCAGATCGGCATCCGCGGCTCGGCCGAATTCCTGTGGGAGTTCTCCTACGATTCCGGCATGACGGTCGTGCACATCGAGGAGTTCGCGGCGATGGGGGTCGAAGCCGTCGTTGCCAGGGCCCGCGCCGTGGTCGGCGACGGCCCGGTCTATGTCTCGCTGGACGTCGACGGGCTCGATCCCGCCTACGCCCCGGGCACCGGCACGCCCGAGGTCGGCGGGCTCATTCCGCGCGAGGTTCAGCAGCTGCTGCGCGGGCTGCGCGGACTCGACATCGTCGGCGGCGACGTGGTCGAGATCGCCCCGCAGTACGACGCCACGACGAACACCGCGATGGTCGGCGCGCAGATGCTGTTCGAGATCTTCTGCCTCACCGTGCTGGGGAGCCGGTTCCGTCCGCGCGGCGGCGGCTAGCGTGTCCGGAGTGTCGCGGACAAGAGCGATTCGATCGCTTTTTGCCGATGCTCGCGACGCTCGCGATGGTCACGCCATGGCAGCCGACCGCGGTGCCCACGCGGGAATCCGGCAATGCGGACCAGACGTGCGGCGGGCCCCCGGCCTCGTCCGCCTCGACGTCCATGGCCGCGGCGCCGCTCGCGCACTGCGAGCGACGGTCACTTCGCGCGCACGAAATACACGTTGTAGCGTTGCCGCGCGACCGCCTGATAGTAGACGCCCTTGAGGACGTCGTTCGCCGGGTCGTACGCGAGCGTGTACGTCGAACCGTCGTAGCCGCCGGCGCGCAGCTCCAGGAAAACCCTGAGCGTGCCGTCCTCCTGCGTGGCCACCGCCTTCGCGAACGGCAGCACATTCGGATTCGCATAGCTGGCGTCGATCTTGCCGCCGGCATCGATCGACTTGACGGTGATCGCATAGCCGCCGTCGGGCCGCACCCACCGCCCCTGCAGCGTGCCGAAGGCCGGTGCAGACTTGACGGCAGGGGCCGCGCCCTGGGCGCAGGCCGAAGGTGCATCGATGCCGGTTGCGAGAACAAGCGCCGCCAATACGCACACGACGAATCCGTTGCGGGTGCTCAAATCAATTCTCCCTGGGGAGTCGAATGGAATGGGAGATTCTATATCGACGGTTGACTGACCGCCGCCGGAAGTGCTTTCCGTGAGCAGATGTTCCCGCGAGCGTCCGCTGTCGGCACGAGCCGCAGATTTCTTGCGGTCATCTTGGTCGTTCGAACTCCGTTCGGAATTCTCCCGCAACCCGACATTCGAGCCCTTGCGACACAGTGATTTACCGACGATTTCCACTGATTTGCTCGTGCGCGTGGACTCTGCACTGCGCAGGATTCGGCGTGTCTCCGTTGCGCTTCGTGCAGGCGTCGGGCATATTCTGGGCGGGCACGTGCGCGAGGGCGACGTTATCGCAATCGCGCCACCCTCGCCGGAGGGGCGGACAGACGCGGAGGCGCGCCGGGCAATCACGCGTCCCGATCGTGCATCGAGGCGTCGGTCCGAACATGCGTTGCGAGACGCGCACATCGAAGGTTGGTGTTCAAGAACCAGGAGAATTCCGTGCTGAAACAATTCGTACTCATTGTTGCGCTACTGATCTGCGCGGCGCGCGCCGATGCCCAGGGGTACACCGACGTCTATTACGATCCAGCCGAATCCGGGTGGGGCGTCTTTCTGGTGCAGAGCGACGCCACCCAGTTTCTTGCGTTCTTCGTCTACGGGACCGACAACAAGCCGACGTGGTATACGGCGCAACTCGCGGAGGATGCGGAAGGCAACTACAACGGCCAGCTCTATGCAACCACCGGAACCTACTTCGGATTGCCGTGGAATCCGGCGCAGTTGACCGTCGCGACAGCGGGGACCGTGTCGTTCGTGCCGACGGACAGTTATCACGCAACGGTGACGTACGCGCTCACGGGCGGCCCCACGGTCACGAAGACCGTGCGGCGCCAGACGCTCACGCCGCATGTGCTTGCCGGAAACTACTCGGGATCGATGTCGGGGACCATTACCGGCTGTGCCGCACCCGCCGACAATGAATGCGCATTTCCGCGGCCGATATGGCCTCGCGGTGACGCAGACCGCCGACACGGCGTCGACGCTCACTTCACCTTTATCGACACCGCCATGAGCGGTCTCGTCTGCACGGTGACCGGGCTCGCTCACGCATCTGGGCCGGCTGTACAAGCTCAACGGACAATTCAGCTGCAGTGGACGACGGAAATCATTCCGACCGGCGCCGCCACGATCGATTCCTACCATCCGACCGGGCAGGGCATCGAAGGCCGATTGACGACCACGTTGGGCGACGGCTGCAAACTGTCGCTGCATTTCGCCGCGGTGCTCAACAACTGACGGCGCGGACCCGGCGGCGGCCGATCGATGCGGCCGCGAGGATCGCCGCGCTGGACGGCGCCGCGTACAGAAAAGCCTCCACGCGATTCTTCGACTCCGCCATCTGGCGCGGGGTCGTTGATGCCACCTGCGCCATTGCGCCGGACGGCACATCCGGGCGTACACGCCGCCAGCCGCGACCGCTGTTGCACCGAGGGGCGGAGGAGCATACGATCGACGAGTCCAATTCGGAGCGAAATCATGCACCCACTGCGTATTCCCGTTGCGCTGGCCGGCGCGGCTCTCGTCGCCGCCGCGGTCGCCGCGGAAGCATCCACCTGCTACGTGATTCTCGATGCGAGGGAAACCATCGTCTATCGTGCCCCGGTAGCCCCGGTCGACATGAGCGACCGCGGCACGGCGGCGCGCGACGCGCTGCGCCGGAAGGGCGACTACCTGATGTTCATGGAAACGGATGGGTGCTCGCCGATCGGGTTCGGCAGCGGCTGGGCAAACTCCAGCCAGACGCCGCTCGCTGACAGCGCCAGCAACATCCGTTCGATCACCGCGCCGGACGAAGGGGCGGTCGCCCGGGCGCCCGGCATCAAGGCCGCCAAACCGACTTCGGCCACGCCGGGCGCCGCGGCACCACGGCGCACACCGACAAACTGACCGGGACCGTTCGGGCAGCGCCCGCGGCGAGCCTCGGCAGCAATGCGGCAAGCTGCGCGACCGGCATCCGCACGGCGTCGCGCGTTTCCATTGCGTGCAGGAAGCCGCCCGCTCTCGCCTTAAAGGGAACAATCAGCGGGCCCCTTCGGCAGTTGTCAGCCGAGCGCAGGGGTCTGGGCTTCGCCGTTCGGCTGCCGAGCCGATCCTGGACCATTGACCAGGGCCTCGATCGGCGCCGAGCAGACCGTCCACACCGCGAAAGCGGACGCCCGACGTCGGGCACCGACAACCGTCGGGTACGCGTTCCGAAATTCCTACTTCGCTGGCGACGCCGCGACCGGGTATCCGGCTTCTTCCCACGCGGGAAAGCCGCCGGCAAAGTAGTACACCCGCTTGAAACCCCACATCAGGGCCTTGGCGCTGGCGTAGGCCGAGTCGGGGCACGTCCTGCCATGACAGGACAGGACGAATTCCTCATCCTTGCCGACGATGCGCGACAGACTTTCCCTTGACAATTCGGTGGCGACGTCGAGGTTGAAAGCGCCTGGAACATGGCTGCTGGCGAATTGCTTGGCAGGACGCACATCCACGAATTTGACGCGGCGGTCGTGCAGCGTCCTTGCTTGCCGGACATCGATTGTCGTGGCGCCGGTAACCTCGTAATAGCCGCCGCTCTTGCGCAGCAGCGCGCGATATTTCTCGAACGGTATATCGGTTCCCGCGCCCTCCGGAACACCGGCCTTGCGCAGGCCCTCCATCAGCCGGTCGCGGTATGCCGGATCGTAGTTGAAGATGTCGCCGTACCACCACCAGCCTCCAAACATCTGGACGGTAATGGAGTTGTAACCCGCGGCCACAGCCAGTTCATTGAAGGTCTTGATAGCTTCGGGGACACCGCTCCTGCGTCCAAGATGGCCAAGGCTCGCAATCAGAGTGACGTAGTCGTCCGGGACATCGGTTTTCATTGCCAGGAGTCTTTCGACGGTCCCGACCGCCTCCTCGTAACGTTGCTGGTTGAAGAGCGACATCGCGAGTGAGCGCAGATACTCCGGCGAATACACGGGATCGAGCCGCATCGCCCAGCGCACCGACTCCTCGGCCTCCGCCGCCCGCCCCGTTGCATTGAGGATGCGCGCCTTGCTGAGGTAATTGCCGGGATCGTTCGGGGCAAGCGCCATGGCTTTGCCAATCTCAGTGAAGGCCTCCTCGTAGCGCCCCTGCTTCGAGAGGAACTCGGCCGACACGGCGTGAGCCAGCGCATTGGGTTGCCGCATCGCCTTGGCGAGGGCGGCTTGCATCCGGTCAAACGCGCGCTGGTATCCGCCCTGGGTGGTTGATTCCCAGTAGGATTGGACGATGCGCCAGGACGCCGCCGCCACGGCGGCATGTGCTCGCGCGTACCCCGGATCGAGCGCAATCGCCTGCTCGAACAGCGCGATGGCCTTGTTGGTTTCATCTTCGGAGCCCTGGCGATAGTGTGCCCAGCCGCGCAGCAGGGCATCGTAGGCCTGGGGGCTTCGGGTCTGCGCAAGCTCAACTCTCGCCTGTTCGTCATGAGTGAGCTTTACCGCGAGCGCGGCGACGATTTGCCCGATGACTTTGTCCTGCAGTGCGAAGACGTCCCGCATCGACCCATCGTAGCGCTCTGCCCAGAGGTGCCGGCCATCGAGCGCGTCGACGAGCTGCGCATTGATGCGAACGGTGTCACCCTCGCGTCTGACACTTCCCTCCAACACGTAGCGCACGCCAAGGTCCTTGGCGACCTGCTGCACCTTCACGGATTTGCCCTTGTAGGTCCAGCTGGAGTTGCGCGCAATGACCAGGATTCCGGAGAGCTTGGAAAGATCGGTGATGATGTCGTCGGTCATGCCATCGGCGAAATAGCTGTTCTCCGAACTGCCGCCGAGGCTGTCGAAGGGCAGGACCGCGAGCGAAGGCCTGTCCGGAAGCATCGTCGCGGGCGGCACGGAAGCGGCCTCGAGGTACGTCGTTCGCGAGGACTGGATGTACCACGCTATCGTTGCTCCGATTGCCAGCAGCGCAGCAAACACCGCGACTAGCCACCGCCGGCTGGCAGATCGAGGCCATCGCTGCCAGTCCCTGCGATCCCGACCCTGCATTTGCGGTGCCACGCTTTCGAGGTCCACTCGAAATACCTCGACCGGTCGCGCGATGTTCTTGACCTGCTGCGCGCCGAGATCCTCGAAAGTGAAGTTCAGCTTGTCGAGGACCTGATCGCGCACGACTCGGCTTACGCAAATCCCGCCGGGTTCGGCCAGCATTTCCAGGCGCGCCGCGACATTGACGCCATCACCGACGATGTCATCGCCATCGATGATGATGTCGCCGACATTGATGCCGATGCGAAAGTCCAGTCGCTTGTCCGGAGCAATGGCCTTGTTGCGCTCGGCCATGCCCCGCTGCACGTCAACTGCGCAGCGCACGGCATCGACGACGCTCGAAAAATCAAGCAACAGGCCGTCACCGGTCGTCTTGACGATGCGGCCGTCATGCTCCGCGATCTTGGGGTCGATGAGCTCCCAGCGGTGGGCTTTCAGCGCCGCCAGCGTGCCACTATCGTCCACGCCCATGAGGCGCGAGTACCCGGCCACATCGAGTGAGACGATTGCCGCAAGTCGCCGATGGTCCCGCGCCAAGCGATCCTCCCCAGAGCGTTCGCCCTACCGCGATATTGAACACGCAACGAGGGCACAATGTACCATCGGCCGTGCTCGCGAATGTCCGGAAGGCGACGGCAGCGCCGGTCAACGGCCGTTGTCGGTGATTTCGCGCTGCGGCCGCACTTGGCCGATCGCGGCCGGCCGGGAACCGCGGCGACTCGGGTCTGCGGCCGGGCCCGTACCCTGTTACGTCGCGTCAGCGACGCGGCACGTCCTGCGGCAGGAACATCCGCACGACGTCCCACTGCGTGAAGAACGCCACCGCCTCCGGACTGCGTTCCATGGCGCTGACCACGTGCGTTCCCCAGGCCGCGCCGCCCGCCGCGTAGTACCCCGCCGCGCCGCCGCCGATCGCGACCCCGCCGAGCGCGCAGCCGCCGACCGCGATGAGACCGATCGCCAGGCCGCCGAACGCGAATCCGCCGAGCGCGAGACCACCGAAGGAAATGATGCCGACCGCGAATCCGCCGACGGCGACGAAGCCGCGCGCCAGTCCGCCGATGGCGAGAACCCCGGTGGCGATGTCGCCGATCGCGATGACGCCCCTGGCATGGCCGCGCATTTCCCCGCGCGCGACGTCGGGGCCGAGCGCGATCGACCACAGCGGCAGGCCGAGGTACTCGTAGTCGCTCTTCCTGCGGATGCCGGCCAATCCGGGGACCGGCATGGGTACGGTGTCCCGGCGATTCGAGAGCTTCACGTCACGCGACGGCATGGGCGCCTCCTTTCGCAGGCTGGATGGCGAACGACGGTGCGGTCCGGTGGCCGCGGCGCTCCGCGCGGCGGATCAAGTGGCTCCACCTTTCGCGTCGGTGCGGCGCGAACCGCCCGGAACCTTCGGCGCGACGCCGCGACGAATCAACGCGTCGCGCAGCAGGAATTCGACCTGCGCATTCACGCTGCGCAGTTCCGACTGCGCGAGCCGCTCCAGTTCGGCCCATACGGCGGGGTCGATCCGGAGGAGGAAGGCCTTCTTCGCGGCCATCGTCAGGGCGGATGCCGCATCATGCGCGCGGGCGGCTAGGAAGCGTTGCGAAAGCGCAGGAACAGCGCCGCGATCCACAGCACCAGCGCGGCCAGGAAGGCGACGAGCAGCATCCAGAAGTGATCGGCCGGCAGGCGCGGCGGAACGGCGGCATTCGCCTCGAGTATGGTGAAGTGGACGCTGGCGACGAACAGGGCAAGGAGGGCGCCGAGCCAGCAGGCGTGCGCGGCCAGCGCCGCCATCGTCGTCGCCCGCCGCCCGGGAGCGAGCCAATGCTCGCGATGCGGGATGCCGATGCTCGCCGGCGCGAGGCGCGGAAGCCAGCCGACGAGGGCGACGACGAACACCGGAAGCAGTGTCGCGAACACGAGCATGAACACGAGGTAGCCCTCGCGCGTCATCCAGCCGTTGGGAAGGTCGCCGGCGCCGAAATGCGAGGCGACGCGCAGCGGCAGCTGTTCGGTGGTCACCACGACAAAGGCGGCGACGGCGATCAGAAGGAAAACGAAAACGATGGTCGACAGGCGCGGCATGAGGGCTCCTCGGATCCTGCTGTAGCGGCGAAGGCGTCTTAGGAAGCTTGCGTCGCGCGCCGCGCCACCCGTGCCCCGACGCCGAAGGCAGGTGGTGCGCGGCGGGCGCGCGCCGGCAACGCGCGGGCGAGGGCGCTAGCGGCGCGCCAGGAAGCCGACGACGATGCCCAGCGCGACCCCGATCGCGAGCCCGACCGACGCGAAACCGAGCACGGCGCCGCCGGCGATGCCGGCGCAGGCTCCGATCGCGATCCACAGACCTCCCGCATTGCGTGCCAGTGCGTTCATTCCTCGCCTCCGGTCGTGCGCGTCAGTTGTAGAGCGTTCCCGTGTTGATCACCGGCTGCACGTCGGATTCCGCGCACAGAACGGTCATCAGATTGCTCACCATCGCCGCCTTGCGCTCGTCGTCGAGTTCCACGACCTTCTTCACTGACAGTTCGTGCAGCGCCATCTCGACCATCGACACCGCGCCGGTGACGATCTTGGCTCGCGCCGAGATGATCGCCTCGGCCTGCTGCCGGCGCAGCATCACCTGCGCGATCTCGGGCGCGTAGGCAAGGTGCGTCAGCCGCGCCTCCTCGACGACGACGCCGGCGGTCTCGAAGCGCGCCTGCAATTCGCGCACGAGCGCCTTGACCACGATGTCGGCGCTCGCGAGCAGCGTCGGCTCGCGATTGGCGACGTCGTGGCTTTCGTCCTCGTCGTAGGCGAACGAGGAGGCGAGGTGGCGCACCGCGGCCTCGGCCTGCAGCTTCACGTAGTGCTCGTAGTCGTCGATGTCGAAAAAAGCCTTGGCCGTATCGTCGACGCGCCAGACGACGACCGCCGCGATCTCGATCGGATTGCCGCGCTTGTCGTTGACCTTGAGCCGCTCGCCGTTGAGGTTGCGCGCGCGCAGCGAGATCTTCCTGCGCGTGTAGAAAGGATTCGTCGCCCGGAGCCCGGGCACGCGCGTGGTGCCCTTGTAGGCGCCGAAGAGCTGCAGGATCGCCGCCTCGTTGGGCTGCAGCGTGTAGAGCCCGCCCAGCACCAGCCCCGCGGCGACGAAGAGCAGCGCGCCCTCGACGAAGGGCCAGACGCCCGGCGAGCGATACGTCGTGGCGGCGACGATGCCTCCGTACACCGCGTAGACCGACAGCGCGACGAGGGCGAGCGCGATGGCGAGCCAGATGAACCCGTTGAAGGTGGTGATCGGGGATTCCTGATGGACGTCCCCGCGTCCGTACCCTGTCGTGCCCGCCATGGTCGATCTCCTCGTGGGCCGCGCCGGGTGCCGCGCGATGCGGTCACCGGAGGAGGCCATAGCAAAATGATATCACTTAAATATCGATGGTTGTCAACTGGGGGGCGCACCGCCTGCCGCCGATGCCGGAGGCGCGGCTTTTAGTCCTTGTCAATCAATGTCGTAGGACCTGAGCCCGGAATCGCGGCCGAAAAAAAGGCGGGCCCGAAGGCCCGCCAAACAGGGAAGCACCTACCAACCTAGCCGATGGTCACCGGAATGAAGAGGCGCGCGTCGTCGCGCTGGACGAGCAGCGCCACCGTTTTCCCGGCCTTGCCGATCAATTCCTTCAGTTGCTCCGGGCTCTTCACCGGCGTGTTGTTGACGGCGACGATCACGTCGCCGGGCCGGACCCCGGCCTTTTCCGCCGGACCGGCCACGTCCTCGACGAATACGCCGCCATTGGCGCCGCCGGACTTCATCTCGTCGGGCGACAGCGGGCGAACCGCGACACCGAGCTTGCCCTTTGCAGTCTCACCCTTGGCCGACGCGAGCGTCGTCCTGTCGGTCAGCTCGCCCATGGTCGCGCTGAGCTGTCTGGCCTTGCCGTTGCGCCAGACGTCGAGCGTGATCGACGCGCCCGGCTTCACCTGCGCGACCAGCGGCGGCAGATCGCCCGAGCGCGCGATGTCCTTGCCGTCGAACTTCAGGATCACGTCGCCCGGCAGGAGCCCGGCCTTCGCGGCGGGGCCGTCCCTGGCGACGGATCCGACCAGCGCGCCCCCCGGTTTCCCGAGGCCGAAGGTCTCCGCGAGCGCCTGATTCACTTCCTGGATGGTCACGCCCAGGCGCCCGTGGCTGACCCGGCCGTGCTGCTGAAGCTGGTCCTTCACGTTCATCGCCACGTCGATCGGAACGGCGAAGGCCAGGCCCTGGAAGCCGCCGGAACGGCTGAAGATCTGCGAGTTCACGCCGATCACTTCGCCGCGAAGATTGAACAGCGGACCGCCGGAATTGCCGGGATTGACCGCCGCGTCGGTCTGGATGAACGGCACCGCGGCGTCGCCGGGCAACGCGCGCGACTTGGCGCTGACGATGCCCGCGGTGACGGTGTTCTCGAGACCGTAGGGCGCGCCGATGGCGACGACCCACTCGCCGACGCGCGTCGCGGCCGGATCGCCGATCGCGACCACCGGCAGGTCCTGCGCATCGATTTTCAGGACCGCGATGTCGGTGGTCCTGTCGCTGCCTTGCACCCTGGCCGTGAACTCGCGGTGGTCGGAGAGCCGCACCGTCACTTCCGCGGCGTCGGCGACGACGTGCGCATTGGTGAGGATGACGCCGTCGGCGCCGACGATGAATCCCGAGCCGAGTCCCCGCGACGGACCATCTTCGCGCGGCTGCGGCATCGGGAAATTGCGCAGCCACGGCGGCAGCTCGTCCGGGCCTTGCGAATCGCGCCGGAAGCGGCCGTTGGCACTCCGCGCGTCGTGCGTGACGCTGATCTCCACGACCGCCGGCCCGTGATTGGCGACGAGCGCGCTGAAGTCGGGCAGCGCGATCGTGCCGGCGGCGTTCGCGACGCCGACGGTGGCAGGTTGCACGGCGGCGGCAGCCGGCTTGATCGAGGTCGCGCGTTCGGCAATCACGGTCCCGGCCCCGAATGCCGTTACGATCGCCGTCGCAATCAGACTGCGCTTGAATGTGTTGGCTTGCATCGCTTGCTCCCGGTCGAGTTCATCAAGCCGGGGCAGGCGCCCCGGATGACGGCCAAGGTACAGGCGAAGAATTAAGGAAGACTTAAGGGTCGCCGCGACCGGTTTCGCGCGCCGGGAAGGGCTGCGGAGTGCGTTGCCGTGGCCGGCGGCGCGAAACGACCGGCTGCCGGCGAATGCGCGCCTAGGACAGCGACCCGACCGTCGCCCGATTCGGTTCACGCGGCGGCGCAGCGCACCCGCCGACCCGTTGCTCCGGCGCACGGTCACAAGGCGCGACCGGCACTTCGTCGCCATACATTGATCGGGATCAATCGGCCGCGGCCCCAGTCTGGCGTAATCGGGCAACGCGCAAGGCGACGCCCGACCGACGTCGATTCGCCGCCGCGATACCGGTGTTCGACCTGCGTGAGGGCGCGGGTTCAGGACGCGACCGGCCTCGCGCGCGGACGCGAATTCCGTTGCACACACCCGGACCGGCATGACCATGCAGAGCGTCGCCGACATTCTCGACTCGAAACCCGACCGCGCGGTCCATACCATCGACGCCGCGGCGACCGTGTTCGATGCCGTCAGCCAGATGGCGGAGTGGAACATCGGCGCGCTGCTGGTCGTCGACGGCGGTCAGGTCGTGGGCATCGTCACCGAACGCGATTACGCCAGGAAGATCGTGCTCGCCTCGCGGAAATCGCGAACGACGACGGTTCGCCGAAGTCATGTCGACCCCGGTCATCTGCGTGACGCCCGGACCAGTCCAGCGAGGACTGCATGCGGCTCATGGGGAAGAACCGGCTGCGTCACCTGCCGGTGATGGACGACGGCAAGGTCGTCGGCATGATCTCCGTGGGCGACCTCGTGAGCGACATCATCGGCAACCTGTAGTCGGCCGGCGCGTGTCGGAAGTCATGCCGCATCGATCGGGCGGGAGTCCGGTTTCCCGTCGGGAGCCGGGAAGCGCAGCGTGACGCCAAGGCCTTCGCCATGGAGGCCCTCGATACCGGGACCCAGCGCGATATGCGCGTCGTGCCGCTCGGCGATGCGCTTGACGATCGCGAGTCCGAGTCCGCTGCCGTGCGCGTCCGCGACACCGCGCGCAGGCATCCGGTAGAAGCGGTCGAATACCCGCCCGCGTTCGCTCGCCGGTATCCCCGGGCCGGAATCGCGCACCGCGAGGATCGCCTCCCCGGCGCCACGCTCCACCGCGACGTCGACACGGCCGCCCGACGGCGTGTAGCGCACCGCGTTGTCGACGAGATTCGTCAGCAGCGCGCGCAGTCCCGAGGCGTCGCCGCTGACGACCACCGGGTCCCCACGGGACGACGGATCGGCAAGGCGGTCCGCCGCGCCCAGGTCGACGCCACGCGCCGCCGCGATGGCCGCGCACTCGCCGACGACGCTGCGCGCGAGTTCAGCGAGATTCACCGGCGCGAACGGCCGCTCGGCGACGCCCGGCTCCTCGCGCGCCAGCGTCAGCAGCTGCTCGACGAGATGCGTGGCGCGCGCCAGGCCGGCCCTGAGCTCGGCGAGCGCGGCGTGCCTGGCGGCGTCGGAGGTCGCGCGCTCGGCGAGCTGCGCCTGCAGGTGGACCGCGGTCAGCGGCGTCCGCAGTTCGTGCGCGGCGTCGGCGATGAACGCGCGCTGCGCGCCCAGCGCGCGATCGAGGCGGCCAAGGAGGCCGTTCAGCGCATGCACCAGCGGCTTCACCTCGGCCGGCAATCCCGCCTCGACGAGCGGCTCCAGCACGCCTGCCGAGCGGCCGCGGACCGCCGCGGCGACGCGTTCCAGCGGCTGCAGTCCGCGCGCGACGCCGAACCACACGAACAGCGCGAGCAGCGGGGCGACCGCCAGCAGCGGCAGGACGGTGCGCAACGCCATGCTCGCGGCGAGCTCGCGGCGCACGCTCATCGGCTGCGCGACCTGCACGACCTGCCCGCCCGCCAGCGTGCTGAACACGCGCCACTCGCCGGCCGGCGTGCCGACCGTGTTGAACCCCAGCTGGGCGAACTGCGGCAGCGGCTGCTGCGGCTGCGAAAGAAAGACCTGCACGCCGTTGCGGTCCCAGACCTGCACGACGAGCGCGTCGGCGCCCGGCGCGAGCCCGCCCGGGGTGCCGGCCAGCGGCACGCCGGTGAGCGAGGCCGCCATCTGCCGCAACTGGTAGTCGAATATTTCGTTGGCTTCGGCGCGGGCGCGCAGGTACGTCGCCACCGCGGCGATGGTGACGGCGGCGAGCAGACCGGCCGCCAGCCAGACGACGAGTTCGCGGCGTATCGAACGCTCTGCGGTCACGGGTGCGCCCCCACGCTTGCGGCTGGCGCCGCGACGCTGCCCCCCGAGGGGGAGCAATTCGCGCCTTGGGACGGCCCGGCGGCGCTTGTATGTTCAGCCATGACCAGTGCGGTAGAGTTTGGTTGCTGTTGAGGCGACCAGGCCGGCCCGTGCAGTTTGGTAGGCGCTGGGGTGATCGAGCCCGTCAATGAGTAGAAAACGCACGGTTGCCGCACTGGTCTTCATGAAGCCCGAACGGTTACGCGCGCCGCTTTCGAGTGCGCATGCACAAGCAGGGGATCCGAAGACCATGTCTGCAACCTTAGTGGTGGTGGGCATCGACGTGGCCAAGGCGCAGGTCGATGTCTCGGTGCTGGGCGCGATACTGGAAGCCCAGCGGTTCGACAACGAGGCCGAGGGCCACTCGGCGCTGGCGGCGGCGCTGGCGCCGCTGGGGGTTGCCCTGGTGGTGATGGAGGCCACCGGCGGTTACGAAGCGGCACTGGCCTGCGCATTGCAGGCGGCCGGCTTGGCGGTGGCGATAGTCAATCCCAAACAGGCGCGCGACTTCGCCAAGTCCATGGGCAAGCTCGCCAAGACCGACCGCATCGATGCGCGCATGCTGGCCGAATTCGCGGCGGTGCTGGTGCGTCGTGACGACCTCGCGCATTTCATCCGCCCGCTGGCCAATTCCGAGCAGCAGGCGCTGGCCGCTCTGGTTACTCGCCGGCGTCAATTGCTGACCATGCTCCTGGGCGAGCGCCAGCGGCTGCCGTTGGCCATGGCCCTGGTGCGCCCCAGCATTGAGGCCATGATCGCGGCCATCCGCGCCCAGCTCGACGACGTGGAAGCGCAGATGGTCGCCCACGTAAAGGAACACTTCGCCGAACTCGATCAGCTGCTGCAGTCGGCCAGCGGCATCGGCCCCGTGGCCAGCGCGACCATCCTTGCCGAACTCCCCGAACTCGGGCGGCTCAACCGCCGCGAGATCGCCACCTTGGTCGGCGTGGCGCCCATGGCCTATGACTCGGGCGCGTGCCGGGGTAGGCGTAGGGTGCAGGGGGGCCGCTTCGAGATCCGGCGCGTGCTGTACATGGCGACCCTCAGCGCAGCCCGACACAATCCTTCCATCAAGGCGTTCTACGACCGCCTGCTCGCCGCCGGCAAGTTCCCCAAGGTCGCGCTGGTCGCCTGCATGCGCAAGCTGCTGACCGTGCTCAACGCCATGGTCAGACACAATAAACCTTGGGACCAATCGCGTCATAACGCTTGACGCCAAAGACGGTTACTCATGGGCGTGCCCCCACGCCTGCCGCTCGCGCCGCGGCGCTCACGACGTCTCCGGCCGCGGCGGCGCGATCATCCAGCCGACGCCGCGGACGTTGCGGATGGTGTCGGCGGGGAGCTTGCGGCGCAGCGCATGAAGGTGCACTTCGACGGCATTGCTGCCCACCTCCTCGTTCCAGCCGTAGAGCTTCTCCTCGAGCTGCGCGCGCGACAGCACCGCGCCGGGCCGCACGAGCAGCGCTTCCAGCAGCGCGAATTCGCGCGGCGACAACGCCATCGGCACGCCGCGGACGCGCGTCTGCCGCGTCGCCGGCTCGAGTTCGATGTCGCCGCAGGCGATGACCGGCGCCGCCCGGCCCGCGGCGCGGCGCAGCAGCGCGCGGATGCGGGCGGCGAGCTCGTCGAGCTCGAAAGGCTTGACCACATAGTCGTCCGCGCCGGCGTCGAGTCCCGCGACGCGATCGGCGAGGGCATCGCGGGCGGTGACGATCAGCACCGGCCGCAGGTCGGCGCGGCCGCGCATCGCGCGCAGGACGGCGAGTCCCTCCCGCCGCGGCAGCCCGAGATCGAGCAGCAGCAGGTCGTGGACGTTTTCGGCCAGCGCCATCTCCGCCGCGCGCCCGTCGCGCACCCAGTCGACCGCGAAGCCGTCCTGCCGCAGGCCGCGGCTGACGCCGTCGCCGATCATCGGGTCATCCTCGGCAAGCAGCAGACGCATCGCGCGATGTTCCCGCTGCCGGCAACGCCCGCCGAAGCGTCAGGACTTGGGCTCGAAATCGAGCGCCGCCGAATTGAGGCAATAGCGCAGCCCGGTGGGCTCGGGACCGTCTTCGAACACGTGACCGAGGTGCGCGTCGCAGGCCGCGCACACGACCTCGGTGCGGCGCATGATCCAGCTCGAATCGTCCTCGCTGCGGACGTTCTCGGGCGCGAGGGGCGCGTAGAAGCTCGGCCACCCGGTCCCCGATTCGAACTTGGTCGCGGCGTCGAACAGCGGCATGCCGCAGCAGACGCAGCGATAGACGCCGTCGGCGTGGTTGTCCCAGTACTTGCCGGTGAAAGCACGCTCGGTGCCCTTCTTGCGTGCGACCTTGTACTGCTCGGCGGTGAGCGCGGCGCGCCATTCGGCGTCGGACTTCCTGACCTTTTCTACCATGCTCTTCTCCTGCGGGAGGGCGCGCGGGACGCGCGCCCGGGGCATAGTCGCGCCGGCGGGCATGCGCCTTACGCCGGCGCCGCAACGGGCGGCGGCGCCCCAAGGATGCAGTATAGTGGAGCCTCGCCGGCCCGCCGGCCCGTGTCCGCCCCCGCCTTGGATACCGTCCAGCCCGAATCGTTTCGCCGCGACGCCAAAGTCATCGGCCTGGTCAGCGTCGCCCACTCGCTTTCGCACTTCTTCCAGCTCGCGCTGCCGCCGCTCTTTCCGCTGCTGAAATCCGAGTTCGACGTCTCGTTCGCGGCGCTGGGGGCGCTGGTGGGCGTCTTCTACGTCGCCAGCGGCGCCACGCAGTTCGCCGCGGGCTTCGCGGTCGACCGCGTCGGCGCCCGTCCGGTGCTGTTCTTCGGCGCGCTGCTGGTCGCCTGCTCGACGCTGCTCGCGTCGCTTGCGCCGGGCATCGGCTGGCTCTACCCGCTGGCCGCGCTGATGGGCATCGGCAACGGCGTGTTCCATCCGTCCGATTTCGCGATCCTCAACGCCAACGTCGCGCCGGGCCGGCTCGGCTACGCCTACAGCACGCACGGCATCGGCGGAAATCTGGGCTACGCGGTGGCGCCGGTGCTGAGCTATGCGCTGGGCGCCGCATTCGGCTGGCGAATCGCGCTCGCCGCGATGGGAATGCTCGGCCTCGTCGTGATCGGCGCCATAGCGACGCAGCGCGCGCTGCTCACCTCGCACCGTGCCCACGACGCGCACCTGCATACGCTGCGCGGCAGCATGGCGCTGTTCGCGCAGCCGCCGATCATCCTGTGCTTCGCGTATTTCCTGATCCAGACCATGGCCACGATCGGCCTGCAGACGTTCACGCCGGCGGCGCTCAACACCGGCCTCGACGTTCCGCTGGCGCTCGCGACTTCCGCCGTGACCGCGTATCTGCTCGGCGGCACGGCGGGCATCCTGGCCGGCGGCTTCCTGGCCGCGCGCACGACCCGGCATGACCTGGTCGCCGCGGGCGGGGCTGCTCGCCGGAGCGACGCTGCTGGCGCTGGTCGCCACCGGCGCGGTGCTGACGCCGATGCTGCTGCCGTTCTTCGCGGCGGCCGGCTTCGCGCTGGGCTCGACCGGCCCGTCGCGCGACCTCATCGTCCGCCGGGCGACTCCGCCGGGCGCGGCGGGCCGCGTGTACGGCTTCGTCTACGGCGGGCTCGACATCGGCGCGACCCTCGGGCCGGTGTGGTTCGGCTTCATGCTCGATCACGCGCTGGGTCGCGAGATGTTCTACGTCGTTGCCGGATTGCTGGTCGCGACCATCGGCACCGTGGTGCAGGTGCGCCGGGCCATCGTCGTGCGCGCCGCGTAGCGAGCCGGCGCATGGATCTCGGAATTGCCGGTCGCAAGGCGCTGGTCTGCGCGGCGAGCAAGGGCCTCGGGCGCGGCTGCGCGCAGGCGCTCGCCGACGCGGGCTGCGAGGTCACCATCGTCGCCCGCACCGAGGACACGCTGCGGCGCGCCGCGGAGGACATCGCCGCGCGGGCCGGCCGCCCCGTCGGCTACGTCGCCTGCGACATCACCACCGCCGCCGGCCGTGCGGCGGCGCTGGCCCGGTGTCCGCAGCCGGACATCCTCGTCAACAACGCCGGCGGCCCGCCGCCCGGCGACTTCCGCGAATGGGACCGCGACGCCTGGATCCGCGCGCTCGACGCCAACATGCTGACGCCGATCGAACTGATCAAGGCGACGGTCGACGGGATGATCGCGCGCCGGTTCGGGCGCATCGTCAACATCACGTCGGCGGCGGTCAAGGCGCCGATCGACATCCTCGGGCTCTCCAACGGCGCGCGCTCGGGGCTCACCGGATTCGTCGCCGGCGTCGCGCGCGCAGGTCGCGCGGCACAACGTGACGATCAACAGCCTGCTGCCCGGACCCTTCGACACCGACCGGCTGCGCGCGACCGTGGCGCTGCGCGCCAGGGTCGCCGGCGCATCGTTCGACGACGTGCATGCGGCGGGCCGCGACGCCAATCCCGCGGGGCGCTACGGGACGATCGACGAGTTCGGCGCCGCCTGCGCATTCCTGTGCAGCGCGCACGCCGGATTCATCGTCGGCCAGAACCTGCTGATCGACGGCGGCGCTTACCCCGGTACGTTCTGAAACGCAGCCGACCGCGATGCGCCACGTCTGCTGCCGGATCACCGACGGGATGCAGGTTGGTGACGGCACCGGCAAGACGACACGCTGCGGACGCTTCGGAAACGAATTGCGCTGATCACCATGCCTGCGATGCCAGTCCAACTTCACGCCTTCGATACGCCGAACGGTCGCAAGATCAGCGTGGCCCTCGAGGAAATGGCGCTTCCCTACACGGTCAGGATCGTCGATCTCGGCAAGCGGCAGCAGTTCGAGCCCGAATTCCTGAAGATCAGCCCGAGCGGAAAGATCCCGGCGATCGTCGATCCGGACGGGCCCGGCGGAAAGCCGGTCAGCGTTTTCGAATCGGGCGCCATTCTCATCTACCTGGGCGAGAAGACCGGCAGGTTCTGGCCGCGCGACCTGGGGGCACGCATCCCGGTGCTCGAGTGGCTGATGTTCCAGATGGGAAACTTCGGACCGATACCGGGACAGGTCCACCATTTCGTGGCGGTCGAGAACGAGGATGACCGCCGCTACGCGCTCGAGCGCTTTTCGAAGGAAACCCGGCGATTGTATACGGTGATGGACGGCAGGTTGGCGACGCACGAGTTCTTCGCCGACGAACTGTCGATCGCCGACTTCGCCATTCTGGGGTGGGCGTGGCGGCACCCGCGGCACAAGGTGGATCTCGCCGAATTTCCGCATGTGCGTCGATGGTACGAGATGATGATGGCGCGCCCCGCCGTCCGGCGCGGCTTCGAGGTGAAGCTGAGTTGAGCCGCAGGATCTGCGCGGCCATCGGGAATGCGTGCAGAGGCTGCACCGGCAGGTCGGCGGACGCTGGCCGATCGCCGGGCAGAACCGTCATCTCGGGCTCCATGCGGCGCCGACGATTCCCTGCGTAATCGACCGATACGTCGACGCGACGGGCCGGACGTGCACGGCGACGCGACGCAAGGTGCGCCGCGCTAGGGCGCCGCCAGCGCCGCCCACCGGTCCTTGGTCACGCGCGCGACGACGCGAAAGCCGTCGGCGCCGCGCGGGCTGATCACCGCGGCTTCGCCCTCGGCGAGATAGGCTCCGCCGACCACGGCGCGGTACGGGTTGCCATGGCTCGCGACCGCGAGGTTGCTGCCGCGGGGCACCGGAGTCGCAAGGAGCCGCCGCAGTTCGGCATACCGGTCCAGATCGGCCGGCTGCGCCGGCCCGCCGCGCACCGCGGGTGTCGACTTCGCCCGGCCGAAGATCAGCTGCGCCGTCTCCATGGTGCGGCAGAACGGACTCGCGAGCACCTCGCCTACCGGGATGTTGAGCTTGCGCAGCTGCGTGCCAATGGCGCGCGCCTCGGCGCGACCCTGCTCGGTGAGGTTGCGCTGCGACGCGCAGTCTTCGTAGCCGGTCATCCGTTCGTCGTTCTGGCCGAAATCGGTCGACGTGTGGCGGAAGTAGAGGATGTAACCGCCGCCGCGCAAGGCGGCGAGCAGCGCACCGCCCCGAAGCTCGGCCTCCGGAGCGGAGGCTGTCGAGTCCGGTTGTGCCGTCGCGACGGGCGCGTCGAAGCCAAGCCCGGCGACGAGGCCGAACACGAACACCAGAGCGCGGCGGCGGGAATTTTCCATGGGGCGCCTCCACAGCGGAATCGCGGGTGTTGGAGAGGCGCTGACGACATCGGGTTCCATCGCCGTCGATCCGCGGTCGCCGGTCGCCGCCGCCCGGATCATCGAAACACCCAGAGCCGGTAGACGAGATAGTTGCCGAAGGTCATCAGCACGGTCGTCGTGACCTGCGCGGGCCACAGCGTCAGGCCGAGTTCCAGGAAACCGGCGAGCAGCAGGCTGTTGACCGCCAGCTGCAGCGCGATGGCGACGACGAAGCGGGTGCCCGCGGCGGTCATGCCGCGGGTGGGCGCGAACACTCTCCAGTACGAAAGCGCGAAGCGGGTCAGCGCGCCGACGACGAAGCCGCCACCGCTCGCCGGCACGCCCGGCATTCCCGATTTCACCAGCGCGTACATCACCGCGTAATGCGCGGCCACCGCAACCACACCTGTGGCGACGTGCAGCGAGAAGCTGTGGACCCAGTGCAGGATTCCGCTCCCGGGCCGGGGGCGTCGAAGGAATCTGCGGACGGGCATCGCCGGCGATGGAATCGCAGGGGCGTCGGGCGCGGGTCACGCCGCCCGCGGCGCGCGCAGCTCGAACATCGGGTGCCGGTAGACGCCGGTCCGGGCGGCGGCGGCGAGCAGCGTCGTGCGCGACGACGCCAAAGCCGTAGCGCACCGATCGCCGGAAGCCGATCGAGCTCGCCTCCGCGAAGTAGCGCGTCGGCACCGAGACCTCGCCGATGCCGAAGCCGCCGATGATGGTCTGCGCCAGGATCTGGTTGTCGAACACGAAATCGTCGGAGTTCTGCTGCCACGGCAGCGCGTCGAGCAGGGCGCGCGAATACGCGCGGTATCCGGTGTGGTACTCGGACAGGTGGGCGCCGATCAGCACGTTCTCGAAAACGGTCAGCAGCCGGTTCGCGACGTACTTCCACACCGGCATGCCGCCCTTGAGCGCGCCGCCGCCCAGGATGCGCGAGCCGAGCACCATGTCGTAGATGCCCGATGCGATCATCGCCGGCCATCGCCGTCACCAGCCGCGGCGTCGTACTGGTAGTCGGGATGCACCATGACGACGATGTCCGCGCCGCGCGCCAGCGCCTCGCGATAGCAGGTCTTCTGGTTGCCGCCGTAGCCGGTGTTGTGCGGGTGCAGGATGACGTCGAGTCCGAGCGAGCGGGCCACCGCGACGGTGTCGTCGTCGCTGGCGTCGTCGACGACGACGACCTCGTCGACGATGTCGTGCGGCAGGTCCCGCCAGGTCGCTTCCAGCGTTCGGCCCGCGTGGTAGGCGGGCATGACCACGACGATGCGCTTACCGTGGAGCATGGGCGACCGGGAACGCCGGGTGGCGACAGCCGAAAGGCGATGATATGTGAATCCTCGAAGGCGGGCGATCCGAACTTCGAGCGCAGCGCGGACTCGCAGTGCGCGGTGTCGGCGCCGATCGGCTCCGGCCGGCCGCGGCTGGACTGGACGTAGGGCTTCTGCCAGACGACGTAGTCGATGTCGTGTCGCGCGAGCGCGTCGTCGTCGGCGAGATGCACGGCATTGCGGAACCGGAATTCCGGACGCTGCGGCAACTCGCCGGCGCGCGCATCGACGCACAGGCCGGTGAGGAAACCGGGCATCACCGTCTGCCTGCCGATCCGTTCCCAGCGTGACGCGTCCCAGTCGTAGCTTTCGAAATAGAACGGCGCGGCGGCGATGCGCAGGCTGCCGGGCGGCAGGGCGGCAAGGCTTGCCCAGAACGGCGACAGCGGAATGCCTTCGATATAGGGCAGGAAGGGATTCCCTTCCGGTCGGAAGTCGACGTAGTTCACGAGCCCGAGCGTTTGCGCGTTCGGATGGCGCAGCATCGGAGCGAGCGGCGACTGCCACGCGAGCGCGATGCACGGCAACGCGGCGAAGCCCGCCGCCAGCATGCGCCGCGACGCGCTCGCGGGCGCGGCGATGCGCCTCGCGATGTCGACGGCGCCGGCAGCGACGGCGAGCAGGAGCAGGGGAAGAAACGGCAACAGGTAGCGCGCCAGCGTCACCGGGTTGAAGCTCCACATCGGACGGCTCAGCATCACCGCCAGGAACGTCAGGAACACGCCGAGCGCTCCGGTGCGCGCTTCGGGGAGCGCGCGCCAGATGCCTCGCGCGCCGTGCGCGGCCAGCGCGATGCAGATCGCCACGGCGACCGTCGACGGCGTCCCCAGCCATGCGTACCAGACGCCGACCAGCGTCCCGGCATCGGGCGCGTCGATGCCGCCCTTGCCGACGAGGGACTCCGGATGGGCGAGGAGCGGCGGCAGCACGACGAGCGCAATGGCGACGGCGGTCGGGACCGCGAGCCGCAGCAACCGGAGGACCTGCGCTCGCCGGGCGCCGGGCGCCGCGTGGCGCAGTTGCGCGAGCGCCCAGAGCCATGGCGCGAGCACGAACGGCGCGACGACCGGGTGCAGCCAGACGGCGAGCGTCGCCGCCGCGCCGTACGCGAGGCCGGCGGGCGCGCGGCCGCGCGCGGTGGCGTGGTAGCGCTGGAACGCGCCGTGGGCAACCCACGCCGCGAGCAGCGTGATCGCGTACGGTCGCGCCATGCGGCTGTAGACGACGAGCAGCGGCGACATGGCGAGCAGCGCGGCGAAAACGGCGGCGGTTCCGCGTCCGGCACGGGTTGCCACGCAGAGCGGAAAGACGACCAGCGTCGCCAGCCCGCAGAACAGCATCGGCGCGCGCATGACCGCCTCCGACAGCCCCCACCACCGGGCCTCGTACCAACCGAGGATGCCTAGCGGGATGCTGTAGTCCGCCCAGCCGAAATCGAGGAACATCGCGGCCGGCGTGCGGCTCAGCAGCTGATGCACGGCGTGCCATTCGTCGTCGATGAGCACCTGCACGAGGAACTGGTCGAGACGCAGGCAGGCGCCGGCGATGGCCGCCGCGCCGACGACGAGCGCCCACGCCGGCGGCAGCCGAGAGCGCAGCGCCGCCGGAATCATTGCGCCGGCGAGGCGGGGCGGCGGGCCGGCGGCACCGGGCCGAGATCGCGCACCGCGGCGTGCCGTGGGCCGCCGCGCGGCGTCAACGGTCCACCGCAACGAGCGGAACGATCGGCGCGCGGCCGGCTTCGGCTGCGGCGGCCGCGCTCTCGATCGCGCGTTCGAGCGTCGGGTCGACGTCGAATGCGACGTCGCCGCCCGGTGCGGGCTGGCCGGTGGCGCGCACCGCGGCGAAGTCGAACAACGAACCGTCCATCAGGTGCGACGGCACGACTTTCGCCAGCGCGTTGTAGATCGACTCGATGCGGCCCGGGTGCTTCTTCTCCCATTCGCGCAGCATCGCCGTCACCTGCCGCCGCTGCAGGTGTTCCTGCGAGCCGCACAGATTGCAGGGGATGATCGGGAACGCCATCAGGTCCGCGTAACGCGCGAGGTCGCGCTCGCGGACGTAGGCGAGCGGACGGATCACGACGTGCCGGCCATCGTCGGAGACGAGCTTCGGCGGCATCGTCTTCAGCTTGCCGCCGAAAAAGAGATTGAGGAAGAACGTCGCGAGGATGTCGTCGCGATGGTGGCCGAGCGCGATCTTGGTCGCGCCGATCTCCCCGGCGACGCGATAGAGGACTCCGCGCCGCAGCCGCGAGCACAGCGAGCACATGGTCGCGCCCTCGGGGATCAGCCGCTTGACGGTCGAGTAGGTGTCCTGTTCCGCGATGTGGAACGGCACGCCGCGCCTCGCGAGATAGCCGGGCAGCACGTCCGCGGGATAGCCCGGCTGCTTCTGGTCCAGGTTGACGGCGATCACTTCGAATCCGAACGGCGCGCGGTCCTTGAGCGACAGCAGGACGTCGAGCAGGCCGTAGCTGTCCTTGCCGCCGGAAAGGCAGACCATCACGCGGTCGCCCGGCTCGATCAGCGCATACCTGCCGATGGCCTCCCCGACCTGACGGCGCAGGCGCTTCCTGAGCTTGTTGGCCTCGAACTCGCCCTTGCGTGGGTCGCGCGTCGCCGGTTGCGGGCGTCCCGCGGCCGATGCGGCGGCGGGGACGGCGGGGGGTGCGTCGGTGTGCGCGGATTCGTCCATGGTCAGCCCGCCATCTTACCGGCGAGCGGGCGAGCGCGCGTCAGTCGCGCGAAAAGGCGATCTCGATTTCGGTGGTCCGCGTTTCGGCGCCGGGCTCGAACTGCCAGCGTTCGAGTGCGCTTCGCACCGCACGGTCGAACAGCCTGCGCGGCTGCGAATCGACGATATCGACGCCGATAACCTTGCCGGTGGGCGCGACGGTCACCCGCGCGGTGACGCTGCCGCTGGTGACGCCGGCCACCAGCGCTTCGCGCGGAAACACCGGCGCTTCGCGCACTGTCGGCTGCAGCGCCGAGCGCGCGGGGTTCTGCAGCAGCGGGACGATCGGCGTGGGCGTGACGAGCGCCATGGCGACCGGCGCCGGCTCGGGCGACGCCGCGGCAGGTGCCGGCGACGCGGCGGGCGCCGCAGGGGCCACGACGGTGGACGGTGGCGGCGCCGCGGCCGCGGGTTCCGGCGCCGGATCGGGCGCCGGGCCGATGCCGCTCGACCGCGGAGCGTCGGCGACCGGGGCGTCGGGCGGGCGATTTCCGGCGGTCGCCGGGACCGCGCTCCGCGGCGGATCGGGCGCTCGCTCGCGGGCGGCCGGGAGCGGACTCTCGCGCGGGACCGCGGCCGCTGTCGGCAGGACCGCCGCCGGCGCCGGATTTCCTGCGCCGAGGATCGGCCGCGCCGCAGGGGCGGCGACGGTCGAAATCCCCGCGCGGGGCGCTGCCGGGGTGGTCGCCGAATCGCCGCCGAATACGATCCAGGCCAGGATCATGACCATGACCAGGGTGGCGGCGAGCGCGATCCGGGGACTCCGCGCCTTCGCGAGCCCACGGGCGCCGGGTTTCGCCGGCCGCTGCAGCGGATCGGCGGCGATCGGCGGCGGCGCGGGCCGCACGGCCCGAGCGGCCCGCGCGGCAGGAGCGTGCAGCACGATCAATCCCAGGTCGGCAAGGCGAGCCAGATCGCGCGCGGCGCGCAGCGGCTCGAGCCGATTTTCGGCGACGAGCTCGGCGAAGGCCCGGGGGGCGACGATCAGCGACAACAGCTTGCGCTGCGGGAGCGGGAGTCCGCTCCGGGCCGAAACCAGCTCGGCTTCGCCGGCGCGGCTGCGCGCGCAGATCGTTCCGGGATCGAGTTCGACGATGGTTTCGATGGGCATCTCGGGGGGGGACGCGGGGGACGACGACCGGGTCCCGGGCCGCGGATGGTAGCATTCGCCCCTTCCGACAGCCCCTTGCCCGCGCGCGCCGCGTATTCAGGTGCCATCGTGCAAGGGTCGTGCCATGCGGGACGTCCGCCCGTCGCGCGCACCGACAGAGTGCGCCCGACACGCTGGATGCCGCCGCCGTCCCGACCCCTACCCGGACCCTAACTCCATGCCGCTCAAGGTTTCTTCGCAATTCGACTCCGGTGCGATCGAGGTGATCGCCGCCGACCGGGAGGACGACGTACGGCTCGCCATCCGGGCCGATTCGCATGCCGATTTCCGGCAGTGGTTCCATTTCCGCGTCCAGGGCGCGGGCGGGCGCTCGCTGCGGCTGCGTTTCACCAACGCCGCCGCCTGCACCTATGTCGACGGCTGGCGGGACTACTGCGCGGTCGCCTCGTACGACCGGACGCGGTGGTTCCGCGTCGCGACCACCTTCGACGGCCGCGAGATGGTCGTCGCGCACACGCCGGAACGCGACAGCGTGTACTACGCCTATTTCGAGCCGTACTCGTGGGACCGGCACCTCGACCTCCTCGGCCGGATGGACTGCGCGCCCGACGCGAGGGTGTCGGACCTCGGTTCGAGCGTCGAAGGGCGGGACATGAACCTGGTCACGATCGGGCGGCCCGGCGACGGACGGAAGCCGGTATGGGTCATCGCCCGGCAGCATCCGGGCGAGACGATGGCCGAATGGTTCGTCGAGGGCATGCTCGAACGGCTGACCGATACGACGGATCCGGCCGCGCGGTGGCTGCTGGAGCGCGCCGTGTTCTACGTGGTCCCGAACATGAATCCCGACGGCAGCGTACGCGGCAATCTGCGCACCAATGCGGCGGGCGCGAATCTCAACCGCGAATGGCACGAGCCGTCGCCGGAGACGAGCCCCGAGGTCCATGTGGTCCGCGCGGCGATGCACGCGACCGGCGTCGCGGCGTTCCTCGACATCCACGGCGACGAGGCGCTGCCCTATGTGTTCGTCGACGGCTGCGAGCGCCTGCCCAAGTACGGCGCGGAACAGCAGGCGCGCGACGGCGTGTTCAAGGACGCGCTGCGCGCCGCGAATCGCGACTTCCAGACGCGTGCACGGCTACGCGGCGGACAAGGACACGAAGGTCAACCTGTCGCTGGCGTCGAAGCACGTGGGGCATACCTTCGGCTGCCTCTCGCTGACGCTCGAGATGCCGTTCAAGGACAACGCCGACCATCCCGACGCCGTCACCGGCTGGAACGGGGCGCGCAGCCGGCGGCTCGGCGCCGACGTGCTCGCGGCGCTGCGGGCGGTTCTGGAACACGGCTGACGCGCGGTCGCCGGACCGTGCCAACGGCGTTAACATAGGGCCGCCGCGCCACGGCGGAGCGAGGGAGGATTTCGATGCAGACGATACTGGTCGCCAATCCCAAAGGCGGCAGCGGCAAGACGACGGTCGCTACCAACCTCGCGGGCTGGCTAGCCGGCAAGCGGCAGCGGGTGGTGATCGCCGACCACGATCCGCAGCGCTCGGCATCGGAATGGCTCGCCCGGCGTCCTGCGCTCTTTCCGGGCATATTCGCCGCTGCCCCCGGCGCGACGAACAAGGCGCTGCAGGACGCCGATGCGCAGTGGCAGGTCGTCGACACGCCCGCGGGCCTGCACGGCGAGGAGCTGCGCGACGCCATCCAGCGCGCCGACGTGCTGCTGGTGCCGCTGACGCCATCGGCGTTCGACATGGAAGCGACCCGGCACTTCCTCGGTGCCATCGCCCACTACAAGGCGGTGAAGCAGGGGACGCTGGCGATCGGCATCATCGCCATGCGCGTCGACGCGCGCACCCGCAGCGCCGCCGAGCTCGATCAATTCCTCGGACAATTCTCCTTTCCGGTCGTTGCCCACCTGCGCGACACGCAGGTCTACGTCCATTGCGCGCGCGACGGCGCGTCGGTGTTCGACCTGCCGCGCTCGCGCGCCGAGCAGGACCTGGAGCAGTGGAAGCCGCTGGCGCGCTGGATCGCGCGTCACGCGTCGCCGAAGGCGTCCTGAGCGCGCCGCCGACGGCGGCGGCTACTGCCGCGCGACGCCGCGTCACGGCACGCCGCGCCCGCCCCGGCCGCGGCTGCGCCGGCGCTCCCGCCACGCCAGCATCACGCCGCTGCCGATGATCACGCCCATGCCGATCGCCGACCAGCCGTCCGGCAACTGGCCGAAGACCGCGTATCCGTAGGCGATCGCCCACAGCATCTGCAGATAGCTGAACGGCGTCAGCAGCGACGCGGGAGCGAGCAGGTAGGCGCGGATCACGAGCCAGTGGCCGACGCCGGCGAGGAGTCCGAGCAGCAGCAGCAGTGCGGCATCGCCCGCGGTCGGCATGGCCTCGCTGGAACCGAACGGCAGCAGCAGCGTCAGGGCGACGGTGCCGACCAGCGCGCTGTAGAACAGCGTCGTGTGCACGCCTTCGTCCTGGAGCTTGCGCGTCAGGATCTGGTAGAGCGCGTTGCACAGCGCCATCCCCAGCAGCAGCAGCACCGCCGGATGGAACACCGCCGAGCCCGGGCGCAGCAGGATCAGGATGCCGGCGAATCCGGCAATCGAGGCGATCCAGCGCCAGCGGTCCGGGCGCTCGCCCAGCATCGGCCCCGACAGCATGACGATGATGATCGGCGCCAGGTACGAGATCGCCGAGGCCTCGGCGAGCGGCAGAAAGCGCAGCGCCCCGAAGAAGCAGCCGGTCGCGGCCAGCAGCAGCGCCGAACGGAAGAGCTGCAGCGGAAGGCGGCGCGTGCGCCAGAAACCGGGCCCGGCGCGATGCCACGCGAACGGCGTGACGACCAGCATCTGACCCGCGTAGCGGGCCCACACCACCAGGAACAGCGAATGGTCGCGGACCAGCCATTTCGCCGTCGTGTCGAGCGAGGTGAGGCAGAAGCCCGCGAGCAGGAACAGCGGCAGCGCCCGTCGAAGCGGGTGCGCGGCGTGCGCGTGCAGCGCTGCGGAGCGGGGCATGGGGCGCGCTGTTCCGAATGCAGAAGGACCGGCAGCCTGCGCGCCGCCGGCGGGTGCCGCGGTGCCGCGAACGCGGCCCTACGCGGCCTGCAGGACGAGCTCGCGCAGGACGAAGGGCAGGATGCCGCCGTTGCGGTAGTAGTCGACCTCGATCGGCGTGTCGATGCGCAGCAGCACCTGCGCCGTTCGCGACGTGCCGTCCTTGCGGTGGATGGTCAGCGTCACGTCCATCTGCGGCAGGATCTCGCCGTCGATCCCGGTGAGGTCGAAGGTCTCGTCGCCGGTGATGCCGAGCGAGGCGACCGTATCGCTGCCCTTGAACTGGCACGGCAGCACGCCCATGCCGACCAGGTTCGAGCGGTGGATGCGTTCGAAGCTCTTCGCGATGACGACCTTGACGCCGAGCAGCTGCGTGCCCTTGGCGGCCCAGTCGCGCGAGCTGCCGGTGCCGTATTCCTCGCCGCCGAAGATCACCGTCGGCGTGCCCTGCGCGATGTATTTCATCGCGGCGTCGTAGATGGCCAGCGTTCTCGCCCGACGGGCTGGAAGAGCGTGACGCCGCCTTCGACGCGCGTGCCGTCGGCCTTCGGCGGCAGCATCAGGTTCTTGATGCGGACGTTGGCGAAGGTGCCGCGCATCATCACTTCGTGGTTGCCGCGGCGCGAGCCGTAGCTGTTGAAGTCGCGACCGGCACGTCGTTCTCGAGCAGGAACATGCCGGCCGGCGACGTCGGCTTGATCGAACCGGCGGGCTGATGTGATCGGTGGTGACCGAGTCGCCGAAGATGCCGAGCGCGCGCGCGCCGGTGATGTCGCCGGTTCGCGCCGGCGTCATGCTCGAAGTCGTCGAAGAACGGCGGCTTCGCGATGTAGGTCGACGTCGGCCAGTCGTAGACCTGCCCGGTGCCGCCGGCGATCGCGCTTCCACAGCGGATTGTCGTTGGCGAGGTCGGCGTAGAGCGTGCGGTAGGTCGCCGGGTCGCGCGCGAAGCTGCATCACCGCGGCGATCTCGTGCGACGTCGGCCAGATGTCCTTCAGATAGACCGGTGCCGTCGCTGCCCATGCCGAGCGGCTCGGTCGTCAGGTCCTGTCAGCACCGTGCCGGCGATGGCGTAGGCGACGACCAGCGGCGGCGAGGCGAGGAAGTTGGCCTTGAGGTTCGGGTGGATGCGCGCCTCGAAATTGCGGTTGCCGGACAGCACCGCGGCGCAGACCAGGTCGTTGCCGGTGATCGCCTCGTTGATCTCGGCGGTCAGATCGCCGGCGTTGCCGATGCAGGTGGTGCAGCCGTAGGCGGTGACGCCGAAGCCCAGCTTTTCGAGGTAGGGCAGCAGCCCGGCCTTGGTCAGGTAGTCGGTGACCACGCGCGATCCGGGCGCGAGCGAGGTCTTGATGTGCGGCTTGACGTTCAGGCCCTTCTCGACGGCCTTCTTCGCGAGCAGGCCGGCGGCGAGCAGCACGCCGGGGTTCGAGGTGTTGGTGCAGGAGGTGATCGCGGCGATCAGCACGTCGCCGTTGCCGAGATCGACGCCGTCCCGGGTGCGTCAGCGCGGTGCGCCGAACCCGGCCGCCGGCAGGCCGAAGCCGTTCTCGGCGACCGGCTTGCTGAAGAGGCTGGCGAATTGTCGACTTGAGGTTCGAAAGTTCGATGCGGTCCTGCGGGCGCTTCGGGCCGGCGAGCGAGGCCTGATCGACGCGAGGTCGAGCGTCACCACCTTCGTGTAGTCGATGTCGCCGGCCTTCGGGATGCCGTACAGTCCCTGCGCCTTGAAGTACGCCTCGAAGGCATCGATTTCCGCCGTCGTGCGGCCGGTGGCCTTCAGGTAGTCGATGGTCGCGTCGTCGACGGGGAAGAAGCCCATGGTCGCGCCGTACTCGGGCGCCATGTTGGCGATCGTCGCGCGGTCGGGCACGGCGAGCGACGCCGTGCCTTCGCCGAAGAATTCGACGAACTTGCCGACGACCTTCTCCTTGCGCAGCATCTCGGTGACGGTGAGCACGAGGTCGGTCGCGGTGATCCCTTCCGCGAGCCGGCCCTTCAGTTCGACGCCGACGACGTCGGGCGTCAGGAAATAGACCGGCTGGCCGAGCATGCCGGCTTCGGCCTCGATGCCGCCCACGCCCCAGCCGACGACGCCGATGCCGTTGATCATGGTGGTGTGGCTGTCGGTGCCGACCAGCGTGTCGGGGTAGTAGACGCCGCCCTTCTGGTGCACGCCGCGCGCCAGGTATTCGAGATTCACCTGGTGCACGATGCCGATGCCCGGCGGCACGACCTTGAAGGTGTCGAAGGCCTGCATGCCCCACTTCATGAACTGGTAGCGCTCGTCGTTGCGCTCGAACTCGAGCTTCATGTTGAGGTCGAGCGCGTCGGGCCGCCGGTAGTAGTCGATCATCACCGAGTGGTCGACGACGAGGTCGACCGGCACCAGCGGCTCGATCATCTTCGGGATTCTTGCCCATGTCCCGCGGCGACGTTGCGCATCGCGGCGAGGTCGGCCAGCAGCGGCACGCCGGTGAAGTCCTGCAGCACGACGCGGGCGACGACGAACGGGATCTCGTCGGTGCGGGCGGCGGTCGGGCTTCCAGTTGGCGAGCTGCGCGCACGTGCTCTTCGGCGACCTTCTTGCCGTCGCAGTTGCGCAGCACCGATTCGAGCACGATGCGGATCGACACCGGCAGGCGCGAGATCGGGCCGATGCCGGCTGCTTCGAGCGCAGGCAGCGAGTAGTACTTGCCGCTGCCCGCCGCGGCGATCCGGAACTCGTGCAACGTGTTGAAGAGATTGTGCTTCAAGGGCGGTCTCCGATCGATTGTAGCGGGCACGCGGCGGCGATGTTTCGCGCGGCCGCTGCGTTCGCGGCGCGCCGGCCAGCGCGCGCATGTTCATCTTCTTTCCGTCCGGCAGCATGATGTCGCCCGGCACCATGCCCGCGGGGCAGGGGCCCGTCCACTTGCCTTCGACGACGGTCGTCGACGCGGCCTTGCCCCTGAACGGCGGATCGTAGGCGGTCTTCACCTCGGTCCGGTAGCCGGTGTCGCCGGTGAACGTCGTCACCGAGCTGGACTTCATCGCCGACTCGCCGAACTTGCACTCGGCCGAGCCGTACATGCGTGCTGCCGTCGCGGCGCAGGTCGTTCTTCGTGCACATCGACTTCATGGTCCCCATGCTCATGTCCATCATGTCCTTCTGCATCGCGGCGTCGATGCAGATCTGGTGGCGCCCATCGTTGCCGGAGCGCCTTCGTGCGTGACTCTGCGATTCCCACAGTCCGGGCTTCATCTTCGGCATGTCGACGGCGAGCGCCGGCGTGACCAGCATGGCGGCGGCGATTGCGGCGAGCAGCGGACGGGACATTCGGGACTCCTGGAGACGATGCGACGGTGAACCGCCATTCTGGGCCGTTGGCGGGCCGCCGTCCAACGCCGCCGGCAGCCGCGTCAGATCACGTAGAGGTCGACGTACTCGTGGACCGGCATCGCCTCGAGCGTCTTCTGGTCGAGGCTCGCGGCGAGGATCGCCTCGCTGCTGTTTGCCGGGAAGCGGCGCGCGAGGTTGGTCCTGAATTTCTCGACCAGCAGCGGAATGCCTTCCTTGCGCCGGCGGCGGTGGCCGATCGGATATTCGACGACGACTTCCTTCAGTCGTGCTGCCGTCCTTGAACTCGACGGTCAGCGCGTTGGCGATCGAGCGCTTGTCCGGATCGTGGTAGTCCTTGGTGAACTGCGGGTCCTCGACGCAGACGATGTTCTCGCGCAGCGCGTCGATGCGCGGATCGGCGGCGACGCTGTCCTCGTAGTCGGCGGCGGTCAGGCGGCCGAAGATGAGCGGCACCGCGACCATGTACTGGATGCAGTGGTCGCGGTCGGCCGGATTGGCGAGCGGGCCCTTCTTGTCGATGATGCGGATGCAGGCTTCGTGCGTGCGGATCGTGATCTTCCTGATGTCGTCGACGGTCCGGCCGGCCTTGGCCAGCTCGCCGTGCAGCGTCATCGCCGCCTCGACCGCGGTCTGCGAGTGGAACTCGGCCGGGAAGCAGATCTTGAACAGCACGTTCTCCATCACGTAGCTGCCGTAGGGGCGCTGGAACTTGAAGGCGTTGCCCTTGAACAGCACGTCGTAGAAGCCCCAGGTCTTCGCGGTCAGCACCGACGGGTAGCCCATCTCGCCGGTCCTCGCGATCAGCGCGAGGCGCACGGCGCGCGACGTCGCGTCGCCGGCGGCCCAGCTCTTGCGCGAGCCGGTGTTCGGCGCGTGGCGGTAGGTGCGCAGGCTCTGGCCGTCGACCCAGGCGAGCGAGACCGCGTTGATGATCTCGTCGCGGGTGAGGCCGAGCATCTGGGCCACCACCGCGGTCGAGGCCACCTTGACCAGCACCACGTGGTCGAGGCCGACGCGGTTGAAGCTGTTCTCGAGCGCGATCACGCCCTGGATCTCGTGCGCCTTGATCATCGCGGTCAGCACGTCGTTCATCGTCAGCGGCGCCTTGCCCGCGGCGACCGCGTTGCGCGACAGCCAGTCGGCGGTGGCGAGGATGCCGCCGAGGTTGTCCGACGGATGGCCCCATTCGGCGGCCAGCCAGGTGTCGTTGAAGTCGAGCCAGCGGATCATCGCGCCGATGTTGAACGCGGCCTGCACCGGATCGAGCTGGAACTGCGTGCCCGGCACCTTCGCGCCGTTCGGGACGACGGTGCCCGGGACGATCGGCCCCAGCAGCTTGGTGCAGGCCGGATAGGCGAGCGCCTCGAGGCCGCAGCCCAGCGTGTCGATCAGGCAGTAGCGCGCGGTGTCGTAGGCCTCCTTGCTGGTGATCCGGTACTTGGCGACGTAGTCGGCGATGTCGACGAGGACCGTGTCGGGCTTGGGACGGACGTTGCTGATGGGTGCGGACATGGTTGCGCGATGGTCGGATGCGTGTTCGAAGGGGCGGCAGGTTGACGCCGGGGTCAGCGCCGATTTTCTGGAATCGCAGGGCGGCGAAGGGCGGGCGCCGCGGTCACCGGCGCTCGGCGATCGGGACGAACTTCCGGTCCTCGGGCCCGATGTAGTTGGCGCTGGGGCGGATGATCTTGCCGTCGACGCGCTGCTCGATGACGTGCGCCGCCCAGCCGGAGGTGCGCGAGATCACGAACAGCGGCGTGAACATCGCCGTCGGCACGCCCATCATGTGGTAGCTGACGGCGCGAGTACCAGTCGAGGTTGGGGAACATCTTCTTGACGTCCCACATCACCGTCTCGATCCGCTCGGCGATGTCGAACATGCTTCATGTCTGCCGGCCTCGTCCGACGAGCGTGCGCGCGACTTCCTTGATGACCTCGTTGCGCGGATCGCGATCGTGTAGACCGGGTGGCCGAAGCCGATGATCGACTTCCTTGTTCGCGACGCGCGCGCGGATGTCGGCCTCGGCCTCGTCCGGCGTTGTCGTAGCGCTTCTGGATCTCGAACGCGACCTCGTTGGCGCCGCCGTGCTTCGGGCCCGCGCAGCGCGCCGATCGCGCCGGTGATCGCCGAGTAGATGTCGGCGCCGGTGCCGGCGATGACGCGCGCGGCGAAGGTCGACGCGTTGAACTCGTGCTCGGCGTAGAGGATGAGCGAGGTGTGCATCGCGCGCACCCACGAGCTCCGGCGGCCGGCTTGCCGTGCAGCAGGTGCAGGAAGTGGCCGCCGATCGAGTCGTCGTCGGTCTCGACCTCGATGCGCCGGCCGTTGTGGCTGAAGTGGTACCAGTAGCAGCAGCATCGAGCCGAGCGAGGCGATCAGCCGGTCGGCGATGTCGCGCGCGCCGGCGGACGTCGTGGTCGTCCCTCTCCGGCAGCGACGCAGCCGAGCGCCGAGACGCCGGTGCGCATCACGTCCATCGGATGCGCGGCGGCGGGCAGCGCTCGAGCACGCCTCGACCGGCTCGGGCAGGCCGCGCAGCGCTCTTCAGCTTGGCCTTGTAGGCGGCGAGCTCGGCGGCGGTCGGCAGCTTGCCGTGGATCAGCAGATGGGCGATCTCCTCGAACTCGCAGCTGTCGGCGATGTCGAGGATGTCGTAGCCGCGGTAGTGCAGGTCGTTGCCGGTGCGGCCGACCGTGCACAGCGCGGTGTTGCCGGCGGTGACGCCGGACAGCGCGACGGACTTTTTCGGCTTCGGAGGGCTTCGGGAGCTTCGGGCATGGCGTTCTCCTGGTGCGTGACGACGCGGCGCCTAAGGCGCGTCGACGCGGTGCGATCGGGGCGGCGCATGCTCATGCGCCGTCCGCGGCTTCCGCCGGCGAACAGCTCGTCGAGCTTCTGCTCGTAGGCGTGGTAGCCGAGATACGTCGTAGAGCTCGGCGCGCGTCTGCATGGCGGTCGACGCACCGCCTGCTGCGTGCCGTCGCGGCGCAGCGTCCGCGTACACCGTCGAGCGCCGCCTTGTTCATCGCGCGAAACGCCGACAGCGGGTAGAGCACGAGCGCCACGCCGGCGTCGCCGCAGTTCGGCGACGCGTGAACAGCGGCGTCTCGCCGAACTCGGTGATGTTGGCGAGGATCGGCACCCCGACCGCCGCGGCGAACTGCCGGTACATCGCCAGATCGGTGATCGCCTCGGGAAAGATCATGTCGGCGCCGGCCTCGACGTAGGCGCAGGCGCGCGTCGATCGCCGCCTCCAGGCCCTCGACCGCCAGCGCATCGGTGCGCGCCATGATCACGAACTCCGGATCGGTCCGCGGCATCGACGGCGGCCTTGATGCGGTCGACCATCTCGCCGCCGAGCACCAGCTCCTTGTCCGGGCGGTGGCCGCAGCGCTTCGCGCCGACCTGGTCCTCGAGGTGCAGGCGCGCCGGCGCCGGAGCTGATCAGCGCCTTGATCGTGCGCGCGATGTTGAACGCCGACGCCCCGAAGCCGGTGTCGACGTCGACCAGCAGCGGCAGGCGCAGACGTCGGTGATGCGGCGCACGTCGGTCAGCACGTCGTCGAGGGTGCTGATGCCGAGGTCGGGCAGCCCGAGCGAGCCGGCGGCGACGCCGCCGCCGGACAGGTAGATGGCCTTGAAGCCGGATTTCTCGGCGAGCGATCGCGTGGTAGGCGCAGATCGCGCCCGGCACCTGCAGCGGCCGTTCGGCGGCGAGGGCCGCCCGGAAGCGCGCGCCGGCTGTCGGAGGGGTCATCGTCGATCCTCAAGAAGCTTCATTGAAGGGGCGACGGGCTTGGGAAGAAGGCCGCCGCAGCCGCGGGCATCGGAGTGCCGGAAGCGTGCGCGCGCTGCAGCACCGTCCAGCAATAGCGGTAGGACGCGCGGTCGTGCAGCGTGTCTCCTGCGCGGACCGGGGCCCAGTCGGCCAGCCTGGGCGGCGGCGAGGACGCCGGCCGCCGCGTCGATCTCCTCGGCAGCGGGCCGCATCGCGCCGCAGGATCGGCTCGATCTGCGACGGATGGATGCTCCACATGCGCAGGAATCCGAACTCGGCGCGCGCGCGGCGGGCGTCGTCGAAGACCGCCTGCGGGTCGCTCGAGCGCCCGCGTGACGCCGTGCACGGGGACCACCGCATGAGCAAGCGCCGCCGCGGCGGTTTCGCATTTGGCGCGGCGGAGCAGCGGATGGTCGAACTGGCCGGGGCTGTCCATCGCCGCCGCCGGGATCGCGCCGTGGTGCGCGCTGACGAAGTCGAGCGTGCCGAAATCGAGGCTGACGACGCCGGCCAGGGCGGCGATCGACCACGCGTCGCGCACCGCGCCGTGCGTTTCGACCATCACGCTGACCGGAATCTCGCGTCCCAGTCCGGTGCGCGAGGCGCGCAGCGCCAGCGCTTCGAGGAAACGCTCGACGTCGCCCGCCGATTCGGCCTTGGGGCAGGTGAGGAAGGCGAGCCGGTCGCCGGCTTCGCCGACGAGCACATCGAGTTCGTCCAGCGCAGCCGGGTGGCGGATCGGATGGACGCGCGCGCCCATGCGCTGCTGCCGGTTCGCGTCGCCTGCGATCACCGCGGCGACCATGAGCGCGTGGCCGCGCTCGTCGCCGACCGGCGCGCCGTCCTCGCAGTCGGCGGCGATGTCGAACACCGATCCGCTCTCGGCCTGCAGCGCGAGTGCCTTGTCGAGAAACGAGCGCCTGCCGGCGTAGTGGACGCAGGCCGGCAGCGCGGGCAACGGCCGGTCGCCGCCGTAGAGGGCTGCCTGCGGAGAGAGCCGGGCGCTCACGGACGCCGGGCCGGGAGGCGGGTTGCCACGCTGCGGGTCAGCCCAGCAGCGACGCCACGCCGGCGCGTTCTTCCTCGAGCTCCTTCAGCGTCGCGTCCATCTTCTCGCGCGAGAAGGCGTCGATCTCGAGGCCCGCGACGCGCGTGTACTCGCCGCCGGCGGACGTCACCGGAACGCCGTACATGACGTCCTGCGGAATGCCGTAGCTGCCGTCGGAGGCGATGCCCATCGTCACCCACTTGCCGCCGGTGCCCAGGATCCAGTCGCGCATGTGGTCGATGGCGGCGTTCGCGGCCGACGCCGCCGACGACAGTCCGCGCGCCTCGATGATCGCGGCGCCGCGCTTGCCGACGGTCGGCAGGAACACGTTGCGGTTCCAGTCCTCGTCGTTGATCAGCGCCTTCAGCGACTTGCCTTCGACGGTGGCGAAGCGGTAGTCGGCGTACATCGTCGGCGAATGGTTGCCCCACACGGTGAGCTTCTCGATGGCGCCGACCGGCTTGCCGCTCTTGGCGGCGAGCTGCGACAGCGCGCGGTTGTGGTCGAGGCGCAGCATCGCCGTGAAGTTCTTCTTCGGCAGCGACGGCGCCGATTTCATCGCGATGTAGGCATTGGTGTTGGCCGGGTTGCCGACGACCAGCACGCGGATGTCGCGGCTCGCCGCCTTGTCGAGCGCCTTGCCCTGCTCGGTGAAGATCTTGGCGTTCTCGATCAGCAGGTCCTTGCGCTCCATGCCCGGTCCGCGCGGCTTGGCGCCGACCAGGAGCGCGACGTCGGCATCCTTGAACGCGACCTGCGGATCCGCGGTGCCGATCATGCCGGCGACCAGCGGAAACGCGCAGTCCTCGATTTCCATCATCACGCCCTTGAGCGCGGCCTGCGCCTTGTCGATCGGCAGTTCGAGCATCTGCAGGATGACGGGCTGGTCGCGACCGAGCATTTCGCCGGCGGCGATGCGGAAGAGCAGGCTGTAGCCGATCTGGCCGGCGGCGCCGGTGACTGCGACGCGTAGAGGTTTCTTCATGTCGGGTTCCTCGGTGGGGGCGGGTCGAAGCGGATGCGCGGCGGACGCTGGAGGCGGATGAGCGATGTGTCGTACGGGCGCCATGGAACGCCACTTGTTGCGGCGCGGCAATCGCGGCCGGCGCCGGGCGGGCACCCGCGCCGGCACGTCGCCGATGAACGGAAATTGTAGGCCCCGGCCCGAAACGTGTCAATTCACTCTTATGTCTTATATAAGATATAAGACATGAGATAGACAACCGGCCGCGGCGGCCCAATAATGCTCGCCGGAGCAGGGCGCGCGACCGCGCTCCCGGCCCGGCCAGGCGCAGGACCATGTCGAATCCGTCACCATCGTTCCAGCCGCTGTACCTGCAGATCAAGGCGCTGCTCGAGAAGAGCCTCGAGGCGGGCGAATGGCGCCCCGGCGAGGCGATCCCGAGCGAAATCGAACTCGCCGGCCGCTTCGGCGTTTCGCAGGGCACGGTGCGCAAGGCGATCGACGCGCTCGCCGCCGACAACCTGGTCGTGCGGCGCCAGGGCAAGGGCACGTTCGTCGCCACGCACACCGAGGAGAAGTCGTCGCTGTTCCGGTTCCTGCGCATCCGCCGCAACGACGGACAGGACGAGTATCCGGCGAGCCGCCTGCTCGACGTGCGCCGCGCCAAGGCGACCTCCGAGGCGGCGCGGCTGCTCGAGCTGAAGCCGGGCGACGCGGTGGTCGTGCTGCGGCGGGTGCTCGAATACTCGGGCGAGCCGGTGGTGCTCGACGAGATCACGCTCCCCGCCGCGCTGTTCCGGGGCCTCACCAAGGCGAAGGCCGAGAGCTACCACGGCTCGATGTACAGCTTTTTCGAGACGCAGTTCGGCGTGCGGATGCTGAAGGCCGAGGAGAAGCTGCGCGCCATCGCCGCCGACGAAGCGAGCGCGCGGCTGCTCAGCGTCGAGCCGGGTCACCCGCTGCTCGCCGTCGACCGGGTGACGCTGACCTACGGCGACCGTCCCGTCGAATGGCGCCGCGGCCTGTCGACGACCCGGCAGCACCACTACCTGAACGAGCTGGGCTGAACGGCCGCGGCGTCCCCGGGAACGGCGCCGGATGGACGCGGGCGGGCGTCGCCGTGCTTGGCGGGCGCCGCGCGAATCGCGGTATAATTTTCTTGTTGCTTTGCACAACAAGCGTCGTCCGTGGCGACGGCGCATCCATGCGTCGCGCGCCCGGGCGTGCGTCCGAACATTCAGGCGGGTTCCTGCGGAGCGTGTCGATGCCAGGTCACCGGTTCAGGCGGGATCTCCCGGCGCAGTACGCGACCGGCGGGACGTCCGCCGATGCCGGTTCGCCGCGGCGTCCGGCGATCGCCCGTCGCCCAGAGGGCCCCCATGCCGGTCGCTGAGCAACCCGTCGTCAAGCGCCGTCCGGTCTACCTCAACCTGCCGCGGATCCGGCTGCCGCTTCCCGGCATCGTCTCGATCCTGCACCGGATTAGCGGCGCCGTGCTGTTCCTGTTCGGCATTCCGCTGCTGCTCGCCGGATCGAATGCAGCCTCGCCTCGCCCGAGTCCTTCGCCCAGCTGAAAGCCGCCGCCGCGCATCCGCTGGCGAAGCTCGTGCTGCTCGGTTTCGTCTGGGCCTACCTCCACCATTTCTGCGCCGGCATCCGCTACCTGCTGCTCGACCTGCACATCGGGACGATCTCGCGCCGGCGCGCCGCTCGAGCGTCATCGTCCTCGTCGTGAGCCTCGCGCTGACGCTGATCGTCGGGGTGCGGCTATGGTGACCGGGCGTCCCGCGGTCGGCGCCCACTACGGGCTCAAGGACTGGCTGCTGCAGCGGGTCACCGCGGTGGTGATGGCGGTCTACACGCTGCTCGTGCTCGGCATCGCGCTGTGGAACGGCGGCATCGACTACGCGCTGTGGAAGGCGCTGTTCGCCAGCGGCGCGTGGAAGCTCGCGACGTTCGTGTTCATGCTGGCGCTGCTCTGGCACGCGTGGATCGGCGTGCGCGACATCTGGATGGACTACATCAAGCCGGTCGGCGTGCGCCTCACGCTGCAGGTGCTGACGGTCGCGCGTTCTGTCGCCTACCTCGGCTGGACGATCCAGATTCTCTGGGGCGGACTCCGGATGCAACGATGGCATCTGCCGGTCCGCAAGTTCGACGCGCTCGTCGTCGGCGCCGGCGGCGTCGGGCATGCGCGCGTCGCTGCAGCTCGCCGAGGCCGGGCTCTCGGTCGCGGTGCTGTCGAAGGTGTTCCCGACGCGCTCGCACACGGTCGCGGCGCAGGGCGGCATCGGCGCGTCGCTCGGCAACATGTCCGAGGACAACTGGCTCTGGCACATGTACGACACGATCAAGGGCTCCGACTGGCTGGGCGACCAGGACGCGATCGAGTACATGTGCCGGATGGCGCCGCAGGTCGTCTACGAGCTCGAGCATTTCGGCATGCCGTTCGACCGCAACGCCGACGGCACGATCTACCAGCGGCCGTTCGGCGGCCACTCGGCCAATTTCGGCGAAAAGCCGGTGCAGCGCGCCTGCGCCGCCGCCGACCGCACCGGCCACGCGATGCTGCACACGCTCTACCAGCGCAACGTCCGCGCGCGCACGCAGTTCTTCGTCGAGTGGATGGCGCTCGACCTGATCCGCGACGCCGACGGCGACGTGCTGGGCGTGGTCGCGCTGGAGATGGAAACCGGCGAGGTGATGATCCTGCAGGCGAAGGCGACGATGTTCGCCACCGGCGGCGCCGGGCGCATCTTCGCCGCGTCGACCAATGCGTTCATCAACACCGGCGACGGCCTCGGCATGGCCGCGCGCGCCGGCATTCCGCTCGAGGACATGGAGTTCTGGCAGTTCCACCCGACCGGCGTCCACGGCGCGGGCGTGCTGATCACCGAGGGCGTGCGCGGCGAGGGCGGCATCCTGCTCAACTGCAACGGCGAGCGCTTCATGGAGCGCTACGCGCCGAACCTGAAGGATCTCGCGTCGCGCGACGTCGTCAGCCGGTCGATGGACCAGGAGATCAAGGAAGGCCGCGGCTGCGGTCCGAACAAGGATCACGTGCTGCTGAAGCTCGACCACCTCGGGCCCGAGGTGATCCTGAAGCGGCTGCCGTCGATCCGCGAGATCGCGCTCAAGTTCGCCAACGTCGACTGCATCAAGGAGCCGATCCCGGTCGTGCCGACGATCCACTACCAGATGGGCGGCATCCCGACCAACATCCACGGCCAGGTCGTCGCGCCGAAGGACGGCGATCCCGACGCGGTCGTCAACGGCTTCTACGCGGTCGGCGAGTGCGCGTGCGTGTCGGTGCACGGCGCCAACCGGCTCGGCACCAATTCGCTGCTCGACCTGCTCGTGTTCGGCCGCGCGGCCGGCAACTTCATCGTCGAGCAGCGCCTCGGCGGCGCAAGCGCACAAGCCGCTGCCGAAGGACGCCGCCGATCGCGCGCTCGCGCGCCTCGCGCGGCTCGACGCGCGCGACCTCCGGCGAATCGGTGCCGGAGGTCGCCAACGACCTGCGCAAGACGATGCAGGCGCATTGCGGCGTGTTCCGCAACCAGGAGCTCCTGTCCGAGGGCGTGCGCAAGGTGCATGGAGCTCGAGGAGCGCGTGAAGCGCATCGCGATCAGAGGACAAGAGCAGGACGTTCAACACGGCGCGGGTCGAGGCGCTCGAGCTCGACAACCTGATCGAGACGGCGAAGGCGACGATCGTGTCGGCGGAGGCGCGGCGGGAGTCGCGCGGCGCGCAGGCGCGCAGCGACTATCCGAACCGCGACGACGTCAACTGGCTCAAGCACACGCTGTGGTACCGCGACGGCAACCGGCTCGACTACAAGCCGGTCAACCTGAAGCCGCTGTCGGTCGAGGCGTTTCCGCCGAAGACGCGCACCTACTGAGCGTCGAAGCTGAACGCATCGGAGCCGCGGATGAAATTCCGCGTCTACCGCTACGACCCCGAGAAGGACGCGAAGCCGCTACCTGCAGGACTACGACGTCGCGCTCGATCCGCACGACCGGATGCTGCTCGACGCGCTGATGCGGCTGAAGGCGGTCGACGACACGCTGTCGTTCCGGCGCAGCTGCCGCGAAGGCGTCTGCGGCTCCGACGCGATGAACATCAACGGCAAGAACGGCCTCGCCTGCATCACCAATCTGAAGGAGCTGAAGGAGCCGGTCGAGCTGCGGCCGCTGCCGGGGCTGCCGGTGATCCGCGACCTGATCGTGGACATGAGCCAGTTCTTCAAGCAGTACCACTCGATCAAGCCCTACCTCGTCAACGACACGCCGCCGCCGGAGAAGGAGCGCCTGCAGTCGCCCGAGGACCGCGAGGAGCTCGACGGCCTCTACGAATGCATCCTGTGCGCGTGCTGCTCGACCGCGTGCCCGTCGTTCTGGTGGAATCCGGACAAGTTCGTCGGCCCGGCCGGGCTGCTTGCCGCGTATCGCTTCATCGCCGACACGCGCGACCAGGCGACCAACGAGCGCCTCGACAATCTCGAGGATCCGTACCGGCTGTTCCGCTGCCATACGATCATGAACTGCGTCGACGTCTGCCCGAAGGGCCTCAATCCGACGAAGGCGATCGGCAAGATCAAGGAAATCATGGTGAAGCGCGCGGTGTGACGAGGCGCCCGAATCGCCGGTGGCCACGCATAGCGGCGAAATCGCCGTCGACGGCGCTCCGGACTCCGGCCACGCGTCGGCACGGCGCGGATCCCCGCCGCAGTGCGAGACGCAGCCGATGATCGACGAGCGCGCCGTTGCGCGCCTGCGCTGGCGCTGCCGGCGCGGCATGCTGGAGAACGATCTGATCCTCACGCGGTTCCTCGACGCGCGCGGCGAGGCGATCACCGAGGACGAGGTGGCGGCGCTGCGACCGGCTGCTCGACCTCGCCGGACAACGAGCTGTGGGACCTGCTGTCGGGCCGCGCCGAGCCGGCGGACGCGGCGCTGCGTCCGCTGGTGGCGCGCTGCGCGCGGCCTGACGGCAGTCCGCGCCGTGCATCCGAAGCGCCGACCGCCGGGCGCGCGCGGTGGACGAAAGCCAGCGGTCATCGAGAGAGACGCCGCGACGTCGAAGCCGCGGGCCGCCGTCTGCCCGATCAACCGCGCATGGAGCCATGATCATGACCGACCGCACCGCCACGCTGACCTTCTCCGACGGCTCGCCCTCCGTCACGTTCCCGATCCTCGCCGGCACGGTCGGGCCCGGACGTCATCGACATCCGCACGCTGTACGGCAAGACCGGCAAGTTCACCTACGACCCGGGCTTCCTGTCGACCGCGTCGTGCAATTCGACGATCACCTACATCGACGGCGACAAGGGCGAGCTGCTCTACCGCGGCTATCCGATCGAGGAGCTCGCGGTGCAAGTGCGACTTCCTGGAGGTCTGCCACCTGCTGCTGTACGGCGAGCTGCCGAACGCCGACGCAGAAGAACGGAATTCGTCGAGCCTCGTGACCAACCACACGATGGTCAACGAGCAGATGCAGTTCTTCCTGCGCGGCTTCCGCCGCGACGCGCATCCGATGGCGGTGCTGACCGGCCTCGTCGGCGCGATGTCGGCGTTCTACCCCGATTCGATCAACCTGCACGACGCGCATCAGCGCGACATCTCGGCGATCCGGCTGATCGCCAAGATGCCGACGCTGGTCGCGATGGCCTACAAGTACTCGGTCGGCCAGCCGTACATGTATCCGCGCAACGACCTGTCGTACGCGGCGAACTTCATGCGGATGATGTTCGCGACGCCGTGCGAGGACTACAAGGTCAACGACGTGCTGGTGCGCGCGATGGACCGCATCTTCATCCTGCACGCCGACCACGAGCAGAACGCGTCGACGTCGACGGTGCGGCTGTGCGCGTCGTCGGGCACCAACCCGTTCGCGGCGATCGCCGCGGGCGTCGCCTGCCTGTGGGGCCCGGCGCACGGCGGCGCGAACGAGGCCTGCCTCAACATGCTGTACGAGATCCAGGCGCAGGGCGGCGTGGCGAAGATCGGCGAGTTCATCGCCAAGGTGAAGGACAAGAACTCCAGCGTCAAGCTGATGGGCTTCGGCCACCGCGTCTACAAGAACTACGACCCGCGCGCCAAGCTGATGCGCGAGACCTGCTACGAGGTGCTGGACGAGCTCGGCCTGCGAGCGACGACCCGCTGTTCAAGCTGGCGATGGCGCTGGAGAAGATCGCGCTCGAGGACGACTACTTCGTCAGGCGCAAGCTCTATCCGAACGTCGACTTCTACTCGGGCATCGTGCAGAAGGCGATCGGCATCCCGGTGCCGCTGTTCACCGCGATCTTCGCGCTGGCGCGCACCGTCGGCTGGATCGCGCAGCTGAACGAGATGATCGCCGATCCCGAGTACAAGATCGGCCGGCCGCGGCAGCTCTTCACCGGCGCGACGCGCCGGTCGGTGCTGCCGATCGCGCAGCGGTAAGGCGGCGGGAGCCGGGCGCGCCGCGATCCGGCGCGCCGCGGCGGCATTCGCCGCCCATGGCTCGAAGCTATCGAGGTGCCCGCGATGGATGCGATGAAGCACGATGCGAATCCACCAGCACGCTGTTCGGCGGCAACGCGCCGTTCATCGAGGAGCAGTACGAGCACTACCTCGCCGACCCGGCGGCGGTGTCGCGCCGACTGGCGCGCGTACTTCGACTCGCTGCGCGGCGGCGCCGCCGACGTCGCGCACGCGCCGGTCATCGAGTCGTTCATCCAGCTCGGCAAGAGCCGGAAGGTCGCCGGCGCGATGGTCGACGCGACGACGATGCACAAGCAGGTGCTCGTGCTGCAGATGATCGGCAAGTTCCGCACGCTCGGCATGTTCCACGCCGAGCTCGACCCGCTGAAGCGGCAGGAGAAGCGCTACATCGCCGATCTCGACCTCGCGACCTACGGCTTCACCGAGGCCGACCTCGACACCGAGTTCGACGTCGGCTCGTTCATGGCCGGCCCGGCGCGGATGCGCCTGCGCGACCTCATCGCGGCGCTGAAGGACACGTATTGCCGCACGCTTCGGCGCCGAGTACATGTACATCAACGACACGGCGACCAAGCGCTTCGTCCAGCAGCGCCTCGAGCCGATCCACTCGCGGCCGAGCTACACGCGCCGAGCAGCAGCGCCACATCCTCGAGCGGCTGACCGCGGCCGAGACGCTCGAGCGCTACCTGCACACCAAGTACGTCGGCCAGAAGCGCTTCTCGGGCGAGGGCGGCGAGACGATGATCCCGATGCTCGACCACCTGATCCAGCTCGCCGGCGCCGGCGGGCGTGCAGGAGATGGTGATCGGCATGGCGCATCGCGGCCGCCTCAACGTGCTCGTCAACACGCTGGGCAAGATGCCGGCCGACCTGTTCTCCGAGTTCGAGGGCAAGCACGCGCAGGAGCTCTCCGCCGGCGACGTGAAGTACCACCAGGGCTTCTCGTCGGACGTGATCACGCCGGGCGGCCCGATGCACCTGACGCTCGCGTTCAATCCGTCGCACCTCGAGGCGGTCAATCCGGTGGTCGAGGGCTCGGTGCGCGCGCGCCAGCATCGGCGCGGCGACGACGAAGGGCGACCAGGTGCTGCCGGTGCTGATCCACGGCGACGCGGCGGTCGCCGGGCAGGGCGTGATCCAGGAAACGCTGAACATGGCGCAGACCCGCGGCTACTACACGGGCGGCACCATCCACATCGTCGATCAACAACCAGATCGGCTTCACGACGTCCGATCCGCGCGACACCCGCGGCACGCTCTACTGCACCGACATCGCCAAGATGGCCGAGGCGCCGATCTTCCACGTCAACGCCGACGATCCGGAGGTCTGCCTGCTCGCGATCGAGATGGCGATGGAGTACCGCCAGCAGTTCCACCGCGACGTGTTCATCGACCTCGTCTGCTTCCGCCGCCTCGGCCACAACGAGGCCGACGAGCCGATGGTCACGCAGCCGCTGATGTACAAGAAGATCGCCCAGCATCCGGGCACGCGCAAGCTCTACGCCGACAAGCTGGTCGCGCGACGGCGTGATCACGGCCGGAGGAGCCGACGCGATGATCGCGACGTACCGCACCGCGATGGACAAGGGCCTCCACACCAACACGACGATCCTGTCGAACTACAAGCCGCCGTTCTCGGTCGACTGGTCGCCGTACAAGGGCCGCGACTGGACCGAGCCCTGCGACACGACGGTGCCGATGACGACGCTGAAGGCGCTGGCGGCGCAAGGTCACCGAGGTTCCCGAAGGCTTCAAGCTGCATCCGCGCGTCGAGAAGGTGATCGCCGACCGCCGCGCGATGGCCGACGGCAAGCTGCCGCTCGACTGGGGCATGGGCGAGACGCTCGCCTACGCGACGCTGCTCGACGACGGCTACGGCGTGCGGCTGTCGGGCGAGGACGTCGGCCGCGGCACGTTCTCGCACCGCCACGCGGTGCTGCACGACCAGAACCGCGAGAAATGGGACTCCGGCACCTGGGTGCCGCTGCGAGCACGTCAAGGAAGGCCAGCCCGACGTTCGAGGTGATCGACTCGGTGCTGACGGAGTACGCGGTGCTCGGCTTCGAGTACGGCTACGCGACGTCCGACCCCAAGCGCCTCGTGATCTGGGAAGCGCAGTTCGGCGATTTCGCCAACGGCGCGCAGGTCGTCATCGACCAGTTCATCGCGTCGGGCGAAGTGAAGTGGGGCCGGATCTGCGGGCTCGTGCTGCTGCTGCCGCACGGCTACGAAGGCCAGGGCCCCGAGCATTCGTCGGCGCGGCCCGAGCGCTACCTGCAGCTCTGCGCCGAGCACAACATGCAGGTCTGCGTGCCGTACGACGCCGGCGCAGATCTACCACCTGCTGCGCCGGCAGATGCTGCGCTCGTTCCGCAGGCCGCTGATCGTGATGAGCCCGAAGAGCCTGCTGCGGCACAAGGAGGCGGTGTCGTCGCTCGAGGAACTGGCCGACGGGCCGCTTCCAGACCGTGATCGGCGAGATCGAGAAGATCGTCGCGAAGAACGTGCGGCGCGTGATCGTCTGCTCGCGGCAAGGTCTATTACGAGCTCGCCGCGTACCGCCGCGAGCACAAGATCGCCGACGTCGCGATCGTCCGGCTGGAGCAGCTCTATCCGTTCCCGCACGACGACTTCAAGGCGGCGCTCGCGAAGTTCCCGAACGCGAAGGAAGTCGTCTGGTGCCAGGAGGAGCCGCAGAACCAGGGCGCGTGGTATCGGCTGCGCGCGTATTTCCGCGCCGACGCGCTGCCGAAGCAGGTCGTCGCGTACGCCGGCCGCCCGGTCGTCGGCGACGACCGCGGTCGGCTACATGTCGAAGCACGTCGCGCGGCAGAAGCAGCTGATCGAGGACGCGTTCGCGCCCAAGCTCTCCGAGGGCGAGATGCTCGTCGGAACCTGACACGGAAGATCCACTCATGCGAGTCGAAGTCAAAGTTCCGCAGCTGCCGGAGTCGGTGGCCGAAGCCACGCTCGTCAGCTGGCACAAGAAGGTCGGCGAGGCGGTCAGCGCGCGACGAGAACCTGATCGACGTCGAGACCGACAAGGTCGTGCTCGAACTGCCGGCGCCGCAGGCCGGCGTGCTGGTCGAGATCCTCAAGGGCGACGGCATCGACGGTCGCGGGCAGCGAAGTGATCGCGGTGATCGACACCGAAGCGCAGGCGACGCGCGGCGGCTCCGCTCGCGGCGCCGGCCGCCGCGCAGCGGCCGCCGCGCCGGCGCGCGCCGCTGCGGCCGCGACGGCACGGCGGCCCCGGCGCTGCCCGCGGCGCGCAAGATGATGGCCGAGCAGGGCATCGGCCCGGCCGACGTCGAGGGCACCGGCCGCGGCGGCCGCGTCACCAAGGGCGACGTGCTCGCCGCCGTGCGACGAGCGCGCGCGACGCCGGCGCCGCGCCGCGCCGCCGCGCCCGGCAGCGCCGGCCGCGCGCCCGCGCCGTCGCGCCGGCCGGCCGCGACCGGGCAACCGCCCGAGCAGCGCGTGCCGATGTCGCGGCTGCGCCAGCGCGTCGCCGAGCGCCTGGTGCAGTCGCAGTCGACGGCCGCGATCCTGACCACGTTCAACGAAGTCAACATGCAGCCGGTCATCGACCTGCGCAACCGCTACAAGGACCGCTTCGAGAAGGAGCACGGCGTCAAGCTCGGCTTCATGAGCTTCTTCGTCAAGGCCGCGGTGCACGCGCTCAAGAAGTATCCGATCGTCAACGCGTCGATCGACGGCACCGACATCGTCTACCACGGCTATTTCGACATCGGCATCGCGGTGGGCAGCCCGCGCGGCCTGGTCGTGCCGATCCTGCGCGACGCGATCAGATGTCGATCGCCGAGATCGAGCAGAAGATCGCCGACTTCGGCAAGCGCGCGCAGGACGGCAAGCTCTCGGTCGAGGACCTGACCGGCGGCACCTACACGATCAGCAACGGCGGCGTGTTCGGCTCGATGCTGTCGACGCCGATCATCAATCCGCCGCAGTCGGCGATCCTCGGCGTGCACGCGACGAAGGACCGCGCCGGTGGTCGAGAACGGGCAGATCGTCGTGCGGCCGATGAACTACCTCGCGCAGTCGTACGACCACCGGATCATCGACGGCCGCGAGGCGGTGCTGTCGCTGGTCGCGATCAAGGAAGCGCTGGAGGATCCGGCGCGCATGCTGCTGGATCTGTAGCGCCGGTCGCCGGGGCCGCGCGCAATGCCCGCGACGCGCCGCGGAACAGGCACAACAGGGTAGCCCCTCATGGCTGAACAATTCGACGTGGTCGTCATCGGCGCCGGCCCCGGCGGCTACATCGCCGCGATCCGCGCCGCGCAGCTCGGCTTTCAGGACCGCCTGCATCGACGACTGGACGCGCGCCGGCGGCAAGCCCGCGCCCGGCGGCACCTGCACCAACGTCGGCTGCATTCCGTCGAAGGCGCTGCTGCAGTCGTCGGAGAACTACGAGCACGCCGGCCACGCGTTCGCCGACCACGGCATCGAGGTCGAGGGTCTCGGCCTCGATCGTCGCGAAGATGCTGACGCGCAAGGACAAGGTCGTCGGCGCAGAACAACGACGGCATCCTGTACCTGTTCAAGAAGAACAAGGTCACGTTCTTCCACGGCCGGGGCTCGTTCGCCGGCGGCAGCGCCGCGGCGGGTGGACGATACGCGTGGACGGGGCGAAGCCGGCGGAGCTCGTCGCGCGCGAACGTGATCGTCGCCACCGGCTCGAAGCCGCGCCCGCTGCCGGGTACCGTCATCGACAACGAGCTCGTGCTCGACAACGACGGCGCGCTGGCGATGACCGCGGTGCCGGCGGCTCGGCGTGGTCGGCGCCGGCGTGATCGGCCTCGAGATGGGCAGCGTCTGGCGCCGGCTCGGCTCCGAGGTCACGGTGCTGGAAGCGCTGCCGGAGTTCCTCGGCGCGGTCGACGAGGCGGTCGCCAAGGAAGCGCGGAAGGTCTTCGCCAGGCAGGGCCTCGCGATCCACACCGGCGCGACCATCACCGGGGTCAGCGTGGGCAAGAAGGATGTCGCCGTCGCCTGCAACGACGCCGCCGGCAAGGCGCAGTCGGCGACCTTCGACAAGCTGATCGTGTCGATCGGCCGGGTGCCGCACACCGCGGGCCTCGGCGCCGAAGCCGTCGGACTGGCGCTCGACGAGCGCGGCTTCGTCGCCGTCGACGGCGATTGCCGCACCAATCTCGCCGACGTCTGGGCGATCGGCGACGTCGTCCGCGGCCCGATGCTCGCGCACAAGGCCGAGGACGAGGGCGTCGCCGTCGCCGAGCGCATCGCCGGCCAGCACGGCCACGTCGACTTCAACACGATTCCGTGGGTGATCTACACGTCGCCCGAGATCGCCTGGGTCGGCAGGACCGAGCAGCAGCTGAAGGCCGAGGGCGTCGCGTATCGCGCGGGCAGCTTTCCGTTCACCGCCAACGGCCGCGCCCGCGCGCTGGGCGACACGACGGGCTTCGTCAAGATCCTCGCCGACGCGACGACCGACCGCATCCTCGGCGTGCACATCATCGGTCCCTATGCGTCCGAGCTGATCGCCGAGGGCGTCGTGGCGATGGAATTCGGCGCGTCGAGCGAGGACCTCGCGCGGATCTGCCACGCGCATCCGTCGCTGTCGGAGGCGACCCGGGAGGCCGCGCTCGCGGTCGACGGCCGGACGCTCAACATGTAGTGCGGCCGCAACGCGTCGGGCGGGCGCCCTCGTGGCCGGTCACGGCGCAAATCCCGGCCGCCCGTTCTGCCTTACAATCGCCGTAGATCCCGCGTCGGCCCGCCGGCGCGTCGGTGCGCGGCGACCCGCGCGCCGCAGGACGAGGACCGAGGGGAGGCGTCGTTGCGCGACAGGGCAGGGCTGACAGGGGTCATCCGGAGCAGCCCGGCCGCAACGGGAACGCCGCAGGTCGTCGTGGACGCGGCGGCGCGACCGTGAACGACATCGCCGTCGAAAGCAACGTCGCGCTGCGCCGCGGCGCATTGTTCGACTGGCTGCTGCCCATCCTCGCCGCGCGCGGCACGACGCTCGACCACGCGCAGGCCGCCGCGCTCGACCGCCTGCAGCAGCTCGCCCACGAGCTCGCGGAATTTCGCGCCGCCCGCCAGTCGACGCTGAAGCGCCTGTTCGCGCCGCCCGAGGTCCCGCGCGGCGTCTACCTCTGGGGCGGCGTCGGCCGCGGCAAGAGCTTCCTGATGGACAGCTTCTTCGCCACCGTGGCGATCCGCCGCAAGACGCGCGTGCATTTCCACGCCTTCATGCGCGGCGTGCACGAGGAGCTGGCGACGCTGAAGAGCGAGGCGGATCCGCTGGCCATCGTCGCCGCCCACGTCGCCCGCAGGTGGCGACTCGTCTGCTTCGACGAATTCCACGTCGCCGACATCGCCGACGCGATGATCCTCGGCCGGCTGCTGACGGCGCTGTTCGAGCCCGGCGTCGTGTTCGTGATGACGTCGAACTACCCGCCCGACGGGCTCTATCCGAACGGCCTGCAGCGCGAGCGCTTCCTGCCGACGATCCGGCGCTGAAGCTGGCTCGACGTGGTCGAGGTCGACGCCGGCATCGACTACCGGCTGCGCGTGCTGGAGCAGGTCGCAGCTACCACACGCCGCTCGGCCCGGCCGCCGACGCGGCGCTGGCCGCGGCGTTCGAGCGGATGCGCCGGGGCCGGACGAGGATCCGCGCTGGCGATCGAGGGCCGCACGCTCGTCGCCCGGCGCCGCGCCGGCAGCGCCGTCTGGTTCGATTTCGCGACGCTGTGCGACGGCCCGCGCTCGCAGCGCGACTACCTCGAGCTCGCGCGCAGCTTTTCGGTGCTGCTCCTGTCCGGCGTGCCGCGGATGACCGCCGCCATGGGCGATCGCGCCCGGCGCTTCACCTGGCTGGTCGACATCCTGTACGATCATCGCGTGAAGCTGCTGGTGGCCGCCGCCGCGGCCCCGACAGGCTCTACGTCGAAGGGCCGAACAGCCAGGAGTTCCCGCGCACCGCGAGCCGGCTCATCGAGATGCAGACCCACGATTACATGGCGCTGCCGCACCTCTCCGCCGACGCGGCCGCCTGAAACTACTTCCCCGCCGGTCCCTTTCCGCTTCCCCCTCAGTCCGCTTCCACTCAAGGAGACTCCCGTGCACAAATTCAAGGCCTACCGGACGTTCGAGGACAACAAGGTCGTCATGAGCCGCTTCGTCGACATGACGCTCGACGAGCTCGACCCGGGCGACGTCGTCGTCAAGACCAAGTACTCGACGATCAACTACAAGGATGCGCTGTCGTACAACGGCACCGGCAAGATCATGCGCAAGTACCCGACCAACGCCGGCATCGACATGGCGGGCACGGTCGAGTCGTCGACCGATCCGCGCTGGAAGCGCGGCGACAAGGTCATCGTCCACGCCTACGACATGGGCGTGGCGCACGACGGCGGCTATGCCGAGTACGTGCGCGTGCCCGGCGACTGGGTCGTGCGCCGGCCGGAGAGCATGACCGCGTTCGACGCGATGACGCTCGGCACCGCCGGATTCACCGCGGCGCAGGCGATCATGCTGATGGAGCACAACGGCCTGAAGCCCGGCAACGGCCCGGTCGCCGTCACCGGCGCCACCGGCGGCGTCGGCTCGGTCGCCGTCGAGATCCTGGCCAAGACCGGGTATCACGTCGTCGCGATCACCGGCAAGGAGGAGGAGACGCACTACCTCAAGGGCCTCGGCGCGAAGGAGGTCCTGCTGCGCCAGTCGATCGACCTCTCGAAGATCCGGCCGCTCGAAAAGGCGACGTGGGCGGGCGCCGTCGACAACCTCGGCGGCGACATCCTGTCGTGGCTGCTGGCGACGACGAAGATCGGCGGCGCGGTCGGCGCGGTCGGCCTCGCCGCGGACATGAAGCTCAACACGACGGTCGCGCCGTTCATCCTGCGCGGCGTCTCGCTGCTCGGCGCCGACAGCGCCAACTGCCCGATGTCGCTGCGGCAGAAGATCTGGAACAAGCTCGCCGTCGACTGGCGGCCGGACAAGGTCCACGACCAGGTGCGCACGATCGACTTCGACGAGCTGCCCGACGCACTTCGACGCGTACATCAAGGGCCTGGTCCGCGGCCGCACCGTGGTCAAGATCGCCCGGATTCACACCCCTGAGCGCGCCGGACGGGTAGCGGCGCACTGCGTCGGTGCCTGACCGTCGAAGGCCGCCCGCGCCGGCGATCCGCGGGCAGGGATTCGGTTCCGCCGGATCCGGCCGGTCTCGGCGCCCGCCGGCGTGATCTGCGCGACGTGGCGGTTGATCCCGCGCAAGGCCGTCCGACTTCCTCCGCCGTACGCTACGGGACGCCGTCGAAGCCGCCGCCCGGTGGCGGGACGTCCCTTTCCAAGGTCTTATGTCTTATATAAGATATAGCGATCGAGGCTCGGGCCGGGGCCCGCCCGCCGCGCCGCACGCCAAACGAAGAGGAGACAGGAATGGCCACCTACAAGGATTTCCATCGCCGATCGCTCGCCGACCGCGACGCCTTCTGGCGCGACGAGGCGACGCTCGTCGACTGGCAGACGCCGTTCTCGGCGGTGCTCGACTATTCGAAGCCGCCGTTCGCCAAGTGGTTCGTCGGCGGCCGCACCAACATCTGCCACAACGCGGTCGATCGCCATCTCGCGACGCGCGGCGAGCAGACGGCGCTGATCTACATCTCGACCGAGACCGGCCAGGACGAGCAGCTACACGTACCGCGAGCTGTCACGCCGAGGTGAACCGCTTCGCCGCGGTCGCTGCAAGGCGCAGGGCGTCGGCACGCGGCGATCGCGTGCTGATCTACATGCCGATGATCGCCGAGGCGACGTTCGCGATGCTCGCCTGCGCGCGCATCGGCGCGATCCACTCGGTGGTGTTCGGCGGCTTCGCCGCGGCGAGCCTCGCCACCCGCATCGACGACGCCACGCCGAAGGTCATGGTCACCTCCGACGCCGGCATGCGCGGCGGCAAGCCGGTGCCGTACAAGCACCTGGTCGACGAGTCGATCCGCCTCGCGCCAGATCCGCCGGCCAGGGTCGATCATCGTCAATCGCGGCCTCGACCCCGGCATGGCCGTCGTCGCCGGCCGCGACCTCGACTACGCGACGCTGCGCGCGCAGCACATGGACGCGAGGTGCCGTGCGAGTGGCTCGAATCCTCGCGAGCCGTCGTACATCCTCTACACGTCGGGCACCACCGGCAAGCCCAAGGGCGTGCAGCGCGACACCGGCGGCTACGCGGTCGCGCTCGCGTCGTCGATGCGCCGCATCTTCTGCGTCGCGCCGGGCGAGACGATGTTCACCACCAGCGACATCGGCTGGGTCGTCGGCCATTCGTACATCGTCTACGGCGCCGCTGATCAACGGCTCGACGACGATCATGTACGAGGGCCTGCCGATCCGGCCCGATCCGGCCATCTGGTGGAAGATCGTCGCCGAGCACAAGGTCAAGACGATGTTCAGCTCGCCGACGGCGATCCGCGTGCTGAAGAAGCAGGACACGGCGTTCATGAAGGCGCACGACCTCTCGATCGCTGCGCTACCTGTTCCTCGCCGGCGAGCCGCTCGACGAGCCGACCGCGCGCTGGGCGTCCGACTCGCTCGGCGTCGCGATCGTCGACAACTACTGGCAGACCGAGAGCGGCTGGCCGATCCTCTCGGCGCAGCTCGGCGTCGAGGAGACGCCGCGCAAGTTCGGCAGCCCGTCGTTCCCGGTCTACGGCTACGACGTGCGGCTGCTGCACGAAGGCACCGGCGCGGAGGTCGGGCGCCGACGAAAAGGGCGTGCTGACGATCGTGCCGCCGCTGCCGCCCGGCTGCATGACCACGGTCTGGGGCGACGACGAGCGCTTCGTCAAGACCTACTTCTCCGACTTCAAGGACAAGCTCGCCTATTCGACGTTCGACTGGGCGATCGCGCGACGCCGACGGCTACTACTTCGTGCTCGGCCGCACCGACGACGTGATCAACGTCGCCGGCCACCGCCTCGGCACGCGCGAGATCGAGGAGGCGGTGCAGGCGCATGCCGGCATCGCCGAAGTCGCGGTCGTCGGCGTCGCCGATGCGCTGAAGGGCCAGATCCCGGTCGCGTTCGCGGTGGTCAAGGACGCCGGCGACGGTCGCGACGCCCGAGGGCGTCGCGAAGATGCGCAAGGAAGTGATGGACACCGTCGATCGCCAGCTCGGCGCGATCGCGCCGGCCCGGCGCCGTGCATTTCGTGACGGTGCTGCCGAAGACCCGGTCGGGCAAGCTGCTGCGGCGTTCGATGCAGGCGCTGGCCGAGGGCCGCGATCCCGGCGATCTCACGACGATCGAGGATCCGGCGGCGCTGGAGCAGATCAGGACCGCGCTGGCGCTGCCTGGGACTGCTGGAACCAGCGGCAGCGCCGGGCGAAGTCGCGTTGAGACCAACGGTCGGCGCGGATGGCCGCTCGGCGATAATGCGCGCTTTGCCGCGACCTCCATTGCCCATGTCCGACGCTTCCGCACGCCATCGCCGGCGCCGGCGCTGGCCTCCGCGAGCAGGCCGCGCCACCGCACGTCGCCGCTCGCCGTCGCGACCCGCGGCGACGCGGTCGACGAGCGTGCACTACGGCTCGGTCGCCGTCGTCGATCGCCATGGCCGGCTCCTGTACTGCGGCGGGCGATCCGCACTTCCTGACGATGACCCGCAGCGCGCTGAAGCCGTTCCAGGCGATGCCGTTCGTCGCCGCGGGCGGCGTCGAGCGCTTCGGCTTCTCGCCGGCGCAGGTCGCGCTGCTGTGCGCCAGCCATTCCGGCGAGCCGCGGCACGTCGACGGCGGTCGCCGACATGCTGGCCAGTCGCGGCAGCACCGCGGCCGAACTGCAGTGCGGCACGCATGCGCCGGGCTACTACGAGGTGCGCGGCGAAGTGCCGCCGCCGCCGCCGTGTTCGCCGCTCGCGCACAACTGCTCGGGCAAGCACAGCGGGATGCTCGCCTACTGCGTCCACTGCGGCTGCCGAAGGACGACTACCTCGCGTTCGACCATCCGCTGCAGCAGGCGATCCGCCGCTCCGTCGCGCATTTCACCGGACGCCCGAGGCCGAGCTCGTGGCCGGCATCGACGGCTGCTCGGCGCCCAACTATGCGGTGCCGCTCTCGCGGCTCGCGCTCGCCTATCGCGCGCCTTGCCGGCGAGCGCGACGACGCCGATCTACGGCCGCGGCGCCGCGGATCCTTGCCGACGCGATGACCGCGCATCCGGAAATGGTGTCCGGCGAAGGCCGCAACGATCTCGCGCTACATGCGCGCCGGGCGCGGCGACTGGGTCACCAAGATCGGCGCCGAGGGCGTGCAGGCGATCGGCATTCGCAGCCGCGGGCATCGGCATCGCGGTCAAGGTCGCCGACGGCGCCAAGCGCGGCCTGCATCCGGCGACGGTCGCGGTGCTCGACCAGCTGGGACTGCTCGACGCCGATCAGCGCGCCGCGCTCGAGGCCGTGGCGCGAGCCGATCGTCCGCAATTACCGCGGCATCGCCACCGGGCGCGTCCGGCCGCTGGTTGTCGTGGACAAAGCCGAGGTTCGCTCGTCGGCGCAAAAGTGCCGGACGCGCGATGCGCCCGCGACGTGAACTTCCCGCGCGGCAATGGTCTGTGAATGCAAGCGTGCACCGCGCGAGAGCCAGGCGGATGGCCCCGAGCGCGGACGCCGGCGGTTTCGTCGACGCCGGGCCGCACCCGCCGTTCGGCGGGCATAACAACGAATGATTCAGGGAATACCCGTCGATGGGTGATCGGGAAGTCGATCAGCAGCTCGTCCTGCGCGCGCAGCGAGGCGACAAGCGGGCCTTCGAGCTGCTGGTCATGAAGTACCAGCGCAAGCTCGGGCGGCTGCTGTCGCGGTGGGTGCGCGACCCGGCGGAGGTCGAGGACGTGACGCAGGAAGCGTTCATCAAGGCGTATCGGGCGCTGCCGAGCTTCCGCGGCGACAGCGCGTTCTACACGTGGCTGTACCGGATCGCGATCAACACGGCGAAGAACTACCTGGTCGCGCTGGGCCGGCGCGCGCCGACGTCGACCAGATTCGACAACGAGGAGGCGGAGGATTTCGAGGATGCCGAGCAGCTGCGCGACTCGAACACGCCGGAGAGCGAATTGCAGGGCAAGCAGATCGCGGCCATCGTCAACAAGGCGATGGACGCGCTGCCCGAGGATTTGCGGACCGCGATCACGCTGCGCGAGATCGAGGGCCTGAGTTACGAAGAGATTGCCAACGTGATGAACTGTCCGATTGGCACGGTGCGCTCCCGGATCTTCCGGGCGCGGGAAGCGATCGCAACGGAATTGCGGCCGTTGCTGGGGACTGAAGAGAACCGGAGATGGTGATGGGTGAGGAGATTTCGCGGCTGATGGACGGCGAACTGGACGACGGCGAGCCGACGTCGCCTGCGGGCAGTTGAGGCATCCCGACGGCAGGGCGACCTGGGTCTGCTACCACGTGATCGGCGACACGCTGCGCGGCGCGGGCGGCGTGCCGCCGGCGGTTCTCGTCGGCGCTTCGCGGCGCGGCTCGCCGCCGAGCCGACGGTGCTGGCGCCGCGCGTCCGCACGACCCGGCCGCTGCCCTTCGCCTGGGCCGCCGCGGCGACGGTCGCGGCCGTGGCCGTCGTCGGCTGGGTGGCGTTCAACACGCTCGACGGCTCGTCGACCGCGATTGCCAAGGCCGGCGAGGCCGGCGCCGTCCGGGCGGCGCAGGTCCGGCAGGCGCCGGTGCCGGCCGACTATCTGCTGGCGCACCAGGAGTATTCGCCGACGACCCAGATCCAGGGCGTCGGACCCAACCTCCGCGCGGTGTCGGCGGCGGCTGCCGACGCGACAGAGATAGCATGGCGTCCGGCCTGGAGGCGCGATGATCCGGGTCGCGGGGCCATCCGCGGCCGGCGGCGTCGTGGCGCGCCTGCGCACCGCGGCGCGCGCGACCGTCGCGGCGCTCGTCGTCGCGGCGCAGGCGATGCGCCCGCGGCCATGGCCGAGGACGCGGCGGCGTGGCTGGGCCGCGCCGCCGCGGCCGCGCAGAACCTCAACTACGTCGGCACCATCGTCTACCAGCACGGCGGCCACGTCGAGACGTCGCGCCTCGTCCATCTGGAACGATGCCGGCAGCGAGTACGAAAAGCTCGTCAACCTCGACGGCCCGCCGCGCGAGGTGATCCGCAGCCATGGCGAGGTCCGCTGCTATTACCCCGACGCCAAGGTCGTGCGCGTCGAGCCGCGCACCTTCCGCAACGCCTTTCCGTCGCTTTCGGCGTCGCAGCAGAAGTCGCTCGCCGAATTCTACGAGCTGCGCAAGGCCGAGCCCGACCGCGTCGCCGGGCTCGACGCGCAGGCCTGGGTCTTCGAGCCCCGCGACGGCCTGCGCTACGGCCACAAGTTCTGGATCGACACGGCGACCGGGCTCCTGCTGAAGGCGCGCATCCTGGACGAGCGCGACGAGATGGTCGAGCAGTTCGCGTTCATCGACCTCGGCATCGGCGCCAAGGATCGACCGCGACATGGTCAAGCCGACCTGGCCGCCGGTGCCGCCCGACTGGCAGGTCCGCGAGGTCGGACCCGGCGAAGTCGAGCTCCGGGACACGGGCTGGACCGTCAGCAAGCTGCCGCCGGGTTCGTCGAAGATCGTCGAAGGCTACCGCACCCTGCGCGGCAAGCGGGAGCCGGTCGCGCACCTCGTCTATTCGGATGGCCTCGTCGCCGTTTCGGTATTCGTCGAACGGACCGGTGGATCGGCGCACCCGACCGGGCTGATGCAGCAGGGCGGCATCAACGTCTACGTCCGGCAGTTCGACGATCATGTCGTGACCGTGCTCGGTGAGGTTCCCGGGGTCACGATCCGCCAGATCGCCCATTCGGTGGCGCGGCGTTGACCTGCGCGCCTTCGTGTTCAGTTCCCCGTCGTTTGGAAAGAGGGCAATACCCATGAAGCAACGCAATTCACCCGCCCATGCCGTGCCGGTTTTCGTCGCGGTCCTGGCCGTGCTGGCCGCTTTCGCCGCCCCGGCCGCGGCCCAGGGACGCGCGGCCGGACTTCCCGACTTCACCGACCTGTACGAAAAGCAGGGCGCGACCGTCGTCAGCATCGACGTCACGCAGAAGATGAAGCGAAAGGGCCTGCCGGAGCTTTCCGAAGACGACCCGTTCTACGAATTCTTCCGCCGCTTCGGCCAGATTCCGCGACGCGGCGGGCCGGAGCGCGAGTTCGACCAGCAATCGGTCGGTTCGGGTTTCATCATCTCGGCCGACGGCTACCTCGTCACCAACGCCCACGTCGTCGACGGCGCCGACGAGGTCAGCGTCAAGCTCTCCGACCGTCGCGAGTTCAAGGCCAAGGTCATCGGCGCCGACAAGCGCACCGACGTCGCCGTGCTGAAGATCGAAGCCCGGGATCTGCCGAAGGTGACGATCGGCGATCCGGACAAGCTCAAGGTGGGCGAGTGGGTCGTCGCGATCGGCAAGCCCTTCGGTCTCGAGAACACGATGACCGCGGGCATCGTCAGCGCCAAGGGACGCGACCTGCCGCAGGAAAACCTGGTCCCCTACATCCAGACGGACGCCGCGGTCAATCCGGGCAACTCCGGCGGCCCGCTGTTCAATCTCAGGGGCGAGGTCGTCGGCATCAACTCGCTGATCTTCTCGCGCACCGGCGGGTACATGGGGCTCTCGTTTGCGATTCCGATCGACATCGCGATGAGCGCGGTGAACCAGATCAGAGGACAAGGGCAAGGTCACGCGCGGGCGCATCGGCGTGCAGATCCAGGAAGTCAGCAAGGAGACCGCCGAGGCGTTCGGTCTCGCCAAGCAGGGTGGCGCGCTGGTCAATTCGGTGGAGAAGGGCGGTCCCGCCGAGAAGGCCGGCGTCGAGGCCGGCGACATCATCGTCAAGGCCGACGGCCGCGAAGTTCACACGTCGAGCGAGCTGCCGCGGATCATCACCGCGATCAAGCCCGGCACCAAGGTGAACCTGACGGTGTGGCGCAAGGGCGCGCAGCGCGAACTCTCGGTCACCGTGGCCGAGATGAAGGAAGACGCCGCCGGTGCGCAGCCCCGCCGCGGCGGACCCGCGCCGAAGGAGAAGGCGAAGCCCAACCGGATGGGACTCGTGCTCGCCGATCTCACCGACGAGCAGCGCAAGGACCTCGACGTCAGGGCCGGCGTGCTGGTGGAGGATGTCACCGGCTCGGTACGCGGCAATGTCCAGCCGGGCGACGTCATCCTCGCCATCGTGAATCGCGGACAGACGACCGAGGCGAAGAGCGCCGAACAGGTGAACACACTGCTGTCGAAGCTGGACAAGGGGGCGTCGGTGACGCTGCGGCTGAAACGCGGCGAGCAGGAATTCTTCTCGACGCTGAAGCTCAACAACGGCAGCGAATGACCGGCGGCGACGCGCCGGGAGCGGGCGCGCGCGGCGCGTCGCCGGGCGTGAAGCTGACCATGCTCTCCCGCGCCTGCTGCCATCTCTGCGATGACATGCGCGAGGCGCTGCTTCCGATCGCGGCAGCGGGGGGTGCGACGGTCGAAGTCGTCGACGTCGACGATGCCGCGAACGCCGCGCTCGAGGCCGAGTGGGGCGACAAGGTGCCCGCGCTCTTCGCCGGCGAGCCCTCCGCCGGGGTCCTGCTTTGCCACTTTCGGCTCGATCGCCCCCGGGTCGAAGCGGCGCTGGGGATGCGTCGCAACGATGCCTGATTTCGTGCGGCCGGCGGCTGCGCGCCGCCGGGGTCCGGGTTCGGCGCGGCGGTTCGCCGGCGCAGGCCCCGCGGACGGCCGGCGCCCGATGCGTCCCGCCCGCGACGTCCGATCCGGCCGCGCCTGCCAGAGCCGGCACCGGCGCGCGGCGCCGGAGGAGGCCCGCGCCGGGCGCAGGGGCGTATCGCGTTCCGGTCGAAAATCCGCTAAAATTCAACATCTTTGCGGCGGCAAAGGGGCACGTTACCGGTGCCCCTTTGTTTTGGCGCGCCGCTGACCGGCAACGACCTTGGACCTCATCCGCAACTTTTCCATCATCGCGCACATCGACCATGGCAAGTCGACGCTCGCCGACCGCTTCATTCAACGCTGCGGCGGCCTCGCCGACCGCGAAATGGAAGCGCAGGTCCTCGACACCATGGACCTGGAGCGCGAACGCGGCATCACCATCAAGGCGCAGACCGCGGCGCTCGTCTACCAGGCGCGCGACGGGCAGGTCTACAGCCTCAACCTGATCGACACGCCCGGGCACGTCGATTTCGCCTACGAGGTCTCGCGCTCGCTGGCCGCCTGCGAAGGCGCGCTGCTCGTCGTCGACGCGTCGCAGGGCGTCGAGGCGCAGACCGTCGCCAACTGCTACACGGCCATCGAGCAGGGCGTCACCGTCGTCCCGGTGCTGAACAAGATCGATCTCCCGTCAGCCGAGCCCGACCGCGTGATCGAGGAAATCGAAGACATCATCGGCATACCGGCGCACGAGGCGCTGCACTGCAGCGCGAAGACCGGCGAAGGCGTCGACGACGTCCTGGAAGCGGTGATCGCCCGCATACCGCCGCCCGCCGGGAACCGTGACGCCCCGCTGTCGGCGCTGATCATCGATTCCTGGTTCGACAACTACGTCGGCGTCGTCATGCTGGTGCGGGTGATGGACGGGACGCTGAAGCCCAAGGAGAAGATCCAGCTGATGGCGACGGGCGCCACCTACACCTGCGAGCAGGTGGGGGTGTTCACGCCGAAGGCCGTCGGCCGCGCCGAGCTGTCGGCGGGCGGGGTCGGCTTCATCATCGCCGGCATCAAGGAAATCGACGCGGCCAAGGTCGGCGACACGGTCACGCTGGCCGCGCGGCCCGCCCCCGCGCCGCTGCCGGGCTTCAAGGAAGTGCAGCCGCAGGTGTTCGCCGGGCTCTATCCGGTCGAATCGAACCAGTACGAGGCGCTGCGCGACGCGCTCGCCAAGCTGAAGCTCAACGACGCGTCGCTGCACTACGAGCCCGAAGTCTCGCAGGCCCTGGGCTTCGGTTTCCGCTGCGGCTTCCTCGGCCTGCTGCACATGGACATCGTCCAGGAGCGGCTCGAGCGCGAGTACGACATGGACCTGATCACCACCGCCCCGACGGTGATCTACCAGCTGCTGCTGCGCGACGGGACGGTGCTGGAGATCGAGAACCCGTCGAAGCTTCCCGATCTTTCGCGCGTCGAGGAGATCCGCGAGCCGATCATCACCGCCACCATCCTGACTCCGCAGGAGTACGTGGGCCCGGTGCTGACGCTGTGCACCGAAAAGCGCGGGGTCCAGAAGAACATGCAGTACGTCGGCCGGCAGGTGATGCTCACCTACGAGCTGCCGCTCGCCGAAGTGGTGATGGATTTCTTCGACAAGCTGAAATCGGTGTCGCGCGGCTACGCGTCGCTGGACTACGAGTTCCGCGAGTTCCGCGCAACCGACGTCGTGAAGCTCGACATACTCATCAACGGCGAGCGCGTCGACGCGCTCTCGGTCATGGTGCACCGGTCGGTCGCGATCTACCGCGGCCGCGAGGTCGCGGCGAAGATGCGCAAGCTGATTCCGCGGCAGATGTTCGACGTCGCGGTGCAGGCGTCGATAGGCGCGCAGATCATCGCCCGCGAGTCGATCAAGGCGATGCGCAAGAACGTTCTGGCCAAGTGCTACGGCGGCGACATCTCGCGCAAGAAGAAGCTGCTGGAAAAGCAGAAGGCCGGGAAGAAGCGGATGAAGGCGGTGGGCAGCGTCGAAATCCCGCAGGAGGCCTTTCTGGCGATCCTCCAGGTCGGCGAGAAATGACGCGCGCTCGCGTGCCGTACCAGGGGCCCGAGGACGCCTGCGATCCGCGTCGCCACCGCGCGCCGCCCGGGATCGCCGCGGCTCGCGATTCGCGGCTCGGCGGCGCCGTTCCGCATTCCTGTAACCCGACGCCCGCTCGCGCCCGGTCCGCCCCGGCGGACCCGGGGTGAACCGGCGACAACCCGACGACGACCACGATGAATTTTGCGCTGATCCTCTTTCTCGCGACGCTGGGCACGGGCGCCATCGCGCTCGCCGATCGCCTGGTGTTCGCGAAACGCCGGCCCGCCGACGCGCCCGAGCCCTGGTGGATCGAGTATCCGAAGAGCTTCTTCCCGGTTCTGCTGATCGTCTTCGCGCTGCGCTCGTTCGTGGCGGAGCCGTTCAAGATCCCGTCGTCGTCGATGCGGCCCACGCTCGAGGTCGGCGATTTCATCCTGGTCAACAAGTTCACCTACGGGATACGCCTGCCGATCGTCGAGCTGAAGGTCCTGCCGCTGTCCGACCCGAAGCGCGGCGACGTCGTCGTCTTCCGTTATCCGCTGAATCCGGCGCAGGACTTCATCAAGCGCGTGATCGGCGTCGGCGGCGACACGGTCGTCTACAAGGACAAGCGCCTGACCGTCAACGGCCAGCCCTGGCCGGCCAGGCCGGACGGCACCTACGGCTACGTCGAGGGCCTGCGTTTCGAATCGATGGCGCGCACGACCGAGACCGCGGAAACCGGGCAGGGCCCGACGGATCACGAGACCGCGGCCGATCCGACGATGCCGGCGGTGAGCCCGGGCTCGGTGCGTCCGTTTCCCGGCAAGGAGAACTGCGATTACAATCCCGACGGCAGCGGCTTCACGTGCAAGGTGCCGCCGGGCCACTATTTCATGATGGGCGACAATCGAGACCGGAGCGATGACAGCCGCTACTGGGGTTTCGTGCCGGACGACCACATTCGCGGCCGGGCGTTCTTCATCTGGTTCAACTGGGACGACATCAGCAGCTTCGCCTGGAAGCGCGTCGGCAGCGGCATTCGATAGGAGGAATGATGATTCACGGAAACAGGCAGGGCGGGTTGACGATCGTCGGGTTCCTGTTTGTAGCCGCGGTCGTCGTCATCTTCGCGCTGGTCGGCTTTCGCGTGACGCCGGCCTACATTGAGTATTTTTCGGTGCAGAAGGCGCTCGACCGTTCGTTGCTCGAGTCCAAGGATCCGACCGCTGCCGTCGAGATCCGCAAATCGTTCGAGCGATTCGCCGACACCAGCTACGTCGAATCGGTCAACTCAAAGGACCTCGAGATTTCAAAGCAGGGAAACGAGATCGTCGTCAGCGTCAGCTGGTCCCGCAAGCTGCATCTCGTCGGCAACATGAGCCTTTATCTCGATTTCGACGCCTCGGCAACACGCTGACGCCGTCGACGGCCGGACATTGCAGGAGGATGGCAAACGCCGCGCTGCGTGACCGCCTCGGCTACGTGTTTCGCCGGCCCGAGCTGCTCACGCAGGCGCTCACCCACCGCAGCTTCGGCGCGACCCAGAACGAGCGGCTCGAATTCGTCGGCGATGCCGTACTGAGCTGCGCCGTCGCGATGACGCTCTACGAGCGGTTCCCGGAGCTTCCCGAAGGCGAGCTGTCGCGGATTCGCGCCATGCTCGTCAATCGGGACACGCTGGCGAACCTGGCGCGCGGGCTGGACATCGGCAGCGCGATACGCCTCGGCGAAGGCGAGTTGCGCAGCGGCGGGACCGACCGCCCGTCGATCCTCGCCGATGCGCTCGAAGCCGTGTTCGGCGCCGTGTTCCTCGACGCCGGCTTCGACGCGGCGCGCGCCGTGATCGAAGGCGTCTACGCGGCGGCGCTGGAGGGTCTCGACCCGGCGGCGCTGGGCAAGGATCCGAAGACGCGGCTCCAGGAATGGCTGCAGGCGCGGCGGATCGCGGTGCCCGAGTACGCGGTGACTTCGGTCGTCGGCGAGGCGCACGCGCAGACGTTCACGCTCGAATGCCGCATACCCGCGCTGGCGATCGTCGCGGCGGGCAGCGGCGCCAGCCGCCGCGCGGCCGAGCAGGCGGCCGCCGCCGCGGCCTACGACGCCATGATCGCCGGCGGACCGGCGTCGCGTGACTGAGCTGCCGGACATTCCGGGCATGCGCTGCGGTCACGTGGCCATCGTCGGCCGCCCGAACGTGGGCAAGTCGACGCTGCTCAACCGCCTCGTCGGCGCGAAGGTCAGCATCACCTCGAGGAAGGCGCAGACGACGCGTCACCGCATCACCGGCATCCTGACCGCCCCCGACGCGCAGTTCATCTTCGTCGACACGCCCGGGTTCCAGACGCGGCACCGGTCGCGCCTCAACGCGCGGATGAACCGGGCGGTGACGCAGAGCCTGGCCGACGTCGACGCGGCGATCCTGGTGATCGAGGCCGGACGCACGGTCGAGGCGGACCGCGCGGTGATCCGCCTTCTGCCCGCCGGCGCCAGGGTCGTCGCGGCGCTCAACAAGGTCGACGAGCTCGGCGACAAGAATGCGCTGCTCCCGCAGATGGCCGAGCTGGCCGCGCTGTTCCCGTTCGTCGCCATCGTCCCGGTGAGCGCCGAGACGGAGCTTGCGCTCGATCGCCTGGTCGCCGAAGTCCGCGGCCTCCTGCCCGAGGGTCCGCCGCTCTATGGCCCCGACGAAATCACCGATCGCGACGAGCGCTTCCTGGCCGCCGAATTCGTCCGCGAAAAGATCTTCCGCCTGCTGGGCGACGAAGTTCCGTATGCGGCGACCGTCACCGTCGACCGCTTCGAACAGCAGGACGGCATGCGCCGCATCTACGCGACGGTCGTCGTCGACCGCGAAAGCCAGCGGGCGATCCTGATCGGCGCCGGCGGGGCGACGATGAAGGACATCGCAACCCGAGCCCGCGGCGACATGGAACGCCTGTTCGGCGGCCCCGTCTTCCTCGAAGTCTGGGTGCGCGTCAGGAAGGGCTGGGCCGACGACGACGCGCAGCTTCAGCACTTCGGCTATTGACGCGCGGCGCCGATGACGATTGCCGCAGCGCAGGATCGAAGGCACGCGCAACCGCGTGGCGCCGACGCCGGCCGCCGCCACCGTTCCGGAACGACCGCTGCCGTCGCCGGGGTGACCTGACATGGCGTCGCGTGCCCTCCCGCTGCGCCGCGACGATCAGGAGGCCTTTGTCCTGCACGCCTACCCGTATCGCGAGACGAGCCTGATCGTCGAGGCGTTCACGACCGGTTACGGTCGCGTCGCCATGGTCGCGCGCGGCGCCCGGCGTCCGCGCTCCGAGATGCGCGGCCTGCTGCAGGGATTCCGGCCGCTGCTCCTGTCGTGGTCCGGTCAGCACGAACTGAAGACGCTGATGAAGGCGGAATGGCGCGGCGGGCTGCCGCTGGTCGGCGGCTCTGCGCTCCTCTGCGGCTTCTACCTGAACGAGCTGCTGCTCAAGCTGCTGCCGCGCGAGGATCCGCACCCGCAGCTGTTCGTCGACTACGAAGACGCGCTCGCCGAGCTCGCCGCCGGGCGCGATCAGGCGACCGTCCTGCGCCGCTTCGAAGTGCGCCTGCTGGCGGCGATGGGTTATGCGCTGCCGCTGCTGCGCGAAGCGGACACCGACGCGCCGGTCGACGCCGCGGCACGTTACCATTACGCCTTCGACCGCGGTCCGCGCCGCACGCTTCCGGAGCCGGGGATGAAACTGCCGCTGGTGCGCGGCGCGACGCTGCTGGCGCTGGCCGGCGACCGCTACCCGGACGCGGCGACCGCCGCCGAGGCGAAGCGCCTCATGCGCGAGGTGCTCGACCACTATCTCGAGCAGCGCGGCGTGGAAAGCCGGCGCGTCGTACAGGACCTGCAGGCGCTCGACGAGGAAGGAAGCCGCCGCCGTGATTGAGCTCGGAGTCAACATCGACCACGTGGCGACGCTGCGTCAGGCGCGCCGCACCTACGAGCCGGATCCCGTCTGGGCGGCGGTCGAGGCGCACCTCGGCGGCGCCGACGGCATCACCGTCCACCTGCGCGAGGACCGCCGCCACATCCAGGACGAGGACGTGCGCCGGCTGCGCGAGCTCGTGCACATCAAGCTCAATCTGGAGATGGCGGCGACGCCGGAGATGGTCGGCCATCGCCTGCCGGCTGAAACCGGAGATGGCGATGCTGGTGCCGGAAGGCCGGCACGAAATCACGACCGAGGGCGGGCTCGACATCGTCGCCCAGGAAGCGAAGCTCGGCGAGGCGGTCGCCCGGCTCGTCGGAGCCGGCATCGTCACCAGCGCGTTCATCGACGCCGACCTCCGCCAGATCGAAGCTGCGGCGCGCATCGGCGTCACCGTCTGCGAGGTGCATTCGGGACCGTATGCCCATGCGTTCCACGCCAAGGGCCGCGACCCGGAGAGCGCGGCGGTCGTCGTCGAACTGGCGAGGATGCGCACGGCGGGCGAGGCGATCCGCGGCTGCGGAATGCGCTTCAATGCCGGTCACGCGCTGAACTATTTCAACGTCCAGCCGGTGGCGGCGCTTCCCGGCGTGCGGGAGCTGCACATCGGGCACGCCATCGTCTCCCGGTCGGTCTTCGTCGGCCTGCGCGAAGCGGTGCGCCAGATGAAGGCGCTGATCCGCGAGGCCGCCCGGATTCTCTAGGGCCACGGCGGCATGGCTGCCCCCGGGCGCCAAGGGCGCTCCGGTGGACGCCGAAGCCGCAAAGCCGCTCGCGCCGTGGTGCCGGGTATTCTTCAACGCAGCCGATTCCAATCGCCATGACCACTCTTCCGCGCGGACCCGTTTTCCTCGACATCGGCGGCTTCACGCTGGACGCCGCGGACCGTGAGCGCATTGCCCATCCGCTCGCCGGCGGCGTGATCCTGTTCACGCGCAACTTCGAATCGACGCGGCAGCTGGCGGCGCTGACGACGACGATTCGCGCGGTCCGCGAGCCGCAGCTGCTGATCGCTGTCGATCACGAGGGGGGGCGGGTGCAGCGCTTCCGCGAGGGCTTCACGCCGATTCCTCCGATGCGCACGCTGGGCGACCTGTGGGATCGCGACATCGCCGGCGCGGCCCGCGAGTCGCGCCGCATCGGCTGGACGATCGCCGCCGAGCTTCGCCGCCACGGCGTCGACTTCAGCTTCACGCCGGTGCTCGACATCGATCACGGCAGCAGCACCGTCATCGGCGATCGCGCGTTCCATCGCAATCCCAACGCCGTCGCGCACCTCGCCGCGGCATTGCACGACGGGCTGCGCGCCGGCGGCATGGCCGCGGTCGGCAAGCACTTTCCGGGGCACGGCTACGTCGCTGCCGACTCGCACGCCGAAAGCCCGCAGGACGAGCGCACGCTGGAGCTGATGCTTGCCGACGACGTCGTGCCCTTCGCGGCGATGGTGAAGCACGGCGTCGAAGGCATCATGCCGGCGCATGTGATCTATCCGGCGGTCGACACCCGCCCGGCGGGCTACTCGCGCCTCTGGCTGCAGGACATCCTGCGGGGCCGGCTGGGATACGACGGCGCCATCGTCTCCGACGACCTCGGGATGGCCGGCGCGCTGGTCGAGGGCGACATCGTCGGCTGCGCCGACGCCGCGCTCGCCGCCGGCTGCGACATCGTGCTCACCTGCAACGACGCCGCGGCGGCCGACGAACTGTTGTCCCGATGGAAGCCGCCGGCGCAGGCCGATCTCGCCCGCCGCGTGGAGCGCCTGCAGGGCCGGACGGGCGGCGCCTGCCCGGCCTGACCGCGGAACCGGCATCGCCGCGCGGCGGCTATGCCGCGGTGGGCGCCATTCAGTAAGGATGCCGCCAGCGCCCGCCGAGACGGCGGGTGAGTTCCTCGGCAGCGTGCGCGACCACCGGCCCGAGCTGGCGTATGCGGGCGTCGGGCAAGCGCGTCGACGGGCCCGCCAGCGAAATCGCGCCCAGCGGCTCGCCGTGCTCGTCGTAGATGCTGGCGGCGACGCAGCGCGTGCCGAGCGCGTGCTCCTCGTCGTCGAACGACCAGCCGCGCTGCCGGATGACCTTGAGCGTCGACCACATCGTCTCGGGCGCGGTGATGGTGTGCTCGGTGATGCGCGGCAGACCCTTGACCTTGAGGATGGCGTCGATCTGCTCGTCGGGCAGCGCGGCGAATATCGCCTTGCCGACGCCGGAGGCATGCAGCGGAACCCTGCTCCCCAGCTTGACGATGGTGCGCATCATCTCGCGGCACTGCACCTGGTCGATGAACACCGCCTCGGTGCCGTCGAGTATCGCCAGATTCGCCGTCTCCCCCGACTGTTCCATCAGCCGGCGCATGTGCGGGTGGCTCTGCGCGACGAAATCGCGGCTGGCGAGAAACGTCGATCCGACCGCGAAGGCCTGCAGCCCGACGTACCAGCGCCCGAGGTCGCCGGCCTGGTAGACGTAGCCCATCCGGTCCAGCGTGGCGAGCAGCCGGTGCGTGGTCGACGCCGGCAGGTCGACCTGCTTCGACACGTCGGTCAGCGTGAGTCCGCCTTCGGCGCGCGCCAGCGCTTCGAGGAGGTTGAGGCCGCGCGTCAGGCTCTGGACCTGCGCGGTGGCGGTTCCGCCGGGCTTCGCCGGCGCGCGGCCGCGGCGCGGCGGAGTCGTGAATCGGTGGGGCATGAGTCGGTGCCGAATGCGGGCCGGAAGGGGTGCGGCAACGCTAGCACAGTTCGGGGCGCCTCGAACACCGCGGGGCGACCCCGAGTTCGCCGGCGGCGGTGCGCGTTGACCGGTTCCGCCGCGCGGCGTAAATTGCCGTGCCGCGATTGGCGCGCCGCCCGTCCGTTCCGGGCGCCGGATCCGCGGTCCCGACAACAGCGCCGCGATAACCGCATTCCGCCATGAATCCCGCCGCTCATCGCGCCGCCGCCGGTCCGCTCCCGGCGTTGCCCCCGGGCGGCGAATCGCCGCGCCGCGTTCGCCGATGAAACTGCGCAGCGGGGAGCCGTGGATGTCGGGGAGCGACTACGGACGCTCGCTGGCGGCACTGACCGTCAACCTGCTCGTTCGCGACATCGAAGTGGCGCTGCGGTTTCAGCGCGAGGTGCTGCGCGCGCAGGTCGTCTACGCCGATGCCGATTTCGCCGTCGTTCGCGCCTGCGGCGGCGACTGGATGCTGCATGCCGACCACACCTACGACGGCCATCCGCTGCGCGGTCGCGCGCGCGGCGTCGTCGACCGGGGAACGGGCGTCGAACTCCGCCTGCACGGCTGCGACCCGGACGCCGCGGCCGCCGCCGCGCGACGCGCACGGCTACACGGTGCTGGCCGGTGCCGCGGACAAACCGCACGGATTGCGCGAGGCGTACGTCGTCGATGCCGACGGCTACGTCTGGGTTCCCGACATTCCGACGAAGGCGCGGTAGCGCCGTGTTCCGCGGCGGCGGGCATCGGGCGGTGACCCGCGTCGCGGTCCGGCAGCGTGCCGAAGTCGCCGCAGGGCAATGACCTGGTTCGTCTACCTGATCGAATGCCGGGGCGGCAGCATCTACACCGGGATCGCGGTCGACGTCGAGGCGCGCTACGCCGCGCACGCCAGCGGCAAGGGGGCGCGGTACACGCGCTCGCATCCGCCGCTGCGGCTGCTCGGGACGATCGCCTGCGCCGACCGATCCGCCGCATCGAAGGCCGAATACGCGATCAAGCGGCTCTCGCCCGCGGAGAAGCGCGCCTTGTGCCGGACGGAGGGTCCCATCTGACGCCGGGCCGTGCGCGCGGCGAGCGCGGCGTTCAGCCGGGTTTCAGACGCGGCGTCACGGCGTGGAGCACGCCGGCGATGTCGACCTCGTAGCGGGCCGCGAGCAACGCGTCGTCGGTCAGCGGCGCGTCGGCGCGCGCGTAGCCCATCGCCACGGCGCGGCCGTGCCTGCGGCTGTAGCCGGCGGACGTGAGTTCGCCGACGTTCCGGCCGTCCATCAGGATCGGCTCGCCGCCCCAGGGAAACGCCGCCGGGATCGTCGAACGTGAACAGCACGAGCCGTTTGCGCAGGCCGGCGGCGGATTTCCCGAGCAGCGCGTCGCGACCGAGGAACGGCGCCGGCTTGTCCATGCTTCACCGCGTATCCGAGCCCCGCCTCCCACGGCGTCTCGTCGGGGGACAGTTCGGCGCCCCAGGCGCGGCGACCGGCTTCGATGCGCAGCGCGTCGATCGTGTAGTAGCCGGCGTCCCTGAGACCGAAGTCGCCGCCGACGCTCCACAGCGCTTCGTAGAGCGTCACGCACTGGTCGGCCGGGACGTAGAGCTCGTAGCCCGGACCGCCGACGTAGCTCATCCGCGCCGCGCGCACGCGAGCGTAGCCGACGTCGATTTCGCGCGTCGTCGAAAACGGCAGTCGCGGCCTTCGACAGGTCGTCGGCCGAGAGCGCTCGCGAGCAGCGCCTCGGCCTTCGGTCCCATCACCGACAGCACCGACCAGGCGCTGGTCACGTCGACGAGCGCGGCGTGCTCGGCATCGCCGATGCCGCGCTCGATCCAGGCGAAATCGCGCGTCGTCTGCGCCGAGCCGGTGATGATGAAGAACTCGGCGACGCCGATGCGCACGATCGTGAGGTCGCTCTCGAAGCCGCCGCGGGCGTTGAGCATCGCCGTGTAGACCATCCGGCCCGGCGCGACGTCGATCTCGTTCGCGCACAGGCGCTGCAGCACGGCGAGCGCGTCGCGGCCCTTGAGCACGAACTTGGAGAACGACGTCTGGTCGAAGACGACGACGTCCTCGCGGCAGGCGCGCTGTTCCTCGAGCACGTACGGCAGCCAGCCGGGCGTGCCGAAGCGTGGACGGCGGCAGCGCGGCGCCGCCGGGCAGGAAATAGTTGGCGCGCTCCCAGTCCATCTTGCTGCCGAACACCGCGCCCTTCGCCGCCAGCCGGTCGTAGAGCGGCGAGCGGCGCAGCGGCCGCACCGTCTGACAGCTCCTCGCGCGGCCAGCGCATCGCGTAGTGCAGCCCGAGCGATCTCGACGGTGCGGTCGGCGAGGTGGCGGCGGTTGGCGTGGAACGGCGCGAAGCGGCGGATGTCGACGTCCCACAGGTCGAGCGGCGGCATCGCCGTGCGACGATCCACTCGGCGACCAGCTTGCCCGGCGCCGCCGGCATTGGCGATGCCCGCCGAATTGAATCCGGCGCAGACGAAATAGCCGGCGAGCTCGGGCGCTTCGCCGAGGATGAAGTTGCCGTCGCCGGTGAAGCTCTTCGGGACCGTTCAGCAGCAGCTTGACTTCGGCGGTCTCGAGGCAGGGCGTGCGGTGGATGGCGTTGGTCATCAGGATTTCGAAATGGTCCCAGTCCTCGGGCAGCAGCTGGAATTCGAAGCCGTCGGGAATCGGGTCGACGTTCCACGGCTTGGCCTCCGGCTCGAAGCCGCCCATCACGAGGCCGCCGACTTCCTCCTTGTAGTAGAGGAAGCCGTCGGGATCGCGGATCACCGGCAGGTCGGGCGTGACGCCGGCGATCGGCTTGGTGACGAGGTAGAAATGCTCGGCCGAGTACAGCGGCACGTTGACGCCGGCGAGGCGGCCGAATTCGCGCGCCCACTGGCCGCCGCAGTTGACGACCGTTTCGCAGGCGATCGTCGCCCTCGCCGTCCGCCGGACTTCCAGCGCACGCCGCTGACGCGCCCGCGCGCCGTCGATCGACGCCGATGACCTTGACGCCTTCGACGATGCGTCGCGCCCGCGCATCCGCGCGCCCTTGGCCAGCGATTGCGTGAGATCGGTCGGATTGGCCTTGCCGTCGCCCGGAATCCAGACCGCGCCGGCGAGATCGTCGGTGCGCAGGATCGGCGCGATCCGCCCGGCCTCGGCCGGCGACACGAACTCGAACTCGATGCCGAAGCTCTTCGCGCGCGCCATCTGCCGCTTCATCAGCGTGAGCCGCTCCGGCGTCTTCGCGACGTTGAGGCTGCCGCATTGCTTCCAGCCGGTCGCGAGCCCGGTTTCGCGCTTCCAGCGTCGAGTAGAGCTCGATGCCGTAGCGGCTCATCCGCGTCGCGTTGCGCGTCGCGCGCGTCTGGCCGACGAGTCCCGCCGCGTGCCAGGTCGTGCCGCAGGTGAGCCTGCCCTGCTCGAGCAGGACGACGTCGCGCACGCCGAGCTTCGCGAGGTGGTAGGCAGTCGACACGCCGGCGATGCCGCCGCCGACGACGACGACGCGCGCGTGGGTGGGGAGGCTGGGTCATGTCACGGTCCGGATCGTCGGCCGCTGCCGGCCGGTACAGGATTCGGGAGGAGCGGCGGTCAGAGCTTCAGCGCGGCGACGCCGGCGACGACGCTGGCCGCGCCGGCGAGCCGCGGCAGTCCGAAGCCCTCCTGCAGCCACACGGCGCCGATCAGCGCGGCGAAGAGCACCGACGTCTCGCGCAGCGCGGCCACCGCGGCGACCGGGCGCCGCGGTCATCGCCCACAGCACGATGCCGTAGGCGGCGAGGCTGGCGGCGCCGCCGACGAGGCCGCGCCGCCAGCCGCGCCGCAGGTACGCGACCGCGGCCCGTCCCCGCCGCAGGCAGATCCAGCCGAGGAACGGAATCGCTTCGAGGAAGGTGAGCCACGCGACGTAGCTCAGCGGCGTTGCCCGACGCCCGCGCGCCGGCGCCGTCGATCAGCGTGTAGACGGCGATGATCGCCGGCATTGGCGAGCGCCCAGGCCGCGGCCGCCGCGCGGATGCCGGTCGCGCCGCACGAACGCGATGCTGACGATGCCCGCGCAGATGAGCGCGATGCCGAGCGCGACCTGCGGCGTCGGCCACTCGCGCAGGAAGACGATGCCGAGCAGCGTGACCAGCAGCGGCGCGGTGCCGCGCATCAGCGGGTAGGCGAACGAGAGGTCGCCGGTGCGATAGGCCTGCGACAGCGTCACGTAGTAGCCGAAGTGCATGACGGCCGAGGCGGCGGCGAATTTCCAGGCGGCGGGGTCGGGCAGCGCGACGAAGGGAATGACCAGCAGCCCGCACAGCGAGGAGCCGGCGACGACCGACGCGGTGTCGAGCAGCGGGTCGCCGCCGGGCGCCGCCTTGAGCAGCGCGTTCCAGCCCGCGTGCAGGAATCCGGCGCCGAGCACCGCGAGCGTGACGCCGAGCGAGAGTTCCGTCGCGGGCATCGACGCCAGGTCAGCGGCGAGCGCGGCTTGCGCTTCGGCCAGCCGGTCGTGGCCTCGCCGCCGTCGACGCTCCCGCCGGCCGGCGGCCGCCGCGCGGCGCGCCCGCGCGGCGGCGGGCTCGACCACCGGCTCCTTCAGCCGCGTCTTCGCGAGCACGCCGGCCTTCTCCAGGATCGGGTAGGCGATCGAGCAGATGTGCGAATTGATGCGCCGCAGGTCGGAGATCAGGTCGAGGTGCAGCGACGACGTCTCGATGCTCTCCAGCGCGTTGGCCGGCGAGCCGCTCGAGGTGCGAGTTGGCGTAGGCGCGCTCGAGGTCGCGGAAGAGCACCTTCTGCGCGAGCAGCTCCTGCGCGCTCTTGAGGTCGCCGTCGAGGAAGACCGACAGCCCGAGCCGCAGGTTGGCGATCAGCCGCGCGTGGAGGTCGCAGATCTCCTCCATCCCGGCTTCGGAGAAATTGCGGCCCTTGTCGATCTTCTTGTCCTCGACGTCGGTGATGATCCGCTCGATGATGTCGCCGACCTGCTCCATGTTGATCGTGAAGGAGACGATGTCGGCCCAGCGCCGGCCCTCGGTCTCCTCCAGCGCCTCGCGCGAGATCTGCGTCAGGTAGAGCTTGACCGCGGTGTAGAGCTCGTCGACGACGTCGTCCATCTTGCGCAGGCGCTCGGCCAGCGCGCGATCGTTGGTCTTCAGCACCGTCAGCATGCCGTTCAGCATCTCCTCGATGACGTCGCCGATGCGCAGCGCCTCGCGCGCGGCGCAGGAAATGGCGAGCGCCGGCGTCGTCGAGCGCGGACGGGTCGAGGTGGCGGGGCTTCGCCGGATCGCTGTTCACCGGCCGCGCCGGCAGCAGCCGCTCGGCGACGCGGGCGATCTGCGCGGTGAAGAAGATGAACGCCAGCGCCAGCGCGACGTTGAAGGAGAGATGGAAGAGCACGACTTCGTGCGCGGCATCGAGGGCGAGGCCCCCGATCAGCCGCTCGGCGTGGCCGACCAGCGGCATCAGCAGAATGCAGCCGATGAGCTTGAACAGGAAGTTGCCGAGCGTGACGCGGCGCGCCTCGGGCGGCGAGTGCAGCGTCGACAGCATCCCGAGGAGTGCCGCTGCCCAGGTTGGCGCCGAGGACGAGGCCGAGCGCGACCGGCAGCGCGATCACGTGCAGCGACGCGAGCGTGGCGACCAGCAGCACGACGGCGAGGCTCGAGTAGCAGAGTATCGTGAGCAGCGCGGCGACCAGCATGTCGAGCAGGATGTCGCCGGTCAGCGAGGCGAAGATCACCTTGACGCCGGCCGCCTGGACCACCGGCTTGGCGGCGACCGATGATCCACTGCAGCGCGAAGATGATGAGCCCGAGGCCGATCAGGATGCGGCCGAAGCGGCCGATCGGGTCGGCCTGCCGCGTGAGGAACAGCACGACGCCGACGAAGATCAGCAGCGGCGCCAGCCACGACAGGTCGAACGACAGGATCACCGTGACCAGCGAGGTGCCGACGTCGGCGCCCAGCATCACCGCCAGCGCGGGCGCCGTGCCGATCAGGCCCTGGCCGGCGAACGCGGCGACGATCAGCGCGGTGGCGGTGCTGCTCTGGATCAGCCCGGTGACGCCGAGGCCGGCGAAGAACGCCGCGACGCGGTTGTTGACGCTGTGGCGCAGCAGGCGGCGCAGCGATCCGCCGTACAGGCGCAGGATGCCGGTGCGCACGATGTGCGTGCCCCACACCAGGAGCGACACGCCGGCCAGCAGGTTGAGGAGTGTCTGCATCCCGCTACTCTACGCGGCTCCGGGGGAGCCGAGGGCGGCATCGAGTATCGAGAAGGCGCGGTCGAGCTCCTCCGGCGTGATGATCAGCGGCGGCGACAGCGTCAGGACGTTGCCCTGGCCGATCTTGAACGACAGTCCGTGCGCGAGGCAGGCGTACATCACGCGCTCCGCCTCGCGGGCCGCCGGCACGCCGTCGCGGGCGAGCTCGACGCCGAGCAGCAGGCCGATGCCGCGCACGTCGGCGACGAGCGGATGCTTCGCCTTCAGCTCGCGCAGCCGGCCGAGCGCCGCGGCGCCCAGCGCTGCGCGACTTCTCGAGCAGGCGCTCGCTGTCGATGACTTCGAGCGTGGCGAGCGCGGCGGCGCAGCCGACCGAGCTCTTTTCGTGCGTGTAGTGGCCGAGCGCGCGGTCGCCGGCGATGTCGAGGTCGCGGCGCACGATCAGCGCCGCCATCGGGAACACGGCGCCGCCCAGGCCCTTGCCGATGACCACCATGTCGGGGACGATCCCGTAGTGCTCGAAGGCGAACATCCGCCCGGTGCGCCCGAGGCAGATCGGCACCTCGTCCAGGATCAGGAGCGCGCCGTGGCGGTCGCAGGCGTCGCGGACGATGCGGTAGTACTCGGGCGGCGGGATCTGGACGTCGGTGCAGCGGATGGTCTCGATGATCACCGCGCCGATGTCCTCCTCCTTGCCGAGCACGTAGTCGAGGTATTCGGCGCAGCGCGCGCTGCAGGTCCCGCCGCAGCCGAAGCGGCAGGCGCGCGGCTCGCAGGGCGGCGCGTGCTCGGTGCCCGGCAGCAGCGGGCCGATGCCCTTGCGGAAGACCGCCTCGCCGCCGATCGAGATGGCGTCGAGCGACGCGCCGTGGAACGAATCCCACAGCGAGAGCGTCTTGTGGCGGCCGGTGGCGAGGCGCGCGAGCTTCAGCGCCATGCCGATCGCCAGCGTGCCGCCGGGCGCGAACAGCACCTTGCCCAGCGGATCGGGCGCCAGCGCGACGAGCCTGTCGGCGAGTTCGACGGCGGTTTCGTTGGTGAACCGGCGCGGCGAGAAGGGCAGCGTGTCGAGCGCGCGCCTGACCGCGTCCATCACCCGCGGATGGCGATAGCCGACCTGGTGGACGTTGTTGCCGTGGAAATCCATGATCCGCCGGCCTTCGACGTCGGTCGAGCCAGATGCCGTCGCAGGCCGCCAGCGCGTTGAAGCAGGGCGTCGACAGCGACTGGTGCAGGAACACATCGGCGTCGGCGTCGAGCAGCGCGCGGGTCGGCGCGTGCACCTGCCGCGCCTCGAATTCGCGGCGTGCGGGCGAGGTGTTGACGTCGCCTTCGGCGCTGGCGTCCGCGAGCGGCGGCAGGGCGCTCATGACCGGCGGCGGCCGTCGCCGCCTACCATGGCAGCGAGTAGGTCTTGGTGTTGGTGAAGCTCTTCATCGCTTCCTGGACGCCTTCCTTGTAGCCCAGTCCCGAATCCTTGATCCCGCCGAAGGGCGTCAGCTCCAGGCGGTAGCCCGGGACCTCGCGGACGTTGACCGAGCCGACGTTGAGCTCGGCCACGAAGCGCGTGATGTAGTCGAGGCGGTTGGTGCATACCGCGGACGACAGGCCGTAGGCGGTGCCGTTGGCGATGCGGATCGCCTCGTCGACGTCGGCGAAGCGGATGACCGGGGACACCGGCCCGAAGGTCTCGTCCCTGACGACCGGCATGTCGGCGGTCACCCGGTCGAGCAGCGTCGGCGAATACAGCGCGCCGTGGCGCAGGTTGCCGTGCAGCAGCCGCGCGCCGCGCCCGACGGCGTCGTTCACCGCCGCTTCGAACGAGCGCGCCGCCGCCTCGTCGATGACGGTGCCCATGTCGAGCGCCGCATCCATCGGGTCGCCGTAGGTCCAGGCCCTGGTCTTCTCCAGCAGCCGCTCGACGAATTCGTCGGCGACCGCCTGGTGCACGAGCATCCGCTTCACCGCCGTGCAGCGCTGGCCGGAGTTCTTGTACGAGCCCGCTGCCGCCAGCGTCGCCGCTTCCTCGAGATCGGCGTCTTCCATCACGATGAGCGGATCGTTGCCGCCCAGCTCCAGCACCTGGCGCTTGTAGACCGCCCTGGCGGCGATGTACTTGCCGACCGCGACGCCGCCGGTGAAGGTGACGAGGCCCATGTCGGCGTTGGTCAGCATCTCGTCGGCGATCTCGGCCGGGTCGCCGGTGACCACCGAGAACATCTCCGGCGGCAGGCCCGCCTCGTAGAGGATGTCGGCGAGCAGCAGCGCGGTCAGCGGCGTCTTCTCCGCGGGTTTCAGCACCATGCGGTTGTTGGTGGCGACCGACGGCGCGACCTTGTGCGCCACCTGGTTCAGCGGGTGATTGAACGGCGTGATCGCGCAGATGGCGTCCATCAGCGGCTCGCGCAGCGTGTAGACCTTGCGCTTCCTGCCGTGCGGCGTCAGGTCGCAGGAAAAGATCTGGCCGTCGTCCTGCAGCGCGGCGTTGCCGGCGAACACGAACACGTCGCAGGCGCGCCCGACCTCGTAGAGCGAGTCCTTCTTGCAGATGCCGCACTCGGCGGTGATCAGGTCCGAGATCTCCTCGCCGCGGCCGCGGATGAGGTCGGCGGTGCGGTGCAGGATCGCGTAGCGCTGATGGCGGGTGAGCGTCGCCTTGTATCCGCGGGCGATGGCGAACGCGCGCCGGATCTCGTCGACGCTCGCCTTGGGCACGGTGCCGACGACGGCGCCGGTGTACGGGTTGTGCACGTCGATCGTCGCGGCTGCCGCCGACGGCCGTGCCGGCGATGCGCATCTTTTCGCGCAGCACGTGCCCGTTCCGCACCTCCTTCAGGTCCGCCATCATGTTCATCGCGCGCGGCGTCCGGTCATTGGAGGTGGTTGAGCGCCAGGTCGAAGGCGTCGAAATTGCGCCAGCGGCGTCCCGCCGGCAGCGCGCCGGCCGCGCGGTTGGCGATCAGCGGGACGCGCTGCTCCGACACGCCGCCGTGCGAGCGCAGCGGGGCGTCGAGGCCCGACAGGTCGTGCCGGTCGCGGCTGGTGCCGATGACGGTGAGTCGCTCGGAGACCACGACCAGGTCGCCGACGCGATCGGGAGGCAGCTCGAAGCGCGCGCAGGCGTCGTCGCGCCCGAGCACGATGTCGACGCCGGGGATCGCCGCGATCCGCGCCGACGCATCCGCCGCCGTCACCGGCGGCGACAGGTAGACGGTGGCGAACGAACCGAGCGCGCCGTGGTGGACGACGTAGGGATCGGTGATCGGAAGGATGACGCGCGTCGCGCCGGCGCCGTACGCGGCGTCGAGGACGTCCTGGAGGAACACGATGTTGGGCCGGCCGAAGGCGTCGGTCTTGGCGTTCATCCCGTGGTCGGCGGTGAGCACGATGGTCGCGCCCAGCGCCGCGAGCCGGCCGAGATAGCCGTCCATCATGGCGTAGAAATCGTTGGCGGCGGCGACGCCGGGCGCCGCCTTGTGCTGGACGTAGTCGGTGGTCGACAGGTACATCACGTCGGGCCGCTCGCGCTCGAGGAGCCTGACGCCGGCCGCGAACACGAACTCCGACAGCGCCGCGCTGTAGACCGACGGCAGCGGCAGGCCCACCGCCTGCAGCACGTCGTCGATGCCGTTCTCGGCCCGGTTGGCGAGGTCGGCCTTCTCGGCCGAGAAGCAGATGCCGCGTCATGCGGTGGCCGAGCAGCGCGCGCAGCTTGTCCTTGGCGGTGACGACGGCGACTTTCGCGCCGGCGTCGGCGAAGGCCGCGAGGATGGTTCCGGCGCGCAGGTACTTCGGGTCGTTCATCATCACTTCGGCGCCCGCGTCGCGGTCCCAGAAGTAGTTGCCGCAGATGCCGTGGACCGCCGGCGGCGCGCCGGTGACGATGGAGAGGTTGTTGGGGTTGGTGAAGCGAAGGCACCACGCAATCGGCGGTGAGGCAGGTGCCCGAGGCGCGCAGTGCCGCGAGGAACGGCGTGCGCCCGGTGGCGATCGCCTGGTTGATGTACTCGGGCTCGCAGCCGTCGATGCAGACGACGACCAGCGGTTGCTTCGGCCAGCGGTAGCTGCGGCCGTTGACGGTCAGGGTGGAGGGGCTCAACGGGATTTCCTCGCGGATTTTCGTGGCGGCGCGTCTGCCGGCGCCGCGGCCGTCGCCCGGTGCATGCGTTCGCGGCTCGCCATCACGTGCTCGTAGAGCGCGCGACCGGCGGCGACCGGGGCGCCGGCGGCGATGCGGTCGACGATCCGCCGGTGCTCCTCGGTCGAGACGGGCAGCGCGCCGCCCTGCGCCAGCGTCGCCCGGCGAAAGAGGTGGAGTTCCTTCACCAGCCGCCGGTAGGTCAGCAGCAGCTTGGCGTTGCCGGCGAGCTCGACCAGCCGGTCGTGAAAGTCGAGATTGGCCGCGAGATAGCCGCCGACGTCGCTGCGCGCGGCGGCCTTCTCCATGCGCTCGACGCGGGCGCGCAGTTCGCGGATGCCCTCCGGCGTGGCCGTCTGCGCGAGGCGCCGGCCGACGAATTCGTCCAGCACGGCGCGCAGTTCGTAGATCTCGTCGGCTTCCTCGACCGGAATCTCGCGCACGAAGACGCCGCGGTTCTTTTCGAGCCGCACGAGCCCGGATTCCTCCAGCGCGCGGAAGGCTTCGCGGACGGGGCCCCGCGACACGCCCAGCCGCTGCGCGATCGCGGCTTCGTTGAGCTTGGCCCCGACGCGCAGTTCGCCGGAGAGGATCATGCGCTCGAGCTCCTGCTGGACGAGCATCGGCAGCGAGTTGCTCTGCACCAGCGCGATCGCCCGGGCCCCGCGCCCGGTGCGCCGCGGCGCCGGGGCCGCGTCCGCCGGCGCCGGCGCGCCGCGCTGCCCGGCACGGACCGCGGCGCGCTGGGCGGCGCCGGGGGCGCCCGAAGGAGGTGCTTTCAGCATATTGCGTATTGGAACCGGAAGGGTGTAGATTGTCAACAATCTGCAAAGTTGGCGGCACGGCGACCGCTGCCCCCCGGGCGCCTCCGGCGCTTTCGGGGGGTCGATGCAGCATCGCCGCGCACCGGGAATCCGATGACCCTGCCCTTGACACGCCGCCCCGCATCGAGGCCGCCGCGCCTGGCGTCCGTCCTTTGGGCCGCGCTGCTCGCCTTCGCGGTCGCCGGCCCGGCGGCGGGCGAGAAGGCGCAACTCCTCGTCTACACCGCGCTCGAGACCGACCAGATCAAGGCCTACGAGCAGGCGTTCGTGAAGGCCAATCCCGACATCGCCATCCGGTGGTTTCGCGATTCCACCGGCGTGATCACGGCGAAGCTCCTCGCCGAGAAGGCGAATCCGCAGGCCAACGTCGTCGTGGGCGTGTCCGCGTCGAGCATGGCCGTGCTGGCCAACGAAGGCATGCTGCAGCCCTACGCGCCCAAGGGCCTGGACCGGATCTCGCCGCAGTACCGCGATCCCGGCAATCCGCCGCAATGGGTCGGCATGGACGTCTACGGGGCGGCGATCTGCTTCAACACCGTCGTCGCCGCGAAGCTCGGGCTGCCGAAGCCGGAGACGTGGAAGGATCTCGCCAAGCCGGTCTACCGGGGCCAGATCGTCATGCCCAATCCGGCGTCGTCGGGAACGGGCTTCCTCGACGTGGCGGGCTGGATCCAGATGTGGGGCGACGCCGCCGCCTGGAAGTACATGGACGAGCTGCACGCGAACATCGCCCAGTACACGCACTCCGGATCGAAGCCCTGCCGCGAGGCCGGCGCGGGCGAGTTCCCGATCGGCGTGTCGTTCGAATCGCGCGCCGTGACGACCAAGAAGTCGGGCGCGCCGATCGACATCGTCTTCCCCGCCGAAGGCCTGGGCTGGGACCTCGAGGCCAGCGGCATCATCAAGGGGACGAAGAACCTCGACGCGGCCCGGGCGCTGATGGACTGGCTGGCGACGCCGGCGGCGATGGAGCTGTACGGAAGGAATTTTGCGATACTGGCGATGCCGGGCATCGCCAAGCCGATGGCCTTCGTGCCTGACGACTACGAGCGGCGGCTGGTGAAGAACAGTTTCGCCTGGTCGGCGAAGAACCGCGAGCGGATCCTCGCCGAATGGATCCGCCGCTACGACAGCAAGTCGGAACCCAAATAGCAGCATGTGGGGATTCGTCGAAGTGAGCGACGCCGGCCGGGAGAATGTCGTCGTCCCGGCGAACGCGGGGACCCGGCGACCTTGGACCCGAGACACTGGATTCCCGCGTTCGCGGGAACGACAATCCGGGCTGCAACGGCGTCACCCGATTCCGCAATGAAACCTGGTTGAAGGAGCGTAGCGATGAGCCTCTTTTCCCGCGATCCGATTCTGCTGACGCCGGGTCCGCTGACCATTTCGCTGGCGACCAAGGCGGCGATGCTCCGCGACTGGGGCTCCTGGGACGCCGCATTCAACGAGGTGACGGCCGCCGTGCGCTCCAAGCTCCTCGACATCATCCACGGCCATGACACCCACACCTGCGTGCCCATGCAGGGCAGCGGCACGTTCTCGGTCGAGGCGGCGGTCAACACGCTGGTCCCGCGCGACGGCCACGTGCTGGCGCTGATCAACGGCGCCTACGGCACCCGCTTCGCCAAACTCACCCGGATGATGGGGCGCAGGCTCTCGACCTTCGAGACGCCGGAGGACGTGCCGACTACGCCGCAGGACGTCGACCGGCTGCTCGCGGCGGACCCGAGCATCACCCACGTCGGGCTGATCCATTGCGAAACGTCGACCGGCATCCTCAATCCGCTGCCGGAGATCGCGGCCGTCGTGCAGCGCCACGGCCGGAGCCTCATCGTCGACGCGATGAGCTCGTTCGCGGCGATCGGCATCGACGCGCGCACGACGCCATTCGACGCGCTGATCGCTGCGTCCGGAAAATGCGTCGAGGGTCCGCCCGGGATGGGGTTCGTGTTCGTGCGCAGGAGCGCGCTGGAGAAATGCGCCGGCAACTCGACGTCGCTCTCGCTCGACCTCCACGACCAGTGGACGTACATGGAGAAGACGACGCAATGGCGCTACACGCCGGCGACGCACGTCGTCGTCGCCTTCAACGCGGCGCTCGACCAGCTGCGTCGCCGAAGGAGGCCAGCCGCGCCCGGCTCGCCCGCTACACGAAGAATTGCGAGACGCTGGTCGGCGGGCTGCGCCGAACTGGGCTTTCAAGCCGTTCCTCCGCGCCGGAGATCCAGGCGCCGATCATCGTCACCTTCCACGCGCCCGCCGATCCGGCCTACGCGTTCAAGGCCTTCTACGATCGCGTCCGCGACAAGGGCTTCATCCTCTATCCCGGCAAGCTGACGCAGGTCGAGACGTTCCGCGTCGGCTGCATCGGCGCCATCGGCCCCGACGAGATGCGGCATGCGGTCAACGCGATTCGCCGACAGCGCTGCGCGAGATGGGGATCCGGCAGGTCAACGCGCCGCAATCCGCGGTGTTGCGCGCCGCGGCGTAGACTGCGTCGTTGCGACGCACGCGGCGCGGCAGCGCCGCGCGGCGCGTTCACGCCAGCGTCCGGCGCGGCGGATGGCGCAGCGCCTCCAGCGCGACGATAATCCGGCGAGTCCGGCGCGATCGCTCCATGACGCATCAGGCAGTCGACGATGACGAGGCTCGCAGTCGGCGGTGACGACGTCGGCACCGCTGGTCGTTGGCGACGAGCCGCGCGGCCTCGCGGCGAGCGCGACCAGACGGTGCTCGACGACTTCGCCGTCCTGGCCGGCGGGCGTGAAATCGGCGGGCAGCCAGAGGTCGTGGACGAAGATCGTCTCGCGCTGCAGGCCGTCCGGCTGCGCGCGGCAGATGTGCACGGCGCCCGCGGGCGGCGCGCGCGCGCGCGAGCGGCGCGACGATGCCGGCTTCCTCCCACGCTTCCTTGATCACGGTGTGCCGCGACCGTCGTGCCCGCCGCGATGCCGCCGCCGACGAGGTTGTCGAGCAGGCCCGGGATCGATCGCCTTGCGCGCGGCTGCGCCGCGCGATCCACATCCGCGTGCCGCCGCCGCGCCGGACGAGCCCGTTCACGTGCACCGCGTAGGTGCGAATGCCGAAGAACCGCGCCGCCGCGCGCTCGAGCAGAAACAACGGCGGGGCGCCGAATGCCGGCGGCGACCGCGTAGCGCTCGTTGCGCCACGCGGTCAGCTGCGCCGTCGGCGGCCAGCGCCGCGGCGACGCGGTCGCAGCGCGCGCGGTCCGCGCGTCCGGCGACGCGAGCGCCGGCGGCGAAGCCGGATGCCGTCGGCGCCGCACGTCGAACACGTCGGCGAATGGCGGCGAGCCGCGCCGCGCGCGCGTCGTCGAGCCAGCCGACGACGTCGTCGCCGATCCGCAGCGGCGCGTACGTCCCGGCGGCGGCGCCAGCGCACGCGCGAGCCGCGCGCGAATTGCCGCTACAATATCGTCTGCAATCATCGTGTCGATTGTAGCCCGCCGCGACTCGTCCGCCTTGTCCCATCTGCCATTCCCCTCACCCACGACCTCCCGGCATGACTGCCCGCATCATCGACGGCAAGGCGCGCGCCGCAGCGGCTCGACGGCCGAGATCCGCGACCGGGTCGCCGCGCGCGTCGCCGCCGGCAAGCCGCCGCCCGGCCTCGCCGTGGTGCTGGTCGGCGACAATCCGGCGTCGCAGGTCTACGTGCGCAACAAGCGCCGGACCACCGAAGCGATCGGCATGCGCTCGTTCGCCTACGACCTGCCGGCCGACGACGTCGCAGGACGAGCTGCTGGCGCTGATCGACGCGCTGAACGCACGATCCCGCGGTCAACGGCATCCTGGTCCAGCTGCCGCTGCCGAAGCACATCGACGACGAGCTCGTCACCGAGCGCATCGACGCCGCTCAAGGACGTCGACGGCTTCCATCCGTACAACATCGGCCGGCTGGTGCTGAAGCGCCCGACGCTGCGGCCCGTGCACGCCCTACGGCTGCATGACGCTGCTGGAGGAGACCGGCGAGGATCTCGTCGGCAAGCATGCGGTCGTGATCGGGCAGTCGAACATCGTCGGCCGGCCGATGGCGCTGGAGCTGCTGATGGCGCGCTGCACGGTGACCGTCTGCCACTCGAAGACGCGCGACCTGCCGGGCCTCGTGCGGCAGGCGGACATCGTCGTCGCCGGCGTCGGCAAGCGCGAAGTTCGTGCAGGGCGACTGGATCAAGCCGGGCGCGATCGTCATCGACGTCGGCATCAATCGCACGCGCCGACGGCAAGCTGTGCGGCGACGTCGACTTCGCCGCGGCGAAGGACGCGCGCCGGTGGATCACGCCGGTGCCCGGCGGCGTCGGGCCGATGACGATCGCGACGCTGCTCGCCAATACGCTGCGCGCCGCGGAGTTGCAGGACGCGCAGCGAGCGACGCAGAGCTGCGGGAGGCCGGGCTGAGCGACGGCGAGATCGGAGAACGCGTGAGCTGGACCCGGGTCGCGCGCTAACCCGGCTACGGACGGGTCACGCGCCGCGCAGATGCCACGCCTTCGGCCGCGTGAACGTCTGCGATGCCGTAGGTCGACAGCGTGAGGCCGATGCCCGAGTGCCCGACGCCGGACCACGGCAGCCGCGGGCTCACGCGGTCGCAGCAGTTCCAGTACACCGACCCCGCGCTGCACCTGCGCCAGGATCCTCTTCGCGCGCCGCTCGTCGCGCGTGTAGACGCCGGCGGTCAGCCCGTACTCGGTGTCGTTCATCAGCGCGACCGCCGCGGCGTCGTCGGCGACCTTCTGGATGCCGATGATCGGGCCGAAGCTCTCGTCGCGCATCAGCGCCATCGAGTGGTCGACGTTGGCGAACACGGTCGGCTCGAACCAGTTGCCCTTGCCCTTGATCACGTGTGCCGCCGGCGAGCAGCTTCGCGCCCTTCTTCTTCGCGTCGGCGACCTGCTTGCTTCAGCACGTCGAGCTGCGGCCGGCGGGTGATCGCGCCGATGTAGGTCGACTCGTCCATCGGATCGCCGATCCGGTAGCCCTTCACCTCGGCGACGAAGGCGTCGACGAACGCGTCGTGGATCGATTCGTGGACGTAGATGCGCTCGACCGAGCAGCACGACTGCCCGGTGTTGTAGAACGCGCCGTCGGCGAGCCCGCGGCGGCGGCCTTGACGTCGACGTCCTCGCAGACGTAGACGGGGTCCTTGCCGCCGAGCTCGAGCTGCACCTTGATCATCTGCCGGCCGGCGGCGGCCGGCGATCTTCGCGCCGGTGGCGTACGAGCCGGTGAAGAACACGCCGTCGACCGGCTGGCGCAGCAGCGCCGCGCCGGTCGCGCCGTCGCCGATCACCGGCACGAACACGTCCGTCGGGAACGCCGGCCTCGTGCAGCATCTCGGCGATGTGCAGGCCGGTCAGCGTCGCGAACTCGGACGGCTTGTAGAGCACCGCGTTGCCGGCGATCAGCGCCGGCACGAACACGTTGCTGCCGACGAAGTAGGGGTAGTTCCAGGCCGAGATGTTGGCGATCGACGCCGAGCGGCTCGTGGCGTGATCCGCTCCTCGAGCTGTCTGTCCGGCGTCGGCGTAGACCTTCTCGTCGCGCAGCGCGCGCGCCGATTCGGCGAGGAAGAAGTCGATCCGCGTCAGCAGGCCGTTCAGCTCGTTGCGCGACTGGCGGATCGGCTTGCCGACCTCCTGCGTCAGCGTGCGCGCGAGCGTTTCGTGCATCGCCACGATCGCGCTCGCGGAAGCCCGCGATCACCTCCAGCCGCTTGCGGATCGGGCAGCCTGCGCCCACGCCGGCTGCGCCGGCGCGCGCGGCCTCGTACTTTCCGCGCACGGCGGCGGCGCTGTCGGCGGCGACGTCGGCGATGACGGCGCCCGTGGCGGGATTGATGATCTTCATGGGGCGTCCGGGTCAGATGGCGAAGGCGGCGGCCTTGTGCCGCGCGGCGTAGGCGAGAAAGTCGTCGAGGATCGGCGTGTCGTCGATGAACGAGCGGGTCGTCCGGCGCGTGGAACTCCGGGTGCCACTGCACGGCGAACACGTAGCCGGGGCCCGTCCAGCGGATCGCCTCGACGATGCGGTCGGGCTCGGACCACGCCTCGACGACGAGGTCGCGGCCGAGGTCCTTGACCGCCTGGTGGTGGATCGAGTTGGTCTTGACCAGCGGCGTGCCCGGGTAGAGCCGCGCGAGGCCGGCTGCCGGGAACGAACGACGTCGCGTGGCAGTTCTCGTCGTAGATCGCCCAGTTGCGATGGTTGAGCGCACTGCGGCAGCTGCGTGGCGATGTCCTGGTACAGCGTGCCGCCCATCGCCACGTTGATCACCTGCGCGCCGCGGCAGACGCCCAGCACCGGCTTCTTCTGCGCCATGAACGCGCGCAGCAGCGCGATCTCGTAGTCGTCGCGGATGCGGTCGCCGTTCCATTCGGGCCGCAGCGCCTTTTCGCCGTAGGACTCGGGGCAGACGTCGGAGCCGCCCATCAGCACCAGGCCGTCGAGCTCGCCGGCGTAGGCCTCGACGCGTCGCCTTGCTGCCGGCGCGCCGCGTGCGGCCTTCGGGCGACGGGCACCATGAACGCGAGCACGTCGCGCTGCATCAGCCAGTGGGCGACGTTCTGCTCGATGTACTGCAGCGTCATGCCCTTGAAGATCGCGCCGCTCGGGATCCTCGTGGAAGAAGCAGGCGGAGATGCCGATCTTCAGCATGGCTCAGCGGGTCGCGCGTCGTTTTTGCATCGGGATGCGGCGCACCGGTCACATCGCTGCGGCGAAGATCCGCTCGAAGTCCTCGCGCGTGCACTTGCGCGGATTGGTCAGGTGGCAGGTGTCCTTGATCGCGACGTCGACCAGCGCCGGGATGTCGGCCTTCGTCACCGCGACGCGCGCGCGCGATCGCGCCGAGCGTCGCCGGAATGCCGAGGTCCGCCTTCAGCCGGCCCAGCCAGGCGATGAACGCCTGCGCGGCGGCGTCGTCGGACATGCCGGCGGCGCCGGGCACGCCGGCCACGCGCGCGAGCTCGGCCATCTTCGCGGCCGCCGCCGGCAGGTTGAAGCGCATCACGTGGTCGATCATGATGCCGTTGGCGAGCCCGTGGTGCAGGTCGGCGACCGTGGACAGCGCGTGCGCGCACGAATGCACGGCGCCCAGGTCCTTCTGGAACGCGATCGCGCCCATCATCGAGCTCATCAGCATGTCGCTGCGGGCCTGCAGGTTGCGGCCGTCGCGCACGGCGATCGGCAGCGCGCGCGCGGCGATGCGCACGCCTTCGAGCGCGATGCCGTCGCACAGCGGGTGATAGTCGGGCGACAGGTACGACTCGACGTTGTGCGTCAGCGCATCCATGCCGGTCGCGGCGGTGATCGGCGGCGGGCAGGTCGAGCGTGAGCTCCGGATCGGCGAACACCGCCTTGCGCCAGGAGCCTGCGGCGAGAAGATGATCTTCTTGACGTGCGTGACGTCGTCGGAGACGACGCTCGAGCGGCCGACCTCGGAGCCGGTGCCGGCGGTCGTCGGCAGCGCGATGAAATAGCGGGAGGTCGGCCGATCGATCGGCCGCACCTGCGGATGGTCCCACGCGTATTCGAGGACGTCGCCCGGGTGCGTGGCCATCAGCGCGATGGCCTTGGCGACGTCGAGCGCGGCGCCGCCGCCGAGGCCGATCACCGCATCGGCGCCGTGCGCCTTGAACGCCGCGGCGCCGTTCGGCGACCTGGCTGCGGACCGGATTGCCCCAGATCTCCGAGTACACGGCGACGTCGAGGCCCGGCGAGGTCGGCGACGAACGCCTGCAGCATCGGCAGCGGCGCGATGCCGCGGTCGGTGACGATCAGCGGACGCCGGATGCCCGGGTTCTGCAGATGCGCGGCGACGAGCTTGCGCGCGCCGGGGCCGAAGTGGATGGTCGTCGGAAAGCTGAAGCGGGAGATGGTCATGGTGGCGTCAGGAAGAGGATCATGTGGATCTTGCCATGGTACCGGTCGCCGATGCGAATGGCGCGCGGCTCGACGCCGAACGAGCGGAATCCGGCGCTTTCGTAGAGCGTGTGCGCGGCGACGTTGGTCTCGGTGACGGTCAGGATCAGTTGCTCGAGCCCCGGCTCGCCGCCGCGCTTCGTCGATCAGGTGCGCGCAGCAGCGCCGTGCCCACGCCGCGGCCGCCGTGCTCGGCAGCGACGTACATTCCGAACACCACCGCCTTGTGCCGGCTTTTCGTCCGTTGACTCGCGCGCCGAGGCCGACCACGCCGGCGAGCACCCGTCGCGAACGCGCCCCAGATCGCGTCGTCGCTGTCGGGTGCGAGCCGCCTCGGCGGCGGCGAGCGGCTTGCGTGCGTCTTCCTCGTAGCTCGACGTGAACGCTTCCGGGTGCTCCTTCAGCCCGCGCAGTCGCAGTTCGCGATAGGCGGCGGCGGACTCCGGACCGAGCAGCCGGATCTCGGGCGCGGAGGGTTTCGGAGCGGGCGACGACATGAGCGTAGCGGGTTCGGGGAGCGTCGAAGGGTGATCAATATAAATGATTTGCCCGCGCATCGATTCCCGCGGCGACCGCGGACTCATGGACCGGTGGCGAAACGCGCCTTCCGGAAGTGATCGCCGTGCCGCGCGCCGCACCCTCGTGCCCGCGGACCTTTTCATGGCCAAAACCCACCCGGATTCGACGATAAGAATACTCATTTTCAGTAGATTCCGGCGAGAACGCGGCCCAATCCATGGAGTCTACAAATTGACGGGCGCACCAAAACGTGGCCGACCATAGGCGCCGACGCTACCTTTTCGACTTCCCCGCCCTGTTCCCCGTCGAAAGAAAGCATGCGGCGAAAGGCGGGCCCGCGAACCCGCTGCGGGAAACGGGAATCCGGCGCCCGATGGTCGAGGAATCAGATGTGGCGGAGAAAACTCGAACCTCCGAGGTCCATGGTTTCTCGATCGCCGGTGCCATTTGTCCGTGACGTAGCGAAAAGTAGCCGGCAGCGATTCGTAATCAACAAGGGCATATTTTTCAGGGATAAGTTGCCTATTGTGATACGGAATGACAACGACGATGGACGGCGTCAAGCAGCACCTTCCGCCTATTCACGACCTTCCCAACCGAACCATTTTCCAGGAATGATTGGTCCGAAGAAGCGAGCTTGGGTCAGCTAAGACTTCGACCAAGCGAGTCGTCGGATTGGAAATTCTTGAAGGGCTGCGTGAACTCAAGCGAGGCGACGTTGGTCGCATAGTCAATGTTCCTTCGGTCGCCGCGATCCGCGAGCGCACCGGGCTATCCCAAGCAAAATCTTCTGCTTTGCTCGGTGCCACCGTGCGGACATCGCAGGACTGGGAACAAGGCCGCCGAGCGCCTTCCGGGGCGGCTCGCACCCTCTTGATGGTCGCGGCGAAGAATCCCAGGGCTCTGCTCGAGGTCGCCTAGGTTGGCAATTCGAGAACTTGCGACCCTCCGATAATTCGGTCAATGGGCTTTCGTCTGTCCTGTTCGGAATTCGACCTGACGGACAATGTCCGATCATACCTAATAGCAGCCGACCTACTTGGGAGGCGCTCGCGGAACCGAAAGTCTTCAATAGCGCGCTGGTCGTCATGCGACACATGCACTTGAAGTCGGTGGGTGCGCTCTTTGTTCAGCCATACCGGTAAAAATGCCATACCGGTTATTTGGTTTAAGCGACCGGCGGAAACTCTTGCCACGTTTCACCTGAACTGCCAGTGGTCCGTTGTACCGGGGCGCCCAGGAACTTTTCCTAAAATTCCCACTTTAACCAGGAATGGAGGAGCACCGCCGTATGTCCATTCTTGGCAGCTAAGCGGGAGAACGGACCTAGGCAGAGCGCCAAGGTCGGGCGGCAGTCGCTGATCGAACCGGTCTCCGCCCAAAGTCTCCGCAAAACGGGAATTTTCGCGGAAAGGGCCGGAGACTTTCCGCAATTTCGCCCCGGAGATCGGGAGACCGGGAGTCTGGAGACCAAGTCGAATGCGTGAAAAGCCCGGATTTCCGGGCCTGTGAGGCGCAGGTTGTAAACTGTCGCCGAGCGCAGGACTGCGTGGCTGGAGTAGAAGGGATCGAACTCACGCATTCCTGCTCGAACCGGTCTCCAACCCAAAAATTCTCGAAACGGGAATGTCAGCAATCGCATCTTTCCTGACCTCGCGGCGGATCGAACTCGCATATTCCCAAATTAGAAAATCCTTTGATATCATGAGAGAATTCGCTCATTTTTCACGCAAAATCGGAGTCGGAGACTTCCGCATCTCAGAGGTGTTGACTCGAAGAAGGCACCCAGTAGTAATGCGGCACATAATCTTTTGGCCCTTCGCCCTGCGGCTTGAGCGTCCAATGGCTTATGATTTGCATCGACAAGATCGCTTCTCGGGACCATCGATAGACCACCTTAGCGGAAATCAACGCGATCATGTTCACCCGACTGAGCGACCGACTTCGAAAATTCGTCGCAATCGGAGTTCCTGCTGGTGGCTTGGCAGGCGTTGGCCTCATTCGACGTTATCAATCCTTTTCTATTGCCGCCGCCAAGTCGGCTGATCTCGACTTTTTGGGATATGCTGATTGATGGCTCTCTTCTCGATTCACGCCACATCGAGCCTGAGAAGCGCGTTGTTGTCGGTTTCGCTGCGGCCGCAATCATCGGAACGATCCTGGGTGTTACTCTTGGTTGGTGGCCTGCGGTATCTGAACAATTGATGCCAATTGTCGAGGCAGTTCGTCCAATTCCACCAATCGCATGGACGCCATTGGCTATTTTATGGTTTGGGATAGGCAACGCCCCAAGCTATTTCCTTGTTTTTATCGGAGCCGTATTTCCGGTTTTTGTAAACACGTTCGCTGCCGTACGTGGACTCGATCGACGCAGATCAACGCTGCCCTTTGCCTCGGAGCGGGACCCCGCTTGCTTATTACGGACGTCGTTATTCCGGCTTCGCTGCCTGTGATTTTTCCAGGACTTCGGATCGCACTCGGAGTTGGATGGATGTGTGTTGTCGCTGCCGAGCTAATCGCAGCCCAGTCAGGGCTTGGCTACTTGATTTAGCAAAGCCGAATGCTTTTACAAACTCAAGTCGTGCTGACGGGCATGATCACGATTGGAATGATCGGCTTCGCTATGAATGCAGGCATGACCTGGCTGGAGCGCCGGCTGATACCTTGGAAAGTCAGCGGGCCGCGATCATGAGCGAACCGAAGCGCGTGCAGATTTCTGTCCGAGATGTTTCGAAGAGATTCGACAGTCGAGGGACCGACGAAGGCATTATGGCGCTATCCGACGTCGATCTCGAAATAATTCGCGGTGAGTTTCTCGTTTTACTCGGGCCTAGCGGCTGCGGCAAATCTACCTTGCTCAATCTGATTGCCGGATTTCTGAAGACGAGTTCCGGGGCAATCCTTCATGATGGAGCGGCAATAACCGGACCTGACCGGCGACGAACCGTTGTGTTCCAGGAATATGCGCTGTTTCCCTGGATGACGGTTCAGCAAAATGTCGAATTTGGCCTAAAGGCCCAGGGCATGTCGCAACGGGAGCGGAGCGCTGTCGCTAGAGATTTGCTTTCGGTTGTCCGGCTTTCCGGATTCGAAAGTCGCTATCCGCACGAAATAAGTGGCGGCATGAAACAGCGCGCGGCAATCGCAAGAGCGATTGCTCCCAACCCCGATGTCTTGTTGATGGACGAGCCGTTCGGCGCCCTGGACGCGCAGACACGGGTCTTGTTGCAAGAGGAGATCGCGCGCATATCGGCGGAGACCAGCAAAACGATCGTATTCGTCACTCATTCGATCGACGAGGCAGTTTTTCTCGGTGACCGGATTGTAGT
>CAVZYI010000005.1:0-265645 GCA_963779445.1 uncultured beta proteobacterium
TAGACTCAATCGTGAACTCGTAAAGGTGTTGGCACGAGTTTTTCTGGCAATGATCGGATGATTGGGGTTTCAGACGTGACACGATCACCCAAGACTTCAGCCTTTGATGCTTGCTGAAGTGGCGCCGGGCTGAAAACAAACGCCAAAAAGTTTTACCCCAGCTCTGGGTGCAGGTGTCGAAGCAGTAAGAAGGGAGCGTCGTCGCGACGACTTATGCATGGAGCACCCGGGGTTTTTCGAGCGGGCCGGGCCGTTCTCGCTGGCGGAGATCGCCGAGGCGACCAAGGCTCGGCTGCCGCCTGGCGCCAATCCGGCACTACAAATTGCTGAGGTCCGCGCGCTCACCGACGCCTCTGCGCGAGATTTGTCATTTCTCGATAACCGAAAGTATGCAGGTCACTTGACACAGACTCGCGCCGCGGCCTGCCTCATCGCGCCCGCATTGGCGGCAAAAGTCCCTAAGGACACCTCGCCCCTGGTAACACCCGAACCCTATGGGGGTTCGCATTGGCGCTCCAATTGTTCTACCCGGAAGCGATGCAGCCGAAGACCGCCCGAGCTGGAAGCGGCGTTTGTATCGACCCGACGGCCAAACTTGAGGACAACGTGGCCGTCGACGAAGGGGTCATTATCATGACCAGAGGTGCCCGACTGGCCGGCCATGACAACGAAATCGCCGAGCTCGGTCGAGCCCGAGATGCCGGTCTGCGCGACGATCACGCAGTGGCGCCCGATGACGACATTGTGCCCGATCTGTACCAGGTTATCAATCTTCGTCCCGTCGCCGATGATCGTGTCCTTGAGTCGCGGGCGTGCCGCCCACCTTTGCTCCGGCCGGAATGTCCTTCGTGGGATGACCCGCGCCCGCAACCTGGGCACCAGCGCCGATCTTAATATGTGCTCCCCGGTCGATCGTGGTGTTAGCCCCGATCTCCACGTCGTCTTGGATGATCACCCGTCCAATCTGCGGCACCTTCAAGTGGCCGCGCGGGCCCATAGCGAATCCGAAGCCGTCCTGCCCGATGCGCGCACCCGAATGCACGATGACACGGTCGCCGATCAGAGTATGAACCAGAGTGGTGAGAGGCCCTACGTAACAATCGCACCCGATGCAAACGCGGTATCCGATTACCGCGCCTGCGGCAATGCGTGTCCCACGGCCGATCCGCGCCTCCGGCCCGATTCCCATGCCGCAGTGGCGTCGGGAGATGGCGCTGGGTCGCATGGCAAAGCGCCATCGTGGTCCCGACCGCGGTCAGCCACCAGATGCGTGAAGCGCTCTTCGAGGCTAACGTCGGTCTATGAGATCACGACCTAAAGACTCCCGCTACTGGTAATGTTCGAAGCAAATCTTCGAAACTTCATGATTCAATTTTTGATATTCATCGACAGGGCGACAGCATAAACCCGCCATAGAGCGACCTCACTGTCCTAAGTACCACGACGGTTGGAGTGCGCCCGTCGCACGAGCGCGAAGTTTGAAGCAACTGATGGAAGAGTGCAGCTAAGACGGCACATTGGTGTTTTAATTGGCACTGCAAGGTGAACATCTTGCGCCGGAAACTGTCGTCCTAATACGTGCGCTCGACACGGCTTGGGACGAGGTGGAGTTTGCCTTAGCCAGAACTGATCTCGATTCAACGCGTCTGCGCACGCTCATGGCGCTTGCGATTGCTGCTGCGATTCGCGACGGCGAGGCGGACTTGGACCGCCTCAAGGAAATCGGTCTTGAAACGATCGCAGCGGCCTATTAAGCCGTGCGCTCGCGATAGAGTGTGTGACACCGCTACCGCGACCCAACCCGTCCTTACGAAAAAGACCAAGAGTTCCGTGGGTTGGATGTATTGATAATCAAGCTCTTCGTACCTCACACCCAAACCTACCGGTTAACAGCCGATTGCTCTACCGTTGAGCTACCGTGGAACAGGTCGCGACACGAACGGCTTAGCAGAGCCGGGTGCAACCGTCCCTTACTCGCTGTCGAGTTAGCTAAAGTTTATCTTCGAACCAGTACCGTTACCGTCGCCCGCACGTCTGGTATGCGGGCGAAGGGCTACAGCCAGCCGCGCCACTTAAACCACAGTATGGGCACGATGGTGCTGAGCGCGATCATCGCAAGCCCCCACTGATAGCCCCAGGCCCAGCTCAGCTCCGGCATGTTCTTGAAGTTCATGCCGTAGATGCTGGCCACCAGGGTCGGCGGGATGCCGACCACCGACACGACCGTCAACACGGTGAAGATGTCGTTCTGCTTGGTGTTGATCAGCCCCAGGACCGCGTCGAGTAGAAACTGCGCCTTGATGGACAGATGCGTCTCGTAGTCGGTGAGCGACAGCACGTCCGTTTGCGCGGCCGCGAGCTTGTGCCCAACGGCGATGTTGCGGTCGATGGTCAGCGCGACGCCGTCGAGGACGAGCGACTCGCCGGCCCTGAGCGGGCGCAGCGCGACGGCGACGTTGTCCTTCGGAGACAGCTTCATCACCGGCGGCGCGTCGCGGTCAGAGGCCATGGCCCGCTGCGGATGTCCGGTGGACAGGGCGCGGTACCGGGCACGGCACCGGCTCGGCGCGCCGGCCGGCGGACGCCCTAGAACTTGCCATAGGTGTTGTAGGCCTCGACCGGATCCATGCCGCCGATCAGCGCGCGCCGCATCTCGCTTTCGGTCGCGACGACCTCCTCGGTCCGGGTCACGACCTCCTCGGCGATCGCCTGCGGGACGATCACCACGCCGTCGCGGTCGCCCAGCAGCCAGTCGCCGGTGGCGATGGTGACGTCGCCGATGGTCACGGGCTCGCCGTAGCGGTCGGGAATCCAGCGCTCGACGATGTCCGACGGCGTGAGGAACGAACAGAACACCGGGAAACCCTGCTCCAGCACGAGATCGGTGTCGCGCGAACCGCCGTCGACGACGTATCCGAGCACGCCGCGCGCCTTCAGCGTCTGCGCCGAGAGTTCGCCCATCAGCGCGACCTCGTGATTGTTGGGCTGGCAGACGACGACGTGGCCGGCCGGCGCCCTGGCCAGCAGCGTGCACCAGCCGAGCAGCGTCTCGTGCCGCGTCTTCGTCCGGTCGATGTGGCCGGCGACGGTCCAGACCGGACCGGCGAGCCGCGTTCCGGGCGCGATGGCCTTGATCGCCGGCGGCAGCACGATGTGCGTCGTGCCCCATCATCCGCAATACGTCGTGGACGGCGCCCGGTGTAGCACCGCGCCAGGCGCTCGGTCAGTGTCGACATCGGTTTCCTCCCTCTTCCCGCAGCCCGCCCATCGCCTTCCGCAACGACGGGTCGAGGCCCGGGCACGCGGCGGCACTGCGGCGCGCCATGGTGCGCCAGTCATCGGCATCGGGCAAGCGGCGCAGCGGCAACCCGGGCGGCTGCCCGTCGGCCCCCGTCGCCATGAACGGCGGCGATGCGCGAATCACGGCGGGGCACGAAGGCCCACGCCGGGACGCCGTCGTTCAGAACAGGTCGAGCTGCGAGCCCGCGCTTTCGCGGGCGGCGGCGCCCGCCGCCGCCGGCGGCCGAAAGCGCATCGTGTCGAGCGGCGTCGCGCTCGGCGTTGAGGCCCAGCCTGCGGCAGGCGAGCGCGAAGCGCTTGCGCGATCAGGTCGGCGAAATCGCCGCTGCCGCGCATGCGCGCGCCGAAGCGCGGGATCGTTGTCGCGACCGCCGCGGATCTGCTGGACGAGGCTCATCACGTGCGCGGCGCGCAGCGGGTAGTGGACGTCGAGCCAGTCGCGGAACAGCGGCGCCACCTCGCGCGGCAGGCGCAGCATGATCCAGCCGGCGTGACGTCGCGCCGCGCGGCGGCGGCCGCCTCGAGGATCGCCTCGAGTCCTTGTCGGTGAGCTGCGGAATGACCGGCGCGACCATGACGCCGACCGGCATGCCGGCCTCGGCGAGCGTCCCTGACGATCTGCAGCCGGCGGTGCGGCGCCGGCGCGCGCGGATCGAGCTTGCGCGCGAGCTCGCTGTCCAGCATCGCGATCGAGACGAAGACGCGGACGAGGTTCTTCGCGGCCATCGGCGCGAGCAGGTCGAGGTCGCGCTCGATCAGCGCGCCCTTGGTGGTGATCGTGAGCGGATGATCGCAGGCGGCGAGCACCTCGATCACCGAGCGCGTGATCTTCCACTCGCGCTCGATCGGCTGGTACGGGTCGGTGTTGGTGCCGAGCGCGATCGGCTCGCAGACGTAGCCCGGCCTGGCGAGCTCGGCGCGCAGCAGCTCGGCGGCGTTGGGCTTGGCGAAGAGCCTCGTCTCGAAGTCGAGGCCCGGCGACAGGTCGAGATAGGCGTGCGACGGCCGCGCGTAGCAGTAGATGCAGCCGTGCTCGCAGCCCTGGTACGGATTGATCGACTGCGTGAACGGGATGTCGGGCGAATCGTTGCGCGCGATGATCGTGCGCGCCGGCTGGATCGCGGACGACCGTCTTCAGCGGCGGCGGCGCGTCGGCGCCATCCGCCGTCGCTCGCCGGCCGGCTCTGGCGCCGCCCAGCCGTCGTCGACCGCCTCGCGCGTCTCGCGCCGGAAGCGGTTGGCCGGATTGAACGTCGCGCCGCGGCCCTTCGGCGGCGCTGCGGAGCCTGCCCATCGCGCTGCCCGCGGTCAGGGCACGAGCGCCGCGTCCAGCGTGACCGCGATCGCGGGCGACAGCGCGCGCGAGACGACGCAGTTGACCTTGGCGTCCGGACGCGATCTCGGCGAACTGCGCGGCGTCGATCTCCGGCACGCGCGCGCGCGTGGTACGAGGTGGACCGCGGTGATCGTCGGCTTGCCGTCGACCGTGTCCATCGTCAGCTCCGCCTCGGTGTCGATGACGTCGGCGGTGAAGCCCGCGTTGTTGAGCGTGAACGACAGCGCCATCGTGAAGCAGCCGGCGTGCGCGGCGGCGATCAGCTCCTCGGGATTGGTGCCCTTGCCGTCGCCGAAGCGCGCCTTGAACGAGTACGGCGTGTCCTTCAGCGTGCCGCTCTGCGTCGAGAGCGTGCCGCTGCCTTCCTGGGTGCTGCCTTGCCAGTGGGCGGATGCCTTGCGCTTCATGGTGACCTCCTCTCGCGTCGATGGGTCACCGGCGAAGTCTAATCCATCCGCGCGGCGATCCGCCGACGCGGTGCCTGCTCGCGCGCGCGCTCATGCGCTACCATACGCGGCTCCGCGCTCCGCGCCGCCGCCGATGACCAAGCCCAAGACCACGCATTTCGACACGCTGTCGCTGCACGCCGGCGCGCGGCCCGATCCCGGCGACCGGCGCGCGCGCGACGCCGATCTACCAGACGGCGTCGTTCGTGTTCCCGGACAGCGACCACGCGGCGGCGCTGTTCAACATGGAGCGCGCGGGGCACGTCTATTCGCGCATCTCCAACCCGACCTGCGCGGTGCTGGAGGAGCGGATCGCCGCGCTCGAAGGCGGCGTCGGCGCGATCGCGACGGCGAGCGGGCAGGCGGCGCTGCACCTCGCGATCGTCACGCTGCTGGGCGCGGGCGCGCACATCGTCGCGTCGCGCGCGCTCTACGGCGGCTCGCACAACCTGCTCGACTACACGCTGCCGCGCTTCGGCGTCACGACGACGTTCGTCGATCCGCGCGACCTCGACGCGTGGCGCGCGGCGATCCGGCCGGAGACGCGGCTGCTGTTCGGCGAGACGCTCGGCAATCCGGGACTCGACGTGCTCGACATTCCGCGCGTCGCCGCGCTCGCGCACGAGCACGGGCTGCCGCTGCTCGTCGACTCGACGTTCACCACGCCGTACCTGATGCAGCCGTTCGCGCACGGCGCCGATCTCGTCTTCCACTCGGCGACCAAGTTCCTGTCCGGCCACGGCGTCGTGATCGGCGGCCTGCTCGTCGACTCGGGGCAGTTCGACTGGGACGGCCCGACGCGCCGCGCGGCAAGTTCCCGACGCTGACCGAGCCGTACGCGGGCTTCCACGACATGGTGTTCACCGAGGAGTCGACGACCGCCGCGTTCCTGCTGCGCGCGCGGCGCGAGGGCATCCGCGATTTCGGCGCGTGCATGGCGCCGTTCATCGCGTTCCAGATCCTGCAGGGCATCGAGACGCTGCCGCTGCGGATGGCGCGCCACGTCGAGAACACGCGCAAGATCGTCGCGTTCCTCGCGCGAGCAGCCGCTGGTCGGCGCGATCGGCTATCCCGAGCTGCCCGAGCATCCCGATCACGCGCTCGCGCAGCGGCTGCTGCCGAACGGCTGCGGCGCGGTGTTCAGCTTCGACCTCAAGGGCACGCGCGCGCAGGGGCGCAAGTTCATCGAGACGCTGAGGATCTTCTCGCATCTCGCCAACGTCGGCGACGCGAAGTCGCTGGTGATCCATCCGGCGAGCACGACGCATTTCCGGATGTCGGCGGAGGATCTCGCGAAGGCCGGCATCACCGAGGGCACGATCCGCCTGTCGGTCGGCCTCGAGAATCCCGACGACCTGATCGAGGACCTGCGCCGCGCGCTGCACGCGGCCGGCAAGGAAGCGCTGACGCGCATGCGCCGTCGATTCGCGTCGGGCGGACGCGAACGCGCTACGCTGCTACTGCGCGTTGCCACGAGGTCTACGCGTACACCGGCGCGCGCGCTTCGACGCCGCGCTGCCGACGGTCGTCTTCGTCCACGGCGCCGCGAACGACCACAGCGTCTGGGCGCTGCAGTCGCGCTACTTCGCGCATCACGGCCGCAACGTGCTCGCCGTCGACCTGCCGGGCCACGGCCGCTCGGGCGGCGACGCGCTCGCGTCGGTCGAGGCGATCGCCGACTGGATTGCCCGCGCTGCTCGACGCGGCGGGCGCCGGCAACGCGGCGCTGGTCGGCCATTCGCTGGGCGCGCTCGCGGTGCTCGAATGCGCGGCGCGGCATCCCGAGCGCGTGACGAAGATCGCGCTCGTCGGTCCCGCGGTGCCGATGCCGGTCAGCGACGCGCTGCTCGACGCCGCGAAGGCGGACGATCACGTCGCCTACGAGCTGATCAACGGCTGGTCGTACAGCGCCGGGCAAGCAGCTCGGCGGCAACCGGTGCCCGGCATCTGGCTGACCGGCAACGCGATGCGCCTGATGGAGCGCACGCGGCCCGGCGTGCTCTACGCCGATCTCGCGGCCTGCCACGCCTACGCCGACGGGACTCGACGCCGCGGCCGCGGTGCGCTGCCCGGCGCTGCTGATCCTCGGCGCGCGCGACATCATGGCGCCGCCGAAGAACGCGCAGGCGCTGATCGCGGCGCTGCCCGACGCGCGCGTCGTCACGCTGCCCGACTGCGGCCACGCGCTGATGGCCGAGCAGCCCGACGCGGTGCTCGACGCGCTGCGCGCTTTCCTCTGACCTGAGGAGCAGCGCATGACGCCGGCCGACGATGCCGACCGCAGGACGATCGTCTGCCCGGCCGTGCGCGCGGTGTCGGCGACGGCGCCGTTCGGCTGGCTCGCGCAGGGCTGGCGCGACTTCCGCGCGCATCCGCTGCCGAGCGCGTTCTACGGCGTCTGCTTCGCGGCGATGGGCTGGCTCATCGCGTTCACGTTCCGCCACGCGTACGAATACGTGTCGGCGCTCGTCACCGGCTTCTTCCTCGTCGGGCCGTTCCTCGCGATCGGCCTCTACGACCTTTCGCGCCGCCGCGAGCGCGGCCAGCCGCCGCGGCTCGCGCCCGACGCTCGACGCCTGGGCGGCGAATGCCGGCGCGATCGGCATGTTCGCGCTGGTGCTCGCGGTCGATCCTGCTCGTCTGGGCGCGCGCGTCGCTCATCGTGTTCGCGCTCTTCTACACGGGCGAGATGCCGAGCGTCGCGGGCTTCCTCGAGCAGATGTTCTCGCTCGACAACGTCGAGTTCCTGTTCGCCTACTTCTGCGTCGGCGGCTTCTTCGCCGTGCTGGTGTTCGCGATCAGCGTCGTGTCGGTGCCGATGATGCTCGACCGCGACACCGACGGCGTCGTCGCGGTGCTGACGAGCCTGAAGGCCTTCGGCGCCAACGTGCCGGCGATGATCGTCTGGGGGCTCGCGATCGTCGCGCTCATCGGCCGCGGGCTTCGCGCTCTTCTTCGTCGGCCTCGTCGTCGCCGTGCCGGTGATCGGGCACGCGACGTGGCACGCCTACCGCGCGCTGGTCGAGTAGGCGCAGGCGCGCGCCGCCGGCATCCGGTCCGGCCGGCGGATGGGCGCGCCGATCCGCCGGCTCAGGCGCGGCTCCACTTGATCGAGCAGCCGACCGACGGATGCTGGACCGCCGGCGCCGGTTGCCGTCGCGCAATCGCGCTCATCGCGTCGAACAGCTCGCGCGCGGCGCCCGGGTCGGGCGAGCGGCCGGAGCGTCGAGGCGGCCGCGGTAGGCGAGCGCGAGATCGCGGTCGAAGCCGAAGAAATCGGGCGTGCAGACGGCGCCGTAGGCGCGCGCGACGTCCTGCGTCTCGTCGATGACGTACGGGAACGTGAACCCGTGCCGCGCGGCGAACGCCTTCATGTTGTCGAACGAGTCGTCGGGGTAGTCGGCGGGGTCGTTGCTCATGATCGCGATGCTGCCGACGCCGTGCGTCGCGAGCTCGCGCATGTCGCGGACGATCTTGTCGACGACCGCCTTCACGTACGGACAGTGATTGCAGATGAACATCACGACGGTGCCGCGGCGCCGCGGACCGACTCGAGCGTGTGGCGCCGGCCGTCGATGCCGGGAAGGTCGAAGGGCGCCGCGGCGCGCAGCCGCGCTCGCCGGGAGGCGTCGTCAGGCTGACCATGGAGCCTCGCTCGGGGGAATGGGGAGCGATGTGTCAAAATCCTAGCAGCAACCCGATTGCCGCAACACGCGATGCACGTCATCCGCCATTCCGATCCCGACGCGTTTCTCGCCGCCGTCCGCGCCGATGCGCGACGCGCGGCGAGGCGTCGGCCAGCCTCTTCGCGGGCTGGGCGCACGCGATGAAGCGCACGCCGCCGCCCGCCGACGAGCGCGTCTATCTCGCGACCTGCGCCGCGGGGGCGAGGCCGGCGCGGCGATCCAGCGCGACGACGGCCCGGTGGTCATCGGCGCAGAGCGATCCGGCCGCGGCGGCCGCCTTCGCCGACGACCTCGCGCGCGACTGGCCGGGGCTGCAGGGCGTGGTCGGCGCGCTGGCCGGCTGCGAGGCGTTCGCGCGCCGCTGGCGCGAGCTGACCGGGCGCGGCCACGCGCTGCGGCGCATCTGCGCCAGCACGCGCTGACCGCCGTCGCCGACGTGCCCGCGCCGCCGGGCGCCAGCGCGTCGCCGGCGTCGCCGATGTCGACTGGCTCATCGTCAGGCAGATCGCGTTCATCGCGGAAGTGGGCATGCCGGACAGCGCCGAGCGGATCCGGACGACGATGCCCGGACGCGTCGAGCGCGGCGAATTCCGGATCTGGGACGACGGCGGACCGGTCGCCTTCGCCGGGTTCAACGACGCGGCGCCGACTTCGCGCGCATCGCGCCCGTCTACACGCTGCCGGAGTGCCGCGGGCGCGGCTACGCGACGGCGCTCGTCGCCGCCTTGTCGCGCGAGCTGCTCGCCCGCGGCAAGCGCAAGCTGTTCCTGACGACCGACGTCGCGAACCCGACGTCCAACGCGATCTACGCGCGGATCGGCTTTCGCTCCGAGAACGACGACTATCACTTCGATTTCGTCGCTCCCGCCGGCTGACCGATGGCCGGCGCCGCGCTTCTTCGTCCCGTTCGCCGTCTCGCCGCGCCTGGTCGGGCAGACGATCGAGCTGCCCGAGGCCGTCGCGCATCACGCGACGCGCGTCGTGCGGCTCGGCGTCGGCGACGCGCTGACGCTCTTCGACGGCGCCGGCGGCGAGTACGCGGCGACGCTCGTGCGGCGTCGACAAGCGCGGCGCCAGCGTGCGCATCGACGCGCTTCGACGCCGTCGAGCGCGAGTCGCCGCTCGCGGTCACGCTGGCGCAGGCGATCGCCGCCAACGACGCGATGGACTACGCGGTGCGCAAGGCGACCGAGCTCGGCGTGACCGCGATCCAGCCGCTCGTCACCGCGCGCAGCGCGCCGCTGCCCGCCGGCGAGCGCGGCGACAAGCGGCTCGCGCACTGGCGGCAGGTCGCGATCGCCGCGTGCGAGCAGTGCGGGCGCAATCGCGTGCCCGGCGATCGCCGCCGCCGCAGCCGCTCGGCGAGTGGCTCGCGAGCGTGGAGCGGCGGCGGCATCGTGCTCGCTGCCGCGACGCCGACGCGTTCGCTGGCGTCGCTGCCGCAGCCCGCGGCGCCGCTCGCGCTGCTGATCGGGCCGGAGGGCGGCTTCGCCGCGCGCGAGATCGACGCGGCGCGCAGCGCGCGGCTTCGACGGCCGTCGCGCCTCGGCCCGCGCGTGCTGCGCACCGAGACGGCGGGCGTCGCGGCGCTCGCGGTGCTGCAGGCGCTGTGGGGCGACTGGCGATGATGCCGACGCTTCGTTCGCCGTCGCCGCGTCGCCGCGCTGGTCGCGTTGGCGCTCGCCGGTTGCGCGCTGCCGCCGGCGCGACCGCGCGCCGGGACAGCGCCGCGCGCGTACGCCTTCGTCGTGCTCGGCGAGGACGGCACGCCCGTCGCGCGCGCGATCACGACCGGCGGCGACGTGCCCGCGATCGAGCTCGACGGCGTCGCGCAGCCGATGGATCGTGCGCGCGCGTCCCGGCGACCATCGCGCTGCGGCCGACGCGCAGCGCCCCGGCCGAGTCGAAGCCGGCGGCGTTCCCGGTGCTGACCTGCGAAAAGGCGATTCCCGCGGACGTCGCGCGCGCGACGATCGACGGCCGCGCGCTGCCGCTGCCGAAGGCGAATCCGCAGCGCATCGTCGTGATCGGCGACACCGGCTGCCGGATGCAAGACCGCCGGCAACGTCGTTCCAGGCCTGCAACGATCCGGCGCAGTGGCCGTTCGCGCGCCGTCGCCGATGCGGCCGCCGGCAAGCGGCGCCGGATCTCGTCATCCACGTCGGCGACTATCACTATCGCGAGGACGCCGTGCCCCGCCGGCAACACCGGCTGCGCGGGCAGCCCCTGGGGCTACGGCTGGGACGCGTGGGAGGCGGACTTCTTCGCGCCGGCGCGAGACGCTGCTCGCGGCCGCGCCGTGGATCGTCGTGCGCGGCAATCACGAATCCTGCGACGCGCGCGGGGCAGGGCTGGTGGCGCTTCCTCGATCCGCGCCCGCTCGCGCCGCGGCAGGACTGCAACGACGCGGCCGACGACGCGATCGGCGACTACAGCGAGCCCTACGCGGTGCCGCTCGGCGCACGCCGGCGACGCGGACACGCAGTTCATCGTCTTCGATTCGTCGCGCGTCGGCATCGCCGCCGCTGCCGCCGGACGAGCCGATGTACCGCAACTACCACGCGCAGTTCGAGCGCGCGTTCGCGCTCGCCGCGCGCCGGCCGCAGACCTTCTTCATGAACCACCACCCGATCCTCGGCTTCGCCGCCGAATCCGGCGAAGCCGCGATGCGCCGTATCCCGGGCAACGCGGCGCTGCAGTCGGTGCTGCAGTCGCTGCAGCCGACGGTGCTGTTCCCGCCGAACGTGCAGGCGCTGCTCGCCGGCCACATCCATCTGTTCGAGGTCGTGAGCTTCTCGACGGCGCAGCCGCCGCAGGTCATCGTCGGGCAACGGCGGCGACTGGGTCGATACGAACGCTGCCGGCGCCGTTTCCGGCGAGCCTGACGCCGGCGCCGGGCGCGCTCGTCGCCGGCATCGTCGCCGACGAACCGCTTCGGATTCATGACGCATGGAGCGCGACGGCGCGCGCTGGCGGATGACCGCGCGCGACGTGCGCGGCGCGCCGATGTCGACCTGCACGCTGTTCGGGCAGCAGGCGTCCTGCACGCCGGTGGCGCTGCCGTAGCGCGGACGCCGCGACGCGCGCAGGCGGGTGACCGAGCGCCACGCCGCGCGGTGTTGACGGGACCCGGTCACGGCGCCACGATGCGCCTCTTGCGCGCCGGCAGATCGGCTTCGTGCTGCAGGAAACCGTGCTGTTCCACGGCACGGTGCGCGAGAACATCGCCTACGGGCGGCCGGACGCGACCGACGCGGAGATCGCCGCCGCGGCGAAGCTCGCCAACGCCGACGAGTTCATCGCCCGGATGCCGCACGGCTACGACACGATGATCGGCGAGCGCGGGTCGACGCTGTCGGGCGGACAGCGGCAGCGGATCGGCATCGCGCGCGCGTTGATCCGCGATCACGCCGTCCTCATCCTCGACGAGCCCACGGCCGCGCTCGACACCGAATCCGAGCGGCTCGTGATCGAAGGCCTGGAGCGCCTGATGAAGGGCCGGACCGTGATCACGATCGCGCACCGCCTGAGCACGATCCGCGATGCCGACAAGATCATCGTGCTGAAGGACGGCGTCGTGGCGGAGCAGGGCACGAACGACGAACTGCTGGCGCTGCAAGGGCGTCTACGCCGAGCTGCACCGCATCCAGTACGAACCAGCGCCCCGGTGGTGCACCCCGCGCCGTCAGCCGCCCGCGCGGCCAGCCCAACCAGACTGCCGAGACGCCATGACGCACTCGCTGATCGTCCTTCCCGACGACACCGCCAAGCCGATCCTCGACGCGATCGCCGGCGCCGCGCAGTCGCTGCGCATCCGGATGTTCCTGTTCACCGATCCGACGCTGCTCGACGCGGTGATCGCCGCGAAGCGCCGCGGCGTGCACGTGCAGGTGATGCTGAATCCGGCGCGCCGCAGCGGCGAGACGCGAGAACGAGGAAGCGCGCCAGACGCTCGCCGCCGCGGGCGTCGAGGTGCGCGACAGCAACCCGACGTTCGACCTCACGCACCAGAAGTCGATGGTCATCGACGACGCGACCGGCTTCGTCGAGTCGCTCAACTGGGAGACGCGCGACCTCACCGAGACGCGCGACTACGCGATCGTGACCGACGCACGCGCGACGAAGTCGCGCGAGATGGTGACGTGCTTCGAGGCCGACTGGGACCGCGAGAAGTTCACGCCCGACCCGGAGTCGCGGCTCATCTGGTGCCCGGACAACGGCCGCGAGCGCATCGCCGAGTTCATCGACGGCGCGAAGCACACGCTGTGGCTGCAGAACGAGCGCTACCAGGACACGGTGATCATCGAGCGCCTGGTGCGCGCGGCGCACCGCGGCGTCAAGGTGCACATCCTGGCGCGGCCGCCGCACACGCTCAAGAAGGACAAGCTGGTCGAGGGCGTCGGCGGCCTGCGGATCATGAACGACGTCGGCGTCAAGGTGCACACGCTGAAGGGCCTCAAGCTGCACGCCAAGATGCTGCTCGCCGACGAGGCGCGCGCGCATCGTCGGCTCGATCAACCTCGCGCCCGGCAGCTTCGACGCGCGCCGCGAGCTCGCGATCGAGACCGACGAGCATCACGTCGTCAAGCGGCTCGACCGAGACGGCGCAGCACGACTGGGAGCATTCGCACCCGCTCGACCTGACCGACGAGGGGCTGCTCGCCGACCTCGAGAAGCGCGGCGGCGGCGGCGAGAAGCTCGTCCTCGACGCCGGGCGCGGCGCGACGAAGAAGCACAAGGACAAGACCTAGCTCGCGCCTGCGCCCGCGCGCCCGAACCGATCGGGCGGCGCCTGCCGCGCCCGTGAACCTCCGTTCAGCCGGTCGTCAACGCGCCGCGACGGCGCCGGCGAGCGGCACCGCGGGCTTGCCGGCGAGCGCCAGGGCGATGGCGCGAGAGGTCGTCCCAGGCGTTGCCGCGGCCGATGCCCTTCGACACCGCATCGAGCGTCGCCAGCGCGCGCAGCATCGGCGCGATCGAGGCCGGCGCCACGCGCCGCGCCGCGCGCTCCATCGCCGCCTGCCGCTTGCCCCAGACGCGCGCGTTGCGGACCGCGGCCGCGAGCGGCGTGCCGGCGCCGTCGCCTCCTGCACCGCGGCCAGCGCGTGGATGTCCTCGCCCAGCTGCCACAGCAGCAGCTGGATGCCCTTCGCCCTCGGCTTCGAGCGCGGCGATGATGCGCACCGCGCGCGCGGCGTCGCCGGCGAGCCACGCTTCGGAGAGCTGGAAGACGTCGTAGCGCGCGACGTCGGTGACCGCGCGCTCGACCGCGTCGTGCGCGAGCTCGCCCTCGGGCAGCAGCAGGCCGAGCTTCTCGATCTCCTGCCGCGCGGCGAGCAGGTTGCCCTCGCAGCGCTCGGCGAGGAACGCGAGCGTCTCGCGCGCGACGCGCTGCTTCTGCCGCGCGAGCCGCGCCGCGATCCACGCCGGCAGCTCGTCGCGCTCGAGCGGATAGACGGCGACGCCACGCCGGCGCCGGCGAGCGCCGAGAACCACGCCGACGCCTGCGTCGCGCGGTCGAGCTTCGGCAGCGTGACCAGCAGCGACGTGGTCGGGATTCGGGTTGCCGACGCGTAGGCTTCGAGCGCCTTGGCGCCCTCGACGCCGGGCTTGCCGGACGGGATGCGCAGGTCGACGAGCTTGCGCGCGCCGAAGAGTCCCAGGTTGGCGTTGGCGGCGAGGAACGCGTCCCACTTGAAGCCCGGCTCGACGACCAGCACCTCGCGCTCGTCGCAGCCGGCGCGGCGCGCGGCGGCGCGGATCGCGTCGCCGGCCTCGATCGCGAGCAGCGGCTCGTCGCCGTGGACGACGTAGATCGGCGCGAGCGTGCGCTCGAGATGCGCGGCGAGCTGGTTGAGGCGGAGGTCCATGTCGCGGCGCGCGCTCAGCGGTCGCGTGACCGGTGCGCGGTCGCATGATGCGCGCCGTCGGCAGCGAGCGCGAGTGAGCGTGGCGGTGCCGTCAGCCTCACGCCGGGCTTCTTCGCCGCCTGCAGCCGGCGCACGATCTGCTGGACGGCGTCGGTCTGCATCTCCTTCAGCAGCCGCGTCTCCTGCGGCCTCGCGCGCGAGCACTTCGGATTCGTTGAACGTGTAGGTGCGCCGGATCGACGATTTCGCCGCCGGCAGCCAGTCGCGGCCCGTCGGTGTCGTGCAGGCTGAAGCCGACGCGCTTGGTCAGCTGGTATTCGCGCACGCGGCCGCCGCCGGACAGCGACAGCACCTGCTTGTCGTCGACGACGCTGGCGATGTCGAGGATCACCTGCGCCTCGCGTCGCGCTGCCGACGATGCGCGTCGCCGCCGCCGCCTTCGAGCGCGCGCTTCAGCTCGACGGCGATCGGCGCCGCTGCCGGCGCATTCACGTAGACGGTCGGGAACGCGTAGGTGACGTCGCCGCGCAGGTGGAAGCCGCAGGCCGCCGCCGAGCCACGGCAGCGCGGCGACCGCGAACGAACGCGCGGCGCGGCCGCGGCGTCAGACGACGACATTGACGAGCCTCCCGGCACGACGATGACCTTCTTCGATCGGCGCGCCCGCCGCGTGCTTCGCGACTTCCGGCGCTCGCGCGCGCCGCCGCCTCGATCGCCGCCTGTCGGCGGCCGCCGGCACCACGAGCTTGCCGCGCAGCTTGCCGTTGACCTGCAGCACGAGCTCGATCTCGTCCTGCTCGAGCGCCGCCGGCGTCGACCTCCGGCCACGGCGCGTCGAGCAGGATCGCCGAACTCGCCGCGCAAGCCGAGCTCGTCCCACAGCGCGCAGCGCGATGTGCGGCACGACCGGGATAGAGCACGCGCAGCAGGATCGACAGGCCCTCGCGCGCGACCGCCGCGGCGCCCGCGGCGTCGGCCGGCACCGCTTCGAGCGCGTTCAGCATCTTCATGCCGGCCGAGACGACGGTGTTGTACTGGATGCGCTCGTAGTCGTAGTTCGCCTGCTTCAGCGCGAGGTGGATCTCGCGCCGCGCGGCCTTGACCGCGGTCGCGCGCCGGCGCCAGTCGAACGGCCGCGCCGCCGCCGCGACGACCGCCGCGTGCGCCTGCGCGTAGCGTCCACAGCCGCCGCAGGAAGCGGTACGCGCCTTCGACGCCGGCATCCGACCATTCGAGCGCGGAGTCCTCGGGCGGGCCGGCGAACATCACGAACAGGCGCGCGGTGTCGGCGCCGTACCGTCGATCACGTCCTGCGGATCGACGCCGTTCAGCTTCGACTTCGACATCGTGCCGACGCCGCCGTACTCGACCGGCGCGCCGTCCGCCTTCGACCGCGCGCCGGTCGATGCGGCCGTCGGCGTCGTGCAGCACGTCGACGCTGTCGGGCGCGAAGTAGTCGATGCCGCCCTTCGTCGCTGCGGCGGAAGTAGATGTGGTTGAGCACCATGCCCTGCGTGAGCAGCCGCGTGAACGGCTCGTCGAACTGCGACGAGGCCCATGTCGCGCATCACCTTGGTCCAGAAGCGCGCGTAGAGCAGGTGCAGGATCGCGTGCTCGATGCCGCCGATGTACTGGTCCATCGGCATCCAGTAGTCGTTGCGGCGCATCGACCATCGTCGGCGCGTCGGGGCACGCGTAGCGCATGTAGTACCACGACGAATCGACGAACGTGTCCATCGTGTCGGTCTCGCGCTGCGCCGGCTTGCCGCATCGCGGGCAGGCGACGTCGACGAAATCCGCGCGCTTCGCGAGCGGATTGCCGCTGCCGTCGGGCACGCAGTCCTCGGGCAGCACCACCGGCAGGTCCTTCTCCGGCACCGGCACGTCGCCGCAGGCGGCGCAGTGGATGATCGGGATCGGCGTGCCCCAGTAGCGCTGGCGCGAGATGCCCCAGTCGCGCAGCCGGAACGTCGTCTGCTTTTCGCCGAGGCCCGCCGCGGCGAGGTCGGCGGCGATCGCGTCGACCGCGGCGTCGTAGGCGAGGCCGTCGTACTTGCCGCGAGTTGACGCAGCGGCCGCGCTCCTTGTCCTCGTACCACGGCTGCCACGCGTCGGTCGGAGAACGTCTCGCCGTCGACCGCGATCACCTGCCTGATCGGCAGCCCGTACTTCTTCGCGAACGCGAAGTCGCGCTCGTCGTGCGCCGGCACGCCCATCACCGCGCCGTCGCCGTAGCTCATCAGCACGTAGTTGCCGACCCAGACCTCGACCTTGTCGCCGGTCAGCGGATGCGTGACGAACAGGCCCGTCGGCATGCCCTTCTTTTCCATCGTCGCGAGGTCGGCTTCCATCACGCTGCCGCGCCGGCACTCGTCGATGAAGGCGGCGAGCGCGGGATTCGACTTCGCCGCGTGCGCCGCGAGCGGATGCTCGGCGGCGACCGCGCAGAACGTGACGCCCATGATCGTGTCGGCGCGCGTCGTGAACACGTACATCCTGCCGTCGCCGATCGGCTTGCCGCGCGCCTCGCCTTCGGTGCCGCGATGTCGTGCGGGAACGCGAAGCGCACGCCGACGCTCTTGCCGATCCAGTTGGCCTGCATCGTCTTCACGCGCTCGGGCCAGCCGGGCATCTTGTCGAGCACGGCGAGCAGCTCCTCGGCGTAGTCGGTGATCCGCAGGTAGTACATCGGGATCTCGCGCTTCTCGACCGGCGCGCCGGAGCGCCAGCCGCGGCCGTCGATCACCTGCTCGTTGGCGAGCACCGTCTGGTCGACCGGGTCCCAGTTGACGACGCCGGTCTTCTTGTAGGCGATGCCCTTCTCGAGCATCTTCAGGAAGAGCCACTGGTTCCAGCGGTAGTACGCGGGATCGCAGGTCGCGAGCTCGCGCGACCAGTCGATCGGCGAGGCCCATCGCCTGCATCTGCCCCTTCATGTAGGCGATGTTCTCGTAGCGTCCACTGCGCCGGCGGCAACGCCGTTCTTCATCGCCGCGTTCTCCGCGGGCAGCCCGAACGCGTCCCAGCCCATCGGCATCAGCACGTTGTAGCCGTTCATCCGCAGGTGCCGGTACATCATGTCGTTGATCGTGTAGTTGCGCACGTGCCCCATGTGCAGCTTGCCGGAGGGGTAGGGCAGCATCGACACGCAGTAGAACTTCTTCCGGTCGCGGCCGCTCGACGGCGCGATAGGCGTCGGCGGCCTTCCACGCGGCCTGCGCGGCGGCTTCGATCTCGGCGGGGTTGAACGGTTTCATGTCGTGGCGCTGGCGGGCGAGCGCGCCGCCGGCGGCGGACGAAGTCGCGCAAACCGCCGATTATACCGGCCGGATGCGGCGCTCCCGCGGCGGTCAGGCGCCCGGCGGACCCGAGGCCAGCAGCGCGTAGACGCCCAGCGCCGCGAACAGCGCCGCGGCGACGATGCGCACCGCCTTGAACGGGATCTTCGCCGACGCGGCCTTGCCGATCAGCACGACCGGCACGTCGGCGAGCAGCATCCCGAGGTCGTGCCGAGGACGACCGCGACGAGCGACGGAAACTGCGCCGCCAGCACGACCGTCGCGACCTGCGTCTTGTCGCCCATCTCGGCGAGGAAGAACGCGACGACGGTCACGCCGAAGACGCCCCAGCGCGACGCCGGCGGCGGCGCTTCCTCGTCGTCCAGCGTGTCCGGCCGCAGCGTCCAGATCGCGACCGCGAAGAACGACAGCGCGACCAGCCAGCGCAGCACCTCGGGGGGAACGAACGCGCGGACCAGGTTGCCGACGAAGCCGGCGAGCGCGTGGTTGGCGAGCGTCGCGACGAGGATGCCGACGATGATCGGCAGCGGCCTCCGGAAGCGCGCCGCGAGCACCAGCGCGAGCAGCTGCGTCTTGTCGCCGATTTCGCCGAGGGCGACGACGCCGGTCGAGACGAGGAAGGCTTCCATCGGGCGGGTCCGGAGTGGAGGTTGCGAGGAGGGGGCGGGGCGACGGGAGGAACGGCCGCCGCGGGGACCGCCCGTCGGCCGGCGGCGCACGGGTGGCAGCCGCCGGCGCCGCGCCAGGGAGCGCCGGCGACGGGCGCAACGGTAGAATTATAGCTTGTTAGTGCGGGAACCATCCCGGGCCGGCGCAGCACCAACCGCATGGAACCCGCGATGCCACCGTTGCCTGATGACCACGACCTCTCTCGCCCGCTCGCGCTTCCCGTGCCGTGCTCGCCGCGCTGGCGGCTGCTGCGCGTTCGCGCCGGCGGCCGCGGCGGCCCCGGTGAAGACCGCCGCACGTCGAGGCCGAGCTGGTCGCCGCGCGGACCGCGCTCGTCCCCGGCGAGCCGCTGACCGTCGCGCTGCGGCTCAAGATGGAGCAGGGCTGGCACACCTACTGGCGCAACCCCGGCGATTCGGGACTGCCGACGACGCTCGCGTGGAAGCTGCCGGCGGGTGTCGAGGCCGGGCCGATCGAGTGGCCGGCGCCGCAGCGCGCTGCCGGTCGGGCCGCTCGTCAATTACGGCTACGAAGGCGAGGTGCTGCTGCTCGTCGAGCTGCAGCCCGCGCGCTCGCTGGCGCCGGGCGGGTCGACGGTCGTCGCTCGACGCGCGCGCCGACTGGCTCGTCTGCAAGGAGATCTGCATTCCCGAAGGCGTCGACCTCACGCTGACGCTGCCGGTGGCGCCGACGCGCGACGCCCGACCCGCGCTGGGGCGCGCCGATCGCCGCGGCGCGCGCCGCGCTGCCGCAGCCGCTCGCCGGCTGGCAGGCGACGCGCGCAGGGCAGCGGCGCGACGATCGCGCTGAAGCTGCACCGCCGCCGCGCCGGGCGCCGCGGACCCCGGCGCGCTGCGCTTCTTCCCGTACGCCGCCGATCGCGATCGAGCCGTCGGCGCCGCAGACGCTGACGCGCGACGGCGACGCGCTACGTACGCTGACGCTGCCGGTGGCGAGCAATCGTCGCGGGCGAGTTCGGACGCGTCGCCGGCGTGGTCACCGCGACCAACGGCTTCGGCGCGAACGTCGCGCGCGGCGACCATCGACGTGCCGCTGACCGGCAGCGTCGTCGCCGGGCCGAGGCCGGCGCTCGCCGCCGCGCCCGGTGCTCAATCTCGCGCCGGCGCCGGCCGCGGCGACGGCCTGACGCTCGCGCTCGCCGTGCGTTCGCGCTCGTCGGCGGCGTGATCCTCAACCTGATGCCCTGCGTGTTCCCGGTGCTGTCGCTCAAGGTGCTGGGCTTCGCCACGCACCACGACACCCGGCCGACGCTGCGCCGCGAGGCGGTCGCGTTCGCGAGCGGCGTGTGCTGACGTTCGTCGCGCTGGGCCTCGCGCTGGCCGCGCTGCGCGCGGCCGGCGAGCAGCTCGGCTGGGGCTTCCAGCTGCAGTCGCCGGCGGTGGTGACGGCGCTCGCCGATCCTGTTCTTCGTGCTCGCGCTCAACCTGTCCGGCGTGTTCGAGTTCGGCCAGCTCGCGCCGTCGGGCGTCGCCGGCTGGTCGTCGCAGAATCGCACGCGTCGACGCGTTCGGCTCCGGCGTGCTCGCGGTCGTCATCGCGTCGCCGTGCACGGCGCCGTTCATGGGCGCGGCGCTCGGCTACGCGCTGGCCGGGTCGACGGCGATCACGCTGGCCGTGTTCGTCGCGCTCGGCATCGGCATGGCGCTGCCGTACGTGCTGCTGGCGTGGTTCCCGGGCTGGCGGCGGCGGCTGCCGCGTCCGGGCCCGTGGCTCGAGCGCTTCAAGCAGCTGCTCGCGTTCCCGCTCTACGCGACGGTGATCTGGCTCGCGTGGGTGCTGGGCGCGCAGCGCGACAACGATGCGGTCGCTGCGGCTGCTGTTCGCGCTGCTCGGCGTCGGCTTCGCGCTGTGGGCGTGGCGCATCGTGCGCACCGGCGGCGCGCGGCCCTGGGGCATCGCCGGCGCTGGCGGCGCTGGCCGGGGCGGCGATCGTCGCCTGGCCGCTGTTCGCGCGCGATGCCGAGCCGCTGCGCGCGCGGCGCGCCGAGGCGCGCCGCAGTCGGCGCCGGCGACTGGAGCGCCGTTCACGCCGGCACGCGTCGCCGAGCTCACCGGCGCCGGGCGCGCCGGTGTTCGTCGACTTCACCGCCGCGTGGTGCGTCACCTGCCAGGTCAACAAGCGGCTGGTGCTCAACACCGACGACGTCCGCGCGGGATTCGCGCGCAGGAACGTGGCGCTGGTGCGCGCCGACTGGACGCGCCGCGACCCGGCGATCACGCAGGCGCTCGCCGCGCTCGGCCGCAACGGCGTGCCGGTCTACGTGCTCTATCGGCCCGGCAAGGAGCCGCTGCTGCTGCCCGAAGTCCTGCAGGAGCAGACCGTGCTCGATGCGCTCGCGACGCTTTGAAGCTCGTCACTCCGGAGGTCCTCATGCAACATGCCTTCCCTTGCTTTCGCTCTTCGCCCTCGCTCGCGCTGGCGCCGATGGCATCGGGCGCCGTGCCCGCCCAGGGTTCGGGCCGCCCGCGCCCGACTTCACGCTCACCGACACCACGGGCAAGCCGGTGCAGCTCTCCGACTACCGCGGCAAGTACGTCGTCCTCGAATGGACCAATCCCGAGTGCCCGTTCGTGCGCAAGCACTACGACAGCCGCAACATGCAGGACCTGCAGAAGGAGTGGGGCGCGAGCGACGTCGTCTGGCTGTCGATCAACTCGACGCGCGCCGGTCATCCGAGTTCAAGACGCCCGCGCAGATGACCGACTGGATGCGCGCGCAGGACGCCGCGCCGAAGGCCATGCTGATCGACGGCACCAGCGCCACGGGCCGCGCCTACGGCGCGAGGACGACGCCGCAGATGTTCGTCGTCGATCCCGCCGGCAAGCTGATCTACGGCGGCGCGATCGACGACAAGCGCTCGGCGAATCCCGCCGACGCGAAGGCCGCGAACAATTACGTCCGCGCCGCGCTGACCGAGGCGCTCGCCGGCAAGCCGGTGACCGTCGCCAGCACCACGCCCTACGGCTGCAGCGTCAAGTACTGACCTCCCGCGCAAGCGCTGAGGCCAGCCGGCTCCGTCCGGCTGGCTTTCCTGTCGGTCTCCGCGGTATCCTTTGCCGGCCAATTCCAAAAATACTCCGGGGGGAAACCATGACACGCATTACTGCACTGCGCGGCGCGCTGTTCGCCGCCGTCCTGATCTCGGCGGCGTCCGCGCTGCCGTCCGCCGCGCGCGAACTGATGCTGATCGGCGACGACGAGAAGATCACCTGGGACGACGCCGGCAAGCCGGTCTTCATGGCGCCCGGCAAGGACCAGGTGCTGGTCGTCGACATCGGCACCGACCCGCTGGCGCCGAAGATCATCGCCAACCTGCCGCTGATGAACACCATCTTCGGTCCGCCGACCAATCTGCAGATCACGCCCGACGGCAAGCTCGCGCTGGTCGCCAACTCGATGGACTACGTCGCCGACGGCGCGAGCTGGAAGGCGGTTCCCGACAACAAGCTGTACGTGATCGATCTCACGGCGAATCCGCCCCGGCTCATCGACACGGTGACCGTCGGCAAGCAGCCCTCGGGCCTGTCGATCAACCGCGCGGGCGACCTCGCGCTGATCGCCAACCGCGCCGACAACTCGATCAGCGTGCTCAAGATCTCCGGCCAGTCGGTGAAGCTGATCGACACGGTGGTCATCGGCGAGATGGTCGCGCACGTCGCGATCACGCCGGACGGCAAGCGCGCGGTCGCCGCCAAGTTCCCCGGCCACAAGGTCGCGCTGCTCGACATCGACGGCGACAAGGTGACGTACAACAAGCAGGACCTGCCCGTGGGGCAATGGCCGTACAACCTCGACATCACGCCGGACGGCAAGCTCGCGCTGACCGCCGACAACGGCGCGGCGGGCGCGGCCGACGGCAACGTCGACACCGTCAGCGTGATCGACCTCGAGGCGAAGCCGCCGCGCGTGATCGACAAGGTGGTCGTCGGCGACGGGCCCGAGGGATTCGCGATCAGCCCGACCGGCAAGCTGGCGGTGGCGGTGCTGCTGCGCGGTCAGCAATGCCGACAAGAAGGCGTTCTTCTACAACCGCAACGCGACCGTCGTCGCGCTCAGGATCGACGGCAAGAAGGTGACGAAGACCAACGAGGTCGAGGTTCGCGGCCTGCCCGAAGGCGCGGTCTTCAGCGACGACGGCAAGTATCTCTACGTCGGGAACTTCCTCGACAGCGACATCTCGATCCTGCGCGTCGACGGCGACCAGCTGGTCGACACCGGCAAGCGCCTGGCGCTGCCCGGACACCCGGCGTCGATGCGCGGACGCGCGCGGTAGCCGCGGAGCGCGTCGCCCACGTGCGCTCCGCCCCGCCGGGCATCCGCGACGCAGGCGCACCTCCGGGCGCGCGGGTCCGCAGGAGCCGCGCGGTGTGGGCGCCGGCCCTCGCGCTGGCGCTGGCGGCGTGCGGGCCGGCGGCCGAACGCCCGCTTCAGGGCTACATCGAAGGCGAATACTTGCGCGTCGCGGCGCCGTTCGCCGGGACGCTGCAGCAGCTCGCGGTGCGCCGCGGCGCGCAGGTCGCCGCCGGCGCGCCGCTGTTCGCGCTCGGAACGCGAGAACGAGACCGCGGCGCGCCGCGAAGCCGAGGAAAGACTGCGCGCCGCCGAGGCGCGCCTCGCCAACCTGCGCAGCGGCAAGCGGGCGCCGGAAGTCGAGACCGTCGCCGAGCAGCTGCAGCAGGCGCGGGCCGCGCGCGAGCTGTCGGCCGCCAATCTCAAGCGCCAGCAGCAGCTCTTTGCCAGCGGCTTCATCAGCGGTGCGGCGATCGACGACGCGCGCACGCAGCTGAAGCGCGACGAGGCGCACGCGAGGGAGCTCGAGGCAGCCGTCGCGACCACCCGGATGCCCGCGCGCAGCGACGAGATCCGCGCCGCCGAGGCCGACGCCCGCGCGGCGCGCGAAGTGCTGGCGCAAAGCGAGTGGCGGCTCGCGCAGCGCGGTGATCGCGGCAGCGGCAGCGGGTCTCGTGCACGACACCTATTACACCGTCGGCGACTGGGTGCCCGCGGGGAGCTCCGATCGTCAGCATCCTGCCGCCGGCCAACGTGAAGGCGCGCTTCTACGTGCCGGAGCCGCAGCTCGCGCGCCTGAAGACCGGCGGCGATGTGCAGCTCGCCTGCGACGGCTGCGCGACGCCGATCGCCGCGAAGATCGACTACATCTCGAACCGCGCCGAATTCACGCCGCCGGTGCTCTACTCGAAGGAAAACCGCGCCAAGCTCGTGTACCTGGTCGAAGCGCGGCCGGCGCCGGCCGACGCCGCGAAGCTGAAGCCCGGTCAGCCCGTCGACGTCACGCTGCCTTGAAACCCCTTGCGAGTTCTCTGCGCGTCCGCCCGAAGGAGGGTTTGCTCTTCCGCGGGGTCGGCGCCGCGGCGGCAGGCGCAAGCGTGGGGGCACAACCGTGAGCGCCGCAGGGCCGCCCCAAGGCGCGAATTGCACCCCCTCGGGGGGCAGCGCCGCGGCGACAGCCGCAAGCGTGGGGGCACAACCGTCGAGCGCCGCGGCCACCGGCGACGTCGTCATCGACGTCCGCGGTCTCAACAAGCATTTCGGCAGCGAACCACGTCGTCCGCGATCTGTCGCTTTCGGTGCGCCGCGGCGAGATCTTCGGCTTCCTCGGCCCCAACGGCAGCGGCAAGACGACGACGATCCGCATGCTCTGCGGCCTGCTCACGCCCGACAGCGGCGAAGGCACGTGCCTCGGCTACGACATCCGCCGCGAAGCGCACGAGATCAAGCGCCACGTCGGCTACATGACGCAGCGGTTCTCGTTCTGGGAGGACCTCACCATCCGCGAGAACCTGCGCTTCATCGCGCGCATGTACGGGATGGCGACCGGCAGGCGCCGGTCGAAGCGGCGCTGGCGCAGCTCGGCCTCGCCGCGCGCGGCGACCAGCTCGCGGGCACGCTCTCCGGCGGCTGGAAGCAGCGGCTCGCGCTCGCCGCGTGCCTGCTGCACGAGCCCGCAGCTGCTGCTGCTCGACGAGCCGACGGCGGGCGTCGATCCCAAGGCGCGGCGCGAGTTCTGGGAGGAGATCCACGGCCTTCGCCGCGGCGGGCATCACGGTGCTCGTCACCACGCACTACATGGACGAGGCCGAGCGCTGCCACAAGCTCGCCTACATCCTCAACGGCACGCTGCTCGCGCAGGGCACGGCCGCCGAGGTGATCGCGCAGCCAGGCGCTGGTCGACGTGGTCCGTCGAGGGGCCCGACCTCGCCGCGCTGGCGCGAGCAGCTGCGCGCGCTGCCCGGCGTCGAGCAGGTCGCGGCGTTCGGCGACGACGCTGCACGTCGGCGGGCGCGACGCGTGCGGCGACTGGAGCCGCGCTCGCGCCGTTTCGCGCCGATCCCGGCTCAACGCTGGCAGCGCGTCGCGCCGCGAGCCTCGAGGACGTGTTCATCCACCTGATGAACGCGACACCGGCAACGGCGCCGAGCGGCAAGGCGCGATGAACCGCTATCTTCTCGTCGTCGCGCTGGCTCGGCATCGTCGGCAAGGAATTCATCCAGATGCGGCGCGACCGCCTGACGTTCGGCATGATCGTCGGCATTCCGGTGATCCAGCTGGTGCTGTTCGGCTTCGCGATCAATTCCGACCCGAAGCACCTGCCGACCGCGGTGCTCTGGCGCCGATCGCAGCGAGTTCTCGCGCAGCATCGTCGCCGGCGATGAAGAACAGCGACTACTTCGATTTCGTCCGCGAGGCGCGCGAACGAGGCCGAGGCCGATCGGCTGCTGGCGACGCGGCGAGGTGCAGTTCGTCGTCACCATTCCCGAGGGCTTCTCGCGCAGCGCTCGTGCGCGGCGAGCGCCCGGCGCTGCTGGTCGAGGCCGACGCCACCGACCCGTCGGCGACGGGCAACGCCATCGCGGCGGTGAACCAGCCTCGCGCAGACCGTGCTCGCCCGCGATCTCACGGGCCCGCTGGCGCCGCTCGCGGACGCCCGCCGGCGCGTTCGAGGTGCGCGATCCACCCGCGCTACAACCCGGAAGCGATCACCGCAGCTACAACATCGTGCCCGGACTGATGGGCGTGATCCTGACGATGACCATGGTGCTGATGACCGGGCTCGCGATCACCCGCGAGACCGAGCGCGGCACGATGGAGAACCTGCTCGCCACGCCGGCGACCGCGGTCGAGGTGATGACCGGCAAGATCATTCCCTACGTTCTCATCGGGCTGATCCAGGTGACGCTCATCCTGGTGCTCGCGCGCGTGATGCTGTTCGACGTGCCGATGCTCGGCAGCCTCGTGCGTGCTGTTCGTCGCCGTGCTGCTGTTCATCGCCGCCAACCTGACGCTCGGCCTCACGTTCTCTTCGCTCGCCCGCAACCAGCTGCAGGCGATGCAGATGACGTTCTTCTTCTTCCTGCCGTCGATGCTGCTGTCGGGCTTCATGTTCCCGTTCCGCGGCATGCCGGAATGGGCGCAGGCGATCGGCGAGGTGCTGCCGCTGACGCATTTCCTGCGCATCGTCCGCGGCGTGCTGCTGAAGGGCAACGGGCTCGCCGAAATCGGGCCGGAAGTCTGGCCGATCGCGCTGTTCATGGCGATCGTCATCGCCATCGGCCTCAAGTCCTTCCGCAGCACCCTCGACTAGGCGCGGATTCGCGGAAGCCTGGTGTGGTGAGTCAGAAATTCACTCGATAGTTCGCGGCGGCTTTGACCGCCATGCGGCGTTGCTCGACCTCACCGTCGCACGGGCTACGGTTGCGGTCTCGCGCCTTGCCTGACGGCCAAATCCGTTCGCTCCTTTGTCTTCGGAATTCCTGACTCACCACACTAGCGGACGAAGCGCCCGTCGCTCGCGACGATCACCGTGTCGACGAGCGTCGAACCCGTGTGGATCGTCGCCGCGTAGCGGCCGGGCATGCCGCCGAGGTCGAAGCTGCCCAGGCTTTCGAAAGCGCGCGGCAGCTTGTCGCGCGTGACGTCGCGCCCCGCCGCGCGCAGGCCGGTGACGAGGATCTTCGCGCTCGCGAATCCCTCCAGCCCGCTGAACGACGGCTCGCCCGCAGGTATCTGCCGCGCCAGCGCCTGGTGGTATTCCTTGACGATGGGAACCGCGATCGACCAGGGATACGGAACGATCTGGGTGAAGATCAGGCCCTTTGCTTCGGGTCCGAGCAGCTTTACCATCTGCGCCGCGCCGGAATTCACTGCCATGAACAGTGGGCGGTTGCCGCGCCGGTGCGTCTCCTTGATCGCGGCTGCGTACAACGGATACGAGCCGTGGTTGAAGAGCGCGTCGACGCGCGCGTCGACGATGGCGTCGGCCACGCGCTCCGCCGTGATGCCGGAGGTGAGGGCAATGGGCTTGACGGTCATGCCGCGCGCCGATACGAGCCGCTGCACGTTGGCGAGGTGCTTGCGGCCGACGTCCGAATCGGAGTGCAGGAAGCCCACGGTGTCGAGGCCGTAGGTCCGGGCGACTTCGACCAGTTTCGCGAACTCCTCGTAGTGCGGCGCCCGCAGCGGGATGCTCAGCCGGTTGAACGGTTCGCGCAAATCGGGCGAGCCCGCCATGCAGGCGATCAGCGGGACGCCCCGCTGCGTGGCTTCCTTGAGGCTGGCGACGCAGGGGCCGCCTTCGATGCCGCCGAACATGGCGACCACGCCGTCGCGCTCGATCAACCGCCGGGTGTTTTCGGCGGCGCGCGTCGCGTCGCCGCCATCGTCGATGGTCACGATGGTGACGTGCCGGCCGTTGACGCCGCCGGCGGCATTCACCAGATCGATGTACGCGCGCATGCCGGCGACGACGCTGCTTCCGTGCTCGGCCAGCCCGCCGGTGAGCGCAATCGTCTGGCCGATCAGGATGCCGTCGGGCTGCGCGGCGACGCAGGCCGGCCACAAAGTAAATGAAAACGTCGCTGCAGCCGAGATCAGCGCGGCGATCAGGCGGTTGCGTGCCATCATGGATTTCCCCTCCTCGAGCGTTCCAAGGTCAACAGCGTTCTTCGCAGCGTCATTCCCTTCGGTTCCGGCAGAGTCGCGCCTGCCGAAGGACCCGGGCCGATGAAGATGGCCGTCGGCCGCGTCGTCCCGCGGAAAATACCCTGGGAGGCGCGCCGGTCCATGGAGCGTATCCACGTATCCTACGCTACGCGCGGCGCGAAAATCCCGCGGACGGCCCCGCGTTCTGGACAGTACAATGCGTGTCCGTTTCCGCTTGGAATTTCACGGCATGGCGTTGTCGACCTGGCTGGCGTTTTTCGTGGCGTCCTGGCTCATCAGCCTCTCGCCGGGCGCCGGTGCGATCTCGTGTATGGCGGCGGGGATGCGTTTCGGCTACGTCCGCGGGCACTGGAATATTTTCGGGCTGCAGCTCGGCCTGCTGCTCGTGCTGGCGGTCGCCGGCGCGGGACTGGGCGCGGTGCTCGTGGCGTCGACGCTCGCCTTCGCGACGATCAAGTGGCTGGGCGTCGGCTACCTGGTCTGGCTGGGGATCGAGCAGTGGCGCGCTCCGGCGACACCCCTCGTGACCGGCGCCGGCGGAGACGGCGGCGGCTCGCCGCGCGAACTGCTGTTGCGGGGCTTTCTCGTCAACGCCACCAATCCGAAGGGGATCATCTTCATGCTGGCGGTGCTGCCCCAGTTCATCGATCCCGCCAGACCGCAATTCGTCCAGTATGCGGTCTGCGCCGCGACCCTGGTGTTCACCGACCTGGTCGTGATGAGCGCCTATACCGGGCTGGCCGCCAGGGTGCTGCGACTGCTGCGCGAGCCGAGTCACCTGCGCGCGATGAACCGCACCTTCGGCGGGCTGTTCGTCGCGGCGGGCGCGCTGCTCGCGACGTTCCGGCGCGCGGCCTGACCCGGCGGCGCGTCCCGCCCTCCGCGGTTCGCCCGAGCGCGCGCCCTCCCGCTGCCGCTAGGACAGGCATGCCGTTTCCATTTCCCGCCGGAATCGCACCGCGTCGCTCGTCGCGTCGAAGGCGACGTCGTCCCATCGCAGCGGCTGGTGGGTGGCGATCGCGCGCTTGAGCGTGACGCCGTGCGCGAGTCCGAGCGGCAGCGCGCCCAGTTCGCGCGACGCCGCGGCCGTCGCCAGCTTTCCGTACACGGTGTAGCCGCCCTCGCCGTCGAGCCGCTCGCCGGCGGCGAGGCCGCGCTTGGCCGTGGCGACGACGTCCGCGGCCCACGAGCGCGGTTGCCCGGTCGGCTCGCCGCGCAGCCCCACCGACGCGACGCTGATGCCGAGTTCGAGTCCGATCGCGTGATACGGCTTGTACATCGCCGCGTATCGTCCCGACGGGTCGGTCGAGAATCCGTAGTCGCGGAAGCAGCCGCGCACGTAGTCCTCGCCGCTCGCATCCCCCGCCCGAAAGGTCACGTAGACGCCCCAGCGCAGGTCGCGGAACACCGGGCGGCCGTCGCGCTCGAGCGAGCTGACGACCTCGACCTGGCCGGCATGATGCAGGCAGCCGCCTTCGTCGCGCGGACGGAGCACGCGCGGCAGGTCGTCGACGCCGCAGGGCGGAAACGCGAGTCCGTCGGGGGCCGGCGTCAGGCCCGTCGCGTTGGCGACGGCGGCCATCTCGATCGCGCTCTTGGTGCCGTCGAGAAACGAGTTGAACATCTGCGCGTTGAAGTCGCCGGCGGCGACGGTTTCCGGCGTGAAGCCATAGTGCGGCCACACGGTGTCGGGCGTCGACTGGTGATACTCGGGCAGGTACTTGGTGCCCTTGCCGGCCGCAACCACGTCGAAGCCCGCGGTACGGCACCAGTCGACCATCTCGCAGATCAGCGCCGGCTGGTCCCCGTAGGCGAGCGAATAGACGATGCCGGCCTCGCGGGCGCGGCGCGCGAGCAGCGGTCCCGCGAGCGCATCGGCTTCGACGTTGACCATCACCACGTGCTTGCGGTGCGCGCAGCACGCGAGCACGTGACGGATCCCGGCGCCGGGGCTCCCGGTCGCGTCGATGACGATATCGACCTCGGGCGCGGCGATCAGCGCGAGCGAGTCGGCGGTAATGCAGGTCCCGCCGGACTTCGCCGCGGCTTCGAAGCTGCGCGCCGCGTATCGTTCCGGCGACCAGCCGGTGCGCGCAAGTGCGGCGTGCGCGCGTTCGGGCGCGAGGTCGGCGATTCCGGTGACGTGTATGCCCGGCGTGTGCTTGGCCTGCGCGAGGTACATCGCGCCGAACTTGCCGGCGCCGATCAGGCCGACCTTGAGCGGACGACCCTCGTCCGCGCGCTGCTGCAGCATGCCGTGCAGGTTCATTTCAATCCTCCGCTGCGTGCCGCTAGTGTAGTGCCAGCGCGAGCCCGAGCGGCACGAACAGCACCGACAGCACGTTGCCGATGAGCACGATCGAGGCGACCTTGCCGGGTTCCTGCCGGTACTGCTCCGCCACCATGAAATTGAGCACCGCCGGCGGAAGGCAGCCGAACAGGATCAGCAGTCCCTGTTGCGTCCGGTCGAGATCGAGGACGGGCGAGAGCAGCGCGGCCATCGCGATGCCGGTGAGCGGGCAGACGAGGCCGCCGACCACCCCCAGCCGCCAGCTCGCCCAGGAGACCTCGGCCAGGCGTACGCCCAGCGAAATGAGCATCAGCGGAATCATGGCGTCGCCGGTCATCTTGATGGCGAGCATCAGCCAGTCGGGCACCGGCGGGTGGGCGAGGCCGAAGGCGAATCCGACGAACGTCGCGATCACCATCGGATTCCTGAGCAGGCGCCCGAATTTCGCGTGGTGGTCGATGATCCACACGCCCAGCGTGAAGTGCAGCAGGTTCGAGATCGTAAACAATGCGACCATGGCCGAGAATCCGGCCTGCCCGAACGCGAGCACGGCCAGCGGCAACCCCATGTTGCCGCAGTTGTTGAACATCATCGGCGGGACGAAGGTGCGCCGGTCCTCGTGCAGCAGGCGCGCGAACGGCCACGCGAGCAGCCCCGAGCCCAGCACGACGCCGACGCTGCCCAGCATCAGCAGCCGGTTGGCCACCAGGTCGAATTCCCTGCTGGCCAGCGCGCTGAAGATCAGCGCCGGCGCCAGCACGTTCATGTTGATCCGGTTGACCCACGCCATGTCCGGCTTCGCCTTGCGGGCGTAGGCCCAGCCCAGCGCGATGACCAGGAACACCGGGAGGATGATGCCGAGGATGCGCTCCAGCATGGGCGTGGGATCCGCGGCGATCAGCTGCGCGCCGAAGCGGGGTCGGCGGCTGCGCGCCGCGCGGATCGGGTGCCGGACCGGAAGCGCAACGCGATGTCCTCCGCGCTACAGGATGTAGCGGGCGAGATTGTCGTCTCCGGCGATTCCGGCGAGGCGCGAGTCCACGTAGGCCGCATCGATCGGGATGGTTTCGCCGGTGTGCCGGGTCGCGTGGAACGAAAGCTCGTCGAGCAGCCGCTCCATCACCGTGTAGAGCCTGCGTGCGCCGATGTTCTCCTGCTTCTCGTTGACGGCGAACGCAATCTCCGCGAGCCGCCGGATGCCGTCCGGCCTGAAGTCGAGATGGACGTTCTCGGTGCCGAGCAGCGCCTCGTACTGGCGGACGAGGCAGGCGTCGGTCGCGGTGAGTATCTGCTCGAAGTCGGCGACCGACAGCGACGCGAGTTCCACCCGGATAGGGAAGCGGCCCTGGAGTTCGGGAATGAGGTCCGACGGCTTGGACAGGTGAAACGCGCCCGAGGCGATGAACAGGATGTGATCGGTGCGGATCATCCCGTATTTCGTCGTCACCGAAGTCCCCTCGACCAGCGGCAGGAGATCGCGCTGCACGCCCTGCCGGGATACGTCGGCGCCGTGCGTCTCCTGCCGGCTGGTGATCTTGTCGATCTCGTCCAGGAAGACGATACCGTTCTGCTCGACGCTGGCGAGCGCCTTGGCCTTGATCTCGTCGTCGTTGAGGAGCTTGGCCGATTCCTCCTCGGTAAAGGCCTTCATGGCCTCGGCGACCGTCAGCTTCCTGACCTTGCGCCGCGCGCCGCCCATCTGCTGGAACATGCCCTGCAGCTGGCTGGTGAGATCCTCCATCCCGGCCGGCGCCATGATCTCCATCTGCGGCGCGTGGACGGAAACCTCCGCCTCGATCTCCTTGTCGTCGAGCTTTCCCTCGCGCAGCATCTTGCGGAACTTCTGGCGGGTCGCCGTATCGGTGGGCTGCATGTCGTGAAAACTGACTTCGCGGGCCGGCGGAAGCAGGACGTCGAGCAGGCGCTCCTCCGCGGCATCCGCCGCGCGGTCGCGGACCTTGCGGCTTTCGGATTCCCGCGTCTGCTTGATCGCCGCCTCGGCGAGATCGCGGATGATGGTGTCGACGTCGCGCCCCACGTAGCCCACCTCGGTGAACTTGGTCGCCTCGACCTTGATGAACGGCGCGTCGGCCAGGCGCGCGAGCCGCCGCGCGATCTCGGTCTTTCCGACGCCCGTCGGCCCGATCATCAGGATGTTCTTCGGCGTGATCTCCTGCCGCAGCGGATCGGCGACCTGCTGCCGCCGCCAGCGGTTGCGCAGCGCGATTGCGACCGCGCGCTTGGCGTCGTTCTGGCCGACGATATGCTTGTCGAGTTCGCTGACGATTTCAGCAGGGGTCATCTGTGACATCGTGTGCCGATCGTCTGTTGGGCCGCCGGTCCGCGTCGCCGTGCCGCGCCCCGCAACCGGCGCGCGGACAGCGGCTGCGACCGCGGGAGTTCATGGCGCGGCGTCCGGCCGCCGGCGATTCCGGCGGCGGCATGCACGACGCGCGGCCGCGAACGCGAAATGGCTCGGCCTTCGCCATTGCAGCGGCCCGATTGTACCGCGGACCCCCGGGTTGCCATGCGCCGCGGCGAAGCCGTGCGGCAACCGGCTCGGCAGACACTCGGTGTCCGAACGTCGATCGCGTCGCTGCAACGTCGGCGATCGAAGAGGCGCCGGGCCCGGGTGACCGGCGTGGCGTCGCCTTCGCGATCTGGTCACCATGCCGGGCATCGCTTATGATGGTCCCCGGCCGAACCGACCCCGCGCTGCACCGCGAGCGCGTCCGACGCGATGGCGAACACCATGAAGGAGGCAGCATGAAGAACGCATTCGGGATCGTGGCGCTCGTCGGCCTTTGCGCGGGCTGCGCGTCGGCGCCTCCTTTGCGGCCCGCCGCCAGCGCCTCGCTGGAGGCGACGAAAGGCAGCACCGCGACCGGCACGGTGAGTTTCACGACCAAGGGCGACAAGGTCGTCGTCGCCGCCAAGGTCGCCGGGCTCTCTCCCGGGAACCACGGCTTCCACATCCACGAAAAGGGCGACTGCAGCTCGGGCGACGGCATGAGCGCCGGCGGACACTTCAATCCGCTGGGCAAGCCGCACGCCGCGTCCTCGACATCGGATCGCCACGCCGGCGACATGCCGATGCTGGTCGCCGATGCGTCGGGCAACGCGACGCTGACCGTCGAGCTCGACGTCATCACCGTGGGCGGCGGCGCGGCGGACGTCGTCGGGCGCGGCGTCATCGTGCACAAGGATCCGGACGACTTCACAACGCAACCCACCGGCAACTCCGGAGCGCGTGTCGCCTGTGGCGTCATCCGCAAGCTTTGACCGCGCCGCCTCTCGCCGGTCGGGTTTCGCTGGCTGCGTCCGTGGGCGTGCGTGGTCGCGGCGTCGCTGCTCGTCGGCTGCAACTCGGCGAGCGACACGGGATCCCGCGTCTTCGGCAGCGGTAACAACGTCCAGGCGAAGCTCGCCCCGATGGGCGGTTCCGCGGTCACCGGCGGAGCCGTCCTGCGCGCCTTCGACTGGGGCGTGCTGATGACGGTGAGCTTCACCAACGTCGGCGCCGGTTCGTACCGGGTCGTCGTTCACGCCAACGGCAACTGCCAGTCGGCGAACGGCTTTTCGGCGGGTCCGCCGTGGGCGCCGCCCGGCGTCGCGGTGGTCAGCGAGACGTACTCGAAGAACGACGATGCCGGCGCGCTGGTCGTCCGGCTGCCGGGATATCGGGTCGAAGGACCGGACGGTGTCATGGGCCGGTCGGTGATCGTGCATGCAGGGGCGATGGGATCGCTCGACGCGCAGCCCGGTGTGCGCAACAACCGGATTGCGTGCGGCGTCATTGGTCAGCCGGAGTCGATCTTCGGCACCCGGGGATCCGCCCCGCCGCAAACGACATGGCTGCTTTCGGAGACGCGATGGGCTTCCTCGCCGACAAGAAGATCCTGATCACCGGCATTCTTTCGAACCGCTCGATTGCCTACGGCATCGCGAAGGCCTGCCAGCGCGAGGGCGCGGCGCTCGCGTTCACCTACGTCAACGACGATCTGAAGGAGCGCGTCGCCAGGATTGCGGCCGAGTTCGGCGCGATCCCGGTGCTGCGCTGTGACGTCGCCAGGGACGACGACATCGACGCGCTGTTCGCGACGCTGGGCGCCGAGTGGGGCGCGCTCGACGGCCTGTTGCACTCGATCGCCTTCGCGCCGCGCGAGGCGCTGGCCGGCGATTTCCTCGACAGCCTCTCGCGCCCCGCGTTCGCGGTCGCGCAGGACATCTCGAGCTACAGCTTCGCGGCGCTGGCCAAGGGGGCCCGCCCGCTGCATGAAGGGGCGCCCCGGCTCGATGCTGACGCTCACCTACCTCGGCGCCATGCGCTCGGTGCCCAACTACAACGTGATGGGCCTCGCCAAGGCGAGCCTCGAGGCCAATGTACGCTACCTCGCCGCCTGCCTCGGACCCGAGGGCATCCGTGTCAACGGGATCTCCGCGGGTCCGATCAAGACGCTCGCCGCGGCCGGCATCGGCAATTTCTCCAAGCTGCTCACGCGCTTCGAGCGCGCGGCGCCGCTGCGGCGGAACATCACGATCGACGAGGTCGGCAACGTCGCCGCGTTCTACTTCTCGGAGCTGTCGAGCGCGATCACCGGCGAGATCACCTACGTCGACGGCGGCTACTCGACGGTCGCGATCAGCGTCGACTAGGATCGCACCGGAACGCCGCCTGCCGTGCCTGCACGCCGCGCCGCCGGCCCGTTCGCGCCCTGCCGCGCGCCACCGGCGGCGGAGTCGCCGATCGCCAGCCGCGCGGTGAAACCAATGCCGCCTGGCACGGATTCATGAGCGCCACCGCGCGTCGCCACGACGCCGTCATCGTCGGCGGCGGCCACAACGGGCTCGTCTGCGCCGCGTATCTCGCGGACGCGGGTCTCGATGTGTGCGTGCTGGAGCGCCGCCCGGTGTTAGGCGGCGCCGCGGTCACCGAAGAATTCCATCCGGGCTATCGGAACTCGACCGCAAGCTACACCGTCAGCCTCCTCAATCCGCGGGTGATCCGCGACCTCAGGCTCGCGGAACACGGGCTCAGGATCGTCCTGCGGCCGGTATCCAATTTCCTGCCTCTGCCCGACGGCAGGCATCTGCTCCTCGGTGGGGGCCTGGCCGCGACGCAGGCGGAGGTCGCGAAATTCTCCAGCCGCGACGCCGAGGCGCTGCCGGCGTACTACGCGATGCTCGAACGCGTCGCCGACGTGCTGCGCGGGCTGCTGCTGGCGACTCCGCCGAACGTCGGCGGCGGCGTGCACGCGCTGCTCGACGCCTGGAAGGCGGCGCGGCGGTTTCGCGCGCTGGACCTGGCGGGGCAGCGCGACGTCCTCGACCTCTTCACCAAGAGTGCCGGTGACGTGCTCGACCGCTGGTTCGAGTCCGACCCGATCAAGGCGGCCTTCGGCTTCGACGCCATCGTCGGCAACTACGCCAGTCCCTGGACGCCGGGGTCGGCCTACGTCCTGCTGCACCATGTATTCGGCGAAGTGAACGGCCAGCGCGGACAATGGGGTCATGCGATCGGCGGCATGGGGGCGATCGCGCAGGCGATGGCGAAGGAATGCGCGGCGCGCGGCGTCACGCTGCGGACCGGCGCCGCCGTCGCGCGGGTGATCGTCAAGGCGGGACGTGCCGTCGGCGTCGAACTTGACGACGGCGCCGTCGTCGAGGCGCTGCGGGTGGTTGCCAACGTCACTCCCAGGGTCCTGTTCGAACAGCTGGTCGCGCCGGAGCATCTGCCGGCCGATTTCCGCGCCCGCATCGCCGCCTACCGCTGCGGCTCGGGAACGTTCCGGATGAACGTCGCGCTGTCCGAGCTGCCCGATTTCACCGCGCTTCCCGGCAGCAACGCGCAGCCGCATCACGGCAGCGGCATCATCATGGCGCCGTCGCTCGCCTACATGGAGCGCGCCTACTTCGACGCGCGCACGCACGGATGGTCGCGCGCAACCGATCGTCGAATTGCTCGTTCCCTCCGTTGTCGACGATACGCTCGCGCCGCCGGGCCGGCACGTCGCGAGCCTGTTCTGCCAGCACGTGCATCCCGCGCTGTCCGAGGTTGCCCCGGGCCGCAGCTGGGACGACGCGCGCGACGAGGTGGCCGACCTGATGATCGATACCGTCAACCGCTTTGCGCCGAATTTCAAGGCGAGCGTTCTCGGGCGCCGGGCGCTGACGCCGCTCGATCTCGAACGCGAGTTCGGCCTCACGGGCGGCGACATCTTTCACGGCGCGCTCGCGCTGGACCAGCTGTTTTCCGCGCGGCCGGTGCTGGGCAACGCCGACTATCGCGCGCCGCTGCGCGGGCTCTACCTGTGCGGCGCGGGCACGCATCCGGGCGGTGGTGTCACCGGCGCGCCCGGCTTCAACGCGGCACGCGAGATCCTGCGCGATGCGCGGCGGGGACGCCGGAGCCGACCTGCCGCCTGACGACGACGAAGGTCGGCCCCGGCGCGAATGGAAAACCGAAGTCAGCCGATAAGCCGGGTTCTGTTACGGCGCACTTGCGTGCGCTATGACCGTCATTCCTCTAGGCCCAGCGTCGCCGCTGGGCTCAAGCCACCTACCCGCGGACTCGGCGAGCAGCGTCGTCGTCCGCCTACTTGGTGTTGCTCCGGATGGAGGTTGCCGCGTTTCACCCGCTCCGCCTCGGTTTGACCCTCGAGCGGAGCGACTCGTCTCTGTGGCCCTGTTCCTCGCCTTGGTCGACCGCGCTAGCGGCGACTTATAGCGGCCGGGCGTTACCCGGCATCCTGCTCTTCGGAGCCCGGACTTTCCTCCCCCCGTCCGATTCGCATCGGTGCGGGCGGCGACGGTCTGGCTGGCTTCGGACAGCAAGGATAGCGCAATTGCGCCGCTGGAGTCAGCGGCAATGCGATCGGTCCGTGCAACTCAGCCGGCGTTCGGCGCCGGCGCCGGATGATCGCGGCACCCGGGCGCCGGGTCAGGTGACGCGCCACGGCACTGCCTCGCCGGCGCGCAACGGCACCACGGTACGCTCGCCGAACGGATATCCGGCGGGCACGGTCCAGGACTCGCGCACGAGCGTGACGGTGTCGGCATGGCGCGGCAGCCCGTAGAAATCCGCGCCGAAGTGGCTCGCGAATCCCTCGAGCCGGTCGAGCGCCCCGGCGCCTTCGAACACTTCGGCGTAGAGCGGCAGCGCGACCGGCGCGGAATAGCAGCCGGCGCAGCCGCAGCCGTTCTCCTTCGCGTGCTGCGCGTGCGGCGCCGAATCGGTGCCGAGGAAGAATTTCGGATTCGCCGACGTCGCCGCCGCGACGAGCGCCTGCCGGTGCGTCTCGCGCTTCAGCACCGGGAGGCAGTAAAGATGGGGACGCAGGCCGCCGGCGAACAGCGCGTTGCGCGACTAGAGCAGGTGCTGCGGCGTGATCGTCGCCGCGACGTTTCGCGGATGCCGCCGCCACGAACTCGGCGGCCTCGCGCGTCGTGATGTGCTCGAGCACGATCCGAAGACCCGGGAAGTCGCGCACGATCCGCGACAGATGGCGATCGACGAACACGCGCTCGCGGTCGAACACGTCGACGTCGGGATCGGTGACCTCGCCGTGCAGCGACAGCACGACGCCGTGCTTTTCCATGGCCGCCAGCGCCGGGTAGGCGTTCGCCAGCGCCGTCACGCCCGGACTCCGAATTGGTCGTCGCGCCCGCCGGGTAGTACTTGACCGCGTGGACGAATCCGGATGCCTTGGCCGCGCGCGATTTCGTCGGCGGCCGTGTCGTCGGTGAGGTAGAGCGTCATCAGCGGCTGGAACCGCGATCCGGGGGCAGCGCGCCAGGATCCGGTCGCGATAGGCGCGCGGCCAGCGCGGTGGTCGTGACCGGCGGCCTGAGGTTAGGCATGACGATTGCTCGTCCGAACACGCCGGCGGTGGCGCCGACGACCGACGCCATGTCGGGCCGTCGCGCAGGTGCAGGTGCCAGTCGTCGGGACGGGCGAGGGTCAGCGTGGCTGGCGGTCGGGCGGTGTCATGCGGAGGGCCTTGTTTTTCCACGATTATACGGGCCGCGGTCGTTCCCGGCCGGGATCGGACCGGCGGAATCGCGCACGAACGGTGGTGGCAGGCGTTGCAGGCGGGATATAATCGCCGATTTAGTGCGGGCGTAGCACCGGCGGCGGCGTGAGTCGGTGACGGCGAACGGGGAACGGGCATGTGCGCGCCGTTCGCGACGGGACGATGAAGCGTACAGAGGTCAGCATGGCAGCGAAGCAAGCAACGGCAACGCCGTGGCGAAGAAGCCGAAGGTCCTCACCGAGGAGGACCTGCTCAAGGCGCCGGAGAAGGATTACATGAACGAGGCGCAGCTCGCCTTTTTCCGGCAGCGCCTGATCGAGTCTGCGCGACCAGCTCCTGCAGAACGCCGACGACACCGGCGAGCACCTGCGCGAGAACGAGATCACGACCGACCCGTCGGATCGCGCGACGCTCGAAGAAGAGTACACGCTCGAGCTGCGCACGCGCGACCGCGAGCGCAAGCTCCTGAAGAAGGTCGAGAAGTCGATCAAGCTGATCGACGACGGCAGCTACGGCTACTGCGAGGAAACCGGCGAGCCGATCGGCATTCCGCGACTGCTCGCCCGCCCGACGGCCACGCTGTCGCTCGAGGCGCAGGAGCGCCGCGAGCGCGTCCAGAAGCTGTACGGCGACTGAACATCGCGGGGCGGCGCGCCCCCCGTCGCCTCGGGCTCCGGGGTGTCAGGCCCGGAGCCTCGCGCTATATCGGCGCCTAGATTCCGAACAGCGCCCGATGCGACCAGCCGCCGCCCATGAAGAACAGCATCGGCATCGACAGCATCACGTTGGTCCGCGACGCGAGAAACGCGATGCGCCGCGCCTTGGTCTTTTCCTCGTCGGTCGCCGGCTTCATGCCCAGGATCTTCTGCTGATTGGGCCAGATCAGACACCCAGACGTTGAACAGCATGATGGTGCCGAGCCATGCGCCGACGCCGATGCCGGCCATTCCCTTGGACAGCGTGAACGCGGGGACGAACTGGGCGCCGAGCAGCGCCGCGCCGGCGAGCCAGGTGACGAGCGCCGACCAGCGGAAGTAAGCAGGGCGCGCGGCGCGACGTGCTTGGTGATGCCGGCCGGCGGTTCCGTCCGCACCGGCGGCCTTGAGCGCCGGCACCTGCACGAAATTGAAGTAGTAGAGCAGGCCGATCCACATGACACCGGCCAGGAAGTGCAGCCATCTTGCGAGCGCGGGAACGAGTTCCATGTTCGTCGCCTCCGTCAGTTCAGAAAGTTCTTGACGGCGAGGTACAGGATCGCCGTCAGGACCAGGCCGGAGATGATCGTTCCCCAGATCGAATCAAGCGGGTTCTTCATCGTCGTTCTCCCGTGTTGTGGTTCGGCCGATTTTGCGCGGTCGATTCTAGCAAGCCAGTCCGGTTCAGGCCAACTTCCGTATTCGCCGGCGGCACAATCCCGAAGCCGGTGGGCATTTCGGCGCGCAATCCCCTGTGCCGCAAATACGCGCCTACACGCGATGCGCAGCGGCGCCGGCGCCGTGGGCCCGTGGAGTTTACGCTGACCCGTCCCGCAGGCGGGTTCGCCGCTCATGCACCTCGCATCGCGGCAACCCCGGCCGGCGCAGGGGCTGCCGGCGCGCAAGCGCGGCGGGGAGCAGCGCCTAGCCCGTGATGCGGCGGACGGAGCGTCCCCGGGCCACGGGACCGGACAGGGCCTCTGCCGCGACCGCCGGCAACGCCTGCAATGCAGCGGCCTCATGGCGGGGCGCTCGCGCTGGCCTCGGCTTGTACGAAGGCTATGCCGGGAACATAATTCGATCCTCTGCCTCATGCACCGGCATTCCCGGCGCGATTCCCCGTCCGGGGGCGCTGCGACGGAGCCGGCCATTTCATTCGATGGCGTTGTTCTCCAAGCCGCCGGTCAAGAAGCCCTCGCCGAATGCGCGGACGCGAACTCGCGATCGCCGATCGTCGGCACGGCGCCCGTCCGGCACGGCGCGGGAGATCGCCGCCAGACAGGCCGCGGAGCGTCGCGCCACAGCGGCGACCACCGGCAGGTGGAGCCCGCCGGCGGCATCACGATCACCGGTTCGGCCTCATCGAATGGTCGCCCACGCGGCCGAAGATCGAAGTCACGCAGGCAACCCGGGGCTGTGCGCGGTGCTCGAGAACGCGGTGCTGCTCTATCGCGAGCGGCCACGCGGAGCAGGCGCGCGAGCTCTGCTCGAGCAGGGCATGCAGACCGACCAGGACGCCAAGCTGTCGCCGCTCGCGTGGCTCGCGCTGTTCGACCTGCTGCAGCGCGCCGGCGACCGCGCCGCGTTCGACAAGCTTGCGCTGCAGTACGTCGTCCAGTTCGAGCGCTCGGCGCCGACCTGGGACGCGCCCGAGCAGCCGCAGACGGACCGCGCGCCGCAGCCGGCGGGTACATCGGAGTCACCGGCAAGCTGACGGCGACGTCCGCGGCGCAGCTCGATGGCCTGAAGCGCGCCATGGCGAAGCCGCTCGCAGGCGCGCTTCGACCTCGCGTCGGTCACCGAGCTTCGACGACGCCGGCGCGCGGCTGCTCGCGGACGTGCTGGGCGACGCGCCGGCGCGCGAAATTCGCGCTGCAGCTGCAGCGGCCCCGAAAAGCTTAAGCCGATCGCTCGACGCCGCGGTCAAGAAGGGGCGCGACGGCGGCGAGGGCGCCTGGCTGCTTTCGCTCGAGCTGCTGCAGTGGGCGAACGCGCGCCGGCGTTCGACGATCGCGCGGTCGAGTACGCGGTGACCTTCGAGGTGTCGCCGCCGTCGTGGGAGCCGCCGGAGCTTGCCGCGACGGTCGCGGAACCGGCTGCGCGACCGCGGCGCGGAGGAGCACGACCGGCCGACGCCGAGATGCTCGCCTGGTCGGGCGTGATGGCGGGCTCCGCGGAGCCGCAGCTCGGGCGCCTCGCGAATTCGCCGCAGGGCCGGCACGTCGTGCCGATCGACATGAGCCAGGTCGAGCGCATCGATTTCGTCTGCGCCGGCGCGATGCTCAACGCGATCAACCGGATCGAAGCGCAGCGCAAGGCGGTGCAGATCTTCGGCGCGACGCCGATCATCCGCGCGCTGCTGCTGCTGATCGGCGTCTCACCCCGCCATTTCGTCAAGAAGGCGCAGTAGCGCGCAGACATGACCGTCCGGCTGCCGCGACACGCCCGTCTCCACAGTCGCGGACCCAAGCAGTTCCCGCCTCAATCCCGTCTGCGCGCTTCCGGCCGTCCCGGAGTTGCGGATCGCAGGCGCAACCGTTTCCCGCGTGACCCATGGAAATCTTTCACGGCACCACGATTCTCTCCGTTCGCCGCGACGGCGCCGTGGCGCTCGGCGGCGACGGGCAGGTCACGCTCGGCAACGTCGTCGTCAAGGCGACGGCGCGCAAGGTGCGCCGGCTCTACAACGACAAGGTGCTGGCGGGATTCGCCGGCGCGACGGCGGACGCGTTCACGCTGTTCGAGCGCTTCGAGGCCAAGCTCGACAAGCACCAGGGCCACCTGACGCGCGCGGCGGTCGAGCTCGCCAAGGACTGGCGCTCCGACCGCATCCTGCGCCGGCTGGAAGCGATGCTCGCGGTGGCCGACCGCACGGCGTCGCTCATCATCACCGGCACCGGCGACGTGCTCGAGCCCGAGCACGGCATCGTCGCCATCGGCTCCGGCGGACCGTACGCGCAGGCGGCGGCGCGGGCGCTGCTCGAGCACACGGCACTTTCGGCGGCAGACATCGTCAAGCGCGCCTCGACGATCGCCGGCGACCTTTGCATCTACACCAACCAGAACCACGTGATCGAAGTGCTGGAGCAGATGCCATGATGAGCCGGGCGCCGCGACGGAGCGCCGCGCGAGCCGACTTCGACGTGCTGATCGCCGGCGCCGGGCTCGTCGGCCTGGCGCTGGCGCCCGGCGCTCGCGCGGCGCGGGCCTCACGGTCGCGCTCGCCGATCGCGCGCCGGTGGCCGCACCCGGAGCGTTCCGCCGGCGACGCCGACTGGGACACGCGCGTCTACGCGATCAGTCCCGGCAGCGCGACGTTCCTGCGCTCGCATCGGCGCGTGGCAGGCGCTGCCGCCCGAGCGCATCGCGCCGATCGAAACGATGCGGGTCGCCGGCGACGCCGGCGCGACGCTCGAATTCTCGGCCTACGATCTCGGCGAGCGCGCGCTGGCGTGGATCGTCGAGGAGCGCGCGCTGCGCGCTGCGCTCGTGCCGCGTGCATGCCGCGGGGGTGACCACGCATGCGCCCCGGCGCTGGCGTCGCTCGCCTGGTCGGCCGACGCGCGGCGAGCTGCGCTTCGACGACGGCGCCGCGCTGACCGCGCGGCTCGTCGTCGGCGCCGACGGCGCGCGCTCCTGGGTGCGCGAGGCGCGCGGGCATCGCCGCGGATCACGCGGCCCTACGGCCAGACGGCGGTCGTCGCCAATTTCGCCTGCGAGCGCGCGCACCACGGCCGCGCCCGGCAATGGTTCCGCGCCGACGGCGGCATTCTCGCGTGGCTGCCGCTGCCGGGACGCCGGATGTCGATCGTCTGGTCGGCTCCGGAACCCCGCGCGCCGAACTGCTGGCGCTCGACCCGACGGCGCTCGCGACGCGTGGTCGCAGACGGCGGGCGGCCACGCCCTCGGCGCGCTCGAGTGCATCACCCCGGCCGCCGGCGTTCCCGCTGCAATTCGTGCGGCTGCCGACGATCGTCGCGCACCGCGTCGCGCTGGTCGGCGATGCCGCGCACGGCGTCCATCCGCTCGCCGGCCAGGGCGTCAACCTCGGCTTCGGCGACGCCGAGGCGCTGGCGGCGGTGCTGCGCGAGCGCGGCCCGGTCACCGACGCCGGCGCCGCCGCTGCTGCTCGAACGTTACGCGCGGCAGCGGGTCGAACCCGTTCTCGCCATGCAGGCGGTCACCGACGGTCTCGCGCATCTCTTTCGCCGCGAGGCGCCCTGGATCCGGTCCACACGCAATCTCGGCATGGCGGCGGTCGATCGGCTGCCGCTCGCCAAGCGCCTCCTGGCGCAATCCGCGCTGCGGTAGACTTCCGCCGACGGCACCCTTTGGAGAACATGATGTCGCTTCGACCACGATTTCCCTGCGCCGGCTCGCCGTCGCCGCCATGCTCGTCAGCGGCGGGCGCTCCTGGCGCTGCCGCTGGCGGCGCAAGCGCCGGCGCCGGCGCCGACGGGCGACGCAGCCGCGGAGTCAAGCGTCCTCCTGGAGCAGAGGTTTCCCGGCGCCACGGTCAGCAACGTCGTCAAGAGCGCCTACTTCGGCCTGTACGAAGCGCAGTTCGACGACCAGATGGTCTACACCGACGCCAAGGTGGCCTACGTCTTCGTCGGCTCGGTCTACGACGCCAACACGAAGCAGAACCTGACCGAAGCCAAGCTGCGCCAGCTGAACGGCGTCGCGTGGGACAGCCTGCCGTTCGATCTCGCGATCAAGAAGGTCAAGGGCAACGGCAAGCGCAAGCTCGCGATCTTCTCCGATGCCGACTGCCCGTTCTGCGCGCGGCTCGAGAACGAGCTGAAGGGCGTCGACGACGTGACGATCTACACGTTCCTGTTCCCGATCGACCAGCTGCATCCGGACGCGGCACGCAAGTCGAAGATCATCTGGTGCGCGCCGGACAAGGTGAAGGCCTGGGACGAATTCTTCCTGACGGGCAAGCTGCCGGACAACAAGGGCGATTGCGACAATCCGGTCGTCGCCACCAACGCGCTCGGCGAGAAGCTGCGCGTCAACGCCACGCCGACGCTGGTGTTCGCCGACGGCTCGATCGTCCCCGGCGCGCTGCCCGCGGCAAGGCTGGAGGCCGAAATCGCGCAGGCGGAAATCGCCGCCGGCAAGCTCGCCGCGGCGAAGAAGTAGCGCCCGCCGCGCCGATCCGGCGTCGTGCGGGGGCAACGAAAGGAAGCCACGATGGCGATCATCGATTTCCTCAAGAAACAGTTCATCGACATCATCGAGTGGACCGACGACTCGCGCGACACGCTGTCGTTCCGGTTCCCCGACGAGGACAAGGAAATCAAGAACGGCGCGCAGCTGATCGTGCGCGAATCGCAGATGGCGCAGTTCGTCTATCTCGGCGAGTTCGGCGACACGTTCGGACCGGGCAAGCACACGCTCACCACCGACAACATCCCGATCCTCACCAACCTCAAGAGCTGGAAGTACGCGCTCGAGAGCCCGTTCAAGGCCGACGTCTACTATGTCGTCACGCGCGTGTTCACCGGCAACAAGTGGGGCACGGCGAACCCGGTGATGATGCGCGACGCCGATTTCGGCATCGTGCGCCTGCGCGCGTACGGCACCTACGATTTCCGCATCGTCGACGTGAAGAAGTTCCTGAAGGAGGTCGCCGGCACCGACGACCACTTCCGGCTCGACGAGTTCAACGACACGATGCGCTCGCGGATCGTCAGCGTGTTCTCCGACGCGCTCGCGAGCTCGAAGATCCCGGCGCTCGACGTCGCGGCGCGCTACTCGGAGCTGGGCGACGCGCTGCTGCCGCTCATCAATCCGATCATCGGCGAGAAGTACGGCCTCGAGATGACGAGCTTCGTCGTCGAGAACGTGTCGGTGCCGCCGGAGGTCGAGCAGGCGATCGACAAGCGGCTTCGATGGCGGCCGTCGGCAATCTCAACGACTACGTGAAGTTCCAGATGGCGCAGGGAATGGAGAAGGGCGGCGGCGGGCGGCCGGCGGCATCGCCGCGGAGATGGCCGTCGGCATGGCGATGGCGCAGCAGATGATGAAGCAGACCGGCGGCCTGATGGGGCAGTCGACGCCCGGCATCGCCGCGCCGGCCGCGCACCCGCGGCGGCGGCGCCCGAGCTGCTCACGCCGGCGCAGGTGGCGCAGGTGCTGGGCGTCGGCGAAGCCGACGTGATGGCGAGCCTCGAGTCGGGCGATCTCAAGGGCAAGAAGATCGGCACGCAGTGGCGCGTCACGCGCGCCGCCGTCGACGCCTTCCTCACGTCATGAGCGCGCGGCTGCCGCGCTGTCGCGCGCCGGCGTTCGTGCTGTGCGCTGCCGTTGATGGCCGCCGGCTCCGCGCTGGCGCAGGATCCGCGGGGAGCCATCGCGCAGAAGGCCGCGCGCGATTGGCTCGCGCTGACCGACGACGCCAATGCGCTCGGAAGCTGGAACGCCGCCGGGGCGAAGTTCAAGGAGTCGACGCCGGCGAAGCGTGGGGCGCGGCGCTGTCGCAGTCGCGCGCGCCGCTCGGCGCGCGCGACCAGCGGGCCGTGCTGTCGACGACTTTCGGCACGAAGCTCGCAGGCGTGCCCGACGGCGAATACGCGGTCGTCGCTGTTCCGGACGTCGTTTGCGAACCGGGCGGACAGCCGCGAGACGGTGACGCTCGAACGCGAGGCCGACGGCGCGTGGCGCGTGATCGGCTACGTCATCCGCTGACCGGCCGTCCCGCGGACCGTCGTGGCCGAAACGCTCGCGCTGTCGAAATTCGCGTGCCCGGCCTGCGGCGGCGAGGCGATCTGGAATCCGGCGAAGCAGAAGCTCGTCTGCCCGTTCTGCGGCACCGAGTCGCCCGCGAAGCTCGATGCCGCCGGCGCGATCGTCGAGCACGATCTCGTCGCCGCGCTGCGCGGGATCGGCGACGACGCGCGCGGCTGGCAGGCCGAGAAGCGGCAGGTCAAGTGCCAGAGCTGCAACGCGATCTCGGTGCTCGACCCGTCGCGGCAGGCGCAGAACTGCGAATTCTGCGGCTCGGCGCAGCTCGTGCCGTACGCGGAGACGAAGCCGGCGTTCCGGCCCGAGAGCGTGCTGCCGTTCAAGCGTCAGCGAGCCGGCGGCGCGCGACGCGCATCCGCGCGTGGTACGGCAAGCTGTGGCTCGCGCCGAACGCGCTCAAGAAGAAGGCGATGACCGACACGGTGCGCGGCGTCTACCTGCCGTACTGGACGTTCGACGCGCACGTCGACGCCGCGTGGACCGCGGAGGCCGGCTACTACTACTACACGACCGAAACCTACGCAGGACGGCGGCCGCACGCAGACGCGCCAGGTGCAGCACGTGCGCTGGGAGCCGGCGGCGGGCCGGCTGTCAGCATTTCTTCGACGACGATCTCGTCTGCGCGTCGGTCGGCGTCCACCCGGAGCTGCTGCGCGGCATCGAGCCGTTTCCCACCGGCGAGCTCAAGCCCTACGACGCCGGCTATCGTCGCCGGCTGGGTGGTCGAGCGCTACCAGATCGATCTCGTCGCCGCCGCGCAGCGCGCGCGCGACGCGATGGACGCCAAAGCTGCAGGCGCTGTGCGCGCAGCAGGTTCCCGGCGACACGTTTCGCAACCTCGAACGTGCGCGCCGACTATTCGGGCCAGACGTTCAAGCACATCCTCGCGCCGGTGTGGCTGCTGTCGTACACGTACGGCGCGCGCGCCTTCCAGTGCGCGATGAACGGCGTCACCGGCGCGATCCGCGGCGAGTACCCGAAGAGCCCGTGGAAGATCGCGCTGCTCGTGCTGGTCGTCTTCATCGTCGTCGGTGATCGCGCTGTCGCTCGCCGGCAGGCGCTGAGCGCGAACTGCGGCCGCGCCGCGCGCCGGCGCGGCACCCGGCGCTTCGCCCCGCTACGCACGCTGGCTCGCAACGGTGCCGCGCAGACGCGCGGACTGCCCGGACATCGCGACGCTGAACGCCTGGGCGCGCGAGGCCGCGCTGGCGCTGCCGGACGGCCGGCCGCTCGCGTTCGTCGCACCGCCGCCGCGCCGCTTGTCGGCGCTCGCGTACGAGACGCCGCATCGCGGACGCGGCGAGATCGTCGACACGCGGCCGGACAGCCTGCACGACGTCTGCAACGCGCTCGCGTGGCTCGCGTTCCCGCGCACCAAGGCGGCGCTCAATGCGATCCACGCGTCGCCGCGGCGCGCCCTGGGCGGCCGCAACATCGCGGTGCGCGCCCGCGATGCTGCGACGCTGCTCGACGAGTCGGGCATGCTCGTCGCGTGCGCGAATGCGCGCTGCTCGACCATGGCGCGCGCACGCCTGGCGCGAGGCGTTCTGGGACCGGCGCGAAGCGTCGACGCGCTACTCGCGCGCGCGTCGTCATCGGCCACGGCCTGCTCGCGAAGTGCGTGGCACCGTTTCGCGCGCTCACGGCCAAGGCGCTCGTCGCTCCCGCTTGCCGCGGCGGACGCTTCCGCGGCGGCCGCGGCGCTTGCGGCCGCACTCGACGCACGCGGCGCGGCCCATCTCGCCGCGCTCGGCGCCGCATTCGCGCCCGCAGACGCTGCTGCCGCTGCCGATCGCCGCGCTGCCGGGCTGGGACACCGAGCGTCTCGGTCGAGCGACTGTTCGACGACGCGATCGGTATTCCGCCCGCGCCCGCGTCGCGACGGCGCATCGCGTGCTACGCTGACGCGAAATCGTGGTCGCGGCTGCACCGAATCCGTTGTCGCGTCCACTCGTCCGGCTGCTCGCAGGACTGGGAATCGCCGCCGACGCCATGCTGTTCGTGGTGAAGGCGCCGGGACCGGTCGACGCCGGCCTCGTATGCCTTCGCGCTGTGGCTCGTCGCGCCGTGGCTCGTGGCTCTGCTGATCGCTTGGCGGATGCATGCCCCGGGCCTCCTCGCCGGCACGGTGCTCGCCGGCGGTGTTCGAGGCTGATCGCCTTCTACGCGCGTTCATCTCGCCCAGGGGCTCGACACGCGCACTGATCTTACGCGGCGAAGCCGCTGTGGCAGCTCGGACTGATCGGCGTCTCGATGCGCGCCGGGACGCAGGTCGCGCGCCGGCGCAACGGCGCAATCATTGACGGAGAGACGATGCACGCAGCCATTGTCACCGGCGTCTCGCGCGGCCTGGGCGAGGCGCTGGCCGTCGCGCTTCTCGCGCGCGGCTGCACGGTGCTCGGCATCGGCAGGACCGCGAGCGTCAAGCTCAGGGGCAAGCGCTTTCATTCGCCGCCTGCGATCTCGCGCATCCGGCGCTCGATCGCGGCGGCGGTCGCGCCGGCATTGCGCGATCTCGCGGCGCTGAAGCCGACCGCGGTCACGCTGATCAACAACGCCGCGGTCGCCTCACCCGTGGGCCTGGTCGGTCGACTCGACGCCGCCGAGGTCGAGGCCGCGATCGCGACGAACGTCGCCGCTCCGCTCGTGGTGGCCGACCTTTTTTGCCGCGCGTTTCCCGACGACCTGCTCCCCCGCCGGATCATCAACATTTCTTCCGGGGCCGCGCAATCCGCGATCGCCGGCAGCGCCGTCTATTGCATGTCGAAGGCCGGGATAGAAATGCTGACCCGCGCCGTCGTCGCCGACCACACGTCGCCATCGCTGGAATGCATTTCGCTTCGGCCCGGCATCTTCGAGACCGACATGCAGGCCTACATGCGCAGCCGGGACCCCGCGGAGTTTCCGAGCGTCGGCCTGTTCCGCGGCTTCAAGGAGAACGGTCTGCTGAAGGACCCGGCCGACGTGGCGACGGCGATCGTCGACAAATTCGTGCTGGCGCACGTCGAGAACGGGCGGACGTACACGCACGCGGATCTGTAGATCGCGGAAACCGCTTCGGCCGAAAGGGGGCCGGGCCGCCGAACTACCGTGGCGCCGGCCGCAGTCTGAGGCGGTAGTCGACGAAAGCGCCGGCGGGACCGGCCTCCCAGACCAGGCAATAGTCCCGGGCGATGCGCGCGACGAACACGCCGGCATCCGCGAGCGATCGGTCCCGCACCATCGGGGCCACGACGACGCTTCCTTCGTCGTAGCGAAGGTCGAAGTCTACGGGTTCGCTCGCTTCGAACGCGTACTCGAGACGGTCGGCCGGTGACAGGCGCACGCATTCGCTGAAGCTCTCGTACGGCGGAAGCGCTTGCCGATGACTGCCTTGGGCCCGTCCGCCGTCAGGGGCGCGGCAGTGCAGCCCGCCAACAGGGCAATGACCGCCAGCGCGGCACGCCCGCGCGACCCGCGGTGATCCCGGCGACCACCGGTCATCGATCTCCTTTGCGTCGCGCCCGCCAGTCCTCGACGAGCAGCGCAAGCCGCACGTGGTCGCGCCAGCGGCCGGCGATCTTCAGGTAGCGCCGGGAGTAACCCTCGCGCGTGAAGCCGGCGCGGCGGACGAGCGCGATCGAGCGGGCATTCTCGGGCTGCACATTGACCTCGATCCGGTGCAGCTTCAGCGTGCGGAACGCGAAGTCGAGCGCAAGCGCGAGGCCGTCGGACATGTAGCCGCCTCCGGCGTGCGGAACGAAGGCGTAGTACCCCAGGTAGGCGCTGTGAAAGGCGCCGCGGACGATTTCGCTGAAATTGAATACGCCGGCGAGCGCCCGGTCGTCGCCGCGGCAAACCAGGAATCCGACGTGCGACGCGGTTGCCGCGCGTCGAAACGAACGCTCGCCGTACCGGTCGGCATAGGCGTTGAATCGCGCCGCCGTCAGCGGCGGATGGACCCATGCGCCATGGAGACGGCGGCTCGCCTGCGCCGCTGCGATGAAGGCCCCGGCGTCGCTTCGGCGCGGCGGACGCAGGACGACGCGGGATCCCGCGCGCCGGAGCAGAACTTCGGGACGTTGTGCAGAGGTGGGCATAATCGCGATTTTACCGTCTGTAGAGATGACCCTCATGAGCAAATGGGTGCAGGGCAGGGTTGCCGGCAAACGGTGCTGGACCGACCGGCTCGTATCGCTGCAGGTCGAGGCGCCCGAAGTCACGTTCGTCGCCGGCCAATTCGGCCGCCTCGCGCTGCCGGCGCCGCCCGGCTCGAAGGAGGACATGGTCGGCCGGCCGTATTCGTTCGTTAACGCACCCGGGTCGTCGCCGCACGAGTTCTACTTCATCACGCTGCCTGACGGGCCGCTGACGCCGCGGCTGTCCGCGCTCGAACGGGGCGACCCGGTCTGGCTGCTGCGCAACGCGAATGGCTTCTTCTCGGTCGACGAGGTCCCTTCTGCCGATGCGCTGTGGTGCCTTTCGACGGGGACCGGCCTCGGGCCGTTTCTGTCGATACTGCGAACCGCGGAGCCCTGGGGGAAATTCGGCCGCGTGGTGCTGGTCCATGCGGTGCGCTACGGCAGGGAACTCACCTATCCGGACGCCATCGCGGAAATCGCCACCGCGCATCCCGGAGCCTTCATCTTCGTTCCGATCGTCAGCCGCGAGCCGCACCCCGCCGCGCTGGGCGGCCGGATTCCCGATGCGATCCGCGACGGCCGGCTCGAGGCGCGCGCCGGGCTGGCGCTGAGCCCGGAGAATTCGCACGCGATGCTCTGCGGCAACCCGTCGATGGTCGACGACACGCAGAAGGTGCTGGAGGCACGCGGGATGAAGCGGCATCGCCGCAAGGAACCGGGGCAGATCACCATCGAGACCTATTGGTGATATTCCGTCGCGGCGATGAACGTTTGATTGCAAGGCGTGGCGCATCGCGCCGCGACGGAATATCTCCCCGGGATGGAGCGGACGCGCCGGTGTCCGTCGTGCCCGGCGCGAACGGTGCGCGGCGCGCCGCTCATCCCGGGGGCATCGCGGCGGCCGCGGGTTTCGGCATTACTCAGGGCTTCGCGCCGCGATGCGGAAGGCGCGGTGGCGATGCGACGCGCCGGTTGCCGCGGCGCCCTACGCTGCTCGTCTCGAAATTACCGCGACGATCGGCGTTCGTCTGCGACGCCTGCCGGTTCGCACCGTGCCGGAAGTTCTGCGCGCCTTCGATCAGTAGGGTGAGTTGCCGCCGCGCCGGTCGCAGGGCGCGTGACGACCGGCGTCCGGACAACCAGGCGCGGCGTCGTCAGCCCGCAAGATAGCGTTCGACGATCTCCGCGACGTCCGGCGACAGCGAGGGGGCGTTTGCCAGCTGATGCAGCGCCGCGCGCTGCAGTCCGCGCCGCGGTTCGGTGAAGCGGTGCCAGAGTCCGAACGCGCCGGCGAGCGAGGCCGCGACCTTCGGGTTGGTGCGGTCGAAAGCCAGAACCTGGCCGCTGACGAACGCATAGCCCGCGCCGTCGGCGGCGTGGAAGCCGCGCCAGTTGCGGCGCGCGAAGGTGGCGACCAGCGCCCGGACGCGGTTCGGGTTCAGCGCGTTGAACTTCGGGTGCCCGAGCAGCGACTGCACGCGGGCGAGGGTGTCGGAGCGCAGCGACGAGGCCTGGAGCGCGAACCACTTGTCGAGCACGAGGGGTTCGTTGCGCCACTTCGCCTCGAACCGCGCGAGCATCTCCTCGCGCTCGCGCGAAACACCATGGATGACGGCGCCGAGCGCCGCGACGGTATCGGTCATGTTGTCGGCGGCGTCGAACTGGGAAACCGCCATGCGGCAGGCCGCGTCGTCGTCGATGGCTCCGATGTAGCGCAGGCAGGCATTGCGAAGGGCGCGGGGTCCCGTCTGCGACCGGGTCGGCGCGTAGGGGCCGTCCGGCAGACGCGAGGCGTACTCGCGCTCGAAGGCGGACCGCGCCGCAAGAGCGATGCCGCGCACGACCGACTCGCGCGCCGTGACCAGCGCGTCGACGTCGATGGTCTCGACCAGTCCGGCGAGGTAGTCGAGACCGGGCGGCGCCAGCGCCAGCGCCAGCAGCGCCGGATCGGCCCGGCGGTCGGCGAGCAGCGCCTCGACCAGCGAGATCATCGCCGCCGGCGCGGCGGGCGGGTTCCCCTGGCGATGCCGCGCCGCCTGTTCCAGGATCGCGCTGCAGTAGCTGCGCTGCGCGGCCTCCCAGCGATTGAAGCTGTCGCTGTCGTGCGCGGCAAGAAATGCCAGCTCGGCTGCGGTGTACGCATATTCGAGGCGCACGGGCGCCGAGAAGCCGCGCAGCAGCGACGGGACCGGCGCGGTCGGAACGTCGATAAACACGAACTGCTGCTTCGGTTGCGTGAGCGACAGGACGCGCGTGGCGCCACCCTGGCCGGTCTCGCCGGCGAGCCGGAGCGGAAGATCGCTGCCGTCCGGTCCGATGAGCCCGACGGCGACCGGGATGTGGAACGGCTCCTTGACCGCCTGCCCCGGCGTGGGGCCCGTGTGCTGCGCGATGTCGAGCGTGTAGGTCTTCGCCGCGCCGTCGTACCGGCCCGCGACGCCGACGACGGGCGTGCCCGCCTGGGCGTACCAGCGCCTGAATTGCGCGAGACGGGGACCGCCGCCCTCGACGCTCGCATCCTCCATCGCCTGGACGAAGTCGTCGCAGGTGACGGCGCGTCCGTCGTGGCGCTCGAAATAGAGGTCCATGCCGCGGCGGAAGCGTTCGGGTCCGACCAGCGTGTGCTGCATCCGGATCAGCTCGGCACCCTTCTCGTAGACGGTCGGGGTGTAGAAATTGCTGATCTCGATGTACTCGTCGGGTCGCACCGGGTGGGCCATCGGGCCCGCGTCCTCGGCGAACTGGGCGTCGCGCAGGTAGTTGACGGCGGCGATGCGCTCGACCGCGCGCGAGCCCATGTCGCTCGAGAACTCCTGGTCCCTGAACACCGTGAGGCCTTCCTTCAGCGACAGCTGGAACCAATCGCGGCAGGTGACGCGGTTGCCCGTCCAGTTGTGGAAGTACTCGTGGCCGACCACCGATTCGATCGCCTGGAGGTCGTCGTCGGTCGCGGTTTCGGCGTCGGCGAGCACGAGCTTGCTGTTGAAGATGTTGAGCCCCTTGTTCTCCATCGCGCCCATGTTGTAGTCGTCGGCGCAATAGATCATGAAGGCATCGAGGTCGTACTCGCGACCGAAGCGCTCCTCGTCCCATCGCATCGCGCGTTTGAGCGAATCCATGGCATGGCGGCAGCGCGGGAGATTGCGCGGCGTGGACCAGATCTCGAGCCCGACGCTGCGGCCGGACATCGTCGTGAACGAATCGGTGAGCGCGGCAAGGTCGCCGGCGACCAGCGCAAACAGATACGACGGCTTGGGATGCGGATCGTGCCACGTCACGAAATGGCGCCCGCGGTCGAGCGCGCCGGACGCGGACCGGTTGCCGTTGGACAGGAGCACCGGATAGCGCTCGCGGTCGGCGACGAGCGTCACCGTATACACGGCCAGCACGTCGGGCCGGTCGGGAAACAAGGCGATGCGGCGGAATCCTTCCGCCTCGCACTGGGTGCAGAAGGCGCCGGACGAAAGGTAGAGACCTTCGAGTGCGACGTTTGCCGCCGGGCTGATCGTCGCGCGCGCGGTGATGCGCCCCGAGCCGGGCGGCGCCGGGATCGTCAGCTTGCGGCCGTCCCAGGTCCAGCTTCCTTCCGGCAGACGGGCGCCGTCGATTTCAATCGCGACGTTGCGCTGCCCGGCGCCATCGAGGACGAGGGGCGCGTCGATCATCTCCGGCGCGCCCGGATTGCGGCGAAAGCCGAACGATGCGCTGACCCGGGTCGCCTCGGGATCGAGCTCGAATTCAAGCTCGAGCGCATCGACGAGGAACGCCGGCGGCCGGTAGTCGAGGCGCCGGACTGCCTTCGGCATGCCGTTTGGAGGGGGCGTCAACCTTTGACTTCGAGCAGTTCGACGTCGAAGAGCAGCGTGGCATTGGGCGGGATCACACCGCCGGCACCGCGCTCGCCGTAACCCAGTTGCGGCGGAATCACCAGCGTGCGCTTGCCGCCGACCTTCATCCCGGCGACACCTTCGTCCCAGCCCTTGATGACCCTGCCGGCGCCGAGGACGAAGCTGAACGGTGACCTGCGGTCCACCGAACTGTCGAATTTCGTGCCGTGGCCATCCGGCGCCGCGGAGTCATAAAGCCACCCGGTGTAGTGCACCACTACGGTCTTGCCGGCGACGGCATCAGCGCCATCGCCTTGTTTTAGATCAATTTTATTGAGTTCTTTCACTTGGGCACCAATTTTGCTAGATATCGAGGCAGGCGTTCCTCCCGCTGGGGACTTGTCCGACGGGGGTGTTGTCTGGGCGAATGCGATGCCCGTGGCGGCGATGGCAAGGGCGACAGCCGATGCGAAATTCGCCAACCGACATGATGAGCGGGGCGCGCGGCGTGATGCAAACGGCTGGCGCATGTGGGTTCTCCGAATCGTGAAGGGTGGGTGGGGCACGGCCGGCCGGCCGCGTTTCGGCGGCCGAAGGCATGCGACGGAGGCCGGATTGTAGCGGACCCGCGCGGATTTTGTGTCGACGGAGAATTTGGGTTATAAATGAAAGTTCCGCCAAAGCTTCGCAAGGCTGCCGGGTGTCGAGGGGACATCGCAGTTGCCATAGGCTATGTGCGCGAAAAGCATGCTGGTTCCGCATCGTCCATCGTTGAAGGTTGGTGATCGTCCTCTGCCATGTTCGAGTTCCTTACTCTGCAGACCAAGGATTATCCGGATCCGCTGTTGAACCCGAAGACGGCGTCGGTATGGCTGCGGCAGTTGCCGACGCTCGACGTGATCGGACGGCAGCAGCACGTGATGCGTGCGTTCGACGGCATGCGCCAGTCGCGCAAACCCGCCGACCTGAACCGCGTGGCCGCGATCGAGTTCCTCGACGCCGCGCTGGGCACCGACCGCCGCCAGCTGATCAAGCAGTACGTCGAAAACGCAAGCAGTTCGGCGCGCCTCGCCGACCGGGTATGGCAGGCGCTCCAGGAGATGTGCCAGGGGTTCATCTATGCGTACCAGAGCGCGCTCGAACAGGCGCTGCAGCAGACGGAGAATCCGCGCTGGAAGCCCCTGGTCCCGCGGCTGTTCGCGCGGCTCATCCATTACTACGGCACCGACGTCAAGCTGCGGGTGTTCCGGCTGGAACGCTGGATCCCGGCCAAGTGGATGGAGTTGCACCAGCTGTACGCGCGGGCGACCGAGCTGGGCGTCGAGCACGTGCCCGTATCGCTGCGCAGCGCCGGTTCGAACACCACCGAGTGGACGGTCGAGCAGGAATACCTGTTTGTGCTGCTGATCCACCAGCTCAACACCGGCAACCTGTCACCGGCGGCACTCGACTGGGCAAGTGCCCAGCTGCGCGCATGGAGCCGCAAGCTGCAGCTCGAGGACGTTCCCCGATCGCTGGACGGCTTCTTCGTCGATATCGCCGGCAAGGGCGGCCTTGTCCGCCGGAACGGCAATGATTCGGGCTCGATGCTGCGCTACCTCGACACCGCGCCGCTCATCGAGCAGCTCGAACGCGCTATCCAGGCGCTGCGGCGGGTCGAGGCGACCGACCAGGGGCCCGCTGCGCCGATCAACCAGCAGCGTGTCGTCATCCTCGAAAAGGTGCGACCCGCCGTTTCGCCGAATCTCAACGCGGACCTGCGCCGCGATCCGCGGACCTCGGTGAGCGTTGCCGCGAAGGTGCGCGTCGGCCTGGCGCGCATCTGCCGGGACCTCGCGGCCAAGGACGCCAGCGACGACCCGCCGCCTGACGCGCATGCCGCCGCCGAGCAGATCGAGGTCTTCGCCGTCGCCGACGGCCCGCGCGCCAAGCGGCAGGCGGCGGACGAGCACGATTCGCTCGCCGCTTCGCTGTCGTCGTTCAGCGATCCGATGTGGCAGGTCAAGGACCGCAGCGTGGCGGGCCTGCGGATCGCGGCGTCGGGCGGCATCGGTCAGAGTCTGGCGCTGGGCGCGCTGGTCGCGGTGCGCCAGTCCGACGTCACCGACTGGGTGCTGGGCGTCGTGCGCCGGCTGAACAAGGTGTCGAACGACGAGGTCGAGGCCGGCGTGTCGATCATCGCCGAGCGCGTCGTTCCCGTGGTACTGCATGCCAAGCGGGAAGCGAAGGAAGACCTGGGCGTGATCGTCAACGGCGTCGACGTCTCGACGATCGGCGCGCGTTTCGACGGCCTCTACCTGCCGCCGCCGTCGCGCCCCGACAAGCCGCTCGCCGTGAAGACGCTGATCGTGCCCACATCGGAGTATGTCGAGGGACGCAACATCATCCTGACCACCGGACGATCGGTGTACACGGTCGCGCTGCGCCAGCTGGTCGAGCAGCGCGCGGAGTGGAGCTGGTCGGCGATCCAGATCGTCGAGAAGCGGGCGAAGTCGCTCTGACGCTCCGGCGCCCGGCGCCAACCGGCGTCCCGCCGGTCAATCCTGCGGCCGGAACTTCAGCGTGAGCGTGCGCTGGAACAGCTCGGCCCGGTCCGGCCGCGGCAGCGGCGACGACTTCTGTATCGCGCGCTGCACGGCTTCATCGTAGGCTCTCACGCCGCTCGACTTCCTCAGCACGACGTCGATGATCTCGCCGGTCGGCAGCTGCACGACGTCGAAGACCGCTTCCGGATTGCCGGCGAGGTCCGGCGGCAGCTTCACGTTGCCCTTCACCTTGGACTGGATGCGGCGGATGTAATCGGCCTCGGCGCGGGCGCGAGCCGGGCCTCGGCCCTGGTCGGCCTCCTGCTGCGCATCGCGCGCGGCCTTCTCGCGCTCGGCCTGCGCCTTGAGTGCCTGCGCTTCGCGCGCCTGCCGGTCGCGCGCCTCGGCCAGGCGCCGCTCCTCGTCCTGCTTCTTCCTTTCCGCGTCGCGCTTCTCGGCCTCGCGCTTTTCACGATCCTTGCGCTCGCTCTCGGCCGCTTCCTTCTTCTGGCGCTCCTCTTCCTGCTTCGCCTTGCGGGCGATCTCGACCGCGTGCGGATCGGGCTTCTCGACCTTGGCGTCGGGCCTGGGCGCCGCTTTCGGCGGAGGTGGAACGGGTTCGGCGACCTTTGCGGGTTCCGGGGGCGGCTCGGGTTTGGGCTGGGGTGCGGGGACCGGCGCGGGAGGCGGTGCCGGGGGCGCGGGCGGCGGGCGGCGCGGTGGTGGCGCGTAGAGCTCCGCGGTGACCGCTTCCGGGGGCCGGTTCTTCCAGCGAACCGAGATGACCAGCACCGCGATGAACGCCACGTGGATCGCCACGGCGAGCGCGAATGCCGGCCATCGGCCCGTGACCCGCGCCGGCTTCCGGGGACGGTCCCTGCCCATCGTTCGCTAGGGCGCCGGCGGACGCGCGAGCAGCCCGACCTTCTTCACGCCGTTGCGCTGCAGGAGGTCGAGCACGCCGAGCACGTCCTCGTAGCGCGCCGTCCGGTCGGCGGCGATGACCACCGGCTGATCCGGAAGCCTTGCCTGCTTCGCGCGGATGCGCGCGACGAGTTCTTCGCGGGACAGCTGCACCGCGGGGCCGCCGACCTGCTGGTCGTGCAGCCACAGCGTGCCGTCGGTGCGCAGCGTGACCTCGAGCGGCTGCGCCGGCGCGGTGAGTTTCGCGCCGACCGACGGCAGTTCGATCTCGCCCGGATTGACGAGCGGCGCGGTGACCATGAAGATCACGAGCAGCACCAGCATCACGTCGATGTACGGCACGACGTTGATCTGGTTGATCGATTTTCGGGCGCGGCGCATGGCGGGGACGGGAGTCAGAAGTCAGAAGTCAGAAGTCAGAGTTCGGATCGGGGAGCGTATCGACGCATCTTGCGTGCGGGGCGCGAAGGCGGACCGCTCGCGACTCCATTCACCCCTGCCGCTGCAGGATGTTCGAGAATTCCTCGATGAACGTCTCGTAGCGCACGGCGAGGCGGTCGACGTCGTGCGTATAGCGGTTGTACGCGACCACGGCGGGGATCGCGGCGAAGAGCCCGATGGCGGTGGCGATCAGCGCTTCGGCGATGCCCGGCGCCACCTGCGCGAGCGTCGCCTGGCTCACGTTGGCGAGGCCGCGGAACGCGTTCATGATCCCCCACACCGTGCCGAAGAGGCCGATGTAGGGGCTCACCGAGCCGACGGTGGCGAGTCCGGACAGGTGCGCTTCGAGCGCGTCGATCTCGCGCTGGTAGGCGGCGCGCATCGCCCGGCGCGCGCTGTCGAGGGTCACCGCCGACGTGCTGCCCTGCCGCCGGTGCTTCGAGTATTCGCGGAAGCCGGCGGTGAAGATGTGCTCGAGTCCGCTGCCGGTGCGCGACTGGGTCGCCCGCTGGTAGAGCGCGATCAGGTCGCCGCCCTTCCAGAACTCGTCCTCGAACGCGTCGGTGTCGCGGCGCCGTGCGCCGCAGCTGGAACAGCTTGAGGAAGATCTGCCACCACGACCACAGCGACAGGCCGACGAGCAGCGCCAGCACGGCCTGGACGACGATGGACGCCTGCGCGATCAGCGTGACGAACGAGAGGTCGGGATGGACGTTCAAGTGGGAGCCTCCATGCGGGCACGCAGCGCGGCGGGAATGCGCGCCGGCCGCCAGGTCGACGGATCGAGGCAGGCGAGCGTGACGCGGGCCTGCGCCAGCATCTCGGCGCCGCGCCGCACCTCCTGGTCGGCGATGAGCCGCGCGCGGCCGAGTTCGGCCAGCGTGACCGTGACGTCGAGCCGGTCGGCGAGGCGCGCCGGTTGGCGAAAGTCGATGTCGACGCGATGGACGACGAACGCGATGCCGTGTTCGCGCTCGACCGCGGCGAGCTCGAAGCCCAGCGCCGACAGCCACTCGGTGCGCGCGCGCTCCATGAACTTGAGATAGTTGGCGTAGTAGACGACGCCGGCGGCGTCGGTGTCTTCGTAGTAGACGCGCACGGGGAGGCGGAAGGCGTCACGGGGCCGAAGCGCGGTCATTCGCGCGGGAACAGGTCCGGCGCCGCGCCGGGCTTCGGCGGCGTCAGCCCGAAGTGGCGGTAGGCGAGCGCGGTGGCGATCCGGCCGCGCGACGTGCGCTGCAGGAAGCCCTGCTGGATCAGGAACGGCTCCAGCACGTCCTCGATGGTGTCGCGCTCCTCGCCGATCGCCGCGGCGAGGTTGTCGACGCCGACCGGACCGCCGGCGAACTTGTCGAGCACGGTGCGCAGCAGCTTGCGGTCCATCACGTCGAGCCCCGACAGGTCGACGTCGAGCATCGCGAGCGCGGCGTCGGCGACCGCGCGCGTGATCTCGCCGTCGGCGCGCACCTCGGCGTAGTCGCGCACGCGGCGCAGCAGCCGGTTGACGATCCGCGGCGTGCCGCGCGAGCGGCGCGCGATCTCGAGCGCGCCCGCCGGGTCGATCGCGATCTTCGAGCAGCCCCGCCGAGCGCGTGACGATGCGGCGTCAGCTCGTCCGGCGTGTAGAACTCGAGCCGCGCGACGATGCCGAAGCGGTCGCGCAGCGGATTGGTCAGCATGCCGGCGCGCGTCGTCGCGCCGACCAGCGTGAACGGCGGCAGGTCGAGCTTGACGCTGCGCGCGGCCGGCCCTTCGCCGATCATGATGTCGATCTGGAAATCCTCGAGCGCCGGGTAGAGGATTTCCTCGACGACCGGCGACAGCCGGTGGATCTCGTCGATGAACAGCACGTCGTTCGGCTCGAGATTGGTGAGCAGCGCCGCGAGATCGCCGGCGCGCTCGAGCACCGGGCCCGAGGTCTGGCGCAGGTTCACGCCGAGCTCGTGCGCGATGATGTGCGACAGCGTGGTCTTGCCGAGCCCCGGCGGGCCGAACAGCAGCACGTGGTCGAGCGACTCCTTCGCGCTTCCGCGCCGCCTCGATGAAGATCGACAGCTGGCCGCGGATCTTCTCCTGGCCGACGTACTCGTCGAGCATCCGCGGGCGCAGCGCGCGCTCGACGACTTCCTCCTGCACGCCGGCGCCTGGCGGTGACGTCGGTTGGTTCGTCGTTTTCGATCACGATGGCGGCTGCGCGGCGTCATCAGCGGGGCCTGTCGGCTGCGCCGTGTCGTCGCAGCTCATGCTTTCGCCAGCAGCTTCAGCGCCTGCCGGATCCCGTCGCCGACGGCGAGGCCCTCGGGCAGCTTCTTCACCGCGGCGACCGCTTCCTTGTCGCTGTAGCCGAGCGCCAGCAGCGCGTTGAGGATGTCGGACGATCACCGGCGGCGCGCGATGCACGCCGACGGTCGTCGTGAGGTCGACGCCGAGCTTGTCCTTCAGTTCGAGCAGCAGCCGCTCGGCGGTCTTCTTGCCGATGCCCGGGGATCTTGGTGAGGCGGCCGGTGTCCTGCATCGTGACCGCCTGCGCGAGCTCGGCGACCGACAGGCCCGACAGCACCGACAGCGCGGTGCGCGCGCCGATGCCGCTGATCTTCACCAGCTGGCGGAACGCGCGGCGCTCGGCGTCGCTGCCGAAGCCGAAGAGCAGGTGCGCGTCCTCGCGCACGACGAGGTGCGTGAACAGCACGATGCGCTCGCCGGTCGCCGGCAGGTTGTAGAACGTGCTCATCGGCACGTCGACCTCGTACGCCACGCCCTGCACGTCGAGCAGCAGCTGCGGCGGGTTCTTCTCGACGAGGATTCCGGTGAGGCGGCCGATCATGGGGGGCGGATGGTCGGCGGATTATCGCACGCGCTCGGCGCGCGCGCCGGCAGCGCGGCGAGATGGGCGCGCACGTCGAGCAGCGACGCGCAGCACCAGCGGCCCGCGCGGCGAGCGCGGGCGACGGCGCGCGAGGTCGGGCACCATGATCGCCGTCATGCCGGCGGCGAGCGCCGCGCGCACGCCCGGCTCGGAATCCTCGAGCACGACGCACGTCGCCGGCATCGACGCCGAGGCGCGGCGCGGCCTCGAGGAAGATGTCGGGCGCCGGCTTGCCGCGCGCGACCTCGTCGCCGCCGACGAGCGCCGCGAAACCGTCCGGCGAGAGCCGGTGTGCGCGAGCTTCGCCTGCGCGCGCGAGCGGCGCGTCGACGTGGCGACGGCCTTCGGGAATGGCCCGCGCTCTCGAGCCACGCGAGCAGCTCGCAGCAGGCCGGGCTTCAGCGCGATGCCCTCGCGCTCGACGATCGGCGTCGTACGCGCCGTGCCAGGCGCGCATCAGCTCGTCGACCGGATAGTCGTCGCCGTGGTGCGCGCGGATCAGCGCCATGCAATCGGGAAAGTTGCGGCCGATGAGCCGCGGCGTCACGGCGCGGTCGAAGGCGACGCCGCAGGCGGCCGCGGCGTCGGTCCACGCGCGTGCGGCGAGCGGCTCGGTGTCGAGCATCAGGCCGTCCATGTCGAAGATCACCGCGGCGGGCCGCCGGATCGGACGCGCCGCGCGCGTCACAGACGAGCCGTCCGCCGCGGACGCGATAGCCCGCCTTGCGCAGGCCGCCCAGTCCCTGCGCGCCGTGCGCGTGGGCGATCGCGCAGGCGAGCGCGTCGGCGGCGTCGGGCGACGGCGTGCCCGGCAGGCGCAGCAGGCGCCGCGACCATGTCCTGCACCTGCTCCTTCGCCGCCTTGCCGTGGCCGACGACCGCCTGCTTCACCTGCAGCGCCGTGTACTCGGCGACCGGAAGCCCGGCCAGCACCGCGGCGGAGATCGCCGCGCCGCGCGCCTGCCCGAGCAGCAGCGTCGACTGCGGATTGACGTTGACGAACACCTTCTCGACCGCGACCTCGGTCGGGCCGGTCGCGCGCGATGACCTCGCCGAGGTCGTGCAGGATGACACCGCAGGCGCTCGGGCAGGCTGCCCTCGCGTCGCTCCTGATGCAGCCGCAGGTGACGTAGGCGAGCTTGTTGCCGCCGACGTCGATGACGCCGAATCCGGTGACCCGCAGCCCGGGATCGATGCCGAGGATGCGCCGCAGCTGCGCGTCGCCGGCGGCGAGGCACGGTCGACGCGGCGCTACTCGTCGATGACCGCGTTGGTGTAGACGTCCTGCACGTCGTCGAGCGATTCGATCGCGTCCAGCAGCTTCTGCATCTTCGCGGCGTCGTCGCCCGTCATCTCGACTTCGCGTGGACGGCTTCATCGTCACCTCGGCGAATTCGGGCTTGAAGCCGGCCTTGCGAGCGCGTCCTTGACCGCGACGAAGTCGTACGGCCCGGTGATCGACCTCGAGGCTGCCGTCGTCGTTGGTGACGACGTCCTCCGCGCCGGCGTCGAGCGCCGCCTCGAGCAGCTTGTCCTCGTCGGTGCCCGGCGCGAACACGATCTGCCCGCAGTGCTTGAACAGGAACGCGACCGAGCCGTCGGTGCCGAGGTTGCCGCCGTACTTCGAGAACGCGTGGCGCACGTCGGCGACGGTGCGCGTGCGGTTGTCGGTCATGCAGTCGACGATCACCGCGGCGCCGTTGATGCCGTAGCCTTCGTAGCGGATTTCCTCGTAGTTGACGCCCTCGAGCTCACCGGCGCCGCGCTTGGTCGCGCGCTCGATCGTGTCCTTCGGCATGTTGTTCGCCGTCGCCTTGTCGACCGCGAGGCGCAGGCGCGGATTCATCGACGGTCGCCGCCGCCGAGGCGCGCGGCGACGGTGATTTCCTTGATGAGGCGGGTGAAGATCTTGCCGCGCTTCGCGTCGGTGGCGGCCTTCTTGTGCTTGATGTTCGCCCATTTGCTGTGGCCAGCCATGGTTGCTCCGTCCCGGTGCATTGCAGATGATGAAATTATACCGGGTCGCTCCGCCTGCCGCGCGACGGACGCCAGCGCGCGGCGCGGCGGGCGGGAGCACGAGTCGCGGTGTCGCCGGCCGCGCCCGCCGCTAGAGCAGCCCCTGCTGCAGGAGAAATTTCTGCAGCAGCTGCAGCCGCATTTCGCTGTCGTTGATCTCGAGCATGCTCTGCTTGACGGGCAGCGGCAGCGGCAGGAGTTCGGCCAGCCGATGACCGACCCACGACGCATCGTCGAACGCGTGCGTTTCCGGGAACTGGCCGGGGCCGACCCGCGCGGCGATGAGCTGCAGCAGCTGCGCGAGCGGAGCGAACGCATCGGGCAGCGGGACGGTGCGCTCCGCCGGAATCCGCGTCGCTTCGGCGATCACGAGGCCGTCGCCGCGCGTCGTGCGCGACTGCACCTGGAACCGCGATCCGCCCGCCGCCGTGACGTGCAGGATGCCGAGGGTCGGCATGTCCCAGGCGGCGATGCTCGCCAGCACGCCTATCGACGCGAACCGCGGAGCGGGGGAAGCGGCCTTCGCCACTTCGTCGCCTTCGGTGATGAGGCACACGCCGAAGGGCTGCCCGTCCCTGAGGCAATCCTTGGCCATCTCGATGTAGCGCTGCTCGAAGATCCTTAGCGGCAGGACGCCGCCGGGAAACAGCACGGTCTTCAGCGGGAACAGCGGAAGGCGCAGCGGTGTGCGCTCCGGCGCACCCCGCAGGAACGAGAACATCAGGCAGGTCGCGTGTCGGGCCCCGGTCTCCGCTCGCCGGCGCCCCAGCGCGGGCCCAGCCGATGCGGGACGTGCAGTTGATCGAGCACCCGCGCGACGACGAAGTCGACGAGATCGGCGATCGCCTGCGGGCGGTCATAGAAGCCCGGAGCCGGCGGGACGATCGCGGCACCCGCGCGGGCGAGCTTCAGCATGTTCTCGAGATGGATCGCCGACAGCGGCGTCTCGCGCGGGACGAGAACCAGTGGCCGGCGCTCCTTCAGCATGACGTCCGCGGCGCGCTCGATCAGGTTGTCGGCGAGGCCGCCGGCGATCGCCCCCAGCGTTCCCATGCTGCAGGGGCACACGGCCATCGCGTCGGCCGGATTGGATCCGGAGGCGACCGGCGCCATCCAGTCCTCGCGGCCGTATACGGTGAGCTGACCGTCGCGCGCACCGCAGCGTTCGCTGAAGAATCGCGTGGCCTCGCGCGGCTGCGCCGGGATCGCCAGATCGCACTCCTGCTTGGCGACGATCTGCGCCGCCGGCGAGTACAGCAGCCAGACGCGGCAATCGCCGGCGAGCAGGCATTCGAGAAGTCGAAGACCGTAGGGAAGCCCCGACGCGCCCGTGAATGCGAGCGTGACCGTTTTCGGCGCAATCATCGGAGCATTCTAGCCGATCGCGGCGGCGCGGCCGGAGCGCGATCCCGGACCCGGTTCGGCATCGCCGCCCTGATGGCCACCGGCTGCCGGCGGCGCGCCGGTCAGCCGAGTTCGCGGTGTCGCGTCAATACCTGATAGCGCGGCGAGAACGCGCGCGCCAGCCGTTCGACGAAATAGACCGATCGATGACGACCGCCGGTGCAGCCGATGGCCACCGTCAGGTAGTTGCGGTTGTCGCGCGCGTAGTCGGGCAGCCAGCTGCTCACGAAGTGGTAGATGTCGCTGTACATCCGCTCGACTTCGGGCACCCGCTCCAGGAACTCGACGACGGGCGCGTCGCTGCCGGTGAGCGCCACGAGATCGGGCTCGTAGTGCGGATTCGGCAGGCAGCGCACATCGAAGACGAGGTCCGCGTCCAGGGGGACGCCGTGCTTGAAGCCGAACGACTCGAACAGCAGCGTGAGCCTGCTCGCGTCGACGCTGATGAAATCCTTTATCCACGCACGAAGGGCGGCCGCGGGCAGTTCGCTGGTGTCGAAGGCGAAGCCCAGCGGCCGGAACTCGGCCAGCAGGCCACGCTCGTATTCGATCGCCTCGGTCAGCGTCCGCGCATCGCTCGAGAACGGATGCCGCCGGCGCGTTTCGGAGAATCGCTTGACCAGCGTCGGCGTCTTGGCGTCGAGGTAGAGGAAGCGGACGTTCCAGCCCGCCGACCGCAGCCGGGCGATGGCGTCGGGCAGCCCGGCGAGGCCCGGCGCCGTCTTGACGTCGAGGGCGATGGCGGCGCGCTCGCGTCCGGCCCGCGCGAGGTAGCCGGCCATCTCGGCGACGAGCGGCAGCGGCAGGTTGTTGACCGCGTAATAACCCGAGTCTTCGAGCGCCGCCAGCGCCACGCTCTTGCCCGGACCCGGAAACGCCGCCGATCAGCAGCAGGTCCATGGCCCGTGGCCGGTCGCGGAACGCGCGCGCCGGCGTTCCGGCGCCGCGCCCGGCGGACCCGCTGCGGAATCAGCCGCCATCTTCCATGAGCCGCTGCTGGCGCTCGATGAACTCCTTCGTGCTGTCGATGCCGCGCTGGTTCAGCACGAAGTTGCGGACCGCGGCCTCGACCAGCACCGCGAGGTTGCGGCCGGCGGCGACCGGAATCGTCACCTTTCGCACCGGGACGCCGAGGATGTCCTGATACGTCGCATTGACCTGCAGCCGGTCGAGTTCGGAGAACGCCTCGTGGCTGTGATCTTCGAGATGGACCATCAGCTTGAGCAGCTTGCGCGGACGAACCGCCGTCTCGCCGAAGATGGTGCGGATGTTCAGGATGCCGATGCCGCGCACTTCGAGAAAGTCGCGCAGCACGCCGGGACAGCGGCCTTCCAGCGTGTCCGGGGAGATGCGGTAGATTTCGACGATGTCGTCGGCGACCAGGCCGTTGCCGCGCGAGATGAGTTCCAGCGCAAGCTCGCTTTTGCCTATCGCCGACGCTCCGGTGATCAGCACGCCCATCTCCAGCACGTCGAGGAATACGCCGTGCAGCGTCGTCGATTCGGCGAGCACGCGCGAGAGGTAGAGGCGGAAGACCTCGACCAGGTGCGGCGACGGCTGCGGCGAGGTGAACAGCGCGATGTGATGCGTGTTGCACTGCTCGGCTATGTAGGCGGAGCACCGCTTCGCCGTTGGCGACGACGATGGCGACGAGTTCCGTCGTGAACAATCGCGAGATCGAGTCCTTGAGCGCGCTTTCGGACAGGTCCGCGGAGCCAGGCGTTCTCGGCCGCCCCGAGGATCTGGATGCGGAAAGGGTGGATGAAGTTCATGTGGCCGACCTGGCCGATGGTCGGCTTCAACGCCGCCTCGCCGGTGAGCACCCGGTTGCCGCCCTGGCGGCCGGCGAGCCAGCTCATGCCGAGTCGCGCCTGATTGTCGTCGAAGAGCTTCTCGACGCCGATCTGCCGCATCATGCCGCCGTCCGCGCTCATGCGGGGCCCGCGCGGCGGCGCGCACCATTGCGCCGCTGCCCTTGTCCTTCGAGGCAACCGGGCGCGTGCCGGCGCCCGCGGCGTCTGCCGCGCCCGCTCACGCCGCCTCCCACTGCCGGAAGAGCTCGTGCAGCGCGACGGCATCGTTCGTCGCCGCCAGCGATTCGCGAAAGCTCTTCTCCGAAAACATCTGCGCGAGCTCCGAGAGCAGCTGCAGATGCTGCTCGGTCGCGTGTTCCGGCACCAGAAGGACGAAGACCTGCGCGACCGGCTTGCCGTCGGGGGCGTCGAAGGCGATCGGCGTCTTGAGGCGCGCGAACGCTCCCTGCGCCTCGCGCAGGCCCTTGATGCGCCCGTGGGGAATCGCGATCCCCTGCCCCAGGCCGGTGGAGCCGAGCTTCTCGCGCGCCATCAGGCTCTCGATGACGAGGTCGCTGCGCAGTCCGCATTGGGCCTCGAACAGGCGGCCGATGGCGGCGAAAAGCTGCGCCTTCGAACCGGCGTCCAGATCGAGCAGAACGTTGGCTGCCGGCAGGAGCAGGGCAATCTGGTTCATCGGAAGCAAGGGCTCCGTCTTGGGTTTGCCGACCGTGGCTCCGGGACCGGAAATGCAAACCGGCGGGCCGTCAGGTGGCTGACGACCCGCCGGCGCGAACGCCTAGCGGATTATACGCCGCGCGTCACGCCGAAGGGCGCGGCGCGGGCGGCCCTGCGCGCGCGATTCATCCGTTGGCTGTCCCCGGGGCGCCGAGCGCGGGGACCGGATGGGATTCGTCCTCGGCGGCGTCGCGCTTGATCCCCGAGCCGTCGTGGCGATGCAGGGCCAGCTTTTCCTTGTGCTTCACGACCTGCCGGTCGAGCTTGTCGATCAGCGCGTCGATCGCGGCGTACATGTCCGGCTCGATCGACTCGACGTGTATGTCCTTGCCGCGCGTGTGCAGGTTGGCCTCCACCTTGTGTCGCAGCTTGTCCACCGACAGCACCACGTTCACGTCGATCACATGGTCGAAGTGACGCGTCACCCGGTCGAGCTTGGCGACGACATAGTCGCGAAGCGCGGGAGTGATGTCTAGGTGATGACCGGTGAGGTTGAGGTTCATCGAGCGCTCCTGTCATGGCTGATTCGTACGCGCAGTCCGCCCTACGGCGCCTTGCGCAGGTTGACGGGAGGTATCGAGAGCGCCTCCCGGTACTTGGCGATTGTCCGCCTTGCGACCAGGATGCCCTGGTCGCCCAGCAATTCGGCGATCCTGCTGTCGGTGAGCGGCGTCTTCGGATTCTCGGCGCCGATCAGCTGCTTGATGAGCGCGCGGATCGCGGTGGCGGAAGCCGCGCCGCCGGTGTCGGTGGCGACGTGGCTGCCGAAGAAATACTTGAGCTCGTAGGTGCCGCGCGGCGTGAGCATGTACTTCTGCGTCGTCACCCTCGAAATCGTCGATTCGTGCAGATCCAGCATGTCGGCGATCTCGCGCAGAACCATCGGCCGCATCGCGACCTCGCCGTGCTCGAAGAAGCGGCGCTGGCGCTCGACGATGGCCTGCGCGACGCGCAGTATCGTCTCGAAGCGCTGCTGCACGTTGCGGATCAGCCACTTCGCTTCCTGCAGCTGCGCGGCGAGCTGCTGGTTCGACGCGTCGCGGTTGCGCGTCAGGATGTCGGCATAGATGCGGTTGAGCCGCAATTTCGGCATCGCGGCTTCGTTGAGCGACGCCGTCCACTTGCTTCGGACCTTGCGCACGACGACGTCGGGGATGACGTAGTTGGCCTCGGACTTGGCGAACGACGCCCCCGGCCGGGGCTTGAGGCTCATGATCAGCGCGCGCACGGCGCGCACGCCGGCGTCGTCGACGTGGAGCAGCCTCTTCAGCTTCGTGAAGTCGCGCGCGGCCAGCAGCGGGAGATGCTCGGCGACGACCTTGAGCGCCTCCGCGCGCAGCGGCGTCGATACCGGCAGGACCTTCAGCTGTATCGACAGGCATTCGGCGGCATCGCGCGCGCCGATGCCGGCGGGTTCGAAGCTCTGCACGTAGCGCAGCGCGATGGACAGCTCGTCCGGATCGATGTCGAGCTCGTCGGGGAACAGCTCGGCAATTTCCTCGAGGCTGGAATGCAGGTAGCCGTCGTCGTCGAGCGCGTCGATCAGCGACGCGACGATCTGCCGGTCGCGCAACGGGAGGTTGAGCTCGGCCAGCTGGCCGAGCAGGTGGTCGCGCAGCGAGCTGGCAGCGACTTGCTGAGGGTAGAAGCCGTCGTCGTCGTCCGAGGCTCCGCCGCTGCCGCCCCAGTCGGTGTCGCCCGACGAGTAGTCCTCGAAGTCGGTGCGGTCGACGCCGTCGACCCGGTCGGGCGCGTCGGACGGCGATTCGCGGTCGGGGGCGAGATCGCCGTCGTCGCGCCGCTCGGCGCGCGCCTCGGTTTCGGAGGCCGGCGGCGATGCCGCGTGCGGGACCTCGAGCGGCGGCGGCTCGTCGTCGCCGTCGGCCTTTTCCAGCAGCGGATTTTCCTGGAGCATCCGCTCGACCTCGGCATTGAGTTCGAGCGTCGATAGCTGCAGCAACCGGATCGACTGCTGCAGCTGCGGGGTAAGCGTAAGGTGCTGCGAGAGCTTGAGCTGGAGGGTCTGTTTCATGCTTCAGTGAACCTGCAACGTCTCAGAGTCGAAAATGCTCTCCGAGGTAGACCTTCCGGACGGCTTCATTATAGACAATCTCGCCCGGAGCGCCCGAGGCCAGCACCCGGCCCTCGTTGATAATATACGCCCGGTCGCAGATGCCCAGCGTTTCCCGCACGTTGTGGTCGGTGATCAGCACGCCGATTCCGCGGTCCTTCAGGAAGCCGATGATCTTCTGGATGTCGAGCACGGCGATCGGGTCCACCCCGGCGAAGGGCTCGTCCAGCAGGATGAAGCGCGGTCGCGTCGCCAGCGCGCGGGCGATCTCGACGCGGCGGCGCTCGCCGCCCGAAAGACTCAGTGCCGGGGCGTCGGCAAGGTGCGAAATCGACAGGTCCTCGAGCAGCGCGTCGAGGCGGTTCGACAGCACGTCGGCGTCGAGGTCCTGAAGCTCCAGGATCGCGCGCACGTTCTGCGAGACGGTGAGCTTGCGGAAGATCGACGCCTCCTGCGGCAGATAGGACAGCCCCAGGCGCGCGCGGGAATGGATCGGCATCCGCGACAGGTCGCGGCCGTCGAGCTCGATGCTTCCGCCGTCGGCGGCCACGAGCCCCACGATCATGTAGAAGCACGTGGTCTTGCCGGCGCCGTTGGGACCCAGCAGCCCGACGACCTCGCCGCTGGCGACGTCGAGCGACACGTCGTGGACGACGGTGCGCGCCTTGTAACGCTTCTCGAGCTTGGCGACCGAGAGCTCGCTCATGCCGCGCCTCTCGAACGCGAGCGCATCCCCTTCATTTGCCCGCGTCGGCCGGCAGTTCGCTCGCGGGCTTGAGGGCGGCGGGCGGCAGATCCGGCGCGGCGCCCGGCGTCGCGGGCCTGGCCGCGCCCTTCGCCGCGTCCTTGCCCTTTCCGGGCAGCGGCGAGTCCGATTTGGGCTGGAAGACTCCGCGCACGCGCGCGCCCGGCCCGCCCGGGTCGGCCCCGGGCGCCGCGTCGGCGCGACCTTCCGCCTTGAACAGTTCGGTGGCGGTGTTGTAGGAAATGTAGTTGCTGCGGATCTCGTCCTGCCCGCGCCGCAGCAGCGCCCGGTCGAAGAGCTCGAGAAACTCCTTCGTGCCGTCGTATTCGGCGCGTTGCGCGAATCCCTCGAAATACTCGTCGAAGCCGTCGCGCTTCTGGCGAAAGCTCACCGGATTGCCGAACGCCGTCGCCGACAGCGAGTTGTCGGCGTTCTGCCTGAACACGATGCGCTCGGCGCGGATGGTCAGCGTCCCCTGGGTGATGATCACGTTGCCGACCAGAGTACCGCCCTTGGCCTGCAGGCTGGCGTCGCCGGTATCCCCGGAGAAATTTATGGGTTTGTCGCGGTCGGCCTTCTCCGCCCGTGAAGCCGGCGACGCCGCGACGGCGCATACCGCCAGCACGGCGACGGCGACGCGAAGGGCGGCGCGGCGCGGCTCGCGCGGCGGCCGGCGGGAAGACACGGGGTGGGCGGTCACTTCCTTGAAAGCTCCGGCGAGATCGTGCCGTGGACGCCCGCTTTGAGCTTGAGCGTCTTGGCCTCGTTGTCGAGCACCATTCCGACGCCGTGAATTATTCCACGCGGCTCCTCGATCGTCACCGGGCCATCCGTATCGGCGCGCCCCTGCTTCGGGACGACGCGCAGAAATTCGGCGGTCAGCGTCATCGGCCCCTGCCGGTCGCCGCCGGCGCCGGCACCCTCGGGCAGCGCTTCGCGCACCGCGCGTATGCCGCCCCGGAAGGTGACGGTTTCGCGGTCGCCGTACGCGGTTCCCGCGTCCGCGACGATGGACAGCTTCGGGCGCCCCGGGTCGGTGAGCGCGAGCGCCGGTGCAACGAAATCCACGCTGTCGTCGTCCGGATGGTGCTCGGCGCGGCGCGCCGCCAGCGACTGCCTGAGGCGCCCCTCGGCGTCGAAACTGACGGCGCGAAAATTCTCGATGTAGAGGTCGGGGTCGTGCCGCGCGTCGCCGTTGTTGCGCTGCGACGGCGATTGCACCTGCGCATCCAGCCAGAACGTGAGCGCGGCCAGGCTGCCCAGGAGCAGCACCGGCGACCAGGCCACCAGCCGGTCGACGAGCGCGCGTTTGCGGTCCATGGATGCGCGCCCGCGGTCAGGCGCCGAACGCCGCGAGCTGCGGCTCGAGCGCGCCCTGCGCGATCATGATCAGCTCGCACACTTCGCGCACGGCGCCCGCGCCTCCGCGGCGCTGCGTCACGTAGTGCGCGCGGCTGCGCACCGCCGGAGGCGCGTCGGGGACCGACACGCCGAGTCCGCAGCGCAGGAGGAGCGGAACGTCGGGCAGGTCGTCGCCGATGTGCGCGCAGGCGGCGGGCGCAAGGCCGAACTCGCCGCGCAGCGCATCCCACGGCGCCAGCTTGTCGTCGGCGCCCAGCGTCAGGTGCCGCACGCCGAGGGCCCGCGCGCGGTGCGCGACGGCCGGCGCGCTGCTGCCGGTGATCCACGCGACGGTGATCCCGATGCCCGCCAGCATCCTGATTCCGACGCCGTCGAGCGAGGAAAAGGCCTTCATCTCGCGTCCGTCGGCGTCGTAGTAGAGCCGGCCGTCGGTCAGCACGCCGTCGACATCGCAGGTCAGGAGCCGGATGCCGCGCGCGCGCCGGGAGACATCGTCGGTGATCGCCTCGGACATCACAGCACCCGGGCGCGAAAGAGATCGTGCAGATGCAGCGCGCCGGAGAGACGGCCGTCGTCGTCGACGACGAGCAGCACCGTCACCTTCGGCGTCGCCTCCATCAGCGCCACGCAATCGATGGCCAGCCGGTCGGGCCCGATTTGCCGCGGCGTCGTCGTCATCACGCCGTCGACCTTCACGGCCGATACGTCCTGGACGCGCTGCAGGCAGCGGCGCAGATCGCCGTCGGTGAAGATTCCGGCGACGCGGCCGTCGGCATCGACGACCGCGGTCATGCCCATGCCCTTGCCGCTCATTTCGACGATGGCCCGGCCCAGCGTCGCGCCGATGCCCACGACGGGCAGATCGCCGCCGCAGCGCATCACGTCGCGAACCCGCGTCAGCAGGCGACGGCCCAGCGAGCCGCCGGGATGCGCGCGCGCGAAATCCGCGACCGAGAAGCCGCGCGCGTCGAGCAGCGCCAGCGCCAGCGCGTCGCCCAATGCCAGCGCCGCCGTCGTGCTCGCCGTGGGGGCGAGGCCCAGGGGGCACGCTTCCGCATCGACCGCGGCGTCGAGGTGGATGTCGGCGGATTGCGCGAGAGACGATTGCTCGTTGCCGGTCAGCGCCACGATTTTCGCGCCCTGACGCTGCAGATGCGGGGTAAGCAGCACGAGTTCGTCGGTCTCTCCGGAGTTCGACAGCATCAGCACGACGTCGTCGGGCGTGATCATTCCGAGGTCGCCGTGCGACGCTTCCGCGGGATGCACGAAGAATGCCGGTGTGCCGGTCGACGCCAGCGTTGCGGCAAGCTTGCGCGCGATGTGGCCCGATTTACCGATGCCCGACACGACGACGCGTCCGCGGCAATTGAGCATCAGTTCGACCGCCATGACGAAGGGTTCGCCGATGCGTTCGGCAAGCCCCGCGATCGCCTTCGCCTCGGTCCGGAGGACGTCGCGCGCGAGCGAAAGCGCGCGCGACGCATCGACCGCGGCGGGGCCCGGAGACGGAGCGGCCTCGACGGCGGGTGCGGCTGCGGCGATCACGCTCAAGCTCATGCTGCAGAGTATAACCGAGCGCATGCGCCGCGCCGCGGGCGGGAACGGCCCCGTCGCGGGCCCGATCGGCGCGCCGGGCGGCTCGCATCCGTCGCCGACTCCGGTCGTTTTGCTGTGCTACATTCGTCCGCATCTCCGACCCACGCGCCGCACCACCGATGTCGCAGACGCTGCAACTGATACTGGTCCTGCTCGGCGCCTCCGTGGTCACGGTCGTCGTCTGCCGTCTGCTGCGGCTGCCGCCGATCCTCGGCTATCTGCTGGTCGGGCTCGCCGTCGGCCCGCACGCGCTGGCCTGGGTGCCGGATTCCGCGGACGTCCGCGACCTGGCCGAATTCGGGATCGTCTTCCTGATGTTCTCGATCGGGCTCGAGTTCAGCCTGCCCCAGCTGAAGGCGATGCGCCGCGCGGTATTCGGCCTGGGGCTGGCGCAGGTCGTCATCACGACGATCGCGGCGATGGTGGCGCTGCACTTCGTCGGCTGGGGCTGGCAGGCCGGCTTCGCGCTGGGCGGCGCGCTGGCGATGAGTTCGACGGCGATCGTTTCCAAGATGCTCGCCGAGCGAATGGAGCTTGCCACACCGCATGGCCGCGACATCATGGGCATCCTGCTGTTCCAGGACCTCGCCGTCGTCGCCTTCCTGATCGTTCTCCCGTCGCTGGGCAAGACCCGCGGCGAGCTCGCCACCGAGCTGGGGGTCGCCGCGATCAAGGCGGCGATCGCGCTGGTGCTGATCCTGTTCGCCGGCCAGCGGCCGATGCGCGCGTGGTTCCATCTCGTCGCGCGGCAGAAGAGCCCGGAGCTGTTCATGCTCAACCTGCTGCTCGTGACGCTCGGACTCGCCGCGCTCACCGAGTTTGCCGGCCTGTCGCTGGCGCTGGGCGCGTTCCTGGCCGGCATGCTGATCGCCGAGACCGAGTACCGCTACCAGGTCGAGGAGGACATCAAGCCGTTCCGCGACGTCCTGCTGGGGCTGTTCTTCGTCACCGTCGGAATGGCGCTCGATCTTTCCATCGTGCTGGCGAACTGGACGTGGGTGCTGCTGCTGCTCGCCGGGCCCGTGGTCGCCAAGCTGGCGCTGATCGTGGCGCTGTCGCGCGTTTTCGGCGCCCCTCTGGCGACGTCGCTGCGCACCGGCTTCTACCTCGCGCAGGCCGGCGAGTTCGCGCTGGTGATGCTCGCCGTGGCCCTCGACGGAAAGCTCCTGTCGCCGATGATGGCGCAGGCCGTGCTGGCGGCGATGATCCTGTCGATGCTGGGTGCGCCGGTGTTGATTCATTTCGCCGAATCGATCGTCCGCCGGGTCACGGCCAACGACTGGCTCTCGCGCGCGGCGCAGCTGACGAAGATTGCCGCGACGACGATGGCGCGCCAGGACCACGTGATCATCTGCGGCTACGGCCGCAGCGGCCAGAATCTCGCGCGCCTGCTCGAAGCGGAGGACATTGCCTTCATCGCTCTCGATTCCGACCCGCAGCGCGTGCGCGAGGCGGCGGGAGACGGCAGCAGCGTCGTGTTCGGCGACGCGGGCCGCAAGGAAGCGCTGCAGGCCGCCGGCCTCGCCAAGGCGCGCGCCATGGTGATCACGTTTGCCGACACCGCGGTTGCCGTGAAGATCCTGCACCATGCCCACCAGGCGCGGCCCGAGCTGCCGGTGATCGTCCGCACGCTGGACGACACCGAGCTCGACCGCCTGCTGACGGCCGGCGCCGTCGAGGTCGTGCCCGAGGTGCTCGAAGGAAGCCTCATGCTCGCGACCCACTCGCTGCTGCTGCTGGGCGTCCCCCTCAACCGCGTGCTGAAGCGGATCCGGACGATCCGCGAAGAGCGCTACGGCCTGTTCCGCGGGTTCTTCCACGGCGCGTCCGACGCCGCCGACGCGGCCGAGAATCTCCAGCCGCGCCTGCACTCGGTGCTGCTGCCCGATCGCGCGTATGCCGTCGGCAAGGCGCTGTCGGCGCTGCAATTCGACGGCCGCGCCGCGATCACCGGTGTGCGCCGCCAGGGCGTGCGCCTGCGGAGTCCGAGTCCCGAATGGGTCTTCGAGAAGGGCGACGTGGTCGTGCTTCTGGGGCGGCCGGAGGACCTGATGCTGGCCGAACGGAAGCTGCTCAAGCGCTGAGCGGCGCCCGCGGGCCTCGGGATGCGCCGTGCCCGGATCGACGAATGCCGCCGCTTGCCGCCGACCGGCGCGTGCGGTCGCGCACCGTCTGCCGCCCTTCCCCGGCCGGGAACGCGGGCCGCGGCCTAACTGACCGCGGGTCATTGTTACCGTCAGGTCGACAGGCTACAATCGCCATCCCTCTCGTTCCAGGCGCCCGATCCCGTGCCCATCCCCGCTGGAGAGGCCGCTCCCGCAGCCGCCGCCCGCCCCGAAATCGCCATCGAGCTCTCCGACGTGACGTTCGGCTACGACGCGCGCAGGGTGCTCGACGGCATTTCGATGACGATCCCGCGCGGGAAGGTCGTCGCCATCATGGGCGGCTCCGGTTGCGGCAAGACGACGATCCTGCGCCTCATCGGCGGGCAGCTGAAGCCGCAAGCGGGGCGGATAACGGTCGACGGCCAATCGGTGCCCGATCTCGACCGCGACGCGCTGTTCGCACTGCGCCGCAGATTCGGGATGCTCTTCCAGTTCGGCGCGCTGTTCACCGACATGTCGGTCTACGAGAACGTGGCATTTGCCATGCGCGAGCATGCCGACCTGCCCGAGGAACTGGTCCGCGACCTGGTGCTGATGAAGCTGCACGCGGTGGGTTTGCGCGGCGCGGCGCAGCTGATGCCGTCGGAGCTTTCGGGGGGGATGGCGCGGCGCGTCGCGCTCGCCCGCGCCATCGCGCTCGACCCGATGCTGGTGATGTACGACGAGCCGTTCGCCGGGCTCGATCCGATCTCGCTGGGCGTGGTCGGCCAGCTGATCAGGAAGCTGAACGACGCGCTGGGCATCACGTCGGTGGTCGTCACGCACGATGTCTACGAGTCGCTGAAGATCGTCGACTACCTGTATTTCGTATCGGAAGGCCGGATCGTCGCGCAGGGTACGCCGGCCGAGGTGCGCGCCTCCGGCGGAGCGTTCGTCCGCCAGTTCGTCGACGGCGAACCCGACGGCCCGGTGCCGTTCCACTATCCGGCGCCTTCGTACCGCTCGGAGATCTTCGCCCATGTCTAGCGGCGCCGTCCTGCAGGGCCTCGCCGCCGCGCTGCGCAGGCTGGGAGGATGGGCATTCCAGGCGCTCGCCCGCGTCGGCTACGCCGCGCGGTTCTTCGTCGCGGTCATCCTCAACACGCCGGCCGCCTTCCAGCGCATGCACCTGACGCTGCGCGAGATCTATTTCTCCGGCGTGCTGTCGCTGATCATCATCCTGGTCTCCGGCCTGTTCGTCGGCATGGTGCTGGCGCTGCAGGGCTTCGACGTGCTCGACCGATACGGCGCCGACGACTCGCTGGGCGTCCTGGTCGCGCTGTCGCTGGTGCGCGAGCTCGGTCCGGTCGTCGCGGGCCTGCTCTTCGCGAGCCGCGCCGGAAGCGCGATCACCGCCGAGATCGGGCTGATGAAGGCGACCGAGCAGCTGTCGGCGATGGAGATGATGGCGGTCGATCCGCTGGCGCGCGTGGTCGCCCCGCGATTCTGGGGCGGCGTGGTCTCGATGCCGCTCCTGGCGGCGCTGTTCTCGACCATGGGCATCTTCGGCGCGTACCTGGTCGGCGTGAAGCTCATCGGGATAGACGCGGGCGCCTTCTGGGGGAACATGCAGTCGGCCGTCGATTTCCGCGACGACGTCGTCAACGGCGTCATCAAGAGCTTTGCGTTCGGCGCCGCCGTGAGCCTGATCGCGGTGTTCGAGGGCTACGACGCGAAGCCGACCGCCGAGGGCGTATCGAGCGCGACGACGCGCACGGTCGTCGAGAGCTCGCTCATGATCCTGGCGCTCGACTTCGTACTCACGGTCTTCATGTTTCACGGGATGCAGGCATGACGCGCAACACTCTCGATCTCTGGGTCGGTATTTTCGTGGCCGTCGGCATCGGCGCGATCCTGTTCCTCGCGCTCAAGGTGGGCAACCTGATGACCTTCACCTCGACGCCCGGCTACCGGCTGGAGGCGCAGTTCGACAACATCGGCGGGCTGAAGATGCGCGCGCCGGTGAAGGCGGCGGGCGTGGTCGTCGGGCGCGTGGAATCCGTCCGGCTCGACAAGTCGACCTACCGCGCCGTCGTGACCATGCGCATCGACCGAGGCTTCGAATTCACATCGGACACGATCGCGTCCATCCTGACTTCAGGCCTGCTCGGCGAGGTGTACATCGGTCTCGACGCCGGAGGCGACACCAGGATGCTCGAGAACGGCGGGGTGATCAAGACGACGCAATCGGCGGTGGTGCTCGAAAAACTGATCGGACAGTTCCTGTTCGGCAAGGCGGCGGGAGGCAACGGCAAATGACATCGCGATCCGCCCCGCCTGCGCCGGCGAATGCGGCACGCCGGATCCGGTCCGGGTTCCTTGCGCGCCGGTCCGCGCCGCGACCGGCGGCCGAGACCGGCGTCGCAGGGCAGGCCCTGGCGCGCATCCTGCGCGCCGCGGCCCTGGCGGCGGCGACCGCGGCGCTCGCGGGCTGCGCGGCGACGCCGTCGAAGGTGGATCCGATGGAGCCGATGAACCGCGCGCTCTACGAGGTCCACGACGTCGTCGACACCAACGTCGTGAAGCCGATCGCGCAGGTGTACGTCGCCGTGATTCCGCAATTCGTGCGCACCGGCATAGCCAACGTGTTCAACAACATCGAAGACGTGTTCTCGGCTGTGAACGGCCTGCTGCAGGGCAAGCTCGACAAGGCCGGCAACGACATGGGGCGGGTGCTCACCAACACGCTGTTCGGCGTCGGCGGGATCTTCGACGTAGCGTCCGAGGCCGGCATCGAGCGCGGCAACGAGGATTTCGGCCAGACCTTCGGCTACTGGGGTTTTCCGCAGGGCCCGTACCTGTTCATTCCCCTCTTCGGACCGACCACCGTCCGCGACGGGACCGGGGTGCTGGTGCGCATCGCCGTCGGCCCGGTCGGATTCCTGCCCGACGTGCCGGTGCGCAATTCGCTCTACGGCGTCGGCTACGTCGACCTGCGGGCCCAGGCGCTGGGCACGGGAGACCTCGTCGACACCGCGGCGCTCGACCGCTACCTTTTCATTCGCAACGCCTACCTGCAGCGCCGTCGCTATCTGCTCAATGACGGCAAGCCGCCGCCCGACACCGAGGATGAATAGATGATCTTGAACATCGAGTCTGCACGCCGCGCCGCCGGCTTCGTCGCGGCATGGGGCGCGGTCGCGCTGCTGTCGGTCGCGTTGCCGGCGCGCGGTCAGGAAGCGCCGGACGCGATGGTGAAGCGCGTGTCGCAGGACATGCTGGCGACGATCAAGGCCGACCCGCTGATCCAGGCCGGAAACGAGGCGCGCATTCGCGAAGTGATCGAGGCGAAGCTGCTGCCGAACTTCGATTTCGCGAGGATGACGGCGCTGGCGATGGGGCGGCACTGGCGCGCGGCGACGCCCGAGCAGCAGAAGCGGCTGACCGACGAGTTCAAGACGCTGCTGGTGCGCACCTATTCCGGAGCGCTGAACCAGTACCGCAACGAGACGATCGACTATCGGCCGCTGCGATCGAATCCGGCCGACACCGAAGTGACGGTGCGCACGCAGGTGATGAAACCGGGGGGGTCGCCGGTCCAGATCGACTACAGCCTCGAGAAGAAGGCGGATACCTGGAAAGCCTACGACGTCGTCGTAGGCGGCGTCAGTCTGGTGACGAACTACCGCGACGAGTTCAGCGAGCAGATCAGGACGGGCGGCATCGACGGCCTGATAAAGACGCTCGCCGAGCGCAACCGCGGCGTCGCGGCGAAATGACCGGCGACCGCAAGCCCGCGGCCGGCGAGGGCGGAAGCTTCGCCGCCGCCGCCGGCGGTGCGCGCTGGGTCTACGCCGGCGCACTGACCTTCGCCGAAGCCGGTTCGGCGCTGGCGGCGGCGCAGGCGCTCCCGCTGCCGACGGCCGGCGCCGTCGACTGCAGCGGCATCGGCGCGATCGATTCGGCGGCGGTAGCGGTCCTGCTGGCCCTGAAGCGGCGCGCCGCCGCCGAGAAGCGCAGCCTCGAGTTCCTGGGCGTTCCCGCGGCGCTCGCCGCGCTCGCCGATCTGTACGGAGTCGGGGAGATGCTCGCCGCCTGAGTTCCGCGGGCACCCGCCCGCGTCGTTAGCCGTCGTGCAACCCGCTCGCCATGTCTGCCGCCGTCGAAGTCGTCGACATCGCCCGCCGTTTCGGCGCCGTGCAGGCGCTGTCGGGGGTCAGCCTTGCCGTCGAGGAAGGCGAGTTCTTCGGGCTGCTGGGCCCGAACGGCGCCGGCAAGACGACGCTGATCTCGATTCTGGCGGGGCTCACGCGCGCCGACTCCGGCAGCGCGCGGATACTCGGGCACGACGTCATCGCCGACTACCGGGCGGCGCGGCGCGCGCTGGGTGTCGTGCCGCAGGAACTCGTCTTCGACCCGTTCTTCACGGTGCGCGAGACGCTGCAGATCCAGTCGGGCTATTTCGGGATCCGCGACAACGACGCGTGGATCGACGAAATCCTGCACCATCTCGCGCTGACGTCTAGAGCCGGCGCCAACATGCGATCGCTTTCGGGCGGGATGAAGCGCCGGGTGCTGGTCGGCCAGGCGCTGGTGCACAAGCCGCCCGTGATCGTGCTCGACGAGCCGACGGCGGGGGTCGACGTCGAGCTGCGCCAGAGCCTCTGGGCGTTCATCCGCAAGCTGAACCGCGACGGCCACACGATCATCCTGACCACGCACTACCTCGAGGAAGCCGAGGCGCTTTGCGGACGCATCGCGATGCTCAAGGCCGGCAAGGTCGTGGCGCTGGACACCACGCACAACCTGCTGTCGCGCATCGCCGGCATCACCGTGCGTCTCGTGGCGGCCCGCGTGCCCGACGGCTGGCGGTCGCGCGTGCTGCGCGAGGAGAACGGCGCGGTCTACTTCGGACTGGACCGCCACGCCGAGCTCGAGGAGCTGCTGGCCACGCTGCGCGTCGAGGGCATCGCGATCGGCGAGCTGGCGTTGCAGGAGGCGGACCTCGAGGACGTCTTCCTGAAGATCATGGAGGGCGACACGCGCGCGTCGGCTGCCGAGGGGCGTCCATGATCCGCGTCGCCGGCGCCGGCTGGGTCACGCTGCTCTACAAGGAGCTGCTGCGCTTCTGGAAGGTGTCGTTCCAGACCATCCTGGCGCCGGTGCTGACGTCGCTGCTCTACCTGCTCATCTTCTCGCACGTGCTCGAAACGCACGTGACGGTATACGGCGGCGAGGTGCGCTACACGGCGTTCCTCATTCCGGGCCTGGTGATGATGTCGGTGCTGCAGAACGCGTTCGCCAACAGCTCGTCTTCGCTGATCCAGTCGAAGATCACCGGCAACCTGATCTTCGTCCTGCTGCCGCCGCTGTCGCCCGGCGACTTCTTCGCCGCCTATGTCCTGGGCGCGATGGTGCGCGGACTGGTCGTCGGGCTCGGAGTCTTCGCCGGGACGCTCTTCTTCGTCCCGACCCTCGTCGCCATGCCGCATCCGCTGTGGGCGCTGGGCTTCGCCCTGCTCGGCAGCGCGATCCTCGGCACGATGGGGCTCATCGCCGGCATCTGGGCGGAGAAGTTCGACCAGCTCGCCGGATTCCAGAATTTCGTCATCGTCCCGCTGACCTTCCTTTCCGGCGTGTTCTATTCGATCCACACGCTGCCGCCCTTCTGGCAGGCGCTGTCCCGCTTCAACCCGTTCTTCTATATGATTGACGGTTTCCGCTACGGCTTTTTCGGCCTGTCCGACGTGCCGCCGATGCAATCGCTCGCGATCGTCGCCGGCTGCTGCGGCGCGCTTTCCGCCCTCACCCTCGCGTTGCTCCGGAGCGGCTGGAAGCTGCGCCACTGACCGCGCGGTGGCCATCTCCCCGGAGCCAGGATCCCGCCATGGTCACTTCCGAATCCATCGAGCGCTCCATCGTCGCCGGACTGGACTGCGTCCACGTCGAAGTGCGCGGCGATGGCCACCACTGGGAGGCGGTGATCGTGAGCGTCGCCTTCGAGGGGCTGTCCAAGGTACGCCAGCACCAGCTCGTCTATGCGGCGCTGGGCGACCGGATGCGCGAAGAGGTCCACGCGCTGTCGATGACCACGCTCACGCCGGCGCAGTGGGCCGCCAACCGCGGCGGTACCTGAGCGCGCGCCCCGATTGGACAAGCTGCTGATAGAAGGCGGCCGCCCGCTCGCGGGCGAGGTCCGCATCTCGGGCGCGAAGAACGCGGCACTGCCGATCCTGTGCGCCGCGCTGCTTTCGGCGGAACCCCTCGCGCTCAGAAACGTCCCCCGCCTCAACGACGTGCGCACGATGGAAACGCTGCTTGCGCAGATGGGCGTCGCCGTCGACGCCGGCACCGCCGGCTCGGTGGTGCTCGACGCCGCGCGCATCGACTGGCCGCTGGCGCCCTACGAACTGGTCAGGACGATGCGCGCGTCGATACTGGCGCTCGGTCCGCTGCTCGCGCGCTGCGGCGAGGCGCGCGTTTCGCTGCCGGGCGGCTGCGCCATCGGCCTCCGCCCGGTGGACCAGCACGTGAAGGGCCTGGCCGCGATGGGCGCCGAAATCGACGTCGAACACGGCTACATCAGCGCGCGGGCGCGGCGCCTTCAGGGCGCGCGCTTCGGGTTCGACGTGGTGACGGTCACCGGCACCGAGAACCTGATGATGGCGGCGACACTCGCCGACGGCACGACCACGCTCGAAAATGCGGCGCGCGAGCCCGAGGTCGTCGACCTCGCCCGCTGCCTCGTCGCGATGGGGGCGAAGGTTGCCGGTGCCGGATCCGACCGCATCACCATCGAAGGCGTGGCGCGCCTGCACGGCGCCGAGCACGCCATCATGCCGGACCGCATCGAGACCGGCACCTTCCTTGCCGCGGTCGCGGCATCGGGCGGCGATGCGACGCTCATCGGCACCCAGGCGGATACGCTGGATGCCGTGCTCGACAAGCTGCGCGAGGCCGGCGCCGAGGTGACCGTTGCCGGCGACAGCATCCGTGTAGCGCGGCGCGGACCGCTGTCCGCGTTCAACATCCGCACCGCGCCATATCCCGCGTTTCCCACCGACATGCAGGCGCAGATGATGGCGCTGGCCGCGCGCGCCCCGGGCACGACGGTGATCACCGAGACGATCTTCGAGAACCGGATGATGCACGTCCAGGAGCTCGTGCGCCTCGGCGCCGAAATCGACGTCGAAGGCAACACCGCGATCGTCCGCGGCGTGCCGAACCTGACCGGCGCCGACGTGATGGCGACCGACCTGCGCGCCTCGGCGTGCCTCGTCATCGCGGGGTTGGTCGCCGAAGGCCGGACGACGATCGACCGCATCTATCACCTCGACCGCGGCTACGAGCGGATCGAGGAAAAGCTGTCCGCCCTGGGCGCCCGGATCCGGCGCGTCTCCTAGCGACCGGGGCCCCCCGCCCTCCGTGGCCACGCGGACGGGCGCGGCCGCTGCCCGAAGCCGAATTCGCCATGACCGATCTGAAGACCTCGCCGCTGGGCCACGCGACGACCTACGCCGACGCCTACGATGCGCGGCTCCTGTTCGCCGTCGAGCGCTTGCCGCTGCGCCGCGAGCTCGGCCTCGACGGCGCGCCGCCGTTTCGCGGCGCCGACCTGTGGACCGCCTACGAAGTCTCGTGGCAGGACGCGCACGGCAAGCCCGAGGTGGCGATCGCGACGTTCGAAGTGCCGGCCGCGTCGCCGTGCATCGTCGAATCGAAGTCGGTGAAGCTCTACCTCGCCGCCCTCAATCTGACGCGCTTCGGCTCGCGCGCCGACGTCGGCGCGACGCTGGCGCGCGACCTGTCCGCGGCGACCGGCGCCCCGGTCGGCGTCACGCTCGCCGGCCCCGAATCGTTCGCGGCGCTTCCCCGCGAGGAACTGGCCGGCGAATGCCTCGACGCGCTGCCGCTCGCGGTCGATCGCCGCGTGCCGCATCCCGCCGCGCTGGTCGCGAGCGGCCCCGTCGTCGCGAAGACCGTCTTCACGCGGCTCTTCCGCTCGGTATGCCCGGTGACAGGGCAGCCCGATTACGCGAGCGTGCAGCTGCGCTACCGCGGCGAAGCGATCGATTCCGCGGGGCTGCTTGATTACCTCGTTTCGTTCCGGCGCCACGCGGGATTCCACGAGCATTGCGTGGAGCGGATCTTCGTCGACGTGTGGCGGCGATGCCGGCCCGAATCGCTGTCGGTCTACGCCCGGTTCACGCGCCGCGGCGGCGTCGACATCAACCCCTGGCGCACCAGCGGCGACGAGGCCGCGCCCGCGAATGCGCGCACCGCCCGGCAGTGAACTTCGCGGCCTGCGTGCCGCGCGCGGACCGCTCGGTCGCTCTGCGGCCGGGGCCCTCCGGTAGAATGGGCTCTTTGCACTGCGGCATCCTCCCGTGTCGACGCTCACCCTCGCCCTCTCGAAGGGGCGCATTTTCGATCAGACGCTGCCGCTGCTCGCGGCGGCGGGCATCGTCCCGCTCGACGATCCCGAGACTTCGCGCAAGCTGATCCTCGCCACCAGCCGTCCGGGCGTGGCGGTGATCATCGTGCGCGCCGCCGACGTGCCGACGTACGTGCAGTACGGCGCCGCCGATGCCGGCGTGGCGGGCAGGGACGTGCTGCTGGAGCACGGCGGCGAGGGCCTCTACCAGCCGCTCGACCTCGAAATCGCGCGCTGCCGGATGGTCGTGGCGACCCGGCGCGGCTTCGACTGGGCGGGCGCGGTGCAGCGCGGCGCGCGGATCCGCGTCGCGACCAAGTACGTCACCACCGCGCGCGAGCATTTCGCCGCCAAGGGCATGCACGTCGACCTCATCAAGCTGTACGGCTCGATGGAGCTGGCGCCGCTCGTGGGACTGGCCGACGTCATCGTCGATCTCGTAAGCAGCGGCAACACGCTGAAGGCCAACGATCTGGTCGCGGTCGAGGACATCATGCCGATCAGTTCGCGCTTCGTGGTCAATCCCGCCGCCTTGAAGCTCAAGCGCGACAGCGTCCAGCCGCTGCTCGAGGCATTGTCGCGGGCGGTCGGGGCGAACCGCGTGCCGCCGTGAGCGCCGCAGCCCTCGTCGTGCGCCGTCTCGATTCGTCGGACGCGGGCTTCGACCGCGAATTCGGTGCGCTCATCGCCTTCGAGTCGGCGCAGGACCCGGCGGTGGACGCGGCCGTCGCGCTGATCGTCGCCGCGGTGCGCTCCCGCGGGGACGCCGCGGTGCTGGAATACACGCTGCGCTTCGACCGGGTCCGCGCGGCTTCGGTCGGGGAGCTCGAGATATCGGCCGGCGAAATGCGCGCGGCGTTCGACGCGCTGCCGATGGAGCAGCGCGCCGCGCTCGAAGTCGCGGCGGCGCGCGTGCGGACCTACCACGGACGGCAGAAGCTGGAGTCGTGGAGCTATGCCGACCCCGACGGCAGCACCTTCGGCCAGCAGGTCACGGCGCTCGACCGCGTCGGCGTCTACGTGCCGGGAGGCAAGGCGGCCTACCCGTCCACGGTGCTGATGAACGTGATCCCCGCGCACGTCGCCGGCGTGCGCGAGATCGTCATGGTCGTGCCCGCGCCGGACGGCGCGCGCAATCCGCTGGTGCTTGCCGCCGCGCACCTCGCCGGCGTATCGCGCGCCTTCGCGATCGGCGGTGCGCAGGCTGTCGCGGCGCTCGCCTACGGCACGGCGACGGTCCCCGCGGTCGACAAGATCTGCGGGCCGGGCAACGCCTACGTGGCTGCGGCCAAGCGCCGCGTTTTCGGCGCCGTGGGCATCGACATGGTCGCCGGCGTCTCCGAGGTGCTGGTGATCGCGGACGGCAGCGCGCATCCGGACTGGGTGGCCATGGACCTCTTCGCGCAGGCCGAGCACGACGAGCTGGCGCAGGCGATCCTGGTCACTCCCGACGCCGCGCTGCTGGCCGCGGTCGAGGCAAGCGCGCGGCGGCAGATCGGGGACATGCCGCGCCGCGCGATCATCGCCGCCTCGTTCGCCAACCGCGGCGCCTTCGTCAAGGTCGGCGATCTCGACGAAGCCTGCGCCATCGCCAATCGCGTCGCTCCCGAGCATCTGGAACTCGCCGTGGCCGATCCCGAGGCGCTGTTGCCGAAGATCCGGCACGCCGGCGCGATCTTCCTGGGCCACGACGCCTCCGAATCGCTGGGCGACTACTGCGCCGGCCCCAATCACGTGCTGCCGACGGGGCGCACGGCGCGCTTCTCGTCGCCGCTGGGCGTCTACGATTTCCAGAAGCGGTCGAGCGTGCTGCGCGTGTCGCCGCAGGCCGCCCGGGCGCTCGGCCCCGTCGCTGCGACACTGGCGCGATGGCGAGGGCCTGACGGCGCACGCGAAGAGCGCGCTGTACAGGATCGATTCGAAGTAATCGAGATGCACGGGAGGATAGTGATGACCAGGGTTTTCGCGCTGTACAGGACGCCCGCCGATGCGGCGGCATTCGACCGCTACTACCACGCCACGCACGTGCCGATCGCGAAGAGGATTCCGGGTTTGCTGTCCTACGAGGTGACGCGCGGGACGATCTTCACGCTCGACGGCACGGCGCCGTATCACCTGATCGCGATCTTGACATTCGCGTCCGTCGACGCCGTGCAGGCCGCACTCGCTTCGCCCGAGGGCCAGGCGACGGCGGCGGACCTCGCCAACTTTGCGACCGGCGGCGTCGAGATCTACTTCGCCCCCACGGAGACCCTCTGAAGTGACCGAGACGGCGCGCGCCAATCCGGCTTCGGCCCGGGACCGCAGTGGTGCGGACGTCGCCGCCGCGGTCGTGCGGCCGGAGATCCGCGCGCTCGCCGCCTACGCGGTCGCGAAGGCCGAGGGACTGATCAAGCTGGACGCGATGGAGAGCCCCTTCCCGCTGCCCGACGCGGTGCGCGCGAGGCTCGCCGCGGTCCTGTCCGAGGTGCCGGTCAACCGCTACCCCGACGGCGGCGCCGACGGCGTCAGGGCGGCGCTGCGGGAGGCGTTCGCGATTCCCGATACGCACGGCATTCTGCTCGGCAACGGTTCCGACGAGCTGATCCAGATCATGACGTCGGCGCTCGCCTCGCCCGGCGCGGTGATGCTGGCCCCGGAGCCGACGTTCGAGATGTACCGGATGAATGCGCTGTACGCCGGAATGCGCTTCGTCGGCGTTCCGCTGCTCGCCGATTTCGCGCTCGACACCGAAGCCGTGCTTGCCGCCATTGCGCGCGAGCAGCCGGCGCTGGTGTTCCTCGCCTATCCCAACAACCCGACCGGCAACCTGTTTCCTGCCGCCGACATCGAACGCATCCTGCGCGCCGCCCCGGGGCTCGTCGTCGTCGACGAAGCCTATTTCGCGTTCGCCGACGCGAGCTTCCTGCCGCGTCTGCCGGAATTCGCGAATCTGGTCGTGCTCCGCACCGTTTCGAAGATCGGCATGGCGGGGCTGCGCCTGGGCTACGCGGTGGCGGCGCCGGAGCTGGTCGCCGAGCTGAACAAGGTCCGGCCCCCGTATAATCTCAATGCCCTGACGCAGGCCGCCGCGCAGGTGCTGCTCGCCGAACGTGCGATGATTGCGCAGTGGTCGGGCGCGCTGAAGTCCGAGCGCTCGCGTCTCGCCTCGACGCTGGCGGCGATCCCCGGGGTCACGGTGTTCCCGACGCGCGCGAATTTCGTGCTGATCCGGGTGCCGGATGCGCCGCGCTGGTTCGAGGCCGTCAGGCGCGCCGGCATTCTGGTGAAGAGCCGGCACGGCGCGCATTTCCGGCTCGAGCACTGCCTCCGGCTCACCGTGGGAACGCCGGCCGAGAACGACGCCCTGGTGGCGGCACTGAAAGCGATCCGATGAAAGCAACGCAACCGGCCGCCGCGCCGCGCACCGCGAACGTCGAGCGCAACACGGCCGAGACGCGGATCAGCGTCTCGGTGAATCTCGACGGCTCGGGCCGCGCCGAGCTTGCGACGGGCGTGCCGTTCCTCGATCACATGCTCGACCAGTTCGCGCGCCACGGCATGGTGGACGTCGCGGTGCGTGCGACGGGGGATCTGCACATCGACGCGCATCACACCGTCGAGGACATCGGAATCACGCTGGGCCAGGCGGTCAGGGAGGCGCTCGGCGACAAGAAGGGCCTGACCCGCTTCGGACATGCCTACGCGCCGCTGGACGAGGCGCTTTCCCGCGTCGTCATCGATCTCTCGGGGCGGCCGGGGCTGGAGTTCCACGTGCCGTTCACGCGCGCGATGATCGGCGCCTTCGACGTGGATCTCGCGCACGAGTTCTTCCAGGGCTTCGTCAACCATGCGCAGGTCACGCTGCACGTCGACAATCTGCGCGGCCAGAACGCGCACCACCAGGCCGAGACGGTGTTCAAGGCGTTCGCGCGCGCGTTCCGGATGGCGGTCACGCCGGACCCCCGCGCGGCCGGCGTCGTGCCGTCGACGAAAGGCGCGCTGTAGGAGCCCGTCGCAGTCCGGCATCCGGCATCGGCGGCACCGCGAAGACACGACCGCTGCCAAGCGGCATCCCGACGAATCTGCGGATTCACGAGCGCTGATGGACATCGCCGTCGTAGACTATGGAATGGGCAATCTGCGCTCGGTGGCGAAGGCGCTCGCGCACGTGGCACCGGCGCGCACGATCGTGGTGAGCGCCGACCCTGACGTCATCAGGAGCGCGGAACGCGTGGTGCTGCCCGGGCAGAGCGCCATGCCCGATTGCATCCGCTGTCTCGACGCGAGCGGCCTGCGCGAAGTCGTGCTCGAGGCCGCGCGCGCGCGACCGTTCCTCGGCATCTGCCTGGGGCTGCAGATGCTCTTCGAATCGAGCGAGGAGGGACCGACGACCTGCCTCGGCATCCTGCGGGGGCGCGTCGCGCGCTTTCGCGACGAGAACATGACGCGGGAATCCGGCGAGCGGCTCAAGGTTCCCCACATGGGTTGGAGCCCGGTGCGGCAGTCGCGGCCGCATCCGCTCTGGGCGGGCATCGACGACGGTTCGCGGTTCTATTTCGCGCACAGCTACTATCCGCAGCCCGAGGACCCGGCCATGGCCTCGGGAACCGCCGACTATCCGACGGCGTTTACTTGCGCGATTGCCCGGGCTAATATCTTCGCGACCCAATTCCATCCGGAAAAGAGCCAGCGCGCCGGGCTGCAGCTGCTTGCCAATTTCGTCACCTGGAACGGGCGCGGCTGACCTGCCGCGGCCGTACGAATACCCGCCCGAGCATTGCCGCGCCCCCGCCTTCCACCCTCCGCCGCTTCCCGACGCCCCCCCGCCACCCATGCAGATCATTCCCGCGATCGACATCAAGGACGGTCACTGTGTGCGCTTGAAGCAGGGCGAGATGCATTCGGCGACCGTGTTTTCCGAGGATCCCGCCGCCATGGCGCAGCACTGGCTGGAGCTGGGCGCGCAGCGGCTGCACCTCGTCGACCTCAACGGCGCGGTTGCCGGCGTGCCGAAGAACGAACTCGCGATCCGCGAGATCGTGAGCGTCATCGGCGAGGAGATTCCGGTACAGCTCGGGGGCGGCATCCGCGATCTCGACACCATCGAGCGCTACCTCGACGACGGCATCACCTACGTGATCATAGGCACCGCGGCGGTCAAGAACCCCGGATTCCTGCACGATGCCTGCTACGCGTTCCCGGGCCACATCATCGTCGGCCTCGACGCGCGCGAGGGCAAGGTCGCCACCGACGGCTGGTCGAAGATGACCGGCCACGACGTGGTCGATCTCGCCAAGAAATTCGAGGACTACGGCGTCGAGGCGGTCATCTACACCGACATCGGCCGCGACGGCATGCTCACCGGAGTCAACGTCGAGGCGACGGTCAAGCTCGCGCGCGAACTCCGCATTCCCGTGATCGCCTCGGGCGGCATCGCATCGATCGCGGACATCGAGCAGCTGCTGCCCTACGAGAAGGAGGGCATCATCGGCGCGATCGCGGGACGCGCGCTCTACGAAGGCCGGCTCGACTTCAAGGCGGCGTTGAAGGCGGCGAAGGGAGGCTGAAGTCAGGAATCAGAGGTCAGGGATCAGGAATCAGAAGTGCCCGATCCCCGATCCCTGAATCCTGATTCCTGATATGGGCCTCGCCAAACGCATCATTCCCTGCCTCGACGTCGCGAACGGCCGCGTCGTCAAGGGCGTCAACTTCGTGAACCTGCGCGACGCCGGCGATCCGGTGGAGGTCGCGCGGCGCTACGACGAGCAAGGCGCCGACGAACTCGCATTTCTCGACATCCGGGCGAGCATCGAGACGCGCGGCCTGCTCTACGACATGATCGAGGCGGTCGCCGACCAGGTCTTCATTCCCCTGACCGTGGGCGGCGGCGTCAACGCGCTCGACGACATCCGCGCCCTGCTCAACGCCGGCGCCGACAAGGTCAGCATCAACACCGCCGGCGTGGGGAATCCCGACCTGTTCCGGGAGGCGGCGAGCCGCTACGGGTCGCAGTGCATCGTCGCGGCGATCGACGCCAAGCAATCGGCTCCCGGCGCGTGGCGGGTGTACACCCACGGCGGCCGCACGCCGACCGGCCTCGACGCGGTGCAGTGGGCGCGCACCGTCGTCGCGCGCGGCGCCGGCGAAATCCTGCTGACCAGCATGGACCGCGACGGCGCGCGGACCGGCTTCGACTTGGCGCTGACGCGCGCCGTCGTCGACGCCGTCGACGTGCCGGTGATCGCGTCCGGGGGCGTCGGGGCGCTTGCGGACCTCGTCGACGGCATCGTCCGGGGAGGCGCGGACGCCGTGCTCGCCGCGTCGATCTTCCATTACGGCGAATATACGATCGGGCAGGCCAAGGCCGCAATGGCTGCGGCCGGCATCGAAATCCGTGGCTGAGCGCAGCCGATGCGGGCCGCGGCGCCGGGACGTCGCGCCGCCCTCCGGAGACCGGACATGAGTGCATGGATCGACGCGGTGAAGTGGACGGCCGACGGGCTGGTTCCGGCGATAGCGCAGGACGCCGAGACCGGCAAGGTGCTCACGCTCGCGTGGATGAATCGCGAGGCGCTGGCCCTCACCGCCGCGACCCGCGAGGTGCATTACTGGTCTCGCTCGCGGCGCGGGCTCTGGCGCAAGGGCGAGCAATCCGGCCACGTGCAACAGCTGCGGGAGATCCGGATCGATTGCGACGGCGACGCGATCCTGGTGATCGTCGTGCAGTCCGGCGGCATCGCATGCCATACCGGGCGCGAGAGCTGCTTCTACCAGCGCCTGGACGACGAGCGCTGGACGACGGTCGAGCCGGTCCTGAAGACCCCGGAGGCAATCTATGGACCCCGCTGATCGCGTTCCGGAAAATCCCGGCGCCCCGCGCACTCCGGACGTCCTCGACCGGATCTCGGCGACGATCGAGCAGCGCCGGCGGGCCGATCCCTCGTCTTCGTACGTGGCGGCGCTGTTCGCCAAGGGCGGCGACGCGATCATGAAGAAGATCGGCGAGGAAGCGACCGAGACGGTCATGGCCGCGAAGGACGGTGATAGACTGCGCATCGCCGCGGAAGTGGCGGATCTCTGGTTCCATTGCCTCGTGCTGCTCGCGCTGCACGGGCTCGGTCCCGACGATGTCCGCGCCGAGCTGGTGCGGCGCGAAGGCGTTTCGGGCATCGACGAGAAGTCGTCGCGAAAGGCCTGATCGCCGCGCGCGGCGCAGGTCATGGCACCGTACCGGCACACGCAATTCGGCTGGTCGGTCGCCGCCGGCACGGCGGCGGGGCTGGCGCTGGCGGTGGCGATGACGCTGGCCCTGTCGCCGGCCACTCTGCAGGCCGCGGGCTGGATGCTCGCGGCGCTGTTTGCGGTGCTTGTTGTGGCCTACGCCCTGTTCGCGACGCTGACGGTCGAAGTGGCTGGCGGCGAGGTGCGCGTGCGTTTCGGGGTCGGAATCATCCGCAGGTCGATCGCGATTTCCGACATCCTGCGCTGCGATCTCGTCCGGACCCGGATTCGATGGGGCTGGGGATTGCACTGGACTCCGTCGGGCTGGCTATACAATGGATCCGGCGGGCAGGTTGTGCGGCTCGATTTGCGCGGGGAGCGGGCGATCATGCTCGGCAGCGACGACGCGCCGGCGCTGCACCGGGCGATCGAGGCCCTGAGGGAAGCGGCGCCGGAGCGCGTGTCCGGCGGGGGCTGAAGCGGCGGAGGTACACGGTGCAGGACTGCATTTTCTGCAAGATTGCGCGGGGCGAGATCCCGTCGAAGAAGGTCTACGAGGACGATGAAGTGCTCGGGTTCCACGACATCCATCCGCAGGCGCCGGTGCATTTCATGCTGATACCGAAGCGGCACATCGGGTCGCTGGCGGAGGCGACGCCGGACGACGCCGGGGTGCTGGGGCGAATGCTTGCGCTCGCCGCGGGCATCGCGCGCGAGCAGGGGTCTCCGGACGGATTCCGGACCGTCATCAACACCGGCCGCATCGGCCGGCAGGACGTAATGCACGTTCACATCCACGTCATCGGCGGCACGACACCGCTCGGGCCGATGCTGCCGCGGACCGCGCACGAATAGCGCATCAAGGAGAACGACATGGGCGGATTGAGCATCTGGCATTGGCTGATCGTACTTCTGGTCGTGGTGCTGATCTTCGGCACGAAGAAGCTGCGCAACATCGGGCAGGACCTGGGCGGCGCGGTCAAGGGCTTCAAGGAAGGCATGAAGAGCGGGGAAACCGAGGCCGATGCGGCAAAGGCCGCGCCTGAAGCCCCGCCGCAGAAGATCGCCGGAACGACGATCGAGGGCGAGGCCAGGAAAGAGAAGGCGCAGTAGACGGTTGCGTGTCGGGCGGCAGGCGCCGGGTGGCGCGCGTGCGCCACGCCCCTGCCGCAGACTGACCGGCCCCCCATGTTCGACATCGGCTTCAGCGAAATCGTCGTCATCGCCGTCGTGGCGCTGATCGTGATCGGCCCCGAACGGCTGCCGAAGACGGCGCGCACGCTGGGTCATCTTTTCGGCCGGCTGCAGCGCTACGTGACCGACGTCAAGGCCGACATCAACCGCGAACTCGAGCTGGAGGAGCTGCGCAAGATCCAGCAGCACGTGCAGAACGCGGCGAAGGATTTCGAGACGTCGATGACCGATGCAGCGCACGACGTGGAGTCCGGCGTGCGCGGCGTCGAGTCCCAATTGAACGCCGCTGCGGCGGACTCTCCTCCGGCGGCGACCGGCGCCGATGGGCAGGCCGCGACGCTTCCGGGCGCCCTGACGGAGCCGCCGGCCGACCCGGCGGAGGCCCCGCCGCCGCCCGAGCCGCCGCGCCAGGGTTCGCTGCCCGGCTTCGACCGGGGCTGACGCCTTGCGACCCGGCGCGCCGCAATGACCGACAACCCGACGCCGCCGGAAGGCGCGCAGGAAACGTTCATCTCGCACCTGATCGAGCTGCGCACGCGCCTGATGCGCTCGATCATCGCCGTCGTCGTCATCCTGATCGCGCTTTTCCCCTGGGCCAAGGAAATCTACGCGGTCCTCGCGGCGCCCCTGCTGAAGGCGCTGGGGCCGGGGGCGACGATGATCGCCACCGATGTCACCGGAACGTTCCTCGTTCCGCTCAAGGTGACGCTGATGGGGGCCTTTCTCGTCGCGCTGCCCTATGTGCTCTGGCAGATGTGGGCCTTCGTCGCGCCGGGACTCTACCAGCACGAGCGCAAGCTCGCGCTGCCGGTGATCGTGTCGAGCTTCGCCTTCTTCCTCATCGGGATGTCGTTCGCGTACTTCTTGGTCTTTCCGATCGCCTTCGGCTTCTTCGCCGGCTACACGCCCGCCGGGGTCACGATGATGACCGACATCGACAAGTACCTCTCGTTCGTGCTGACCATGTTCATCGCCTTCGGCCTCACCTTCGAGACGCCGGTCATCGTCATCGTGCTGGTGCGCCTTCGGATCGTCTCGCTGGAAAAGCTGCGCGCGATACGCTCGTACGTCATCGTCGGCGCGTTCGTCGTCGGGGCGATCTTCACGCCGCCGGACGTGGTGTCGCAGATGCTGCTGGCGATACCGCTGTGGCTGCTCTACGAACTGGGCCTGCTGATGGCGCGCTTCGTGACGCCGCCGCCCGCCGGAACCGACGGCGCGACCGAGCCGAATCCCCCGTAGTCCGCATCGGCCGCGCCGTAGCGGACCCCTCGCCGGCTACTCCTGGGGTCGCGGCCGCTTGCCGGCGGTCACCCCGACGTCCAGCGACCGCCGGTCGCGCCAGATCTTCACCTTGACCGGGTCGCCGGGATGCAGTTCGGCGATGCGCGCCAGCAGCGCGGGCGTGTCGCGGGTCGGCTTGCCGTCGATCTCCAGCACGACATCGCGCGCCCTGATCCCGGCGCGGTCGGCTGGGCCGTTGCGCATCACGCCACGAATGCCGACGCCGCCGCTTTCCAGCGCGAGCGCCTGCGCGATGTCCGGGGTGATGTCCTGCGGCTCGATGCCGAGCCAGCCGCGGGTCACCTCGCCGTCCTTGATGATCTGCTCCAGCACGTTGCGCGCGATCGACACCGGAATCGCGAATCCGATCCCCAGCGAGCCGCCCGACTGCGAGAAGATGGTGCTGTTGATCCCGATCAGGTTGCCCGCGTCGTCGACCAGCGCGCCGCCCGAGTTGCCGGGGTTGATCGCCGCATCGGTCTGGATGAAGTCCTCGAAGCGATTGATGCCCAGATGATTGCGGCCCAGCGCGCTGACGATTCCGGAAGTCACCGTGTTGCCGAAGCCGAAGGGGTTGCCGATCGCGAGCACGGTGTCGCCGACCTGCACCCGCTCGATCGCGCCGAAGGTTATCGCCGGCAGGTTCTCGCCCTCGGCCTTGAGGACGGCGATGTCGGACTCCGGGTCGGTGCCGCGCACGCGCGCCGAGAGCTGGCGGCCGTCGCTCAGGACGACCTGGATATCGTCGGCGCCCTCGATCACGTGATTGTTGGTCAGCACGTAGCCTTCCGGCGACACGATGACGCCCGAGCCCAGGCTGGTCGCGCGCTGCTTGGGCATCCGTTCCGCGAGATCGGGGAAATAGCGGCGCAGGAGCGGGTCGTCGAGCAGCGGATTGCGCTGCCGCATCTCCTTGCTCGTATAGATGTTGACGACGGCTGGCATCGCCTTCTTCGCCGCATCGGCATGGCTCGCGACCTTCGGCGTGGTCACCGACGTCGAGGCCTCCTGCCAGAGCACGACGCCGCTGTCGCGGCGGCCCGCGGATCCGAGCAGGTCCGGGCGCAGGGTCGCCACCACGAACAGCGCGGCGAGGCACAGCGTGCATGCCTGCGCGAAAAGCAGCCAGAACTTGCGCAACACGAAGACCCCCGGTCGGGAGAAGTGAATCCTGCCGATTATAGTCACATGCTGCGGCGCAGTACCGGCCGGCGGAGTCGCGGCGCGGGGTTTGCGGCCGGCGCCCGTCGCGGTTCGAACGTCGTCTCCAACCGGCTGATTCCGATCGTGTTTCAGGCGGCGGGATACGATCGGGCTTTCGGCGCGAGGGGTAAATCCCTTATAATCGACCGGTTTGCAAATCGGCGCCCGTTGCAACGACGGTGCGGGCCGGCATCGGCAACGGGAGAAGCTTCGACATGGCGGAAGGTGCGGTGGACAAGGGGAAGCGCCGTTTCCTGATTGGCGCCACGGGTCTGGTAGGCGGCATCGGCGGCGCGGCGGCGGCGACTCCGTTCGTGATGTCGTTCTTTCCGAGCGAACGCGCCAAGGCGGCCGGTGCTCCGGTGGAGCAGGACATCGCCAAGATGGAACCCGGCCAGCAGATCACCGTCGAATGGCGCGGCAAGGTCGTGTGGATCATCAATCGCACGGCGCCGATGCTCGAATCGCTTCCGAAGCTCGACAGGAAACTCGCCGACCCGAAATCCGAGGCGCTCCAGCAGCCCGCCTACTGCAGGAACGAGCACCGCTCGATCAAGCCCGGCGTGTTCGTCGCGGTCGGGATCTGCACGCACCTCGGCTGCTCGCCGACGTATCGCCCGGACGTCGCCCCGGCGGACCTCGGCCCCGAATGGCTGGGCGGGTTCTTCTGCCCGTGCCACCAGTCGAAATTCGACCTCGCGGGCCGCGTCTTTGCCGGCGTGCCGGCGCCGACCAACCTCGTCGTTCCGCCGCACAAGTACCTTTCCGACACGAAGATCGTGATCGGCGTCGGCGAAGACGGCAAGTCGGCGTAGGGGGAGCGCGACCATGGAAAAAATTCTCAACTGGATCGACGCCCGCTTTCCGCTGACGGCGCTTTGGGAATCGCAGTGGGGCAAGTACGTCGCGCCGAAGAACTTCAACTTCTGGTACTACTTCGGCTCGCTGGCGGCATTCGTGCTCGTGCTGCAGCTCGTCACCGGCATTTTTCTCACGATGAGCTACAAGCCCGACGCGGCCAAGGCCTTCGAGTCGGTCGAGTACATCATGCGCGATGTTTCGTGGGGCTGGCTCATCCGCTACATGCACTCGACCGGCGCCTCGATGTTCTTCGTGGTCGTCTACCTGCACATGTTCCGCGGCCTGATGTACGGCAGCTACCGGAAGCCGCGCGAGCTGACGTGGATCTTCGGCTGCCTCATCTACCTGTGCCTGATGGCCGAGGCGTTCTTCGGCTATCTGCTTCCCTGGGGCCAGATGTCGTACTGGGGCGCGCAGGTCATCGTCAACCTGTTCTCGGCGGTGCCGATCATCGGCGAGGACCTCGGGATCTGGATCCGCGGCGACTACACCATCTCGGATATCACGCTGAACCGCTTCTTCGCCTTCCACGTCGTCGCGGTGCCGCTGGTGCTGCTCGGCCTGGTAGCCGCGCACCTGATGGCGCTGCACGAGACGGGCTCGAACAATCCGGACGGCGTGGAGATCAAGGAGCAGCCCAAGGATCCCGCCACCGGGCTGCCGCTCGACGGAATCAATTCGCACCCGTACTACACCGTGAAGGACATCGTCGGCGTCGTCGTCTTCCTCGCCGTGTTTTCGGTCATCGTCTTCTTCGTGCCCGACATGGGCGGATACTTCCTCGAAGCCAACAACTTCCTGCCGGCCGATCCGCTGAAGACGCCGGAGCATATCGCGCCGGTCTGGTACTTCACGCCGTACTACGCGATGCTGCGAGCGGTGCCGTCGTTCATGGGCAGCCAGTTCTGGGGCGTCATCGTGATGGGCGTGGCGGTCCTGATTTTCTTCGCGCTGCCCTGGCTCGACCGCGGCGCGGTCAAATCGATCCGCTACCGCGGCGCGCTGTACAAGGGGTGGCTTGCGGTTTTCGTGGTGAGCTTCCTGGTCCTGGGCTACCTCGGCGTCGTTCCGGTCACCGTCTGGGGCCAGTTCCCCGAGAGCTGGCCGCTGCTCGGCACCGCGGACCGCGCGACCGTCGTGTCGCGCGTGCTCACCGTCGTGTACTTCCTCTTCTTCGTGCTGATGCCGTGGTACACCGCCGCCGACAGGACGAAGCCCGTGCCGGAAAGGGTGACCGGATGATGAACAGGATCGCCACCCTGCTCGGCGCCACGCTGATCGCCGCCTTCGCCGGCGGTGCGGCCGCTTCTTCGGGCAACGACCTGCACCTCGAGCCGGCGCCGATCAACCGGCTCGACGTCGAGTCGCTGCAGCGCGGCGCGCGCACCTTCGTCAACTACTGCCTCAACTGCCACAGCGCCAAATACATGCGCTACAACCGTCTGACCGATCTCGGCCTGGACGTCGCGATGATCCAGGACAACTTGATGTTCGCGTCCGACAAGATCGGCGAGACGATGACGGTGGCCATGACCGCGAGGGACGCCAAGGCATGGTTCCTCGCGGCACCGCCGGACCTGACCGTCGAGGCCCGCGTCCGCGGCGCCGACTGGCTGTACAACTATTTCCTCGGCTTCTACCGGGACGAGAACACGGCCAGCGGCTGGAACAACCTGGTGTTTCCCAACGTCGTCATGCCGCACGTGCTCTGGGAGCTGTCGGGCACGAATCGTCTGGTGAGCACCGAATACGCGGATCACGAGGCGGCCCTGGCCGCGGCCATCGCGGTGAAGGGCCTGACACTGCTCGCACCGGCACGCGATCACAAGTACGTCGTCGAAACTGTGGTCCTGGACAAGCCCGGAACGCTGACGCCCGCGCAATACCGGGCGACCGTCGCCGACCTCGTGAACTACATGGATTACATGAGCGAGCCCGCGAAGAACGCGCGGATAAGCATCGGGCTCGTCGTGCTGCTCTACCTCGGCGTGCTGTTCGTGTTCGCGTACTGGCTGAAACGCGAGTACTGGAAGGACATTCACTGACCGCGCCCGCATCGCCGTCGCGGGGCAGGGGCGACGCGCTCCTGCCCCGTTTCATTCCGGGGCCCTGTGCCCCTGTCGCGCGACCTGCAAGCCGCGCGCGAGGAGAACCGAACCATGATGACGCTATATTCCGGGACCACCGATCCCTTCAGTCAACGCTGCCGCATCGTCCTGCACGAGAAGGGCATGGATTTCCAGATCATCGACGTCGACCTCGACCACAAGCCCGAGGACCTCGCGGTGATGAACCCGTACAACCAGGTGCCGGTGCTCGTCGAGCGGGACCTCGTGCTGCACGAATCGAACATCATCAACGAATACATCGACGAGCGCTTCCCGCATCCGCAGCTGATGCCGGCCGATCCGGTGATGCGCGCCCGCGCCCGGCTGTTCCTGCACCGGTTCGAGAAGGAGCTGTTCATCCACATCGACGCGCTCGAAGGCAACAACCAGAAGCAGATCGAGAAGGGCCGCAACCTGGTCCGCGACAGCCTGATGCAGATCGCTCCCGTCTTCGCCAAGCACAAGCACATGCTGGGCGAAGACTACTCGATGCTCGACGTCGCCATCACGCCGCTGCTCTGGCGGCTCGACTACTACGGCATCGCGATGCCCAAGCAGGCCGCGCCATTGATGAAATACGCGGAACGCCTGTTCGCGCGGCCAGCGTTCTCGGAGGCCCTGACCTCGGCCGAGCGCGGCATGCGCAAGTGATGCCGCCGACCCGATCGCGGGCGCGTCGGGCAGGGCGTGCGGAGACCGTCGCTGCGTTCCGTGCCGCCGGCGAAGGGCGCGCACGCCCGCCGGAAGCCGCGCCGCCGCTGCGCTTGACCTCGTCCGCGCCGCGCGTAATATCCTGACCCCATGTCCGAGCAAACCGCCAAGCCGTACCTGGTGCGCGCCATCTGCGAATGGTGTGCCGAAAGCGGCCTCACGCCCTATCTCGCCGTCAAGGTGAACGCGCAGACACGCGTGCCGACGGCGTTCGTGAAGAACGGCGAGATCGTCCTCAACATCAGCAACTCGGCGACGCGGCGGCTGACCATCACCAACGACTGGGTGCAGTTTTCCGCGCGCTTTTCCGGGACGTCGCAGGAAGTCGCGGTGCCGATGAACGCGGTGTCCGGCATCTTCGCCAAGGAAACCGGGTACGGCTTTGCGTTCACCATCGCGCAGGACCCGGTGGCCGCGCTCACCGCCGCGACCGCGCCGCGCGAGCTCGACATCGATGCCGCGCTGGACAAGGACGTGGACGACGCCCGCGAAGCCAAGGACGCCGGCGGCAGCAAGCCGCGGCCGTCGCACCTGCAGGTCATCAAGTAGTCCGCTGGCCCCGGCGAACCGGAGTGGCGCACTCCCGCCGCTTGCGGCGGATGCGCCGGGGTCGTGCTGTCCTTTGCCGGCGGCCCGGGCGCGGGTGCGGGGCGGGGATTCGCCGGCGCTACGCCCGCGGCCATCGATCGCCGTGCCCGCCGGACGACCGTTGTCCCGGCCCGACGAAGCTGCGCGCGGCTCCCGCCAAAGTCCGGCATCTTCCGCCCTCGAGTCCGGGCGCCGTCGCGTTCGCCGGATCGACAAGTCGCCCGGACGATCGCCTCCGCCGCGGCATCCAACGGATCGCCGTTCTGCGCGCGTACACATTGTGGTGTACTGAATCGACAGTGGAGGCGAAGGTCTCGCCGGTGCGTGCAGGCGCAAGATGCCCGGCGCGCGGCGCTGGGCGAATCCGCGGGCTTTCGGCGCGTGTCGCGTTCGCGCGTCTCCATGGCGCGCCCAGCGGAGCCCGGGCGCGCCTCGCGCCTGCGGCAGGCGGATGCCGTTGGGCGGCTGCAATCACGGGAGCCGTGGCGACGCAGGTAAAATATTCATGGGCCGGCATAGCTCAGTTGGTAGAGCAGCGGTTTTGTAAACCGTTGGTCGTGGGTTCGATTCCTACTGCCGGCACCGGAGCGTGTTTCGTCGGCGTCGGGGTCCGGCGCGCACCACGGCAAATCCAAGTGCGTCGACGATAGTCTCGATCACCGGAAATGGGTCAGCGTATGCCGCTCGTGAGCTTCAAACCGACCAGGGCGCGGCTCGTTCTCGAGGAGGGCAAGGACAGCGTCCTGGTGATGAAGGTGGCCGTGGCCAAGGGCGAGGTAGTCGAGCTGTCGACCGGCGGCAGGCTGGAGGCGTTGTCGGGCGTCCTCCGGATCCGCGAGCGCAAGCCGAGTCCGGCCAAGTCCAACGGCGACGCCATCGGATCGCTCATCTTCATCGACGAATCCGGGCGCGGACAGGATTACTGCCCCGCAAAATTCCAGATCAATCTCGGGATGGCCGCCGAGAAGTTCGAACCGCTGCTGCGCGTCGCGTTGTCGGGGCGGCTGCCCAACAAGTTCTTCGTCGACGCCGGCGAAAGGGTTTCGCCGCGCGAAACCCGCGGCCTCTCGTACGGTCCGCGGCGCGATGGCCCGACCAAGGTCTGGGACACCACGTCGTTCCGGTCGCTCCCGGTGACCAATTTCGCGATGATCCTGCCGATCGACGTCGCCGATCCGCGCGAGAACGGCGTCGTCATGAGCGACCCGTATCCCATCGAGTCCATGGCCACCAATGCCCAGGTGGCCGAGCTCGTCGACGATCTGCTCGTCTTCCAGAGTGAAACCAGGAACACGCTCTACGCGGTGGTGGCGGTGGTCGGGGTCGTCGTCCTGCTGGCGCTGGTGTTCAGCCTGGTGCTGCTCTTCCGCTGACGGCTCCAGCGCGCCGACGCGCGCTAGAATTGCCGGAGCGCCGGCCGGCGGGCCATCGGCGAAGCCCGGCGCCCCGCAATCGCGGCCGGAATCGGAATTTCATTCCTCCTTCCGTCAGACTCGACAGGACGCCCAACATGAACCAGCTCGATTTCGGAAATCGCACCGCCGTCGTCACCGGCGGCGCCGCAGGCATCGGCTTCGCGGTCGCGCAGCGCTTCGTCGCCGGCGGTGCCGTCGTTGCGCTGTGGGACCGCGACGAGACCGCGCTCGCCGCCGCCGGCGCGGCGCTGGGGAAAGGTACGGTGACGCAGGCGTTCGACGTTGCCGATCCCGCCGCCGTCGAGCGTGCCGCCGAAGCGACCGCGAAGGCGCTCGGCAGGATCGATGCGCTCGTCTGCTCGGCGGGGATCACCGGCCCGAACACGACGACCTGGGAGTATCCGGTCGACGCGTGGCGGCAGGTGATCGACGTCAACCTGAACGGGCTCTTCTATTGCAACCGCGCGGTCGTTCCGGCGATGCTGAAACGCGACTACGGCCGCATCGTCAACATTGCGTCGGTCGCGGGGAAGGAAGGCAATCCGAACGCACCGGCATACAGTGCGTCGAAGGCGGGGGTGATCGGGCTGACCAAGTCGCTCGGCAAGGAGCTGGCCAAGACCGGCATCCGCGTCAACTGCGTCACGCCCGCGGCGGTGCGCACGGCGATCTTCGACCAGATGACGCAGCAGCACATCGATTTCATGCTGGCGAAGATTCCGCTGGGCCGCTTCGGCAGCGTCGACGAGATCGCGGCCATGGTGTGCTGGCTCGCCAGCGAGGAGTGCTCGTTCTCGACGGGGGCGGTGTTCGATCTTTCGGGCGGGCGGGCGACGTACTGATCAGGAATCAGGTAACAGGAGGACAGGTAACAGGTCACGGGCTACAGGGACCGGGGGTTGGCGGTCCCGGTTCGCCAGTCCGATCGGATTCCTGCTACCTGTCACCTGACGCGCAGCATGATCTTCCCGATGTGCTGCGAGGATTCCATCAGCGCGTGCGCCGCGGCCGCTTCGGCGAGCGGGAACACGCGATGGATGACCGGCTTCACCGCGCCGGTCTCGAGCAATGGCCACACCTCGTCCCGCAGCGACCGCGCAATCTCGAACTTTCGCTGCGCCGGGCTCGCGCGCAGCGTCGAGCCCGTCACCGTCAGGCGCCTCAGCATGATGTGGCGCCAGTCGATCTCGACGCGGCTGCCGCGCAGGAAGGCGATGATGACCAGGCGGCCTTCGAGCGCCAGGCACTTCAGGTTCCTTTCGATGTATTCGCCGCCGACCATGTCGAGGATGACGTCCACGCCGCGCTTGCCGGTGATACGCGCGACTTCGGCGACGAAATCCTGCGTCCGGTAGTTGACGGCGTGGTCCGCGCCGATGCCTCGGCAGAATGCGGCCTTCTCGTCGCTTCCCGCGGTGGCGATCACCGTCGCGCCCCGGTGCTTCGCGAGCTGGATCGCGGTCAGGCCTATGCCGCTCGTGCCGCCGTGGATCATGGCCGTTTCGCCCCGGCGCAGCCGGCCGCGGTCGATGAGGTTGTTCCATACGGTGAAGTAGTTCTCGGGCAGCGACGCCGCCTCGAGTTCGGTCAGCCCCGACGGCAGCGGCAGGCAGAACCCGGCCGGCGTCGTGCAGTACTCGGCGTAGCCGCCGCCCGGCGTCAGCGCGCACACCCGGTCGCCGACGCGCCATTCCTGCACGCCGTCACCGCAGGCGACGATCGTCCCGGCGACCTCGAGCCCGATGATCGGCGACGCGTCGGGTGGCGGCGGATACGCACCGGCACGCTGCAGGCAGTCGGGGCGATTGACTCCGGCATGACTCACTTCGATAAGCACGTCGCCGGCGATCGGCTGCGGCACCGGCCCCTCGGCCAGCGTCAACACGTCCGGCGGACCGGGCTCGCGCGCGACGGCGTGGCGCATGACGGCAGGCAGCGTTCTGGTGGCAGGCATGGAATCTCCGATAGCCGATCGAGCGAGGATTCTAGCCGATGTCGCCATTGGTGCCGGGACGCGCTGCGCTACACTTCGATTCCCGAAACGCCCGCTCCGCAGACGGTCCGACCCGCTCGTGGAACCCTCCATTGCCCACAACATCGCGGCGGCGCTGGCCCGCACCGCGCGCTGCTGGCCGCACCTGCCCGCCGTCGCGCTCGGCGATCGCGTCCTGCACGACTACGCCACGCTGGCGGCGCGCGTTTCCGCCATCGCGGGCGGCCTGGCGGCCGCCGGCCTGCGACCCGGCGAGCGCGTCGCGCTGGTGTCGCGCAACGTGCCGGAGTACATCGAGACGCTGTTCGGCTGCTGGTGGGCGGGCGTGGTCGCGGTGCCGGTCAACGCCAGACTGCATCCACGCGAGCTCGCCTACGTTCTCGCGAACAGCGGCGCGCGCTGGGCTTTCGCCGACACCGCGTGGTGCGCGGCGATCGGCGCCACGCGCGGCGCGGCACCGGCGCTGGAGCGCGTCGTCGAGTTCGGCGGGCGGGAATATGCCGCGCTGCAGGGCGCGTCGCCGCGCGCGGAGCCGGCGCCCTGCCTGACCGACGACGCGGCGTGGCTCTTCTACACCAGCGGGACGACCGGACGGCCGAAGGGTGTGGTCATCTCGCACGGAAATCTGCTGGCGATGAGCCGCGGCTTCCTGTCGGACGTCCAAGCGATCGCGCCGGGCGATGCAATCCTTCATCCGGCGCCGCTATCCCACGGATCGGGCCTGTACTCGGTCCCGCACGTGATGGCCGGCGCGGTCAACGTCCTGCCGGAATCCGGCGCCTTCGACCCCGGTGAGGTCTGCGGTCTCCTGCGCGCATGGGATCGCGCGTGCTTCTTCGCGGCGCCGACGATGGTCATGCGCCTCGTCGCGTCGGCGGCCGTCGGCGATGCGCGTCTCGACCGGCTGAAATGCATCGTCTACGGCGGCGGGCCGATGTACGTCGCCGACTGCAAGGAGGCGTACGCGGCGCTCGGTCCGCGGCTCGCGCAGATCTATGGGCAGGGCGAGTCCCCGATGACGATCACGGCGATGAATCGCGCGCTGCTCGCCGATGCACTGGCGCGGGGCGACGACGCGAGGACGGGCTCGGTGGGCGTCGTCCAGTCCGGCATCGACGTGCGCATCGCCGGCGAAGGCGGCCCGGCGCTTCCGGCCGGCGGGATCGGCGAGGTCCTGGTCCGCGGCCCGACGGTGATGCAGGGTTACTGGATGAATCCCGACGCGAGCGCCGAGGCGCTTGCCGGCGGTTGGCTGCACACGGGCGACGTGGGTCGCTTCGACGCCGACGGCTTCCTGACTCTGCTGGACCGGTCCAGGGACCTCATCATCAGCGGGGGCTCCAACATCTATCCGCGCGAAGTCGAGGAGATCCTGCAGCTGCACCCGGACGTGGTCGAGGTCGCGGTCATCGGGCGCGCCAGCGCGACATGGGGCGAAGAGGTCATCGCCTGCGTCGTCGCCCGGCGCGGCGCCGCCGACGCGCCCGGCGCGCAGCGCGCTCTCGAAGCCGCGCTCGACGCGCTGTGCCTCGAACACATCGCCCGGTTCAAGCGGCCGAAGTCCTTTGTCTTCGTCGACGAGCTTCCCGGAACAGCACAGGCAAGGTGCTGAAGACGGCGTTGCGCGAGCGGCTGGCGAACTCCGGAGCTTGAAGCGCGCCTCCGCGGCGACGGGGCAGAGGCTGCCGACCGCCGCCGGGGCGATCAGTACACGACGCGGACGTTCTCCGGCGCGAGCCACTCCCTGAGCTGCGCGATCAGCGTCTCGTCGGGATGGATGCGCCAGGCCTCCGGCAGCTCGATCTCGCCGCCGACGCCGCGGTTGCGATACTCGACCACGATGGGACAGGTGCCGCTCCGGAACGGCGAGAGCATCTCGAAGAGCCGCTTGGCGTTCGCGCCTCCGTTGCAGGCGATGCGCAGGCTCTTCGCGTAGCGCTTGCGAATCGCGGCAAGGTCGTAGACGTTGTCGGCGATGATGCGCAATCCCTGGACCTGGCCGTCGTCGGTCATGCGCTGCTGCACCTTGACCTCGGCGATCACCAGCTGGTCCTCGCGCAGCAGGGCGCGCGCCGCGTCGTAGTTTTCGTTGAAGACCACGATTTCGGCGGACCCGGCGCCGTCGTCGAGCGTGACGAAAGCCATCTTGCCGCGCTTGCCCGACTGCACGCGCAGCGAGATGACTATTCCGGCAATCAGCGCGGGTTCGCGCTTCGGCTGCAGATTCGCGAGCGACTGGCGGATGAGCGGCGCCAGCTCGTCCGCGAAGCTGGCATAGGGATGTCCCGAGAGGTAGTAGCCCAGCGCCGCCTTCTCGTGGACGAGGCGCTCGGCGTCGCTCCACTCGCGGACCGTGACCAGCGCGACGCCGGCGTCCCGCTGTTCGGCGTCGAACAGCGAAACCTGCGCGGCGGAAGCCTCGGCGCGTTCGGCCTCGCCCAGCGCGACCCCGACCGACACGAACAGCGTCGCGCGCCGCCGCTCGATGGCGTCGAAGGCGCCGGCGCGAATCAGCGCCTCGACGACGCGGCGGTTGACCTGCCGCTTGTCGACGCGCTTGCAGAAATCGAACAGGTCGCGGAACGGGCCCCCCGCGGCGCGCGCGGCGACGATGGAGGCGATCGCCTGCTCGCCGGTGCCCTTGATCCCTCCCAGACCGTACCGGATCCGCCCGGCATCCACCGGCTCGAAGCGGAAATTCGACGCGTTGACGTCGGGCGCCAGCACCTCGAGGCCAAGCGCGACCGCATCGTCGCGCAACTGCCGCAGCTTGTCGGTGTCGTCCATCACCAGCGAAAGATTGGCGGCCATGAACGCGGCCGGGTGGTGGGCCTTGAAGTACGCGGTCTGGTAGGCGACGAGCGCGTACGCGGCGGCATGCGATTTGTTGAACCCGTAGCCGGCGAATTTCTCCATCAGGTCGTAGAGGTGCGACGCCTTGCCCCGGGCCAGCCCGTTCTTCTCGGCGCCGGCGGTGAAGATGTCGCGGTGCCTGGCCATTTCGTCCGCGTTCTTCTTGCCCATCGCCCGCCGCAGCAGGTCGGCGCCGCCCATGGTGTAGCCGCCGATCGACTGCGCGATCTGCATCACCTGCTCCTGGTAGACCATCACGCCGTAGGTTGGCCCGAGGATCGGCTCCAGGCGCGCGTCGGTATACTCGACCCGCTCGCGGCCCGTCTTGCGCGCCACGTAGTCGGGGATCAGTTCCATGGGCCCCGGCCGGTACAGGGCGACCAGGGCGATGATGTCCTCGAAGCGCGTCGGCGGCGCCTGCTTCAGCAGGTCGCGCATGCCTCGCGATTCGAACTGGAACACCGCTGTCGTGTTGCCGTTCCGGAAGATGTCGTACGCGGCCTTATCGTCCAGCGGCAGGGTCTCGAGCACGATGTCGCTCGCCGGCTCGAGGTCGCGGACGAAGCGCAGCGTCCAGTCGAGGATCGTCAGCGTGGTGAGGCCGAGAAAGTCGAACTTGACGAGGCCCACCGCCTCGACGTCGTCCTTGTCGAACTGCGACACCATGCCGTCGGCCCCGGCCTGCGTGTACAGCGGGCAGAAGTCGGTGAGCTTGCCCGGAGCGATCAGCACGCCGCCCGCGTGCATCCCGACGTTGCGCGTCAGGCCCTCGAGGGATTCCGCAAGCTCGAGCAGCTGGCGCACTTCCTCCTCGCTACGCTCGCGCTCGGCGAGCAGCGGCTCCATCTCGCGGGCCTGCGCGAGCGTGATCTGCCGGCCGGGCTGGAACGGGATCAGCTTGGCGATGCCGTCGCAGAAGTTGTAGCCCAGGTCGAGCACGCGGCCGACGTCGCGCACCGCCGCCTTCGCCGCCATCGTGCCGAAGGTGGCGATCTGCGACACCGAATCGGCGCCGTATTTCGCCTTGACGTAGTCGATGACGCGGTCACGGCCGTTCTGGCAGAAGTCGATGTCGAAATCCGGCATCGACACGCGCTCCGGATTGAGGAAGCGCTCGAACAGCAGCGCGTAGCGCAGAGGATCGAGGTCGGTGATGCCCAGCGAATACGCGACCAGCGAACCGGCGCCCGAGCCGCGCCCCGGGCCGACGGGCACGCCGTTGGCCTTCGCCCAGTTGATGAAATCGGCGACGATCAGGAAGTAGCCGGAAAAGCCCATCTGCACGATCGTCTTCGTCTCGATGTCGAGCCGCGCGGCGTACTCGGGGCGCTTGGCTTCGCGCTGCGCCGAGCCGGGATAGAGCACGGCCAGGCGCTTCTCCAGTCCGGCGGCGGCCTCCTGCCGCAGATGGTCGTCCAGCGTGACGCCCGCCGGCGTCGGGAATTCGGGAAGAAAATTCCTGCCCAGGGGGATGGTCAGGTTGCAGCGACGGGCGATCGCCACCGAATTCGCCAGCGCCTCGGGCAGGTCGGCGAAGGCCGCGACCATCTCGGATCGCGACTTGAAATATTGATCGGCCGTGAACTTCTTCGGCCGGCGCGGATCGGCGAGCACGTGGCCCTCGGCGATGCACACCCGCGCCTCGTGCGCGCGGAAGTCCCCGGGACCGAGGAACTGCACCGGATGGGTCGCCACGACGGGAAGCTCGAGGTCCCCGGCGAGGCCCGCCGTGGCGGCGACGAGTTCGTCGTCGCCGCTGCGTCCCGCGCGCTGCACTTCCAGGTAGTAGCGGTCCGGGAAGAGCGCTGCCCAGTCGCGCGCCGCCTTTCCCGCACCCGCGACGTTGCCCTGCAGCAGCGCCTGGCCGACATCGCCGTCGCGCGCGCCGGAGAGCGCTATCAGGCCGTCGGTTCCCTCGGCGAACCAATCGCGGCGAAATTCGGCGCGGCCGCGGTGCTGGTTCGTCCGGTACGCGCGGGTCAGCCAGTCAGCGAGCTTGAGATAGCCCGCGCGCGACTGGGCGAGGAGCAGCGCGCGGAACGGTTGGTCGCGCTCGGCGTCGTGCGTGATCCAGATGTCGCAGCCGAAGATCGGCTTCACGCCCCGCGCGCGCGCCGCCTTGTAGAACTTGACGAGACCGAAGGCGTTCGCGACGTCGGTGATCGCCAGCGCGGGCATCGTGTCCGCAACGGCCGCGTCGAGCGCCTCGTCGATGCGCACCGTGCCGTCGACGATCGAGAACTCGGTGTGCAGGCGCAGGTGGACGAAAGCGGGAGCGTTCATGGGGCGACGATCGGCAATGGTAGAATTTTACCCCGTTCACCGCGTCCTGCTCCCGCATTTGCCGATGCCCTCTACCGCCATCCCATCCGTGCGTTCCCGCTGCACCGTATTCGCGTTGGCGTTGAGTGGCGCTGGGCGGCTGCGCGACGCCGGCTTCCGGACCGCGCGACGGCGGCGCGCCGGGGGCGTCGCCGTCCGCGCCGTCGAACGTCGAGCCGCCGCCGCCCGACGTCAACCTGTCGGGATTTCCGCTCACCTATCGCCAGGGCTACGCCGACGGCTGCGCGAGCGCCGGTGGACGGGAGCGCAAGGACGCGACGCGCTTCGCCGCCGATGGCAATTACCGAACGGGATGGCAGGACGGCGCCGCGATCTGCCGGAAGAAATGATGCCGTCGCCCGGAGACGCGGCGCGCGGCAAGCCGTGATCGGCGACCGGCGAGTCGTTGCCCGGCGCGACGCAGCGGCAGCCGCCGCGACCGGCGTATGCTTGGAATTGCACGCGATGCACCCGCGGCGGCTTGCGGAGCGGGCCGGCGCATGGCCCAGGACACCCGGCAAGTGAAACCCGCCCAATCCCGCCACATCGAATTCCGCGGCCTCGACCACCACGTTCTGACCTGGGGCGATCCGCGCGCGCCGAAGCTGTTCCTGCTGCACGGCTGGATGGACGTAGCGGCGTCGTTCCAGTTTCTGGTCGACGCATTGAGGAGCGACTGGTTCGTCGTGGCGCCGGACCTGCGCGGCTTCGGCCGGAGTCAATGGCAACCGCAGGGCTACTGGTACGCCGACTACGTCGCGGACCTCGAAGCGCTGCTCGATATCCTCGCGCCCGGCGAATCCGCGAACCTGGTCGGCCACAGCCTCGGCGGCAACGTCGTAATGCATTACGCCGGCGCCCGTCCGGCACGGGTGCGCGCGCTGGTATCGCTCGACGGATTCGGCATTCCGGCCGAAGCCCCGGATCTCGCGCCGGCGAAGTTCGCCGCCTGGCTCGATGCCCTTTCCGATCCGCCGTCCTTCGCGCCCTACCGGAATCTCGACGCCGTCGCCGACCGGCTGCAGAAGAACAATCCGCGGCTCCCGCGGGAGAAGGCCGCCTTCCTCGCTACGCACTGGGCCGAGGTGGGAACCGACGGGAGCGCGCGCCTCACCTCCGACCCGCGCCACAAATTGCCGTTTCCGACCGTCTACCGGATCGAGGAGACGTTCGCGATCTGGCGGAACATCGCCGCGCCAGTGCTTTGGGTGGCGGCGGCCGAGTCGCGCATTCCGCAATGGCTCGACGGGCAGCCCGAAGGCGAGCCCGACGCCGACGCGCATGCCGGCATCCGGCGCCGCATCGCGCACATTCCGGATGCCCGGCTCGTCACCATCGCCGACGCTGGGCACATGCTGCATCACGATCAGCCGGATGCGGTGGCCGCGGCGATCGAATCCTTCCTCGCGTCCTGATGCTGCGCGTCTTCAGCGTGCAGACGCGGCGCGGCGCCTACGTGGCGCTGCTCCTGCTCACGGCGATCTGGGGCAGCAACTGGATCGTGATGAAGCTGGCGCTGCTGCGCGCCGATCCGATCACCTACAACATCGAGCGCACCTGGGTCGCGATAGCGGTCCTGTTCGCCGTGCTGCTGTGGCGTCAACGACCGCTGCTGCCCGGATCCTGGATCGCGGTCGTCGTCACCGGTTTCTTCCAGACGACGATCAATTTCGGCTCGACGACCATGGCGCTCGCCGGCGGTGGCGCGGGGCGCACCTCGGTGCTGGTCTTCACCATGCCGTTCTGGACGCTGCTGCTCGCCTGGCCGGTCCTGGGCGAGCGCGTCCGGGGCAGCCAATGGGTCGCCGTCGCCGTGGCGCTCGCCGGCCTCACGCTCATCGTCGAGCCGTGGAACTGGCAGGGCGGCCTCGCTCCGAAGCTGTGGGGCATCCTGTCGGGTTTCGGCTGGGCGGCGGGAACCATCGCCACGAAATATTATCAGCGCAGGCATGGCCTCGACATGCTGAACTTCATCGCCTGGCAGATGCTCGTCGGCGTGCTGCCGCTCTGCATTCTGCCGATCGCGATGCCGCTGGACGGCGCGCAGTGGAGCGCGACCTATGTCGCCTTGCTCCTGTGGACCGGTGCGGTGTCGACGGCCGTCGGCTTCCTGCTGTGGATCGCGGTGCTGCGCTTCCTGCCCGCCGGAACGGCGTCACTCAACATGCTGGCGATTCCGGTGATCGCGCTCGTGAGTTCCATGGCGGTCTTCAAGGAGCAGCTCACGACGAGCGAGTGGGCGGGCATCGCGCTGATCGGCGCCGGGCTCGCGATCATTTCGCTGCGCGGCTGGCGCGCCAGCCGCCGCGGCGAGCCGCCGCTGCACGAACCCACGCCGCTCGAGGGCGGCTGAGCGAAACCCGCCGTCTTCGGCGGTGGCGGGACGCGGTAGAATGACGGGCGCCGGCAAATCCGCCGGCGCTTTTGTCGACCCGGCCTCGTGATGAGCACGCCCGCGTCCACGCCCGACCTTTCCCGGCTCAAGATCGACCGCGGCATCGCTCCGACGCGCACGCCCCGTCGGCGGGGCTGGCTGTGGCTCGCCGGCTTGGCGGCGCTCGCCGTTGCCGGCGGGCTCTGGTACGCGATGCAGCCGCACGCCGCGACCGTGCAGACCGCCACGGTGGTCACGACCTATCCTTCGCAGCAATTCGTCCTGCTGAATGCAACGGGCTATGTCGTCGCGCAACGCAAGGCGGCGATCGCGTCCAAGGCCACCGGTCGCCTCGAGTGGCTGGGCGTTGCCGAAGGATCGCGCGTCAAGGCCGGCGAAGTGGTTGCCAGGCTGGACAACCGCGACGTCGTCGCGCAGGCGCAGGGCGCCGAGGCGGGAGTCGGCGCCGCGCGTGCGGCGCTGGCCCAGGCGCAGGCCGAGGAGTGGGACGCGACGGCGACGCTGAAGCGCAATCAGGATCTCCTCGCGAAAGGCTTCGTTTCGCAGGCGGGGGTCGACACGACGAAAATGCGCGCCGACCGCGCGGTGGCAGGCGTGGCCAGCGCGAAGGCCGCCATCGCCGTCGCCGAGGCCAACGCGCGCAACGCGCAGGTCGGCGTCGAGTACACGCTGATCAGGGCGCCGTTCGACGGCGTCATCGTCTCGAAGAACGCCAACGTGGGCGACATGGTGACGCCATTCTCGTCCGCCGCCGACTCCAAGGGCGCCGTCGTCAACATGGCGGACATGGCGACGCTGGAAGTCGAGGCCGACGTGTCCGAGTCGAGCCTCGCGAAGATCAGGGTCGGCCAGCCCTGCGAGATCGCGCTGGACGCGCTGCCCGACGCGCGGTTCAAGGGCCGGATCAGCAGGATCGTGCCGACGGTGGACCGTGCCAAGGCGACGGTGATGACCAAGGTTCGTTTCGACGTGATCGACCCGCGCGTGCTCCCCGAAATGAGCGCCAAGGTGGCCTTCCTTTCGCAGGAGGTGACGGCCGAAGACCAGCGCCCGCTGCTCGCCGTCAATCCGGACGCGCTCGCCGCGCGCGACGGGAAGGCGGTGGTGTTCGCGGTGCGCGACGGCAAGGCGGTCCTCGTGCCGGTGACGGCCGGAATCAAGGTCGGCGACGTGACGGCGATCGCCGGCGGCGTGACGAGCGGCGAGAAGGTCGTGCTGAAGCCGGCCCCGGACCTCGGGAGCGGCGCGCTCGTGAAGGTGGCCGCGAAGTGACGCGCGGCGGTTCGCCGGCCCGGTATCCGTGACGCCGCCCTCCACCACGCAGCGGCCTCCGGCACGCGGGGAAGACGGGGAGACCGCGGCGGTCCGGGAGACGCGGTCCGCGCCGGATCGCGAAGCCGGCGAACCGCTGGTGGTGATCCGCGGGCTGACCAAGTTCTATGTTCGCGGCGATCAGATCATCCCCGTGCTCGTCGACATCAATCTCGACGTCGGCGAAGGCGACTACGTTGCGCTGATGGGTCCGTCGGGCTCGGGCAAGTCCACGCTGCTCAACCTGATCGCCGGGATCGACAAGCCGAGCGGCGGCGAAATCCGGGTCGGCGGCGTCGATATCGCGCTCCTGTCCGAATCCGAGCTCGCGGCCTGGCGCGCCGCCAACGTGGGTTTCATCTTCCAGTTCTACAACCTGATGCCGGTGCTCTCCGCCTTCGACAACGTCGAGCTGCCGCTGCTCCTGACGAGGCTGTCGCGCCGCGAGCGCCGGGAACGGGTGGCGACGGCGATCTCGCTCGTCGGCCTGACGGACCGGATGGACCACTATCCGAACGAACTGTCGGGAGGGCAGCAGCAGCGGGTCGCGATCGCGCGCGCCATCATCACCGACCCGACGATCATCGTCGCCGACGAGCCGACCGGCGATCTCGACCGGACGACTGCCGAGGAGATCCTCGGGCTGCTCGACCGCCTCAATCGTGAACTCGGCAAGACCGTGATCATGGTGACGCACGACCCCAAGGCGGCCGAGAAGGCGCATCGCCTCATCCACCTCGAAAAGGGCGTGCTGGCCGACTGAGCCCGCGCCTCCGATGTCCCCTGCGCCGTGTTCGTCCCTCTCCTCGTCGTCCGCAACGCCTTCAGGCACAAGCTGCGGACGGCGCTGACCGTCGTCGGCATCGTCGTCGCGATCACCGCCTTCGGGCTGCTGCGCACCATCGTCGACGCCTGGTATGCGGGCGCCAATGCCAGCTCCAGCGCAAGGCTCATCACACGCAGCTCGGTGTCGCTCGTCTTCCCGCTGCCGCTCACCTATGCGCAGAAGATCCGGCAGCTGCCGGGCGTGCAGGCGGTGTCGTGGGCCAACTGGTTCGGCGGCGTCTACGTGTCCGAGCGCAATTTCTTCCCGCAATTCGCCGTCGACGCGCCCACCTACCTCGGCATGTACCCGGAGTTCGTGCTGCCGGAAGCCGAGCGCAAGTCGTTCCTGATGGACCGCAAGGGCGCAGTCGTCGGGCGCAAGCTGGCCGAGCAGTACGGGTGGAAGGTCGGCGACCAGATTCCCCTGCGGGGCACGATCTATCCGGGGACCTGGACCTTCAACCTGCGCGGCATCTATGACGGTGTCGACAAGGGAACGGACCAGTCGACGATGTACTTCCACTTCGACCTGCTGAACGAGACCATCAAGAAGCTCTACCCGCGCCGCGGCGATCAGGCCGGCGTGTTCGTCGTCCAGCTGCGCGACCCGGCGCAGGCGGCGGAAGTGTCGGCCGCGATCGATTCGACCTTCCGGAACTCGCTCGCCGAGACGCTTACCGAGACGGAGAAGGCGTTCCAGCTCTCGTTCGTCGCGATGACCGAAGCCATTCTGCTGGCGATCCAGGCGGTGTCCTTCGTCGTCATCGTCATCATCATGGCGGTGATGGCGAATACGATGGCGATGACCGCGCGCGAACGCAGTGCCGAGTACGCGACGCTCAAGGCGCTGGGATTCTCGAACGCGTTCGTGGCGATGCTCATCTTCGCCGAATCGATGGGCATCGCGCTGCTGGGCGGGATGCTGGGAATCGCGGCGACCTTTCCGATCGCCGCCGCCTTCGCCGAGCAGATGGGCTCGCTGTTCCCGATCTTCTTCGTCGGCGAGGAGACCGTCCTGATGCAGACGGGCGCGGCGGTGATCGTCGGTGTCGTCGCGGCGGCGCTCCCCGCCTGGCGCACCGCGCGGGTACGCATCATCGACGGGCTGCGGGCGGTGGCGTGAGCGCACCCGGCATCGTTCCGCAACGTCGCGCGATCGCTGCAACGCGGGCGCGCGAGCGGCGGCCGGTCGCTGCGCCGCGGCGATCGCCATGACGATCCCGTTCAGCTACATCCTGCGCAACGTCGCCACGCGCAAGCTCACGACGGCGCTGACGGCGGGCGGCATGGCGCTCGTCGTCTACGTGTTCGCGACCGTGCTGATGCTGGCGGCGGGACTGAAGCAGACGCTGGTGGCGACCGGCCAGGACGACAACGTCGTGGTGATCCGGCGCTCGGCGCAGACCGAGGTCCAGTCCGGCATCGATCGCGGGCAGGCGGGCGTCGTCGAAAGCCTTCCCGACATCGCCGTCGGCGAGAACGGGCAGCGGCTGGTCTCGAAGGAGCCGGTGGTCCTCATCAATCTTCCGAAGCGCAATTCGAGCAAGCCATCCAACGTCGTGATCCGCGGCGTCACGCCCGCGGGCGTGGCGCTGAGGCCGCAGGCGAGGATCGTCGAGGGGCGCATGTTTCGCCCGGGAACCGCCGAGATCATCGCGGGTCGGTCGATCGCCGACGGATTCCAGGGCGCGGGAGTCGGCGAAACGCTGCGCTTCGCCACGCGCGACTGGATCGTGGTGGGGACCTTCGACGCGGGGCGCACCGGGTTCGACTCGGAAATCTGGGGCGACGCCGAGCAGATGCTGCAGGCCTTTCGCCGGCTGGGATTCTCCGCGGTGATCTTCCGGCTCGCCGACGGCGACCGGTTCGAGGCGGTGAAGAAGGAGATCGAGTCGGACCCGCGCCTGACGCTGGAGGCAAAGCGCGAGACGCAGTTCTACGCCGACCAGTCGGAAGCGCTTGCGAAGTTCATCAGCTACCTCGGCACGACGATATCGGTGATCTTTTCGATCGGCGCCATCATCGGGGCGATGATCACCATGTACGCGAGCGTCGCCTCGCGCACGTCGGAGATCGGCACGCTGCGCGCGCTGGGCTTTTCACGGGCGTCGATACTCGCGGCGTTTCTCGTCGAGGCGCTGCTGCTCGGCCTCCTGGGCGGCGTCATCGGCCTCGCCGCGGCGTCGCTGATGCAGGCGATATCGATCTCGACGATGAATTTCCAGACCTTCGCGGAGCTGGCGTTCACGTTCACGCTGACGGCGCCGATCGTCGGCGCTTCGCTCGCATTCGCGCTGGCGATGGGCTTCGTCGGCGGCTTCCTGCCCGCGGCGCGCGCCGCGCGGATGAAGATCGTCGACGCGCTGCGCGCGGCCTGAGGCCGTCCGTCTAGTCGAACTGCAGGTTCGCGTCGACGATCAGTTTCTTCCAGCCGGCGAGGTCGGACTGGATGATCGCGCCCAGCCGCTCGGGCGGTCCCGGGATCGGTTCCGCGCCCTCCTTTTCGAGGCGTCCGATGACTTCGGGCTGACTCAGCACCCGGTTCACCTCGGCGTTCAGCCTGTGGATGATCGGGCCGGAGGTTCCTACCGGCGCAACGATGCCCCAGTAGTTGATCACGTCGGCGTTGGCGATGCCCTGCTCGCGCCAGCTCGGCACGTCGGGGAGCAGCGGCACGCGGTGCGAACCCGTCACGGCAAGCGCCCGGACCTTCTTCTCGGCGATATACGGCAGCGCGGCCGAAACCGTTCCGGTCATCGCCTGGATCTGGCCGGAGATGAGATCGAGCGTCGCCGGGGCGATTCCCTTGTACGGCACGTGGACGATGTCCGTGCCGGCGCGCGCATTGAGCAGTTCGAGAGCGAGATGGTTGATGCTCCCGGAGCCCGCGGAGCCATAGTTGAGCCTACCTGGCTCGCGTTTCGCCAGGGCGATGAACTCGCGCATCGAGGCGGCGGGCACGGCGGGATTCACGACGAACACGAGCGGGGTAGTGGCGACGGCCGCAACCGGCGCGAACTGCGTGACCGGGTCGTAGCCGGGGTTGCGCGACGCCGCGGCAACGGTCGTGAACGGGCCGGCGACGAAGAGCAGCGTGTAGCCGTCGGGATCGGCCCGTGCCGCCTCGGCCGCCCCGATGGCGCCGCCCGCGCCGGTCCGGTTGTCGACGACGATCGTCGTCTTCATCGCCTCGCCGAGCCTGAGTGCGACGAGGCGCGCGACGGTGTCGGTTCCCGCACCCGGCGGAAACGGGACGATCAGCCGGATGGGCTTCGACGGATAGGCCGGCGCCTGCGCCGGCATCGGGTTCGAAAACGTCGCCGCGAGCGCCGCCGCGGCAGCGAGGATGATTGTCTTCATCGGTCGTGCAGTCACCTGGGGGTCACGCTGCGCCTATTCGCAACGATCGGCGCGGTTCAATCCTCGCCATCCTTCCTGATCACGTCGACATTGTCGATAAGTCGGGTGCTGCCGAGGGTCGCGGCGGCCAGCACGATGAGCAGATTCGGGTGGTCGTAGCCTTCGGGGTGGGGGATGCGCAGCGCGAGACCATGACGAACGGCGACATAGTCGACCTTCCAGCCGCGCTGCGCGAGTTCCATGCGGCCCGCGGCCTGCAGGTTCGCGTAATCGGTGCGGCCCGACGCGATCGCGTCGGCGATTCCGCGAAGCACGCGGTAGAGGTTGGGCGCTTCGGCGCGCTCGGCCGGCGAAAGGTAGCTGTTGCGCGACGCCAGGGCGAGGCCGTCGTCCGCGCGTATGGTTTCCGCGGGCACGATCTGGATCGGCATGTTGAAACTCTGGACCATGCCGCGCACGATCTTGAGCTGCTGCCGGTCCTTCTTTCCGAAGACGGCTACGTCGGGCTGCACCAGATTGAAGAGCTTCAGCACGACGGTGCAGACGCCGTGGAAGAACCCCGGGCGGAAAGCGCCCTCGAGCTCGTCGGCAAGCGGCGGCGGCTGCACCCGGTAGACCTGTGGCGTCGGATACATTTCCTGTTCCTGCGGCGCGAACAGGATGTCGACACCCTCGCGCTCGAGTCCGGCCCGGTCGGCCTCGATGGTCCTCGGGTAGCGGTCGTAGTCCTCGTTCGGCCCGAACTGCAGCCGATTGACGAATATGCTGGTGACGACGGCGTCGCCGTGCTGGCGAGCAATCCGGCAGAGCGACAGGTGCCCGTCGTGCAGGTTGCCCATCGTCGGCACGAACGCGATGCGTCGGGCGCCGGAGAGGTGCTCGGACAGTTCGGCGGAGGTGCTGACGATTTTCATTCACTTCCCGGTCGTATGGGTCATCGGGCGCTGCTGCCGGCGGCCGGATGCGGACTGCGGCAGATGATACCGCCACCGCGCCGGGAAATCAGAAGCAGTGCTCTTCGGCCGGGAACGACCCGTCCTTCACTGCCGTCACGTACGCGGCCAGCGCGGACTCGATGCTGTCATGCCCGGACAGGAAATTGCGCACGAAGCGCGCCGCACGTCCCGGCTGGATTCCCAGCGCGTCGTAGATTACCAGCACCTGTCCGGAGCAGGCCGGACCCGCGCCGATGCCGATGACCGGCACCCCGAAGGCGCGCGTCAGCGCCTCGCCCACCTGGCGCGGCACGCATTCGACGACGAGCATCGAAGCCCCGGCCTCGACGAGCGCGCGGGCGTCGGCGTGCACTTCCCCGGCGGCGTCCGGCGTCCTTCCCTGCACGCGATAGCCGCCCGTCGCATTGACCGATTGCGGCTGCAGCCCGACGTGACCGCAGACGGGGACGCCGCGCGTGGTCAGGAACTCGACCGTCGGCGCAAGCCATGCGCCGCCCTCCAGCTTCACCATCTGGGCGCCTGCCTTGAGCGCGGCCGCCGACGCAGCATAGGCCGCCTCGCGGCCTGCCTGATAGCTCCCGAACGGCAGGTCCGCAATGACGAGCGCCCGCGAGCTGCCCGCCGCCACCCAGCGCGTGTGGTAGACGACGTCGTCGAGGGAGACCGGCAGCGTCGACGCGTGGCCCTGGATCACCATCCCCAGCGAATCGCCGACCAGCAGCGCGTCGACGCCGGCGCGGTCGGCGACCCGGGCGAAGCTGGCATCGTAGGACGTCAGCATCGCGATCTTCGTGCCTTCGCGCGCCATGGCGGCCAGCGCCTGGACGGTGAGGCGGCTGGGGCGGCCGGCGGCGGACGCCGGCGGCACCTGCGGCGAGCTCATGTCGTTCCCATGGGGTCAGGCCGACTGCCCGAGATTGAAGAATTCGCGCTGGCCGCGCATCGACGCGATGCGCGCGAGAAGCAGGTTCAGGTGCTCGGCGTTGTCGACGAAATTGAGTCGTTCGCTGTTGACGATCAGCAGCGGCGCGGCGTCGTAGCCGTAGAAATAGCGGCTGTAGGCATCGGCGAGACGGGCGAGGTACTGCGCGGAAATCGTCCGTTCGTAGTGGACTCCGCGCCGGTGCACGCGTTCGACCAGCGTTTCCACCGGGGCCTGCAGGTAGATCACGAGATCCGGCACCGGCGCCTCGAGCCTGAGGTGCGAGTAGATCTTTTCGTAGAGGCGGTACTCGGCGTCGCCGAGATTCAGCCGCGCGAACAGGGGATCCTTATCCAGCAGGAAATCGCCGACCTTGGCGCGGCGGAACATGTCGAGCTGGCCGACGCCGCGCAGCTGATCGACGCGCTGGAAGAGAAAATTCAGCTGCACCGGCAGCGCGTAGCGCGCCATGTCCTCGTAGAACCGGGCGAGAAAGGGGTTGTCGTCCGGCTGCTCGAACAGTTCCTCGCCGTCGACGTGGCGCGCGAGCTGCCGGGCAAGGCTGGTCTTGCCCGCGCCGATCGGACCTTCGACGACGACATAGCGGCATTTTCCGAGATCCATGGCGCGGAACGCGGCGGCCGGCTAGCGGCTAGGGCGCCACGTGGCTGCGGGTGCGCGCAATGCGCTGTGCACCCACGGCCCCGAGGAAGCGGCGCGCCAGCCCCCGCCCGGGAATCGTCGCGGCCGCGGCGACGTCGGCCAGCGGACGCAGCACGAAGGCGCGCTCGTGCATGCGCGGGTGCGGAAGCGTCAGATCGGGCTGGCGCAGCCGGCGGCGGCCGAACAGCAGCAAGTCGAGGTCGAGCGTCCGCGGCGCATTGCGCGGCATCTCGAAACCGCGACGCCGCTGCTGGTGTCGCTCGATCCGGTGCAGCGCGGCGAGCAGCGCGCGCGGTCCCAGCGTGGTGCGCAGCGCGGCGACGGCGTTAACGTAGTCGGGTTGCGGCGCGTCGCAACCGACCGGGGCGCTCGTGTAGTTAGGGGAAAGCGCGACCACGCGCACGGCCGGCGATCGCGCGATCGCGCGCATGGCGCGAGCGAGCTGCCGGCGCGGATGCGCGAGATTGCTGCCGAGGCCGACGAAGGCGAGGGTCGCGGTCATCGACGCACATCGTCGCCAGCCGCCGCTGCGCAGCTTCCCGGGAGGACGGCGCTCATTCCGGCGCGGATCCGCTTTCCGGCGCCTGGGGCGGGCCGTCGTCGCGCTGCTTTCGGCCGCGACCACGGGAACGGCGGCGCTTCTTCGGGCCTTCGTCGGGCGTGAGCATCGCCTCCCGCTGTTCCTGCGGCGCGTTGGCGAACCGGTCCCACCAATCGGCTAGGCCCGCAAGCTCGCCCGCCAGTTCGCCGCTCTTGCAGCGCAGGTCGAGGAAATCCCATCCGGCCCTGAAGCGCGGGTGCTCGAGCAGCCGGAATGGCCGCTGGCCGGCCCTCTGCTCGAAGCGCGGCTGCAGCGACCAGATCTCCTTGATCGTCGCCTCGAAGCGGCGCGGCACCGCGATCTGCTTCGCCTGTCGCTCCAGCACCGCGTCCATCGCGTCGTACAGCGCCGGAATCGGCGTCTCGCCGCGGGCCTTCGCCAGATTCCACGTCGCCAGCACCTCGTGCCACAGGAGGGTCGCGAACAGGAAGCCCGGGGACACGCCGCGCTCGTCGCGCACGCGCTCGTCGGTATTGGCGAGGGCGAGCTCGATGAAGCGCTGGCCCAGCGGCTGCTCGATGATGACGTCGAGCAGCGGCAGCAGCCCGTGCGACAGCCCGTGCGCGCGAAGGCTCTTCACCGTGTCGACGGCGTGCCCGGAGAGGAGAAGCTTCTGCATCTCGTCGAACAGCCGGGCGGGCGGCACGTTGTGCATCAGCGCCGCGAGCTTGGGAATCGGCGCCGCGGTCTTCGGCTCGATCGCGATGCCGAGTTTCGCCGCGAGGCGAACCGCCCGCAGCATCCGGACGGGATCCTCGCGGTATCGGGTGACGGGCGGGCCGATCAGCTTCAGGCGGCGGGCGCGGATGTCGGCCACGCCGCCGACGTAATCGCAGACCTCTTCGCTGGTCGGGTCGAAGTACAGGGCGTTGATCGTGAAGTCGCGGCGCGCCGCGTCCTCGGCGTGCGATCCATAGACGTTGTCCGTGAGCAGGCGCCCGTGCTCGTCGGTAGCATCGTCGCGCGTCTGCGCCGCCCGGAAGGTCGAGACTTCGATCGTCTCGGCGCCGGAATGAACGTGGACCAGCCGGAAGCGGCGGCCGATGATGAACGCGCGCCGGAACAATGGCTTCACCTGTTCCGGGAGAGCGTCGGTCGCGATGTCGAAGTCCTTGGGCTTGATGCCGAGCAGCAGGTCGCGCACGGCGCCGCCGACCACGAAGGCCTTGAAGCCGGCGTCCTGCAGCCGGCGAATCACTTCGAGAGCTCCTCGCGAGAGCTGGTTGCGGCGAATGGGGTGGTCGGCCGCGCCGTAGACGCGCGCATTGCGGCCGCTCCTGTTTCTGCCAGGAATGAGACGGGCGAGCAGGCGACGGATCATTGCGCGAACGGTGCGGGGCGAGTCGCCGGAACGGAAGGGGGACCCGACGGAAGCTGCGGACGGCGGCGCGGAGTGCAGTCGCGGCGCATTCCGCCACGGAATGGAGTCATCGAACGGGCCGCGATGATAGCACGCGCGGCGGCGCCGATTCCCGGCGCCATTCCCCCGGCGCGAGTCCGTCGAGCGTCCAGGATCCGACGGCGTAGCGGATGAGCCGCAATGTAGGGAGTCCGACCGCCGCGGTCATCCGCCGGACCTGCCGGTTTCGCCCCTCGCGGAGTTCGAGTTCCAGCCACGACGTCGGAAGCGCCTTGCGGTAGCGGATGGGCGGAACCCGCTCCCAGAGCCCCGCGGGTTCCGCCATTGCGCGTGCCTTGGCGGGGGTGGTGGCCACCCCGCCGATGTCGACGCCGAGGGAAAGGGCGGCGAGTTGACCTTCGGCCGGGACGCCTTCGACCTGGACCCAATAGGTCTTGGCGACGGCGGCGCGCGGATTTGCGATCCACGCCTGCAAAGCGCCGTCGGCAGTCAATACGACGAGGCCCTCGCTGTCGGCGTCGAGCCGGCCGGCGGGATAGACGTCGGCCACCGGAACCCAGTCCTTGAGCGTCGCCTTCCCGCTGCCGTCGGCGGAGAACTGGCACAAGGTTCCGAAGGGTTTGTTGAGCAGGATCAAGCTGCCTCCGCCGCGCGTGCGTACGCTCGATCCGCGCGGTCGTGCGGGCCGTCCTGCCGTGGCGGGATTCACGGGAAACGAGGATAATTGACGAGTTGCACGATGATCCGTTCGCGCGCCGGGGCGGCGGAGTCCGGGACCCGGTAGACCGATGGCGCGCCGCCTTCGGTTCCCGGCTTCCTGCCCATTCTGCATTGACCGCGCAGCCATTTCCGTCGCGACCGCGCCCTGCCGCGGGCCAGCGTCGCGGCCATCCTAGGAGAACCCATGCCCTACCAGCACGTCAAGGTCCCGGCCGCCGGCCAGAAGATCACAGTCAACAAGGACTACAGCCTCAACGTTCCGGACAATCCCATCATCCCCTTTATTGAAGGCGATGGCACGGGCCTGGACATCACGCCGGTGATGATCAAGGTCGTCGACGCGGCCGTGGCCAAGGCCTACGGCGGCCGCCGGAAGATCCACTGGATGGAGATCTACGCCGGCGAGAAATCGACCAAGGTCTATGGCCCCGACGTCTGGCTGCCCGACGAGACGCTGGCGATCCTCAAGGACTACGTCGTCTCGATCAAGGGACCGCTGACCACGCCGGTCGGCGGAGGCATCCGATCGCTCAACGTCGCGCTGCGGCAGCAGCTCGACCTCTATGTCTGCCTGCGACCGGTTCAGTACTTCACCGGCGTGCCCAGCCCGGTGAAGGCGCCGGAAAAGACCAACATGGTGATCTTCCGCGAGAATTCGGAGGACATCTACGCCGGAATCGAGTGGGAGGCGGAATCCGAAGGGGCGAGGAAGATCGTCGATTTCCTGATCAAGGAAATGGGCGTCAAGAAGATCCGCTTCCCGGCTACTTCGGGCATCGGCATCAAGCCGGTGTCGCGCGAAGGCACGACGCGCCTGACGCGCAAGGCGCTGCAGTACGTGATCGACAACGACCGCAAGTCGCTCACCATCGTGCACAAGGGCAACATCATGAAGTTCACCGAGGGCGGGTTTCGCGACTGGAGCTACGAGCTCGCGCAGAAGGAGTTCGGCGCCCAGCCCATCGACGGCGGGCCGTGGTGCAAGTTCAAGAACCCGAAGACCGGCCGCGACATCGTGGTCAAGGACGCCATCGCGGACGCCTTCCTGCAGCAGATCCTGCTGCGTCCCGAAGAGTACGACGTCATCGCGACGCTCAATCTCAACGGGGACTACATTTCCGACGCTCTCGCCGCCCAGGTCGGCGGAATCGGCATCGCGCCGGGCGCCAACATGTCCGATTCGGTGGCGATGTTCGAAGCGACGCACGGCACCGCGCCCAAGTACGCGGGCAAGGACTACGTCAATCCCGGCTCGGAAATCCTCTCCGCCGAGATGATGCTGGTGCACATGGGCTGGAAGGAGGCTTCGGCGATGATCGTGAAGAGCCTCGAAAAGGCGATCCTCGACAAGGTCGTGACCTACGACTTCGCGCGGCTGATGCCCGGGGCGACGCAGGTTTCGTGCTCCGGGTTCGGAAAGGCGATGATCGAGCGGATGTAGCGCGCCGCGGACTCGACCGACGTCCGGGCTCGGCGTCGCGGCGAGCTTTGCAGGGCCGGCGCCGAACCGGCAAGGACGCCGCCTGCTGCCGGCCCCCCGTGCGCCTGGCCCGGGCCCGGTACCGCGTGGCGGCGGCCGGTGAAACTCGCCGCCTGCCGCAAACAAAAGGCCCGCCAATTCGGCGGGCCTTCGTCGTCAACAGCACCTGGCCGGTGCCGGACGAGATTGTGGGCTACGATCCGGCGGCTTGGATGTTGCTTGCCTGCTTTCCCTTGGGGCCCTGGGTCACTTCGAAACTGACCTTCTGGCCTTCCTTCAAGGACTTGAAACCCTGCATGTTGATCGCTGAAAAGTGAGCGAACAGGTCTTCACCGCCATCGTCCGGCGTGATGAAGCCGAACCCTTTAGCGTCGTTGAACCACTTGACGGTTCCGGTTGCCATAATGCTACTTCCTTCCAAAATGAACGGGTTGGTGTTGTTTGGGCGGCAAGTACTACCTGCGGCAGGCGAAGCGTTGTGACGCGGTCGAACCGGAACAGCAGACACTTGGGAGCCAAACAGCGCTTTTTTAAGCGCAGAATCCGGCCGGCGTCAAGCGCAAAGGCCGACAATGCCGGTTCCCCTTGAAAAAACTGTTGCAATCATCAAACATAGGGTCATCGATTCCCGTTTCCATCCAGTGGACAATGGCCAACCAGCAGCAGGACGGCAGCATCCTCGAGGCCGAGAAAGTACGGCTCAAGCCGCCGCCTCTGTACAAGGTCCTGTTGCTGAACGACGACTACACGCCGATGGACTTTGTCGTCGTGGTGTTGCAGACTGTTTTTGCGATGAGCCGCGAGAAGGCCACGCAAGTCATGTTGCAGGTGCATCGCGAAGGGATGGGGGTATGCGGGACGTACGTGCGCGAGGTCGCCACGGCGAAGGTCGAGCAGGTGATCGACATCGCGCGAAAGCACCAGCACCCGCTGCAGTGCACGATGGAGGAGACTTGAGCGTTATGGCCGGGATGGCCCCCCTCCGCCGCATCCCGCGGCGTGGCGGATCCGGTTGCGAGAGGCAATTCAGATGATCGCGCAGGAACTTGAAGTTTCCCTCCATATGGCCTTCGTCGAGGCCCGGCAGAAGCAGCACGAGTTCATCACCGTCGAGCACCTGCTGCTGGCGATGCTGGACAACCCGTCCGCGGCCGAGGTGCTGAAGGCCTGCGGCGTGGATCTGGACGAGCTGCGCGGCGTGCTCGCGGACTTCATCGGCGAGCACACTCCGCGACTGTCCCCGCACTCGGACGCCGACACCCAGCCGACGCAGGGTTTCCAGCGCGTGATCCAGCGCGCGATCCTTCACGTCCAGTCTTCGGGAAAGAAGGAAGTCACCGGCGCCAACGTCCTGGTCGCGATCTTCGGCGAGAAGGAATCGCATGCCGTCTACTTCCTGAACCAGCGCGGCGTCACGAGGCTCGACGTCGTCAACTACATCGCGCACGGGATCACCAAGAATCCGCAGCAGAAGCCCGACAAGGGCGAGGCCAAGGAAGAGGGCGAAGGCGCGGGCGAGGCGCAGGGCGCGCTCGAAGCCTACACCATCAATCTCAACCTGATGGCGAAACAGGGCAAGACCGATCCGCTGATCGGCCGCGCGCTGGAACTCGAGCGCGTGATCCAGGTGCTCTGCCGCCGGCGCAAGAACAACCCGCTGCTGGTCGGCGAGGCCGGAGTCGGCAAGACGGCCATCGCGGAGGGCCTGGCGCGCCGCATCAACGACGGCGAGGTTCCCGAGCTGCTCAGGGAATACCAGGTCTATTCGCTCGACATGGGCGCGCTGCTCGCCGGGACGAAGTACCGCGGCGATTTCGAGCAACGCCTCAAGGCCGTCCTGAAGCAGCTGGCCGAGAATCCGAAATCGATACTTTTCATCGACGAGATCCATACCATCATCGGTGCCGGGGCCGCTTCCGGCGGCACGCTGGACGCCTCGAACCTGCTCAAGCCGGCGCTGTCGACGGGCGCGATGAAATGCATCGGCGCCACGACCTACAACGAGTACCGGCAGATCTTCGAGAAGGACCACGCGTTGTCGCGCCGCTTCCAGAAGGTCGATGTCCCCGAGCCGTCGATTGCCGAGACCGTCGAGATCCTCAAGGGCCTGAAGTCGCGCTTCGAGGAGCACCACGGCGTGAAGTACGCGCCGGCGGCGCTGACCACGGCGGCGGAGCTGTCGGCGCGCTTCATCAACGACCGTCACCTCCCGGACAAGGCCATCGACGTCATCGACGAGGCGGGTGCCGCGCAGAAGATCCTGCCGAAGTCGAAGCAGAAGAAGGTCATCTCCAAGACGGAGATCGAGGAAATCGTCGCCAAGATCGCGCGCATTCCGGCGAAGAACGTCACGTCGGACGACCGCAACGCGCTGAAGACTCTCGACCGCGACCTGAAGAACGTCGTGTTCGGGCAGGACAAGGCGATCGACGCGCTCGTGGCCGCGATCCGGATGGCGCGGTCGGGGCTGGGCAACCCGCAGAAGCCGATCGGCAATTTCCTGTTCAGCGGTCCGACCGGCGTCGGCAAGACCGAAGTGGCGCGGCAGCTCGCGTACTGCCTCGGCGTCGAGTTGATCCGTTTCGACATGTCGGAATACATGGAGCGGCACGCGGTGTCGCGGCTGATCGGCGCGCCGCCCGGCTACATCGGCTTCGACCAGGGCGGCCAGCTGACCGAGGCGGTCACCAAGCACCCGTACAGCGTCCTGCTGATGGACGAAATCGAAAAGGCGCATCCGGACATCTTCAACATCCTGCTGCAGGTGATGGACCACGGCACGCTGACCGACAACAACGGCCGCAAGGCGGACTTTCGCAATGTCACGATCATCATGACTACCAATGCCGGCGCCGGGGAACTGGCCAAGGGCACGATGGGGTTCACGACCAATCGCGAGGCCGGCGACGAGATGGCCGAGATCAGGCGGCTGTTCACGCCCGAGTTCCGCAATCGCCTCGACGCGACCATTTCGTTTGCGCAGCTCGATCACGACGTGATCATGAAGGTCGTCGACAAGTTCCTGCTCGAACTCGAGGGGCAGCTGCACGAACGAAAGGTCGAGCCGTCGTTCACGCCGAAGCTCAAGGAGTTCCTGGCGAGGAAGGGTTTCGACCCGCAGATGGGTGCGCGGCCGATGGCGCGGCTGATCCAGGACACGATCCGCAAGGCGCTCGCCGACGAATTCCTGTTCGGGAGGCTCGTCGGCGGCGGTCACGTGACGATCGATATCGGCGACGACGACAAGGTCCGCCTGGTGTTCGAGGAGACACCGGAGCCCGCGCCGGTCGATTGACGCGCGCACCGCTTGCGGCGGTCGCGGGAAGACCGGCGAGACTCGATCGGGAATGCGGCGCCTGGGGCGCCGTTTCCTTTTCGGCGAGGAACAGGGGCGGGCTCGGAAGATCAGGTTCGGGAAATCTGGGTCGGACTCGATCTTCTGTTCGTTTCCCGTTTCCTTCACCGCCGGCAGGATGGACAGTCGCGTCTGACCCTGGGCTTTCCGCGCCATTCCCGGGCTTGGATTCCCGCGCTCGCGCCAGCGCGTCACGCGAGCATGTCGGCCCAGATGTTCTTCGCCCATCCGAACGCGTAGCTGCCTTCCAGCGCGTTCATCGCCGCCGACACTCCGCCCGCGCCCGGCACCGGCAGCAGCGTCTTCTTTTCGCGGTCGTACTGATGCACCGAGCACACGTGGACGACGTCCTGGTCGGTGATGAAGCTGTAGCAGGTGTTGTTGAGCACCGGCGCCGGATTCGGCGCCTGCCCCGAAAGCAGGGCGACGACGGCAGCCGCGCAGACCTTCGCATGCTGGTTCGCCATGTGACCCGACTTGGGCATCCCGGTTGCGACCTGGATGGCGTCCCCGAGTACGTGGACGTTCTTCACCTTGACCGACTCGAAGCTGAGGAAATCGACATCGCACCAGCGGTCGTTCGCGGTCACGACTCCGGCTGATCGCGCGATGGCGCCGGCGCGTTGCGGCGGCAGCACGTTCAGCACGTCGGCCTTGACGGCGTCCTGCACCTCGAACCTCGCCGTGCGCGCATCGACGTCGACGTCGGTCAGCACGTGGTTGGGACGGTATTCGACGAGGCCCTTGTACTCTTCGGCCCAGGCCTTCTTGAACAGCGGCCCCTTGGACGTGACGTCGCCGTTGCCGTCGAGGATCAGCACCTTGGATTTCGGCTTGGCGCGCTTGAAATACCAGGCCACCTGACAGGCGCGCTCGTAGGGTCCGGGCGGGCAGCGGTAGGGCGCGACGGGAATCGAAAGCGCGTAGACGCCGCCATCGGGCATCGCCTCGAGCTGCCGGCGAAGCGCCAGCGTCTGCGGACCGGCCTCCCAGGCGTGCAGGATTCGCGATTGCGCATCGGCGCTTTCGAGCGACGGAAGCCTGTCCCACATGAAATCGACGCCGGGCGACAGGATCAGCCGGTCGTACTCGAGTTCGCCGCCGCCCGCCAGCTTCACGCGGCGCCTTTCGGTGTCGATGTCCGTCGCCCTGTCCCGGACGATCTTCACGCCGTGGTTCTTCGTCAGCGTGTCGCGACTGACGGTAAGGAATGCGAGATCCTTGCTGCCGCCGAGGACGAGATTCGACAGCGGGCACGATATGAACTCGGTCTTCGACTCGACCAGCGTCACGTCGATCGTGCCGTCCGCTCCACATGCGGACGTATTTTGCGGCGGTCGCGCCGCCGTAGCCTCCTCCGATCACGACGACGCTGCGGCCGCGCCGCTCCCGAGGGTCGCGCATCCGGCGAGCGCGAATGCCGCCGAACCTGCCGCGGCGGCCTTGAGAAAGTCTCGACGCTGCATGCACATGGGTGTCTCCATTGTCCGGCGGTTCACTTCGTCACCTTTTGCGATGCGAACCAGCCGGCAATGAGCTCGATCTGCTCGTCCGTATAGCCCTTCGACAGCTGGTGCATGATGGTCGCGGGCTTGTTCCCGGCTCGGAAGTCCTGCATCTTGCGGACGATGTCGTCCTTGCCCATTCCGGCAAGGCTTTCCGAAACGCCCTGACTCACGCCGTTCGTTCCGTGACAGTTGGCGCAAGACGCCGCGAGGTTGCGCCCGAGGTTCGGGTCGGGGCTCTGCGCGAATGCGATGCCGGCGCCGACGATCAGCGCCGCGGCCGAGGACAGCAAGGGAGATTTCACGGGCGACCTCACGGAAATGTCTGGCTGGGGCAATGGGTGCCGCCGCCTAGAATAATGCGATTCGACCGGCGGCGAAATGACACCGCGCGCTATGCATAGCGCCGCAGCGCTGCGCGCCGTCGATCGTTGGCCGACCGCCGGATTCGCGGATCCGCGGAGATTCGAGGTGGACACGCGGCGTGCCGCGCGCGGTGCCGCGGATGCCCGACGGTCGGTCCTGCGCGGTACCGTGTGCTTCGACCGCCGACCGGGATGCGCGAGTCGCGCTGCACCGGGCGTACGACGTCGCCGCGCCGGGAAGGCGCAGCGCCGGCCGGAAACCATTTCCGAAACGGACATCGTCGATTTGCACGGGCGCGCGATTCGGCCGGCGCCACGGCAAATCAATGCATTCATCGGGTTGAAGCGGCCCCAGGCGTCTGGAAGGGGCGCGTACCGGCTCGCCTGTTCCGCGACGCAACATCCCGGGCGACAAAAATAGCCCAAGCATTTCCGTCAGACGGAAATATATTTTAACAATATGATTATGTTTGGTTTTTTTCGTATTGCATCGCAGTAAATTCGCTTGTCATCGAGACGCAAGTTTGTTAGCTTGCGATTGTCACGAGCGGCTGCCGGAGAACTCGACGGCGGCCGCAAGCAGGGCCTGGGTTCCACCCCATCCATGCCCGCCAGTCCGGCCGAGCCACCCTCGCCGGACCGTGCAGTGAAGCGCCGGCGGCTGGGCTCGTCGACCGCTACACGCTGCAGCATCGTGCGCGCGCACTGCGCGCGGCGCGGGCTGCTGACCAAGGTTCCGGAGGTATGCGCGCGCGTCGCGCGTCCGCCGGATTGGCCATGACACAAGATGGGAGCAACCAATGAACTACGACCTGGAAGCCGCAAGACTGAAGAAGGAGTGGGCGGAGAATCCGCGCTGGAAGGGCATTCAGCGCGGCTATACGGCGGAAGACGTCGTCCGGCTGCGCGGATCCATTCACATCGAACACACGCTGGCACGCCGTGGCGCCGAAAAGCTCTGGAAACTCGTCAACGACGAGCCTTTCGTCAATTCGCTGGGCGCCATGACCGGCAACCAGGCGATGCAGCAGGTGAAGGCGGGCCTCAAGGCGATCTACCTGTCGGGCTGGCAGGTCGCGGCGGACGCCAACATCGCCGGCGAGATGTATCCGGACCAGTCGCTGTATCCCGTCAATTCGGTCCCCAATGTCGTGCGGCGCATCAACAACACGTTCATACGCGCCGACCAGATCCAGCACATGGAAGGCAGCGGCGACACCGATTTCTTCGCGCCGATCGTGGCCGACGCGGAAGCCGGGTTCGGAGGCGTGCTGAACGCATTCGAATTGATGAAGGCGATGATCGAAGCGGGCGCCGCCGGGGTCCACTTCGAGGACCAGCTTGCCTCGGTGAAGAAGTGCGGTCACATGGGCGGCAAGGTGCTCGTGCCGACGCGCGAGGCCGTCGACAAGCTGATCGCCGCGCGACTCGCCGCCGATTGCATGGGCGTGCCGACGATCCTGCTCGCGCGCACCGACGCGGAGGCCGCGGATCTCGTGACTTCCGACATCGACGACACCGACAAGCCGTTCTGCACCGGCGAGCGGACCGTCGAGGGTTTCTACAAGACCCGGAACGGCCTCGAGCAGGCGGTGTCGCGCGGACTCGCCTACGCGCCCTACGCGGACCTCCTGTGGTGCGAGACGGGCAAGCCCGACCTCGAGTTCGCCAAGGAATTCGCCGACGCGATCCACGCCAGGTTCCCGGGAAAGATGCTCGCGTACAACTGCTCGCCGTCGTTCAACTGGAAGAAGAACCTCGACGACTCGACGGTCGCCCGATTCCAGCGCGAGCTGGGCGCGATGGGCTACAAGTTCCAGTTCATCACGCTGGCGGGCTTCCACAGCCTCAACTATTCGATGTTCAACCTCGCGCACGGCTACGCGCACAATCACATGACGGCGTTCGTCGAGCTGCAGGAAGCCGAGTTCGCGGCGATCAGCAAGGGATTCACCGCGATCAAGCACCAGCGCGAAGTCGGAACCGGCTATTTCGACGCCGTCACCCAGACGGTGCAGGGCAGTCAGGCATCGACGACCGCGCTCAAGAACTCGACCGAGGACGAGCAGTTCTTCGACAAGCCGAAGAGCCGAACTGCACGTCGCCAACGGCTGACGCGGCCGGCCGATGGTCGTTTCTCCCGGACCGCGCCACTCGCGAGGGTGGCGCCGGTCCGGTTCCGGCCGCGACGGACTAGACTTGCCGGGTGGCGGCGCCGGTTCACCTGTCGCGAGCGTGCGGTCCTCGGGGATCGACCGTTGCGCCTGTTCTTCGCGGCGTGGCCCGATGACGCCGCGCGCGACGCGCATTGCGGCACTCGCGCGCGACCTCGAACGCGCCATCGCGCGGGCGCGCGCCGGCGCCGGGAACCTGCACCTGACGCTCGCCTTTGTCGGCGATGTCGTTCCCGGGCGGGTCGCGGCTCTGCAGGACGTCGGCGCCGCGGTTGCGAGGAGCGCCGGGGCGTTCGGTGCTGGTGCTCGACCGTCTCGGCGCGTTTCGCGCTGCGGAAATCGCCTGGCTGGGCGCATCGGCACGTGCCTTCCGAACTCGGTCGGCTCGCGCAGGACCTGAGCGAAGCGCTGGCGGCGGCGGGATTCCGGACCGAGCCGCGGCCCTTTCTGCCCCACGTCACGTTGCTTCGCCGCTGCGCGAGACCTCCGGCCGCGGCCGCGGTCGCTGCGGTCGAGTGGCGCGTCGACCGCATGACGCTGACGGCGTCGGTCCGCCGGGAGGTCGATGCCGGCGTATCGCGATCTCGCAGCCTGGCCGCTGGTCGCTACGCGGTGAATGCGGATCGCTAGGCGTCGCCGCGGGCGACCGGCCGCGCCGGGATCGGCGCACCACTCGCTCCACGAACCCGGATAGAGGCGCGACCCGCGGAGACCCGCGATCTCCATCGCCAGCACGTTGTGGCAGGCGGTGACGCCCGAACCGCATTGATGAACGACGCGCCCGGCGGGGCACGGCGCCCAGCAGCGCGTCGAACTCGGCACGCAGCGCTGCCGCCGGCTTGAAGGTCGATGTCCGCGTCGAGGTTTTGCCGAGGCACGGTCGGTTGAACGCGCCCGGTATGTGACCGGCGACAGGATCGAGCGGCTCGACGTCGCCGCGAAAGCGCTCCGGCGCGCGCGCGTCGACCAGCATCAGCGAGCGGTCCGGCAGGCTCGCCAGCACGCGCGTCGGCGTCGACCGTCGGCCCGATGCGGCGGATGGCGAAGGTACGCGACGCTGCGGCGCCGCACGTCTGCCGTCACGGGCCGGCCTTCGCGCACCCATTTGTCGCAGCCGCCGTCGAGCACGGCGACGGCGTCGTGGCCGAGCCAGCGCAGCATCCACCACAGCCGCGAGGCGAAGATCGCCGCTGTTCTGGTCGTAGGCGACGACCTGCTTCGCCCGACGTCGATGCCGAGCCGGCCGAAGCACGCGCCGGCGGCCTCGGGCGACGGCAGCGGATGGCGGCCGTTGGTGCCCGACTTGCGGCGCGGACAGGTCGCGGTCGAGGTGCGCGAACCGCGCGCCCGGAATGTGCGCCGGCGCGGTACTGCTTTCTCGCCCCAGGCGTCGGGCTGCGCGAGATCGTGGCGCACGTCGACGATCGACGAACGCCGCGTCGCCGAGATGCGACTCGAGTTCGGCCGTGGAGATGAGCGTGGTGGGCATGGCCGGGTCACCTGCGCGGTCGACGACGTCGGGCCGCCGCGGGCGACGGCGATCGCGGCGCCCGTGCGGCACGCGACGCAGCGCCGTGATCCGGGCCCGATCAGCGCGTCGCGATGTGCGCGTCGAGTTCGCGGCGCAGGAACTCGTGGAAGTGCTGCATCCCGTCTTCCATCGGCGACTGGTACGGGCCGTCCTCGCTGCGTCCCTGCCGATAGAGCGCCACGCGGCCGGCGTCCATCCGCTCGGCGATTTCGTCGTCCTCGATCGCCGTCTCCAGATACGCGGCCTGCTCGGCCTCGACGAATTCGCGCTCGAACAGCGCGATGTCCTCGGGATAGTAGAACTCGACGACGTTGGTGGTCCGGTCGAGGCCGCGCGGGATCAGCGTGCTGACGATGAGCACGTGCGGATACCACTCGATCATGATGTTCGGGTAGTAGACCATCCAGATCGCGCCGAAGGGCGGCATCTCGCCGCGGTAGTAGTCGAGCACCGCCTTGTGCCAGCGCTCGTAGGTCTTGGTGCCGGGCTTCGCCAGGCCGTTGTTGACGCCCACCGTCTGCACCGAGTACCAGTCGCCGAACTCCCACTTGAGGTCGTCGCAGGTGACGAACTGGCCGAGCCCGGGATGGAACGGGAACGACGTGATAGTCCTCGAGATAGACCTCGATGAACGACTTCCAGTTGTAGTTGCACTCGTGGATCTCGACGCGGTCGAGCATGTGGCTGGAGAAATCGAACTTCTTCGACATGCCGATACGCGCGAGGTCGCGATGGACGTCGCGCTTGCCGTCGAAGAGCAGGCCGTTCCAGCGGGTCAGCGGCGAGCGCCCGAGGTCGAGGCACGGGTTGTCGGCGAAATGCGGGGCGCCCAGGAGCTTGCCCTTCAGATCGTAGGTCCAGCGGTGGATCGGGCAGACGATGTTCGGGACGTTGCCTCGTCCCTTGAGCATGATCGCCTGCCGATGCCGGCAGATGTTCGAGACGAGCTCGATGCCGCCGGCATTGCGGATGAGCGCCTGCGCGTTGTCACGCCACTCGAGCGCATGGTAGTCGCCCGGACTCCGGCACCATGAGCTCGTGCCCGACGTAGCCCGGAGCACGCGGAAACAGCGAGCCGCTGCTCGGCGTCGTAGACCGCGGGATCGCAGTACCAGGAAACCGGAAGCTGCGACGAAGCGCGCCGCAACTGCTCCGCAGTGGCGAGATTGGACATCGGCCTTTCCTTTTGTCGCTGTAGAGCTGCTGCTCAGCGTTCAAATCCAACCAACCCAACCCAACAACCCGGGACGATTACGGCGTTATCTGCCGCCCCGGACCGCTCTGCCAAGTCGGCCGCGCGAAAGGTTCGCTTAAGGCCGCGTCATCGAAGCATGCTAGTATAAAAGACGTGTTCCAATGCGGTCAACTTTGCTGCGGATTTCTCGCGCGACGCGGGGCGACGCGGTTCGACCGCAGGCGATCCGCGCCACCGGTCCGCCCCCCAAACCGTGCCGAAGACCCTCGCACTTCGATGTCGTCGGACTCGAACCTGCCGCTCTGCTGATGGCCAAGACCCGTGACACCCCCGCCAGCTTCGAGGCCGCGCTTGCCGAGCTCGAGGAAATCGTCGGGCCGGATGGAGGGCGGGCAGCTGACGCTCAAGGATTCGCTTGCCGCATACACGCGGGGCGCGGAACTGCTGCAATACTGCCAGGCGACGCTCAAGGACGCGGAACAGCAGGTCGAAGTGCTGGAAAAGGGCGTGCTCAAGGCCTTCGCGGCGACCGACGCCGCGAGCGCTGACACCGATGAATCCTGATCTCGCGTTCCCCGTCTGGTCCGGCGAGCGGCAACGACGGATCGAGGACGTGCTCGGCCGCGTGCTGCCGACGGAGGCCGCCGGTGCCTCCACGCTGTGCCGGGCGATGCGCTATGCCGCGCTCTCCGGCGGCAAGCGCATCCGGCCGCTGCTCGCCTACGCCGCTGGCGAAGCGACGGGCGCCGATCCTGGAGACGTCGATGCAGCGGCGGCGTCCGCCGAACTGATCCACGCCTATTCGCTCGTCCACGACGACCTGCCCTGCATGGACGACGATACGCTTCGGCGCGGGCGGCCGACGTGCCACGTCGCGTTCGGCGAAGCGACGGCGTTGCTGGCCGGTGACGCGCTGCAGGCGCTTGCCTTCGCCGTGCTGGCGAACGGCGGTCCGCGCGACGGTGCGCCCGGCTGCGCGCTGCTTGCCGAGGCCGCCGGTTCGCGCGGCATGGCGGGCGGCCAGGCCATCGACCTCGCCGCTGTCGGCGCCACGCTCTCGCTTGCCGACCTCGAAGCGATGCATCGAATGAAGACCGGCGCGCTGATCCGGGCCGCGGTGCGGCTGGGCGCGGCGTGCGGACGCACGGGCACCGCGTCGGAGACGGAGGCGCTCGATCGCTACGCCGACGCCGTCGGTCTCGCCTTCCAGATCGTCGACGACGTGCTCGACGTCGAGGGCTCGACGGCGTCGCTGGGCAAGACCGCCGGAAAGGACGCGGCGCAGGGCAGGGCCACGTTCGTGACGCGCCTGGGACTCGGCGCGGCAAAGGAGCGCGCGGAGGCCCTGCGAGTCGAAGCTCACGCGGCGCTGGCCCCTTTCGGGTCCGCCGCCCGACGGCTGGCGGAACTTGCCGACTGGATCGTCCTCCGGACAAACTGATGTATACGCTACTCGAACAGATCGACACGCCCGCGGCGCTCCGCAAGCTTGACCGTACGGCGCTGCCTCAACTCGTCCGCGAGATGCGCGCCTTCCTTCTGACGTCGGTCGCGCAGACGGGCGGGCACCTGTCGTCGAACCTGGGCACCGTCGAGCTCACCATCGCGCTGCACTACGTGTTCGACACGCCGCGCGACCGGTTGGTCTGGGACGTCGGCCATCAGACCTACGCGCACAAGGTCCTGACCGGCCGGCGACTGGCGATGAGCCGGCTGCGGATGGCGGACGGACCCTCGGGGTTTCCGCGCCGCTCGGAGAGCGAATACGACACCTTCGGGACCGCGCATTCGTCGACTTCGGTCTCGGCGGCGCTCGGCATGGCGATCGCGGCCCAGCGCCGCGGCGAGTCGCGAAGCGTCGTCGCGATCATCGGCGATGGAGCCATGAGCGCGGGCATGGCCTTCGAAGCGCTCAACAATGCCGGAACGTCCGGGGCCGACCTGCTGGTGATCCTGAACGACAACGAGATGTCGATTTCCGAGCCCGTCGGCGCGCTGAACAGCTACCTGGCGAAGCTGCTGTCGTCTCGGCTCTACAACTCGGTGCGCCGCGGCAGCAAGGAGGTCCTCTCCCGCGTTCCGCCGGTCAAGGAGCTGGCGAAGCGCTGGGAGGAGCACATGAAGGGGATGGTGCTGCCCGGCACGCTGTTCGAGGAATTCGGGTTCAACTACATCGGGCCGATCGACGGCCACGACGTCGATACGCTGGTGCGCACGCTTGCCAACGTCAAGGAGCTCAAGGGACCGCAGCTCCTGCACGTCATCACCAAGAAGGGCTACGGGTATGCCCGCGCCGAGGACGATCCGATCCTCTACCACGGCGTGACCAAATTCGATCCGGCGGCGGGCTATGCCCCGAAGCCCGCGGTCCGGCCGGCGTACACGCAGATCTTCGGCGACTGGATCTGCGACATGGCCGCGAGGGACCCGCGCCTCGTCGCCATCACGCCGGCGATGCGCGAGGGATCGGGGCTGGTTCGCTTCTCGCAGGAGCACCCGACGCGCTACTTCGACGTCGGGATTGCCGAGCAGCACGCGGTGACGTTCGCGGCGGGACTGGCCTGCGAGGGGCTGAAGCCGGTGGTCGCCATCTATTCGACTTTCCTGCAGCGCGCCTACGACCAGCTGATACACGATGTCGCGCTGCAGAACCTCCCGGTCGTTTTCGCGATCGATCGCGGGGGCATCGTCGGCGCCGACGGGGCGACGCACATCGGCGCATTCGATCTGTCGTACCTGCGCTGCGTTCCGAACATGACCGTGATGGCGCCCGCCGACGAGAACGAATGCCGGCAGATGCTGTACACGGCGTTCACTCTCGGAACGCCGGCGGCCGTGCGCTATCCCCGCGGCAGCGGCCCCGGCGTTGCCGTCGCGGAGGAGATGACGGCCATGCCATTGGGCAAGGGCGAGATCCGGCGCGTATCCGCGCGGCGCGGCAACCGCATCGCGATTCTCGCGTTCGGGGCCGCACTGCGGCATGCGCTGGCGGCGGCCGACGAGCTGGACGCGACGGTGGCCAACATGCGCTTCGTGAAGCCGCTCGACGCCGGGCTCGTGGCCGAGCTGGCGCGCGATCACGATGCGCTGGTCACGGTGGAGGAGAACGTGGTGATGGGCGGGGCCGGGAGCGCCGTCGCCGAAGCGCTCGCCGCGCGGGGCATCGAGATGCCCCTCCTTCAATTGGGGTTCGCGGACGCGTTTCTCGACCACGGCGACCCCGCCCAGCTGCTGGCCGACTGCGGCCTCGATGCGGCCGGAATCGCCCGGGCCGTCCAGGCCCGCTTCGGGGCGGGCCGCCCCGTGGCGGTCGCCAAGCCCGCGGCGTAGGTCGCCGCCGGTTCGTCTACAATCCGCGTCATGAACCGGCCGGAATCCCCGCAGGCGATGTTCCCGATCCCCGATGTCCAGTCCGGGCGGGACGATCGCAACATCGCGATCGACCAGGTCGGAATCCGCGGCCTCAGGTACCCGCTGCTGTTTGTCGACGCCGACGGCGTCGCGCAGCCGACGATCGCCGTCTGCAACGTCTATGTCGCCCTCGAGGAGGACCGCAAGGGCACGCACATGTCGCGGCTCGTCGCGCTGCTCGAGTCGCGCAGCGAACCGGGTGAACCGCCGCTGTCGGTCGCTGCGCTGCGCAGCCTGCTCGATGCACTCGTCGTGCTCCTGGAAGCGCCCGGCGGGCGGATCGAACTCGCCTTCCCGTTCTTCATCCGCAAGTCCGCTCCGGTCACCGGCGTCGCCAGCCGCCTCGACTACGAGGTTCGCCTCGCCGCCGAGCTCGCCGACGGGGAGTTCCGGCAGACGCTGACGGTCGCTGTTCCGGTGACTTCGCTCTGTCCGTGCTCGAAGGAGATCTCCGAGTACGGCGCGCACAACCAGCGCTCGACGGTGACGATCGCCGTGCGGCCGGGCGCGCCGCTGTTCCTGACCGAGATCATCCGCATCGCCGAAGAGGAAGCCTCGTGCGAACTCTACGGACTCCTGAAACGCGCGGACGAAAAGTATGTGACCGAGCGCGCCTACAACAATCCGAAATTCGTCGAGGACCTGGTGCGCGGGGTCGCGGCGCGGCTCGCCGGCGATCCGCGGGTTGCCGGGTTCGTGGTCGAAGCCGAGAATTTCGAGTCGATTCACAATCATTCGGCCTACGCGCGCATCGCGCGCGACCTCTAGCGCGTTTTCCGTCCCGGCAGTGCGCGCTCCGGCGCCCGTTGCGCTGGTCCGCCTGATCGCGGTCGACGACGTGCTCTGCTTCCAGTCGGACACCAAGTACACGCGCGTCGCACTCTTACCTTGAATGGCCACGACCCATGCGTCCCGTCGCCGTCTTCCGCTTTTCGCCCACCGAAGGACCGGGCTACTTCGCCGACTGGCTCGCTCGGCACGGGACTACCCTGGAGACGGTCGCGCTCGACGCCGGCGCCACGGTCCCACCGGATCCGCGCGCCTATGCCGGGCTGGCGATGATGGGTGGGCCGATGAGCGTCAACGACGACTTGCCGTGGGTCGCACCGATGTGCGCCATGCTGCGCAAGGCGGTCGCCGCGGGCGTACCGGTCATCGGCCACTGCCTGGGCGGCCAGCTGCTCGCCAAGGCGCTGGGCGCGCCGGTCGTGCGCGCGCCGGTTGCCGAGTTCGGCTGGATCGGCGTCGAAACGGACGGCGGCGCGGCGGCACGCGCCTGGTTCGGCGGACGGCCGAGCTTCACGACGTTCCAGTGGCACTACGACGCGTTCGCGCTTCCGGAGGGCGCGACGCGGGTGCTGACCAATGCGTTCAATGCCAACCAGGCGTACATCGTCGATGATCGTCATATCGGGCTCCAGTGCCACGTCGAGATGACCCGGGACATGGTGCTGACCTGGCTGTCGGACGGGGCGGACGAGCTTCCGCGGACGTCGTCCGCGGCGGCGCAGGCGGCGGCAGACATCGCGGGCGACCTCGATCGGCGCCTCGGGGCGCTCCACGCGGTCGCCGCCGACGTCTACGAGCGCTGGGCAACGGGATTGCGACGCTGAATCGCCCGGCCATGCACGAAATCCACGCGCTTCCCGATCACCTGATCAATCAGATCGCCGCCGGCGAGGTCGTGGAGCGGCCGGCCGCCGCACTCAAGGAACTGCTCGAGAACGCGCTGGATTCGGGTGCGACGCAGGTCGACGTCGACCTCGCCGCCGGGGGCCGCGAACGCATCCGCGTCGCCGACAACGGCAGCGGCATCGCGCGCGAGGACCTGCATCTGGCGGTGGCGCGCCACGCGACCTCGAAGCTCGCCACGGCCGACGACCTCGACGCCATCGCTACGCTCGGATTTCGCGGCGAGGCTCTCGCGTCGATCGCCGCGGTGTCGCGCCTCGCCCTGTCCTCCCGCGCCGCCGGCAAGCCGCATGCGTGGCGGATCGAGGTGGACGGCGGTTCCGTCGGCGTCGTCGCGCCGGCGGCGCTCGCCGCCGGCACGACGGTGACCGTGCAGGAGCTCTACTACAACACGCCGGCGCGTCGCAAGTTCCTCCGCGCCGAGGCGACCGAGTGGGGGCATTGCGAGGAAGCGTTCCGCCGCATCGCGCTCGCGCATCCGGACGTCGGATTCTCGTTGCAGCACAACGGCAGGCTGGTGCACCGGCTGCAGGCGCAGGGCCGCCGCGCGCGCGTCGAGGCCCTGCTGGGGGACGGATTCGCCGAGGGATCCGCCCTCGTCGATGCCCGGGCGGGCCCGCTGTCGATCGCCGGCTTCGCGGTGCGACCCGCCTATGCGACGCGCTCCGCGGGACAGTACGCCTTCGTCAACGGCCGCTTCGTGCGCGACCGCGTGCTCGCGCATGCGCTGCGGGAGGCCTACCGCGACGTGCTGCACCACGACCGGCAGCCGGCGTACGTGCTGTGGCTCGCTCTCGACCCGCGCATGGTCGACGTCAACGTGCATCCGCAGAAGACGGAGGTGCGTTTTCGCGAATCGGGCGCGGTGCACCAGTTCGTCCGGCACGCGGTCGAGCGGGCGCTCGCAGCCACCGGCGCCGAGCAGCCGGCGGTGTCCGCCGCCGAAAAGCTGGGCCTGGCCGGGGCCCGGACGCCGCCTCCGGCTCCCGAAGCGCGGGATCGCGGCGCGGCGCCGATGCGGCCGGGGCCGTTCGCGTACGCGCGGCAGGCGGCCATGGCGCTCGAATCGGGCGAGCCGGCGCCCTTCTACGCGCGGCTGTTCGGCGCGCGCGAAACCCGCGCCGCAGACGAGCCGGACCTGCCGGCCACGGGCGACGATCATCCGCTTGGGTTCGCGCTCGCGCAATTGCATGGCATCTACGTGCTTGCGCAGAACCGTGCCGGGCTCGTCCTGGTCGACATGCATGCGGCGCACGAACGTATCGTCTATGAGCGGCTGAAGGAGGGACCCGCGGAACGCGTTCCCGTGCAGCCCCTGCTCGTGCCGGCGACCTTCGCGGCGTCGCCGCTGGAGGCCGCCGCCGCCGAGGAGCACGCCGCGGTTCTCGACCGCCTCGGCTTCGCCATCACCGCGCTCGGCCCCGCGACCCTCGCGGTGCGCGGCATTCCCGCGCCGCTCGCCGACGCCGACGCGGCGACGCTCGCACGGGCGGTACTCGCCGAATTGCGCGAGTTCGGCGGCAGCGAGGTGCTGACCGCGCATCGCGACGAGTTGCTGTCGACCATGGCCTGCCACGCGGCCGTCCGCGCCAATCGCATCCTCGGCGTCCCGGAAATGAATGCCCTGCTGCGCGAGATGGAAGCCACCGAGCGCGCCGGGCAGTGCAATCACGGTCGCCCGACGTGGTACCAGCTGACGCTTTCCGACCTGGACCGGCTGTTCATGCGGGGGCGGTAGCGTGCCGTCCATTTCGTGAATAGGGCGGTGACTGCGCTCCCCGCGCTCCTGCTGATGGGCCCGACCGCATCGGGCAAGAGCGCGCTGGCGCTTTCGCTGGCGGAGCGGTTCGCCGTCGAGATCGTCAGCGTCGATTCGGCGCAGATCTATCGCGGCATGGATATCGGCACCGCGAAGCCCGATGCAGCGGCGCACGCGGCCGTCCCGCACCACCTGATCGACATCCTCGATCCGACGCAGTCCTACTCGGCGGCGCGATTCCGCGGCGACGCGCTCGCTGCGATCGCGGCGATCCGCGGGCGCAACCGCGTGCCCTTGCTCGTTGGCGGAACCATGCTCTATTTCCGGGCGTTGACCGAAGGCCTGAGCGCCCTGCCTCCGGCCGACCCGGCAGTTCGCGCGCGACTCGACGAGCGCGCGGCCGACGCCGGCTGGCCGGCGCTGCATGCCGAACTGGCGCGCATCGATCCCGCCATCGCGTCGCGCCTGAATCCGGCGGATGGACAGCGCATCCAGCGGGCGCTCGAGGTCTTCGAACTGTCGGGCACGCCGCTGTCGAAGCTGCAGGGTGCGCGGGTGACCGGCACGGCGCTGGGGCCTTCGCTTTCGGTCGCCGTCGTTCCCGGTGACCGCGCGGCGCTGCATGCGACGATTGCCGACCGCTTCGACGCCATGCTCGCCAGGGGTCTCGTCGACGAATTGCGATCGCTGCGCACGCGCCATGCGCTGGCGCCGGAGATGCCGTCGATGCGATGCGTCGGCTACCGGCAGGCATGGGAATTCATCGAGGGGCGCATCGACGCGGCCACGCTGCGCGCGACCGGGATAGCCGCGACGCGCCAGCTTGCGAAGCGCCAGCTGACCTGGCTGAGGTCGACGCCGGCAATGGCGTTCGAGCCGGATACCCCCGATCTTGCCCGGACCGTGGGTGCCGTCCTCGCGCGGCACGGATTCCCCTCCCTGTGATATGCGGGAGCGGCGATCGCCGCGGCACGACCGAGGTGTCCTGACAGCGGATTGCTGCCGTGCAATAATTCGGGTCCCGCAGCAGAAGGGCCGGGAGTTTCCCGGTCATGTTTCCGTCCATGCGCGCACGCACGCTCTACGACAAACTCTGGGACAGCCACGTCGTCCGCACGGAGGCGGACGGGACGGCGCTGCTCTACGTCGATCGGCACCTGGTGCACGAAGTGACGAGTCCGCAGGCCTACGAAGGCTTGAAGCTTGCGGGACGCCTGCCGTGGCGCGTCGGCTCCATCGTCGCCACCGCCGACCACAACACGCCGACCAAGGATTGGGGCGACGGCATCCGCGACCCGGTTTCGCGGACGCAGGTCGAGACGCTCGATGCCAACATCCGGGCTCACGGCGCGAAGGCCTATTTCCCGTTTCGCGACAAGCGTCAGGGCATCGTGCACGTCATCGGCCCGGAGCAGGGCGCAACGCTGCCGGGCATGACCGTCGTCTGCGGCGATTCGCATACCAGCACCCATGGCGCGTTCGCCGCGCTGGCCTTCGGCATCGGCACTTCCGAGGTCGAGCACGTGCTCGCGACGCAATGCCTGCTGACCAAGAAGGCGAAGTCGATGCTCGTCCGGGCCGACGGCCGCCTGCCCGCGGGCGTGACGCCCAAGGACCTGGTGCTCGCCGTGATCGGGAGGATCGGCACGGCGGGCGGCAGCGGACACGCCATCGAATTCGGCGGCAGCGCGATCCGCTCGCTATCGATGGAAGGCCGGATGACGATCTGCAACATGGCGATCGAGGCCGGCGCGCGCGCCGGGATGATCGCCGCCGACGACGCGACGCTCGACTATCTGCGCGGCCGGCCGTTCGCCCCCTCGGGCGAAATGTGGGATCGCGCCGTCGCGCATTGGCGCACGCTGCACAGCGACGACGGCGCGGCGTTCGACACGGTCGTCGTCCTGGATGCCTCGCGTGTGCAGCCTCAGGTCACCTGGGGCACGTCGCCGGAGATGGTCGTTTCCATCGACGAACGCGTGCCTGATCCGGACCGGGAAAAGGACGCGGGGCGCCGCGAGGGCATGGAGCGGGCGCTCACCTACATGGGATTGGCGCCCGACACGCGGATGACCGATATCCGGATCGACAAGGTGTTCATCGGCTCGTGCACGAATTCCCGGATCGAGGACCTGCGCGCGGCCGCCGCCGTCGCCCGCGGCCGCCGGGTCGCCGGCAGCGTGAAGCTCGCCATGGTCGTCCCGGGTTCCGGCCTGGTGAAGGCCCAGGCCGAACGCGAGGGCCTCGACACCGTGTTCCGCGACGCCGGATTCGAATGGCGCGAACCTGGATGTTCGATGTGTCTCGCGATGAACGACGACCGGCTCGAACCGGGCGAACGCTGCGCGTCGACGTCGAATCGCAATTTCGAGGGACGGCAGGGCACCGGGGGCCGCACCCACCTGGTCAGCCCGGCGATGGCCGCCGCCGCCGCCATCGCCGGGCATTTCGTCGACGTGCGCCGGCTTTTCTAGCGCACATTCCGGGAGACCGAACATGCCGAAAGGAATCGCAGTCTGGCTCGCTCTGGCGGCCCTGGTCGCCGCAATGACCGCCTGCAACACGATCGAGGGCGCCGGCAAGGACGTGAAGGCCGCCGGGGGCGCCGTGGAAAAGGCGGCCGGAAAGGCCAAGCCCTACTGATGCAGCCGTTCCGTACCCTCATCGGGCTCGTCGCGCCGCTCGACCGCGCCAATGTCGACACCGACGCCATCATCCCGAAGCAGTTCCTGAAGTCGATCAAGAGGTCGGGCTTCGGTGTGAACCTGTTCGACGCCTGGCGCTATCTCGACCGCGGCGAGCCCGGCATGGACAACGCGCGCCGGCCGCTCAATCCGGATTTCGTCCTCAACGAGCCGCGCTACCAGGGCGCGCAGATCCTGCTCGCGCGTCGCAATTTCGGCTGCGGCAGTTCGCGCGAGCATGCGCCCTGGGCGCTGGGCGACTACGGCTTCCGTGCGCTGATTGCGCCGTCGTACGCCGACATTTTTTTCAACAACTGCTACAAGAACGGCCTGCTGCCGGTGGTGCTCACCGAGTCGCAGGTCGACGCGCTGTTCGCCGCGGTCAAGGCCTTCCCGGGCTTTCGGCTGACCGTCGACCTGGAGGGGCAGCGGGTCACGACCGCCGATGGGTCGATGTCGATGGCATTCGACGTCGAACCTTTCCGCAAGCATTGCCTGTTGAACGGCCTCGACGACATCGCCCTGACGCTCGGCCACGCGGACGACATCCGCGAATTCGAGTCGAAGCGGCATCGCGAGCAGCCGTGGCTGGTGTGAAGCACCGCGCTGCCCGGCGCGGAGCGCCCGGAAATTCCATGGGCGCGGGCCGCCGTGCCGCGCGATCCTGCGGCAGCTGCCCGCCATGAAGATCGCCGTACTGCCCGGCGACGGCATCGGTCCGGAAATCGTGCGCGAAGCGGTCAGGGTGCTGGACGCGCTGCGCCGCGGCGGTCTCGCCATCGAGACCGAGACCGCGCCGATCGGCGGCGCAGGCTTCGATGCGGCGGGTCATCCGCTGCCCGAGACGACGCTGGCCATCGCGCGGGCGGCCGACGCCGTCCTGCTGGGCGCCGTCGGCGGCCCGCGGTACGACGCGCTGCCGCGTGCCCTGCGGCCGGAGCAGGGCATCCTCGGCATCCGCAAGGCGCTCTCCCTGTTCGCCAATCTCCGCCCCGCGCGGCTGTATCCCGAACTCGCGGCGGCGTCGACGCTGAAGCCCGAGATCGTGGCCGGCCTCGACCTGATGATCATCCGGGAACTGACCGGCGACATCTACTTCGGCGAGCCTCGCGGCCGGCGCAGGAATGCGGCCGGCGACGACGAGGGCTTCGACACCATGATGTACGCGGCGCCCGAAATCCGGCGCATCGCCCGCGTCGGATTCGAGACGGCGCGCCGGCGCGGCCGGAAACTGTGCTCGGTGGACAAGGCCAACGTCCTCGATACGAGCATCCTCTGGCGCGAGGTCGTCACCGCGCTGGGCGCGGAGTATCCCGATGTGGCGCTGTCGCACATGTACGTCGACAACGCGGCGATGCAGCTGGTCCGGAATCCGAAGCAGTTCGACGTGATCGTCACCGGAAACATCTTCGGCGACATTCTCTCCGACGAGGCTTCGATGCTCGCGGGATCGATCGGGATGCTGCCTTCCGCGTCGCTGGCGGCGGACGGCAAGGGGCTCTACGAGCCGATCCATGGTTCGGCGCCCGACATCGCCGGGCAGGACAAGGCGAATCCGCTGGCGACCATCCTGTCGCTCGCCATGATGTTCCGCTACACGTTCGCGCGCGCCGACGTGGCCGACCGGATCGAGGCCGCTGTGCTTGCCGTCCTCCGCGCGGGACTGCGCACCGCGGATATCGCGCTTCCGGGCGAGACCGTCATCGGAACCCGGACCATGGGGGACGCGGTCGTTGCTGCATTGCAGCATGCGACGTGAGCCATGGTACGATTGACAGCCATGTTCGAATCTTCGTCCGACCTGCCCCTTCATTGTCCGCGGCGCGAGCCCGTCGCGATCGTTGCGACGATCAAGACGACCTGAGGCTTCGCCCCGGTTCCGCCGTCGCCCCCGCGAGCGGTAACCGGGGCGACGAAACCGGAGGCGGGGGCGCAGGACAATCAGGGTGACCGCTATGCGCATCGGTTTTGTCGGCTGGCGCGGTATGGTCGGGTCCGTGCTCATGCAACGCATGCAGGCCGAGCGCGACTTCGACCGGATCGATCCGGAGTTCTTCTCGACGTCGAGCGTCGGAGCCGACGGCCCGGCGATCGGCAAGCGCACGCGGGCGCTCCAGAGCGCTGCCGACCTGTCGGCACTTGGCAAGATGGACGCCATCGTCACCTGCCAGGGCGGCGACTGGACGAATGAAATATTCCCGCGGCTGCGCGCCTCGGGCTGGAACGGGTACTGGATCGACGCCGCATCGTCGCTGCGGATGAAGGACGACGCGGTGATCATCCTCGATCCGGTCAATCGCGACGTTATCGATGCGGCGCTCGCCGGAGGCGTGAAGAACTACATCGGCGGCAACTGCACGGTCAGCCTGATGATGATGGCGCTCGCAGGGCTGTTCCGCGAGGACCTGATCGAGTGGATGACCTGCATGACCTACCAGGCCGCGTCGGGCGCCGGAGCGCAGAACATGCGCGAGCTGCTACAGCAGATGGGCGAGGCGCATCTTGCCGCGAAGGACCTGCTCGACGACCCGAATTCGGCAATCCTCGACATCGACCGCGAAGTCGCCGGCATTCTGCGCGACGAGAGCTTCCCGACCGAGCATTTCGGCGTGCCGCTCGCGGGCAGCCTGATTCCATGGATCGACAAGGACCTCGGCAACGGCATGAGTCGCGAGGAATGGAAGGGCGGCGCGGAGACGAACAAGATCCTGGGTCGCGAGCACGCCCCGATCGTCGTCGACTCCATCTGCGTGCGCATCGGCGCGATGCGCTGCCATTCGCAGGCGCTGACCATCAAGCTCCGCCGAGACGTTCCGTTGCCCGAGATCGAGCAGATCCTCGCGAGCGCCAGCGAGTGGGTGCGCGTCGTTCCCAACACGCGCGACGAAAGCCTCCGGCGCCTCACGCCGGCGGCGGTCACCGGATCGCTCGAGGTCCCGGTGGGCCGGCTGCGCAAGCTCGCGATGGGCGGCGAGTACCTCGGCGCATTCACGGTGGGCGACCAGTTGCTGTGGGGCGCCGCCGAACCGCTGCGCAGGATGGTTCGCATCCTCCTCGAACGCGGCTGAAATCGCGACGCTTCGCAAGTGCGCGGGCGACGGGCCGCGTTTGGGCACGTTTTGCGGCCTGCGCCTTGCGCTGTCGCCACCCGTTCGCGCGGCCGGACACACCGCGGCGCGAATGCAACAGAATACGCACGCTCGTAGACAGGCGACGGCGCGCGACGGCGCGGTACTATATCTTGTAGTTATCGAATGTCGCCGGCGCTAGGGCTTGGGCTCCAGGAACGGCGCCCGCGACCGGCGGCTGCAGAGCGAACGCGGGCCCCACGAAAAAAATGCAAGCTAATACCGAGGTTTAGCTTGCGTGGCTAAACCCATGATGTTATGTTTGGTTGCAGAATCCGAAATCTCGGAAGGGGTCCGCATGCGAGCAAAACCCATCCTTAAATTAAGCCTGTTGGCGACGGCGCTGGCCTGTGCCGGCTCGGCGGCGGCTCTCGGCCTCGGCAGGCTGACGGTCAGTTCGTCGCTCGGCCAACCGCTGTCGGCGCAGATTGAACTCACTTCCGCGGTGAAGGAAGAACTCGACACGCTGTCGGCCAGGGTCGCCGATCCTTCGCTCTATCGCCAGAACAACCTGTCGTACCAGGGCGTGCTCTCGCGCGCCAGGATCAGCGTCGAACGCGGACCGGGCGGCGGGTCGTACCTCAAGGTGACAACCCAGAGCCCCGTCAACGAGCCGTACCTTGACCTGCTGGTCGAGATCAACTGGGCATCGGGTCGCGTGGTGCGCGACTACACCTTCCTCCTCGACCCGCCCGGCGCCGTCGCGGCGGTGACCGAGGTCGAGCCGATGACGCCGCTGCGCGCAGGTGCCGGTTCGCCGCGGGCCGCGCAACCGAGCGCGCCGCCTGCTGCTTCGGCGCCGCGGGCTCAACCGACCGGCGCGGCCGGCGATTCGTATGCGGTAAAGCGCGGCGATACGCTTTCGAAGATCGCCACCGAGTACATGCCGTCCGGAGCCACGCTTGAGCAGATGCTCGTCGCGATGTTCCGGAAGAACGAAGACGCGTTCGACGGCAAGAACATGAACCGCTTGCGTTCGGGAGCGATCATTTCGATTCCGAGCGCTGACGAAGCCGCCGGCACGCCGGTGACCGAGGCGACACAGGTCGTCCGCGTGCAGGCAGCCGATTGGCGCGCCTATCGCGACAGCCTCGCCGGCGCGGCTCCGGCTGCGGAAGGTACCGGCGGTCGCGCCGCGGGCGGCAAGATCGGCACGGTGGTGGAAGAGAAAGCTCCCGCATCCGTCGCCGGACGCGACCAGCTCAAGGTGTCGCGCGAGGCCGGGTCGGGCAAGGGCGCCGCGCCGGAGGATACGGTCGCGCGCGACAAGGCGCTGAAGGATGCGCAGACGCGCATCGCGGATCTCGAGAAGACGCTGAAGGATCTGCAGCGCATGGTCGAACTGCGCAATCAGACGGGCGCCCAGCTGCAGGCGCAGGCCGATGCCACGAAGGCCAAGGCCGCGCCGCCGCCCGTATCGGCGCCGGTACCGGTGCCCGCACCCATCGCCAAGGCGCCCGAGCCGGCGCCGGTCGTCAAGGCCCCCGAGCCGATCAAGGCGCCGGAGCCGATAAAGGCCGAGCCACCCAAGGCTGCCGAACCACCGAAGGCCGAACCCCCGAAGGCTGCGGAACCGCCCAAGGTGGAACCGGTCAAGGCCGAGCCGCCAAAGGTGGAGATTGCGCCACCGGTAGAGGCACCCAAGCCGGCCGAATTGCCCAAGGCAGCCCAGGAGCCGAATGCTCCGGCGCCGAAGGCCGTCGCGAAAGCAGCGCCCAAGCCGGCGGCTCCGGGGTTCCTCGAGGAATTGATGTCGAACACGCCGACCTGGGCCATCGGCGGCGGAGCGCTGGTGATCCTGGGCGGCATTGCGGCGCTGGTCGCCGCGCGCCGGCGCAAGACGACCAAGTTCGAGGACAGCATCATCTCCGGAACGGACATCAAGACCAACACCGTATTCGGCTCGACCGGCGGCGGCGTGGTGAATACCGGCGACAATTCGCTCGCCAGCGATTTCAGCCGCGAAGGTCTCGGCAACATCGACACCGACGAAGTCGATCCGATCGCCGAAGCCGAGGTGTACCTCGCCTACGGCCGCGACGCCCAGGCGGAAGAAATTCTCAAGGACGCGCTCAAGAAGGACGCCCAGCGGCAGGAGATCTACCTCAAGCTGCTCGAGATCCACGCGCAGCACAACAAGCCGTCGGCATTCGAAACGGTCGCCGCGGAACTCTACGCGGTCTCGCAGGGACACGGCGAGGTCTGGCAGAAGGCCGTGGGTCTCGGTCGCCAGCTCGACCCGAACAACCCGATGTTCGGCGACAGCGGTTCCGGCGCGGCGGCCGCGGCCGCGGCGGCGGCCGCCTCGGCCGCGGCGGGCGCGAGCGCGGTCGCCGACCTGCAGCCGCATCCCGTCGAACCGTCATTGAAGTTCGAGACGACGCGCACGCCGGACTCGGGCGTGCCGATGGATGTCGCCGGGGACCTGGGCAGCGCCGCCGGCGGGCTGGATTTCAAGCTCGACGAGGAAATTTCGATTTCGCCGACGTCGGGCGCCCGCGCGAAGTCGCCGATCGACATCCTTGCCGGCGCCGAAAGCGAGCTCGAGAAGACGGCGAAGAGCAGCGCGTCGTCCACGCTCTCGGCGCTGGAAACTGCCGGCGAGCGCGCCAAGGCCACGGCCGCTGCGGGCGCGGTGGCGTTCGGGAATTTCGGAGCGGAGAAGTCGCCGTCGCCGATGGACGGCATCGTCGACACGTCGAAGCCGGCCGCGTTCGCGAGCGGCCTCGACTTCAAGCTCGACGATTCGGAAAAGCCGGTGCCGCTGCGGCCCACGATGAAGCCGGAGCCGGCGATGGCGGGCGTCACGCAGGATTCGGGTGCCGCCCCATCGCTTTCCCGCCCACAGGCAGCCATCGATCTCGACAAGCTCGACCTGTCGTTCGATCCCGAGCGTTCGACGTTCGAGGATCCGACGCCCTCGGTGCTCGACGGCCAGTGGCACGACGCCGCCACCAAGCTCGACCTCGCCAAGGCCTATCAGGAGATGGGCGACGTCGAAGGCGCGCGCGAAATCCTCCAGGAAGTGCTGCACGATGGCGACGACCAGCAGAAATCGGAAGCGCAGGCGTTGTTGTCGAAGCTCGGCTGATCGCTGACGGTCATCGAGGCGGGCGGCGGAGCGGCATCCGCCGCCCGTCGCGTTTTGCGTTCCGTGGTCCGCGGCCGGCTGCCGGCATCGACCGCGCGCGATCGGGCCCCGGATGCTTCGTCCGCGCGCGGCGATCCGAACGATCCGGCGATTGCGACGGGCACAAGGCGCGGCATGGAGGCGGCGCGCTTCGCCACACCTAGCCGGCGATCCGCGTTCGCCGGACTCAACTCTACCTGCCGATGCGTATTGCCCTGGGACTCGAGTATGCCGGCGACACGTTCACCGGCTGGCAATCACAGCCCGACGGGCGTGCAGTGCAGGATGCGATCGAACGCGCGCTTTCGGAAATTGCGGGCGCGCGGATCCGCACGGCAGCGGCAGGACGCACCGACGCGGGCGTGCACGCCGCCATGCAGGTCGTCCACTTCGACACCGAAGCCGATCGACCGCACACAGCGTGGGTCCGCGGCGTCAATTCGCATCTTCCCGCCGCCGTGGCGGTGCGCTGGGCGCAACCGGTTGCCGGTGATTTCCACGCCCGCTTCGCGGCGACCGCGCGCCATTACACCTACCTGTTGTCGTGCCACGCGGTGCGCCCGGCGCTGCTCGCGCGACGCGTGGGCTGGTACCATCGCCCGCTCGATGTCGAGGCGATGAGCGAGGCAGTCCGCGCGCTGTCGGGTACGCACGACTTTTCGGCGTTCCGGGCGGCGGAGTGCCAGGCGAAGTCGCCGGTGAAGACGCTGGCGCCGGTCTGCGTCGCGGTCCGGGGCGAGTGTGTCCGTTTCGATTTTTCGGCCAATGCCTTCCTGCACCACATGATCCGCAACATCGTCGGCGCGCTGGTGCACGTCGGAGCGGGCAAGGCGCCGACAGGATGGATCGCCGACCTCCTTGCGGCGCGCGACCGCACGCGAGCGGCGGCGACGTTTGCGCCGGACGGGCTCTATCTGACCGGCGCCGACTACGACGCAGCCTGGAACCTGCCGGCGACGCGCCGGCCGGTCGTGCTGCCGGTTGCGTGAGCCGGGCGAGGGCGCATGCGAACGCGCATCAAGATCTGCGGCGTCACCCGGGCGGACGACGGGCTCGCCGCCGCGCGCGCGGGCGCCGATGCGATCGGACTCGTGTTCCGCGAAGGTACGCCGCGCGTCGTCACGCTGGAGCAGGCGCGGGCGATTGCGGCGGCGCTGCCGCCATTCGTTTCGGTGGTCGGATTGTTCGTCGACCCCGAACCCGCGCAGGTGCGCGCGACACTCGCCGCGGTGGCGCTCGACCTGCTGCAATTTCACGGCGGCGAGCCGCCGGAATTCTGCCGTTCGTTCGGACGCGCCTACCTCAAGGCCGTCCCGGTCGTCGAAGGGGCGGCGCGCAGCGGTTTGCTAGAATACGCGGTGCGCTATCCGGACGCTGTGGGGCTGCTGTTCGACGCAGCCGCTGCGGGCGGACACCTCGGCGGCGCCGGGCGAACCTTCGATTGGGGCGTCGTGCCGCAGCCGTTGCCGCGTCCGCTCGTGCTTGCCGGCGGGCTGATGGCATCCAATGTGGCCGAGGCGATCCGTCGGCTGCGGCCATGGGCCGTCGACGTGTCCAGCGGCGTCGAGGCGATCGGAGCGGACGGCGCACGGATGAAGGGCATCAAGGATCCCGCGCAAATCACCGCGTTCATCGAGGAAGTGCGACATGCAGATGTACGATCTCCCTGATTCCCGCGGACACTTCGGCCCGTACGGTGGCGTCTTCGTCGCCGAGACGCTGATGCGGGCGCTCGACGAACTCAGGGCGCAGTACGAGCGCTACCGGCGCGATCCCGAGTTCGTCGCCGAATTCGAAAGCGAACTCGCCCACTACGTCGGCCGCCCGTCGCCCGTGTACTTCGCGGGGCGCCTCACCGCCAGGGCCGGCGGCGCGCAGATCTGGCTGAAGCGCGAGGACCTGAACCACACCGGCGCGCACAAGATCAACAATTGCATCGGACAGGCGCTGCTCGCCCGGCGCCTGGCGAAGCCGCGGGTGATCGCCGAGACCGGCGCCGGACAGCACGGCGTGGCCACCGCCACCGTCGCCGCACGTTTCGGCATGGAATGCGTCGTCTACATGGGCTCGGAAGACGTCAAGCGCCAGGCGCAGAACGTGTTCCGCATGAAGCTCCTCGGCGCCACGGTGGTTCCCGTCGAATCCGGCTCGAAGACGCTGAAGGACGCATTGAACGAGGCGATGCGCGACTGGGTCACCAACGTCGAGAATACGTTCTACATCATCGGGACCGTCGCGGGTCCGCATCCGTATCCGATGATGGTCCGGGATTTCCAGAGCGTGATCGGCCGGGAATGCCTGGTGCAGATGCCGCAGGCCGCCGGACGGCAGCCGGACGTGGTGATCGCCTGCGTCGGCGGCGGATCCAATGCGATGGGCATCTTCCACCCGTACATTCCCCACGAGAACGTGAGGCTCATCGGCGTCGAGGCTGCCGGCGAAGGCCTCGCGACCGGCCGGCATTCCGCATCGCTGACCGCCGGGCGGCCCGGCGTGCTTCACGGCAACCGCACGTATCTGCTGCAGGACGCGAACGGGCAGATCGCCGAGACGCATTCGATCTCGGCCGGCCTCGACTATCCCGGCGTCGGCCCGGAACATGCCTGGCTGAAGGACAGCAAGCGCGCCGAATACGTGTCGATAACCGACGACGAGGCGCTGGCGGCGTTCCACGAATGCTGCCGCATCGAGGGCATCATCCCGGCGCTGGAGTCGGCGCACGCGCTCGCGTATGCAGCCAGGCTCGCGGCCACGATGGACAAAGACAAGATCCTGCTCGTCAATCTATCGGGTCGCGGCGACAAGGACATGAACACCGTCGCCGAGCGATCCGGGCTGAAGTTCCACTGCCGGCCCGAATGCGATCCCGCGCGGCGTGCGTAGGTCCGAACCCGCCCCGGTGCCGCCGATGCCTTTCGGAGGCGGGACTTGGCATCGGTGCGCGATCCGGCCCCCGCGGGCGACTTGTGCCGTGCCGAAACCCGAGCTGACCGTCGCCTGCGAATGAACCGGATCGACATCACCTTCGAAGGCCTCCGCGCTGCCGGGCGCAAGGCGCTGATCCCGTACGTCACCGCGGGCGACCCGTCGCTCCCGATCACGCTGCGGATCATGCACGCTCTGGTCGAAGCGGGCGCCGACGTCATCGAACTCGGTGTGCCATTCTCCGACCCGATGGCCGACGGGCCGGTGATCCAGCGCGCCTCCGAGCGCGCGCTCGCGCAGCGCGTCGGTCTCAAGGATGTGCTGGCGACGACAGCGGCATTCAGGCGGTCCGACGCGCGTACGCCCGTCGTGCTCATGGGCTACGCCAACCCCATCGAGGCCATGGGCACGACGACGTTCGCCGACCACGCGCACCAGGCCGGCGTCGACGGCGTGCTGGTCGTCGACTACCCTCCGGAGGAGTCGGCCGACTTTGCGACCCTGCTCGGCGACCGGGGGCTCGCCCCCATCTTCCTGCTCGCGCCCACGACCCCCGAACCGCGAATCATCGCTGTCGGCAGGATCGCGCGCGGCTACGTCTACTATGTGTCGCTCAAGGGCGTGACGGGGGCGGGACATATCGACCCCGCCGAGGTCGCGCGCAAGGTCGCGGAGATCCGCAGGCACGTGACGGTTCCGGTAGGCGTGGGCTTCGGCATCCGCGACGCGGAGAGCGCGCGGGCGATTGCCGTCAATGCCGACGCCGTCGTCATCGGCAGCCGGATCATCGAGGAAATCGAGGCGGGACCGCCGGACGCGGCGCCGGAGAGAGCGGCGGCGTGGCTGGCGGTGATTCGCAGCGCACTCGACTCGTTGCAAAGGCGAGCGGCGTAGGACCCGTCGCGCGCCGCCGCGCGACGACAACCACCGGACTCGGGGGGCAAATTGAGCTGGCTTCAGAAACTGCTGCCACCGCGCATCAAGAGCACGCCGGGCGTCAGGAAGAACGCGGTCCCCGAGGGGCTGTGGATCAAATGCCCCGCATGCGAGGCCGTCCTCTATCGCACCGACCTCGAAAAGAACCTCTTTGTCTGTCCGAAATGCGGAAATCACGCGCGCGTGCCGGCGCGCGAACGCATCGACCAGCTGCTCGACCCCGAAGGCCGGTTCGAGATCGGCTCCGAAGTCGTCCCCATCGACAGTCTCAAGTTCAGGGATCAGAAGAAGTATCCGGACCGGCTGGCGGCCGCACTCGAGGAAACCGGGGAAACCGATGCCCTCGTCGTGATGCAGGGAAGCGTCAAGAGCGTGCCGCTGGTGCTCGCCTGCTTCGAATTCGAGTTCATGGGCGGCTCGATGGGTTCGGTGGTCGGCGAGCGTTTCGTGCGCGGCGTGCGCGTGGCGCTCGAGAGTCGCGTGCCCTACGTGTGCATCGCGGCCTCCGGCGGCGCGCGGATGCAGGAAGGCGTCAACTCGCTGTTCCAGATGGCGAAGACCACGGCCGTGCTGCAGGAACTCACCAAGGCGCGGCTGCCGTTCGTGTCGATACTGACCGATCCGACCATGGGCGGCGTCTCGGCATCGTTCGCCTTCGTCGCCGACCTGGTGCTCGCCGAACCCGGCGCGCTGATCGGTTTCGCCGGGCCGCGCGTGATCGAGCAGACGGTGCGTGAAAAACTCCCCGATGGCTTCCAGCGCGCGGAGTTTCTCGTCGAGAAGGGCGCGATCGACAGGATCGTCGACCGGCGCCAGCTGCGCGACGAGCTGCCCCGGCTGCTGGCGATCCTGTCGCGGCAGCCCGCGCCGGCGGGCTGAGGGGAGCGCGGCGCCGGACTCGAGTTTGCCAATGGGTCTGCGGCGTCTGCGAGCGCGGGTGGGGAAGAACGAGTCCAACCCCGCTTTCCTCGTCCCTCCTGCGCTTGACCTGGACCGCGCGATCCGCGACCCGAGATGTCCCGCCCGACTTCGCTGAATTCCTGGCTCGCGTATCTCGAGACGCTGCACCCTGCCGCCATCGCGCTGGGGCTCGACCGCGTGCAGGCGGTCCTGGCGCGGATGGACGCCGCGATCCCGGGCCCCGTCATCACCGTCACCGGCACCAACGGCAAGGGATCGACCTGTGCGCTGCTCGAAGCGATGCTCGGGAGCGCCGGCTACGCGACGGGTCTCTACACGTCACCGCATCTCCTTTCCTACAACGAGAGAGTGAGGATCCGCGGCGCGCCGGTGCCGGATGCCGATCTGGTCGCGGCGTTCAACGCCGTGGAGGACGCGCGCGGCGACGTGCCGCTCACCTACTTCGAATACGGCACGCTGGCCGCGCTGTGGCTGTTCGCACGCGCGGCGCCCGATGCCATCGTCCTCGAAGTGGGACTGGGCGGAAGGCTCGATGCCGTCAATGCCGTCGACGCCGACGTCGCGGTCGTGACCAGCGTCGACCTCGATCACATGGAATACCTGGGACCGACACGCGAGGACATCGGCCGCGAAAAGGCGGGCATATTCCGCGCCGGACGGCCCGTGGTCTGCGCCGATGCGAACCCGCCTGCGGCATTGACCGACCGCGCGCGGGACCTGGCGGCGCCGGTCACGCAACTCGGCCGCGACTTCGGCTGCAGGGCGGAGGGAGTCCAGTGGGACTACTGGGGACCGGGAGGCCGGCGTTTCGGTCTTCCGCATCCGGCGCTGCGCGGCGCGATTCAGCTCGTCAATGCGGCGACAGCGATCGCCGCCCTCGACCTGCTGCATGACCGGTTGCAGGTCGGCGCCGGCGCGGTGCGCGACGGTCTGGTCTCGGTGCGGCTGGCCGGACGCTTCCAGGTATTGCCCGGCCGTCCCGCCGTGGTGCTCGACGTTGCGCACAATCCGCAGGCTGCCCGCGTGTTCGCCTCGGAGCTCGGTACGATGGCATTCCATCCCGAGACCGTCGCCGTTTTCGGCATGCTCGCCGACAAGGACATTCCCGGCGTCATCGCCGCCATGCGGTCACGCATCGACGGCTGGCACGTCGCGACGCTCCCCGGCCCGCGCGGCGCCCGCTCGGCCGACATTTGCCTGCTGCTCGCGCGCGCCGGTGTCGCGTCGTCCGCGATCCGCGCATTCGACGATGTGGGCACGGCGCTGCGCGCCGCGAAGGAGCGCGTCGGCGAAGCTGATAGAATTGCGGTTTTCGGATCGTTCCTGACGGTTGCCGCGGCCCTCGCCGCGGAAAGGCCGGCGACGGTGCCGATGCCAAGGCATGGCTGACAGAACTGCGGACACCGCCGACCTCGCGGTCGACGAACTCAAGCGCAAGGCGCGGCGCCGTCTGGTCGGTGCCATCGTGCTGGCGCTCGCGGCGGCGATCGTCCTGCCGCTCTTGCTCGAGAAGGAGCCGAAGCCGCTGGGCGACGAAGTCTCGGTTCAAATCCCCCCGGTCGACGAAGGCAGGTTCGTCAATCGGCTGACGGGCCGGTCCGGCGACTCGAAGTCTTCGCTGAAGGCCGACGTCGCGACGGACACCGCGACCGCGGGCAGCTCCCGCGCGACGGCGCCCGCTCCCGCCGCCCCGACGGCGGCGCCCGGCAACCCGGCCGGCGCATCCAGCGACGTCGCGCCGCCGAAGAAATCGCTGGCCGAGGCCGAACAGCGCGTGCTGTCGCCGGCGCAAAAGGCCCCGGCCAAGCCTGAGGCGAAGCCCGCGCCGGAAGCGAGCGGCGACGTCAAGGCGCCGTCCGCGGAGGCCGCTGCGCCGGCGGCGGCCGCGCCGGTGCCGACGCCCCCGCCCGCCGCCGGCGCGCCCGCGCCGAAAGCCGAGCCGCCGCCCGGCGCCGCGGCCTCCCCCGCAAAGCCTGACGGCTTCGTCGTTCAGCTGGCCGCATTTGCGGACGACAAGGGGGCGAACGCGTTCGCGGGCAAGCTGAAGAAGGCCGGCTATGCGACCGCCTACGTCGAGCCGGTGGAGACCAGTCGCGGCACGCTGTGGCGGGTGCGCGTCGGAGGCTTCGGATCGAGACCGGATGCAGAAGCCGCGCGCACCAAGCTCAAGACCGAAGGCTACGCCGGCATTGTCGCGCCCGCGAAGTAGACACGGGTGCGCGCCGGCGCATGAACCGCATTCCGACGCATGACGACGGCGAATGACCGGTTTCGATTTCGCGGTGCTCGCGGTGGTGGCGCTGTCCGCGCTTCTCGCGTTCGTCCGCGGCGTGGTGCGCGAACTGCTTGCAATCGCAGCGTGGATCGTCGGTTTCGTGGCGGCGTTCCGCGGCGCGGGTCCGGCGGCGGAGTTCTTCGCCGGATTGCCGATGACGCTGGTGGCGAGGCACGTTCTCGCCTTTGTCCTGATCCTCGTCGCGGTGCTCCTCGTCGGCGCGCTCGCCGCCTGGATGCTCCGGAGCGTGGTGCATGCCGTGGGGCTGGGATTCGTCGATCGCGCGCTGGGCGGCCTGTTCGGTGTCGCACGCGGCGTGCTGCTCGTCGCGGTGTTCGTTCTGTGCGCGGGCCTGACCTCCATGCCAAGGCAGGATTGGTGGCAGAATGCAGCGCTCGGGCCGCCGCTGGTGGCCCTGGCGATCGCGCTGCGGCCCTGGCTGCCGCCCGAGTGGGGCCGTCGCCTCGATTATTCGCCCGCGGAGAAGCCTGCCGCGCTCCCGGTTGCTGACGGCGTTGGACGCGCCCCACGGAGAACCTGAACCATGTGTGGAATCGTAGGCGTCGTCGCGCACACGCCCGTCAACCAGATCCTCTACGACGGGCTGCTTCTGCTCCAGCACCGCGGCCAAGACGCGGCCGGGATCGTGACCAGCGAAGGCGCGATGTTTCACATGCACAAGGGCAGCGGCTACGTGCGGGACGTGTTTCGCACCCGCAACATGCGCGACCTGTCGGGCAACCTGGGGATCGGCCATTGCCGTTATCCGACCGCCGGCTCGGCGGCGTCCGAGCTGGAATCGCAGCCGTTCTATGTCAATTCGCCGTTCGGCATCACGCTCGCGCACAACGGCAACCTGACCAACAGCGAGGCGCTCAAGCAGGAGCTCTTCCAGCTCGACTTCCGGCATGTCAACACCAATTCCGATTCCGAGGTGCTGCTCAACGTGCTGGCGCTGGAACTGGAACGCGCGGCGCACCATGCGCGCCTCGACGCCAACGCGATCTTCACCGCCGTCGCCGGCGTGCACAAGCGCTGCCGCGGCGCCTATGCCATCGTGGCGATGATCGCGGGCTACGGACTCGTCGCCTTCCGTGACCCGTTCGGGATCCGCCCGCTCATCATCGGCGTCAACGAGGCGATGGGCGGCACCGAGTTCGTCGTCGCGAGCGAATCGGTGGCGCTCGAGGCGCTCGGGTTCTCGGTGCTGCGCGACGTGGCGCCGGGAGAGGCGATCTACGTCGACCAGACCGGCACGTTCCATTCGCGCCAATGCGCCGCGAACCCGATGCTGGCGCCCTGCATCTTCGAGTTCGTCTACCTCGCGCGGCCGGATTCGGTGATCGACGGCACGTCCGTGTACGAATCGAGGCTGCACATGGGGGACCAGCTGGCGCGGAAGATCCGCGGCCTGCCCGAGGCGCAGGACATCGACGTCGTCATTCCGATCCCCGACTCGAGCCGACCGTCGGCGCTGCAGCTTGCGAATACGCTCGGGCTCACCTACCGCGAAGGCTTCGTCAAGAATCGCTACATCGGGCGCACCTTCATCATGCCCGGGCAGGCGCTGCGCAAGAAGAGCGTGCGCCAGAAGCTGAATCCGATCGGCATGGAATTCAAGGACAAGGTCGTGCTGCTGGTCGACGACTCGATCGTGCGCGGCACGACGTCGCGCGAGATCGTGCAGATGGCGCGCGAAGCCGGCGCGAAGAAGGTGTACTTCGCTTCGGCGAGCCCGCCGGTGCGTTACCCCAACGTCTACGGCATCGACATGCCAAATCAGCACGAGCTGGTCGCCACGGGGCGCGCCGAGGCCGAGATCGCCAGCGAAATCGGCGCCGACCTGCTCATCTACCAGGAGCTCGAGGCGCTCAAGGCGGCGGTCCGCGAGGCGAATCCCGGCCTCGTGCAATTCGAGGCGTCGTGCTTCGACGGCAAGTACATCACCGGTGACGTCACCACCGACTACCTCTCGCAGCTTGCCGAGGATCGCCATGCGTCACGCGGAGATCCGGAAACGGATGCTTCCGACGCCAGGGAATCGATGATGGTCGGCGAGTAGGGTCGCAGCGCGCGCCCGGGCGCCGGAATGAGAAAAGCGGCCCGCGGGCCGCTTTTCGTCGGAGCGCGTGCTGCGCGCGGGGACGGGCTATTTCGCGGCCGCGGCGATGTAGTCGACGGCAGCCTTGATATCGGCATCGGACATCGAAACGGCGCCGCCCTTGGCCGGCATCGCTCCCTTTCCGGCCAGCGCGGAGGCATAGAGCGCGGGCATGCCGGTCTTGAGGCGCGGAGCCCACGCCGTCCTGTCCCCGAATTTCGGCGCGCCGGCAACGCCCGCGGCATGGCAGGCGAAGCAGGTCGTGTCATAGACCTTCTTGCCATCGGCTGCGACAGCCGCTGCGGGAGCCGCTGCGGAGGCTGCGACCGGCGCCGCGGGACTCGCCGCCACGCCGCCGCCCGCGCCCGAGTTCAGCATGTATTCGACGGCCCGCCGGATCTCCACGTCCGACAGCTCGGCCATGCCGCCGCGCGCGGGCATCCCGGCGTGGCCTTTCAGCGCCGACTGCAGCACGGCAGGGAATCCGCCCTTGACGCGCTGGGTCCACGCGGCGCGATCGCCGATCATGGGGGCGCCGTGCTCGCCGGTCTGGTGGCACTTGCCGCAGGTGAGCTCGACGACCTGCTGGCCGGTGCGCTCGGTGCCGGTGGCGGCGGGCGGCGGAGCGGCGGGGGCTTTCCAGGTGCCGCCGGCCTTGCCAGTCATGTACACGACCGCGCGTTCCACTTCGATGGTGTCGAGGTCGGGGTTGCCGCCCTTCGGAGGCATCGCGCGAATGCCCTTGATCGCGTGATCGACGGTGAGCGCCTGACCCTGCGCGATCACCTTGGCCCACGCCACCTTGTCGCCGATCCGGTGCGCGCCGGCAAGGCCGGTCTCGTGGCATGTCTTGCAGACCTGGTTGTAGACCTGCTCTCCGGCCAGCTGGACCTTGGGTCCGCTGGCGACGGCGAGCAGCACCTGACCGACCGGCTGGATCCGGCCGATGATCGCGTTGTCGTCCTGATGCATGCCCTTGACGCCGCTGGTCACCCATTGCGACAGGATGACCGCAAGGGCGATCGGCACCACGAACGCCAGCACGACGACGACGACGAGTTGCTTCCAGTTCTTGATCGGGGAGACGTGCTGGTCGTGTTCGTGCATTGACTTTCCCGGTTCTGGTTCCAGTGCAGAAGTCTGCGGCGCGAGATCGCGTTGCGGGTCGCCGAGTGATGCGGCCATTCGGCGCCCGGCCAAAAAAACGTTGCATTATACCGTGGCCCAGCGGTCCTCCAAACCGCAACTGGACGCTCGTTCGACCGGCGCGCTAAAATGCGCTTTGGAGCGCCCGTAGCTCAGTTGGATAGAGTGTTGGTTTCCGAAGCCAAAGGTCACAGGTTCGACTCCTGTCGGGCGCGCCAATCCGATGTTTCGCCGGGCACCGATTGAGGGTGCCCGGTTTCCATTTCGCGACGGCCTCCGAAGCCATCGCAGCGCGCCGGGCGCCGACCACGCTGGTGTCGGCGGCGGCAGCTTCGAAGTCGGCGTCGACGCGCAGCTCACGGCGACCGGAGTGATCCGCTGCCGTCGGGTTGCATCCCGTTCCTGAGCGCCGCGGGTCGGTTCGAGGCCGGCCGTCGCAAGGGATGCGCGCCCCTGCGCCATCGCGCAACGATTGCGGCGCGGCGCTCACGATGCATCGCCGCTGCGATCGACCGTTCCGAATGGGCGAGGCTCCGCGCTGCGGTCGATACCCCACCGTGCCGACCCCCGGACGATCGCTGAGCGATCCCTCGGCGAGGCCGTCGCCCGCAACCGCTGCCGGGCCGTTCGGCAAGCGCATGCCGCGACCTTTCAACGGGTTGGGTCGATTGCGGCGTCTGGAATTGCCGGGCGGCTTCCAGCTCATCGGTCAGTGTCCGGCGCGAACCGCGCCCGCGGTCGGTGCGCTGTCGAACAGACGGCGATCGCGGTGGCCGATATTCTCGCCACGTACCCGCGCGCTTGGCTGCCTGCGGATTGCGCGGCGGCCCGGGTGGCACCGCGGGAGTCGTACCGTCGATCGTGACCGTCCCGCCAGCAGCGGGACGGTGGAAATTCCGCGCAGTGGCGGCGGAAACACACCAAGGAATCAACCATGAACTACAAGCTTGCGACAACCTGCTTCGTCATCGGCACCGCGCTGGCCTCGGTATCGGCCTATGCGGCGGACGGCGACTCGGACCGGAACAATCCGGCGAACTACGTCAAGGACTCGGTCATCACGACCAAGATCAAGACGCAGCTGGCCGCAGAACACCCCGGCAGCATGAAGCACATCAAGGTCGACACCGACAAGAACGGCGTCGTCTGGATGACCGGCACGGCGAACACCCAGGAACAAGTGGACCAGGCCGTCGCCATTGCGCGCAATACCGAGGGCGTCAAATCGGTCAAGAGCGAGCTGAAGGTCCAGAAGGACAAATAGAGGCAATTCGCGCGGGCGGCGGGAATCGGCGCTGGATGCGCCGGTTCGCGTATGCCCCGCGTTCGCACTTCGTCCAGGAGCCCGCGTGAACGTCCGTGCCGAGCGCCCGAACCGGCTCGAATCCGCACCGCGCAGGATCTCCGTTCGGCACACGCGGGCCGAGGACGTGGCTCGCCTCATCGAGCTTCAGCGGCGCACCTACCTGACGATCGCGCCGTGGACGGAGGACAGATTCGCGAGCCAGCTCGACATCTTTCCGCAAGGGCAGGTCGTCGCCGAGCTCGACGGGCGCCTGGTCGGCGCCGCGAGCTCGCTGGTGGTGCTGTGGGACGAGTGGCCGGTCGAGCACACCTGGAAGGAGATCACCGACTCGGGAACGTTCGCGACCCACGATCGGCGCGGCCTGACGCTGTACGGTGCCGAAGTGTTCGTCGACGCGGAGCTGCGCGGAATGGGCGTCGGGCGCGAACTCTACCGGGCGCGGCGCCGGATTTGCCGCGCATTGAACCTCAAGCGGATCATCGCCTGCGGCCGCCTTCCCGGCTATGGCCAGCACGCCGATGTCATCGACGCGGATCTCTACTGCAAGAAGGTGCTGTGGGGCGATCTCGCCGATCCGGTCCTGAGCTTCCAGTTGCGCGAGGACTTCCGTTTCTGCGGAGTTGTCCCGGGTTACCTGCCCGAGGACGCCGAGAGCCGCGGCAACGCGTCGCTGATCGTCTGGCTGAATCTCAGGTACCGTCCGGGCCTGCCGACGCGCGTGCCGGAAGGAGGCGTCCTTTGAAAGTGCGCATCGCGGCGATCCAGTACCAGATGCAGTCCGTTTCCGGCTGGCGCGAATTCGAGGACCAGGTCCGCTACATTCTCGACGCCGCCGCCGAGTACCGCCCCGAGTTCGTGCTGTTGCCGGAGATCTTCACCGCGCAGCTGCTCTCGTTCATCGGCCGCCGCGACGTGCACGACGCCGTGCGACGGCTCGACAAGTACACGCCCCGGTACATCGAGCTCATGCAGTCGATCGTGCGCGAGCACGGGTTCCACCTGATCGCAGGCAGCCATCCGACGCTGCGCGGCGACGCGCTCTACAACACCGCGTACCTGTTCACGCCTGACGGCGGGTACCACACGCAGGACAAGATCCACCGCACGCGCTGGGAAAAGGAAAAATGGGATACCACGGCCGGCGACTCGCTGTCGGTGTTCGACACGGCGCACGGCAAGATCTCCATCCTGATCTGCTACGACATCGAGTTCCCGGAGCTGGCCCGCGCCGTATGCGAGGCCGGCGCCGAGATACTGTTCGTGCCCTCGTGCACCGACGATCGCCAGGGTTACTGGCGAGTTCGCTACTGCTGCCACGCGCGCGCCATCGAGAACCAGGTCTACGTCGCGCTGACCGGTACGGTCGGTCATCTTCCGGTCGCCGGACTCGGGCTCAACTACGGGCAGGCGGGGATCCTCACGCCGTCCGATTTTCCGTTCTCACGCGACGGCGTGGCCGCCGAAGGCGTGCCGAATACGGAGCAGATCGTGATCGCCGACGTCGACCTGGCGGACCTCGCGGAGAGCCGCATCAACGGCACGACCATTCCGGTGCTCGACAAGCGGCGCGACGTGTACGAGCGCGCGGTCGTGGAAATCGACGCGCGAAGCGCACCGGCGAAGGGTTGAAGCGGCTGCGAACAGCGGGATGGGGCGCGAATTGCGCTCGCGGACCGCGACGTCCGACCGCGCCCTGCGGCGTTCGCCCCGGCGGCAATGTGTCGATTTCGCCACGGACCCGGCGGGTTGCCCCGCCGGGTCGCCGCGACTGCTGACCGCGGCGCCAGTTTCGCAAGCGCCGCGGCGGCGATCCCGCAATGTCGGTTGGGCGTGCCGCGCACGGCACGCAAAATCGCCGTCCTGCTGCCGCGTTCGCGGACCTGCCACTTCAGTAGAGCCAGCTCGCGACCTGCGCCGCGAGCCAGGCCCGGCGCATCCACACGCCTGCCTTCCACAGCCATCGGACTTCCCGGCGTTCGCACCACCCCATCACCTCGCGCCGGAACGCCCCGGCGCGCACTCCGATTCCACCCTCCGGTCGTGCAGCGATTCGGGCACCGAGGCCGGCGTGCGGCCGTGCTCCGCCGCTGCGATCCTCACCACCATGCCGTCCTGCCCTCGCCAGTGCACCCCCTCGGGTCCTGCCCGTACGAATTCGAAGTCCCGATGCAATCCGTACGGCCTTGCGAAATCCCTTTTTGCATGTCTCATTTTCTGTGCCTCGTTGTCCAATGTTGTCGTTGGCCCGCGCAAACGAAAAGCCCGGAGCCGTATGTCACGCGGCGTCCGGGCTTCTCGGTCGTGGAGGCGTCGATCCCGTCAGGAATCACCTCCGGCGACGATGGCCCGGCGTCGCATCTGCGTGCGGCGGCGCGGCGCGGCGCGGAAGCGCGCGGCGCCACGGCGCCCGCTAGGGCGCGCGCGTTGCCGGTCGGCAGCGGCGCGTCCGTGCGGTCGCGCACGCGGCCACGCGGCACGATGGTTCGTTCGAGTTCGGTCGAATGCGTCATGCGCGGCACCTCCTTTCGTCCCGCCCCGCGCGCGGATACGCGCGCCACAAGGGCGATCACCTCGTCACCGAGGGCGAAAGCTGCCGAAAGGGGAAGGAAGTGGACCTTCCGACAGTTCCGCCATCCACCCGGCGGAATGTCGTCCGGTCGGGTGACGCTACTTCGTTGCTGCCGCGTCGGCTTGCGCCGGCGTCCGATGCGGGCACATGGCCCCGTCGAAACACGAGCCGATCCCGCGGGCGGAAGAGCCCCTGGCGTGGGTCGGTCGAATGTGCATCGTGCGGTTCATGGCATGGGGAGCGACGTTTTGCTCTCGTGAACGAGAGGGCGAATCCTACCGTCGCCGTTCGCCGGCGCGCAAGAGCTTTCCGCGCGCGCATGAAAATTCACGTGCGAAAATGCAACACCCGGATTTGGCGGCCACGATTTTCGCCGGGCAGCGAGCGAATGAGCTCATGTAGCTGCGACGCTGGCGGCGACGACAATCGCCGGCGCGATGGCCTAGCCGACGATCGGCGCTGCGCCTCGCAGGGGCTGTCCGAGGTCGATGTCGACCATCATCTCGGTGGCCAGCGCTTCGAGCCCTCGCCGCAGCTCGGCGTCGGTGAGCCCCGCGGGAACGGCGAGCGTCGCCCTGACCCTGAACAACTCTCCGGCGGACATCGCCGCGCTGATGACCTCGGTATGCAGCTCGTCGATGCTCACTCCGCGCGCGGCGAGGCTGCCCGACAGGTCGCGCACGATACCGGGGCGATCGTTGCCGACGAGTTCGAGCTTGACGATCCGTCGCCCGGCCGGCGCCGCGCTGGCGACGCCCATGACGATGACGACGTGCAGTCCGGACGCGACGAGTCCGCGCAGCGCCTCGGCAAGCGGCTCGGCATTCTGCTCCGGCACTTCGAAGTGCACGATGCCGGCGAACTGGCCGGCCAGGCTCGCCATGCGGCTGGCCGCCCAGTTGGCGCCGAAGCGCTGGGCGACATCGGAAAGGAGGTTGACGATGCCGGGGCGATCTTCGCCGATCACCGTCGACACCAGCGACGTCGTCATAGAACCTGCCTTGTGCCAGTGGTCACTGCGAAATCATAGCCGTTTCGGATGCGCTTCGCTCGTCACGACGCAAGCAAGTCGGGTCTCGCCTTCGGTTCTGCGGCGCACGCGTTCCCGGCGGCGGCCCCGGACGGGAACCGCCGGGCCCTACTTGGCCGGCGCATCGCTGCGCAGGACCGGCGCCCTGCGGCCGGGAATTCGCCGCCCGTAGTCGAGGATCGGCTTTTCGAAGAGGTGCCACGAAGTTGCCGCCAGCAGCAGCGTGAGTCCAAGCGTCACGCCCAGCGCCTGCAGCGGCGTGAAGCCGCCGATCGACAGGCACAGTCGTATGGCGAACAGATGCCAGAGATAGATGCCGTAGCTCACTTCCCCGAGATAGCGTACGGGGCGCAGCGGCCAGGTCAGGGCGACCGCCGGCAGATGCACCGCGGCGGCGACGACGCACAGGAAGAAGGCGCCCAGCAACGTGCGCCAGAAGATCACCATGCCCGGCAGATCCCAGTAGTTGGCGTGCGGCCAGTAGATGGCCATGCAGACGGTTCCGACGGCGATCGCGGCCAGCGCCCAGGCCCAGCCGGCCGACGGTCCGGGGCGAGGTCGGCGATCGAGCAGGCGCGCGAGGAAGATGCCGGCGCCGAACTCGTCGAGCGTCCCCGGCAACTGCATCACGCGCATGAAAAAGCGCGCGGGTTCGTAGTGACCGAAGAACCAGAACATGGCCGCGCGCCACGTCCAGGCGATCAGAATGCAGTACACCCAGATTCTCCAGCCGGGCGTCCGCGCCAGCCACGGAATGCCGACCGCGACGGCGAGATAGAACTGCATCTCGAGCGCCAGCGTCCAGTTCACGCCGTCGATCGAGTCGAAGGTCCCCGGAAAGAAGCTGTGGGTGAACGTCAGGTGCGTCGCGATCTGCCCGAGCGCGCGCAGGGGCGCTTCGAAGAAACCGGGCTTGAACAAGGCGATCCACAGCGCGCCGGTCAGCACGTAGAGCGGCACGATCCGCGACAGGCGGCGGGCCCAGTACTTCCGCCTGAACCCGGGAGGGTCCTGCCGCCACAGCGCAAGCGCGCTCCGCGTGATCACGAAGCCGCTGATGACGAAGAACAGGTCGACGCCTATCCATCCGATCCGGAAGGTGACGAGCGGCCCTTCGAAAGGAAACGCGGTCCACTTCGAGAACTCGATGACGTGGTAGACGACGATCGCCGTCGCTGCGAACGCTCGCAGCAGGTTGATGTTCTCGAAGCGTTCGTTCATGGAGCCGGAAGTGTCGCGGTCGGATTTCGACAGGCGGCCGCCAGTGTACACGCGCCATCCACTGCAGCTTCCGTTGGGAATCGCCCGGTTTCGCGGCAGCGGACAGCGCGATGGGCGCGCGGGCGGAAGCTGCGTCCTGGCAGCCAAGCCATCGTTGCGGACCGAGGAAGCGCCGGGCGTAAGATATTCCCACCGCCCGATGGCGGGTGGGATTTGGGGAGGAATCGATGAACGATTCGAGGAGTGTGCTGGCAGGACTGCTCGTCCTTGCGTTCGTTGTGGCGTGGACCGTCGCGCCGCCTGCGGCGGCACAGGAAAAGAAGGCCGCGGCCGCGCCCGAGCGGGCGACGAAGGTCCTCATCGACAACGATCGCGTGCGCGTCACGGAAAGCGTTTTCAAGCCGGGAGAGTCCAACCCGATGGTCCATCGCGACTACCGCATTACCCGGGTCCTGAAGGGAAATGCACCGGTCGTCAGGACCTACGCCGACGGAAGGACCGAAAAGCTCGAATACAAGGAGGGGGCCATCTTCGTCTCGGAGGCGGGCGTGTCGTCGACCAGGAACGCGGGCAACTCCGAGGTCGTCATCTACACGGTCACGCTGAAACCGCAGAAATAGGCGCAGGCTGGAGAACGCGGGGTCGGGTTCGAATTACCGTTCCGGCAGTCTCCAGAAACTCCGGCCGCAGCGATCCTGCCGACCGTGACCATGGCGGCCGCGGCCGGCGTGATCGCCGTGCGGCTCAGACTCGCTCGGCGAGGAACGCAGCGATCGCATCCCAGAACGCCGCCGGCACGCTCAGCGTGTTGTGATCGGTCGCCGGAATGACGACCCAGGATTTCGGTCCGGCCCAGGCGTCGTAGAGCGCCTGGGAGCGCGCGCGCGGAATGATCGAATCGTGATCCGCAACCAGCGCCAGCAACGGCATCCGCGCGCGCCGCGCCGCGCCTTCCGAGTCGAATCGATGCCGAAGCAGCCATGAGACCGGCAGCCACGGATAGTGGGCGCGGCCCAGTTCGACGAGGCTGTCGTAGGGCGAGGCCAGGATGGCGCCGGCGAGTGGCCGCGCCGCCGCGAGCCTTGCCGCCACACCGGTGCCGAGACTGCGTCCGGACGCGACGATCCGCCGGGCGTCGACGCCGGGCAGCGCGGCAACGGCATCGCAGATCGCGAGCGCGTCGGCGACCAGCGCCGGCTCCCCCGGCGCACCCTCGCTCGTTCCGTAGCCGCGATAGTTGACGGCGACGATCGTCCAGTCGCGCGGCCAGCGCGGGTCGGCGAGCGTGCCCGAAACTTCTTCCGCATTGCCTCCGAAATAGACGACGGCCGGCGCCGGCGTCGCGTCGGCGACCCGCATCCACCCGCGCAGCCGGACGCCGTCGCTGGCGACGACCTCCAGCGGCACTGCCTCCGCCGGCATGTGCCCGGTCGCGACGACGGGCTGGGGAAAGAAGATCAGCCGGTCCTGCGCGAACCACGCCGCGGCGGGCACGCCGGCCACGAGGGCGACAGCGAGAACGATCCATTCCATCGGTGGTGCAGTTCGCGGACGACGCGATGAGCGACGAGCCGGCGATTATAGACGGCGGGTTGCGAGGGATCGGGCAGGGCGGCACCTCCCGCGTGGCGGGCCGACGCGCGCCAGCGCGACGCGGTCCCGCGCTCCTGCCGATGCCGAATCCGCCCACCGGATGCCAGCGTGAATCCGGTAGTTCGCGGCTACGCAGTTCACCTCCACTACCACGCATTTCCGAGGGATGACACCCCGATCGGACCGGGCGAGTGCGGTGCTGCTACGCATTGCGTTGTAGATCACATACTGATTTCACCATACTGAAATTGCGTATTGATCCGTATGTCACATCGTGTTCAGCGCCGATACGATTTGCCGGTCGACAAAGCCATTCTCATTCTCATTGGCGGCCTGTCGATATTCGTCGCGCGCATGCATTTTCCAGTGCGTGACGTCGATGTCCTGGTGATGTCTGGAATGGCGGGTGACGGCGATGCAGCACGCGGAATCGATCCAGGAACGCTTGTTCGAGCGCGCCCTGCCGCACCTTCGCCCGATAGCGCGACGGGTCCATCGCGCAGCGGGGCCATCGGCCGCTGCGCTACGCCGCGTGCGCCGGACGCCGCCAGGCGCGATCGAAGCGGCCCGCGATTTCCCCGTTCGCCCGCATAGCTTTTCCCCCCGGATTCAATAACCTGCATGGAGACCAGCGCCATGGAATCTGCCACCGGCACGTCGGTACACGCCAAGCCGCAAAAGCATCATCCGCTGACCATTGCCATGCACTGGGGCACGGTGCTGTGCCTCTGCATCGCCGTGACCGCCGTCCTGTTATGCGAAATCATCGGCGACAAGTTCTGGCGCCAGGTGCTGCTGGAGACCCACCGGCAGCTCGGACTGCTGGTGCTCTTCGGCGTGGTCGTGCGGCTCGCCGTCCGCCTGCGGCACCGCATGGCCGACCACATGCAGGGACTCCCGCAGCTGATGCGGCTGGCCGGGAAATCCTGCCACTGGCTGCTCTACGGCCTGCTGGTGGCGCTGCCGCTGCTGGGCTGGGCGACAACCAACGCGCACAACCTGCAGGTGCGGTTCGTCGGCCTCATTCCCCTGCCCGGCTTGGCCGAGGTCGACAGCGAGCTGGCCGACCAGCTGTCCGACTACCACATCCTGGCTTCCTGGTTCCTGCTCGGGCTGGTCGCGCTGCACGCGACGGCTGCGCTCGTCCACCACTACATCCTCCGCGACCGGGTTCTCTGGGCGATGCTGCCCAACCAGGCCGACGCCCTTCCGTCCGGCGCCGCGAAGCCGGCGCGTGATGCGGCGCCGGCCGGCGGACATGCCGGGCAGCTCGGCTGAGGAAGGAAATCCCGTCATGTCGATCCGTCACGGCTGGCTCCTGTTGCTTCTCGCGCTGCTGCAGGCGCCGACCGCGGCCGCCGTCGATCCGGCGGCGGCGGAAAACCTGGCCACCAAGAGCAATTGCTTCAAGTGCCACCTGATCGACCGGAAGAAGGAATCCACGGCCTGGCGCGAGATCGCCGGGAAGTACCGCGGCAAGCCCGACGCCGTCGAACAGCTGACGCACCACGTGACCTCGGGCGAGACGGTCAAGTTCGACGATGGCCACGAGGAGAAGCACAAGATCGTCAAGAGCAAGGATCCGGAACAGATCAGGAATCTCGTCGACTGGATCCTTTCGCTGTGATGGCGACGGACACGGTGCGGCGCCAGCGGTTCACCCTTCAGGAAGTCCATACATGAAAGTTCTGCACAGATTGGCGGCGCTCGTCCTGGCCGGCGCGATGGCGGGTGCGATCGCCGCCGCGCCTGCGGCCCGCGCCGCGACCGTCGCCCAGGGGCTCAAGGAGGACGCGGTGTGCACCCGCTGCCACGACGCCACCGAAGTGCGCGTGCTGTCGATCTACCAGACACGCCACGGGGTGCGCGCGGATGCCCGCACGCCGACCTGCCAGTCGTGCCATGGCGTGGGCGAGGCGCACATGAAGGGCGATGCGAAGCAGGAGGGTCGCGCGGCGATCGACATCCAGTACGGACGCGGCGGTGCCTATCCGCCCGCCGAGCCGTCGGTCCAGGCGGGCGCGTGTCTCGCCTGCCACAAGACCGGTGCGCGGGCGCAATGGACGGGCAGCCAGCATCAGAGCCGCGACATCGTCTGCGCCGATTGCCATCGCGTCCATGTGCGTGACGACCCCGTGCTGTCCAGGGTGACGCAGCTGGAGGTGTGCTTCGCCTGTCACAAGGAGCAGCGCGCCCAGATCCGCCGCATTTCGACCCACCCCATCGCCGCCGGCAAGATGGGCTGCAGCGATTGCCACAATCCGCACGGCTCGACCAGCTCGCACCTGCTGGTCAAGCGGTCGGTCAACGAGACCTGCTACACCTGCCACGCCGAGAAGCGCGGTCCGTTCCTCTGGGAGCACGGTCCGGTCATCGAGGATTGCTCCAACTGCCACACGCCGCACGGCTCGGTCAACACGCCGTTGCTCAAGCAGCGCGCGCCGTGGCTGTGCCAGGACTGCCACAGCGGCGACCACGGCAACCAGATCAACAGCGGCGCCAACCTGCAGGCCGGCAATGTGACCACGATCAACGGCATCAATCCGCTGGCCAACGCCGCGGCTCGCCAGCAGATGAACGCCCGCAACTGCATGAACTGCCATGTGCTGGTGCACGGGTCCAATCATCCGGCCGGTTCGAAGTACTTGCGATGACCACGTTGCGGAGCCCTTCATGAGAACGAACAATCGTGGTTACGCCAAGCGGGCGCTGGTCCTTGCAGTGCGATGCGCCTTGCTCGCCATGGCGTTGCAGCCGGGCGCCCGGGCTGCCGACCCGGCGACCGGAAATCCCGCCGATTCCGAAAAGACGCAACTCCAGAGCAGCGTCGAGCTCGGCGTCGGCTACGTCGGGGGCAACTCCTACAAGTTCGGGGAGTACAACGGCCTCTTCAGCAGGGGCGCCTACGCGATCGGCAACCTCGATCTCGCCGGCGGCGGCAGATTCGACAGCGATGACCCCACCCGCTGGTTCGTTCGCGGCACCGATCTCGGCCTCGATACGCGCGACATCGCGGTCGAGTACGGCCGCCAGGGCAGCTTCTGGATCGCGCTCGGCTACGACCAGCTTCGCCGCAACCGCTCGGATACCTATCAGACGCCCTACAACGGCGCGGGGACGAACCTCCTGACGCTGCCGTCGAACTGGGTGGTGCCGGTCGTGCCGGTCCTCAGTCCGACGACACCCAATGCCCGGGGGCTGTCCCCGGAAGTGGCGGCGTCACCCGCATTGGTGAACGGCGTCCTCACCCCGCCGACCCCCGCGCAGCTGGCCACGTCCGCGGCGCTGATCGCCGCCGACGTGCCTTCGTTTCACAACGTCAATCTCGACACCGTGCGCAAGCGCACCGATGTCGCCATCGGCACCCTGTTCGGACAGCGGTGGGAAGCGACGGCGGGTTTTCGCCACGAAGACAAGACCGGCCTCAAGCCGATGGGGATGATCACGCGGCAGACCGGAGCGGACATCGCGTCGATCATGCCCGATCTGATCGACCAGACGACCGATCAGTGGGACGCCGGCCTGAACTTCACCGCCGAGAAGGGCTTCCTGCACATCGGCTACTACGGTTCGTTCTTCACCAACCATGTGGAGAGCATGACCTGGCAGAACTGGGCCAAGCCGACGGCGCCGAACTTCAATACGATGAGCACGGCGCCGACCAACCAGTTCAACCAGGTGAATCTCACCGGCGGATACGACTTCTCGCCGACCACCCATCTGGTCGTCGATGGCGCCCTCGCGCGCAGCACCCAGAACGTGGCGTTGCTGACCGACCCGACGACCCCGGTGGTGCCGGTGTCCTCGGCGGATGCGCTGGTGGTCAGCAAGAATCTCAGCCTCAAGCTCACCGGCCGGCCCGACCCGCGCCTGCAGCTCCTCGCCTTCTACAAGTTCGACGAGCGCGACAACCGCACGCCGGTGAACACCTACCAGTTCTCCGACGCCAACCAGGCCATCGCCCCGTTGTTTCCGGGCGGCGGCGTCGTCGCCCAGAATGCCAACGCCAACACGCCCTACAGCAGGCGACTGAACCAGTTCGACCTGTCGGCGGACTACCGGATAGCGGCGGGCCAGGCCATCAAGGGCGGCTACCAATTCCAGAAACTCGACCGCTGGTGCGACGGTTCGTGGATCTCCTGTGTCGAGGCGGCGACGACGAAGCAGAACTCGCTGCTCCTCGAGTATCGCAACACGGTCGTCGAGAACCTGAGCGGGCACATCAGCTACGAGTACTCGATGCGCGACGTCGGCGACTACAACGAGAATGCCTTCCTGTCGCTGGTGCCGTACGCCAATGTGAGTCCGACGGGCGCCCCCGGCGGATCGACGGCCTACGGCACGATGGTCGCCAACGGTCTCAACGGCTGGGGTCCCAATTCGGGCATCAATCCCGTGGCGCCCGCCGGATCGGCGCTGGCCTTCTTCTTCCCCAACAACAACGCGATGTCCAATGCGCTCTACGCCAACGAGAACCGCATCAGCGAACTCCCGGGCATGCGCCTCTACAACATGGCCGACCGCAACCGGAACAAGGTGCGCGCGAACCTGAACTGGCAGGCCAGCGAGCAGCTGGGCCTGCAGGGCGGAGTCAATTACCAGGACGACGACTACAACCACTCGGTCTATGGCCTGACGGGCGCGCGCGGCTGGTCGATCAACCTCGACGCCAACTACCAGGCCAGCGACAACCTCAGCGTCAACGCCTTCTACACGCACGAGGACCAGCACGCGGAAAGCGCCGGCAATACGTATACGCCGAACAGCACCGCCACCAGCGTCAACGGCTTCACCGCGGTCTCGGGAGGCTGCTATTCCACGATCGCCGACCGCAACCAGAATTTCAAGATCGATCCCTGCCTGAACTGGACGTCCGATCTCCACGACCAGATCGACACTTTCGGCCTCGCCTTCCAGTACAAGGGGCTGATGGCGGGCAAGCTGCAGCTGGTCGGCGATCTCATCTGGACCTCGGCGCGTTCCAACGCGACGTTCACCGGCGGCAACTACGTCAACAATCCGCTGGCCGTCACCGGCGCGCCGGCGGGCACGGTCGCCGCCTACTACATTCCGGCCACGCCGCTGCCGCCGGTCACCACGAAGACCATCGAGCTGCGCCTGGGAGCCGATTACGCGATCGACAAGCAGCGCACCGTGCGCTTCGCCTACCTCTACTCGAGAATGCGCTCGGCCGATTGGGCGTACGACGGCTTGCAGTACGGCGGACTCGTGCAGCTGCTGCCCGACCTCGAACAGGCGCCGAACTATTCGGTGTCCGTCGTCGGCATCTCCTTCATCTACAGCTTCCGCTGACGCGGTTCCGGAGCCGCTCGATCCTTGCCCGAGGCGCGGGCGTCGGGCGGCGCCATCGCCCTCGCTTCGCGCATCAGCGCGGCGCCGCAAGGGCGCCGCCGCGGCTTCGTCCCGCCGGTAAAGGCTCATTCGCGTTCGGAATGAGCGTCTTCGCGCGGGATTGCTGCAGGTTTCCAGGGCGTTGCGCCCGCGTCGATCGCGGTATCGCGGAAACGGCGCCACGCGGCGTCGCAACGAATGGCGTACTACTTCCTGCCCGCCGATCGGGCGGCGCGCCGGGATCGGCAGCCGTCGAGGAACAGGTCGACGACGTCGCGCGCCCAACGATCAAGCGCCGCGGGTGTCATCGGCTTGCCCAGCCCGAGGGCGCGCCGTTGCGGCACGGTCAGCACCATCTGCAGGAACATCTCCGCGGCGAACGCAGGATCGTCGATCACCAGATGTCCCGCGTTCGCCTCGCGCGCGAGCAGACCGGCGATCAGGGCGATCGCTTCGCCGGTCGAGCCTTCGCCGGTCACGGCGGCGGCGAGTTTCGGGAAGCGCGCCGATTCACCGACGATCAGGCGGTGCAGCGCCAGCGCCTGGGGAGCAAGCGCCGCGTGCAGGATGATTCCGGCCAGACGATGCAGGATGTCCCGCAGGTCCGCACCCGCGAACAACGGCATGGCGACGGGCGGCCGCAGACCTTCGATTGTCCGGTGGAGCACGGCGCCGAACAGCGCCGCCTTGTCGGCGAAGCGATGGTAGAACGTGCGCTTGGAGACCTGTGCGCGCCGGGCAACCGCGTCGATGCTGGTCCCGCCGTAGCCGCGCGCGAAGAACAGGTCGGTTGCGGCGTCGAGGATGCGATCGCGCAGCAGAGCCGCGTCGACCTTCGAGGGACGGCCGCCGCGGCGGCGAACCGCAACGGCGGACTTGAGCGCCGGACCGGCAGCCGCTTTGCGCTTGACCGCAGGCGGCACGTTCAGCGTGCCGCGCGCCTAGCGCGTGCCGTAGTCGCTGGGCCGGTTGTAACGCGAGTTCTGGTTGGCATTGGGCGCTGCATAAGCGGCGGGACGCGGTGCGTAGTTACCGGGGTTCGATGCGTACCGATGGGCTTGCGGTCCGGACGAAGCCTGCGGTGGCGCGTAACTGCCGGATGGCCGGCCGTATCCGTCGTTGCGCGGCGCCGCTGCGGCCGGCGGCGGCGCATAGCGGCCGGAATTCGGCGCGTAGTAGGTGTTCGGTGAGCCATGCGGCGCCGGGCGCGGCGCATAGCGACCACCATCCGGAGGATAGTATCCGGCGTTCGGCGCATAGGCCGCGCGGGTGCGATAGCCGCCATAGCCGCCGTAACCGCCGTAGCCTCCGTAATACGCTGCGCTCGGCGCGTAATACGGCACGGGAGGCGCGTAGTAGTACGACGGCGCCGGCGGTGCGTAGTAGGAGACGGCGGGCGCAGCGTAGTAGGGCTGCGGCGCCGCGACCATCGGCGGCGCATAGCCTTCAGCCGGAGCATAACCGTCCGCGGTGGCGTAGTTGTCCGGCCCGACCGGACCGGCGCCGTAGGCAATGGGCGGGGCGTAGCCGGGTGACGGCGGGTAGTAATAGCCCGGCGCGCGCGCGGCCGCGCCCAGGATCGCCAGGGGAAGCGTGACGATCGCTGCGGCCGTGCCGACCACCGCGGCGGCGAGTCCGAAGGCGGGATAGAAGGGATTGCCGTAGTAATGGCGCCCGTTGCCGTTCGCCAGCGCGGACGAAACCGGCACCACCGCAAGCACCGCCGCCAACGCGACTGCCGCTGATCGTTTGAACCTGGTCATCGTCGGACTCCTTCGGGCAATCACAGCACATCTGCGCGAACGGCGCATCCACCAGCGGGCAGCCTAGCACCGAAAAGAACGCAACGCAACCGTAGCGTTTCTATCGGCCGGCGAAACGGGGTCACGGGTTGCGGACAGGGAATCGGCTCTGCAGCGGCGGCGGATGCCCGCGCCGGACGGGAGAGCGGGAAACGTCGGGGGCGCCCCGTTGGTCACGGGCGCTTGGGCCAATCGTCGGCGTCCTCGAGGATTCGAATGACGCGGGTACGCTTGCCCCCGGCGTAGCGCTCCATCTGCACGAGCACGGGGAATCGCTCGGCCAGCGCGGTGCGCGCGGCGTCTTCCGACTCGAAGGTCAGCACCTGGCCGTCGCCGCCGCGGACGTCGCTCCAGAGACCCTTGCCGTCCTCGACCTCGATCTTGAACATCGGCATCCTCGAAATGCGCTCCAGGCCGTGAATTCTTGGAGACTGCGGTTACCGACGCGAGCGGTCGCCCGGGCCGGTCGAGCCCGGCAAGCTATGCCGCGGTGTCGCGGCTTCACCGTCCCGGCCCCGGACGAACGACGTGGCGCACGCTCCCGCGTCGCGTCTCATCCGAGTTCCATGACCGCTTCGTCGATGTAGCACCAGCTCCAGTCCTCTCCGGGCTCGATGGAAGTGACGATCGGATGCCCGGTCGCGTGGAAGTGCCGGGTGGCGTGCTTGTTCCTGGAGTCGTCGCAGCAGCCGACGTGCCCGCAGCTGCGGCACAGCCGCAGATGCACCCACGAGTCTCCGCTGAGCAGGCATTCCTCGCAACCGCGGGTATTCGCCTTGGCCGTCAGTACGGAACCCAGGTGAGTGCAGCGGGCGGGCATGGCATCGCTCCTTCGAATCCGCGGTTCGTTCGTACCGGCTATGCCGCTTGCGCTGCCCGGTTCACCGGGTTTCCGGCGGCGAGGTATTGATGAATCTGTGCGACGACGGCAGCGCCTTCGCCGATGGCGCCCCCGACGCGCTTCACCGAACCGGAGCGCACGTCGCCGACCGCGAACACGCCGGGGACGGTGGATTCGAGCAGGGCGGGCACGTGACCAGGACCGTGCTCCGGCACTGCCCGGCCGGTCAGCACGAAGCCATGCGCGTCGAAACGCGACGCCGCAGCCCTCGAGCCACCGCGTCTCGGGATCCGCGCCGACGAACAGGAACACGTTTCGGATCGGCAGCCTCTCCTCGGCGCCGGTTTGATTGTGGCGCCAGGTCACCGCGTGCGAGCCCGCTCGTCCGGTCTCCATGAAGCTGCGTCAGCTCGGTGCGGGTGCGCAACTCGATGTTCGGCGCGGCGCTCGATGCGATCGATCAGGTAGCGCGACATGGTCGCGGCGAGTCCCGGACCGCGTATCAGGATGTACACCCTGGTTGCGTGCTGCGCCAGGAACACGGCGGCCTGCCCGGCCGAGTTGCCGCCGCCGACCAGGACGACTTCGGATTGAGCGCACATCTTCGCCTCGAGCGCGGACGCCCAGTACCAGACGCCCCGGCCTTCGAACTCGGTCAACCCGGGCACGGCGGGCCGTCGGTAGCGCGCGCCGCTGGCGATCACGACGGTCCGCGAACGCAGCCGGCGCTCGTCGGTCAGCCGTCAGCGACAACTCGCCACCCGGTCGCGCGCCGCCGCAGTCGAGCGCCGGCGGCCTGCGCCGGGATCAGGATCTCGGCGCCGAATTTCTGCGCCTGGACGAAGGCGCGACCGGCAAGCGCCTGTCCGGAAATGCCGGTCGGGAAGCCCAGATAGTTCTCGATGCGCGAACTGGCGCCCGCCTGGCCGCCGTACGCGCGACAGTCCAGCACGACGACGCGCAGGCCCTCGGACGCCGCGTAGACGGCGGTGGCGAGCCCGGCGGGTCCCGCGCCGACGACGGCGACGTCGAAGAGCTCGTCGTGCTCGGCGACATCGAGCATGCCCGAGGCAGCGGGCGAGCGCGTCTTCGGTCGGATTCAGCAGCACGGTGCCGTCGGGGCAGACGACCAGGACGTCCGCAATGCACGCGCCGTATTGCTCGAGCATCGCCGCGGCGTCGCCGTCGCTTGCGGCATCGACGACCTGGTGCGGATGGCCGTTGCGGCGCAGGAAGTTCTGCAGTCGCAGCAGCTCGGCGCGATTCCGGCCGGCCGATCAGCACCGGTCCGCTGGCGCCGGATTCGATCAGCCCGACGCGGCGCAGGATCAGGGCGCGGACGATGCGCTCGCCCAGGTCCGCTTCGGCGATGATCAGCGCGCGCAGCTGCGACGGGCGGCACCAGGATGGCCTCGACGTCCTCCTCGGCGTGCCCGTCGACCAGCGCATGGCGACCGGATAGCTGGGCGACCTCGGCGAGAAAATGCCCCGGACCCTGGCGTCGCGATGGGAACCACGTGACCCAGCCCGTCGCGCTGGGTGATGGCGACCGACGCCCTTCAGCACGACGAACATTCCCGGTCCGGGTTCGCCGGCCGCGAACAGGCGCGTCGCCGCGCGCGGATAGCGCTGCACGGTGCCGAATCGGCCGATGCGCGCGATCTCCGGCGCGGTCAGCACCGGGAACATCTGGTGACGCCTGCTGTTCGCGTCAGGCGGCGCGTCCTGGGCCATGTCTTCTCCGATCCTGGAACCACCCGCCGAATACCGCCAGGGCCGGAAGGCGGGCGACTCTCCGACCACGGTCCGCGCGCCCTTGCCGATGCCCGCCGACGGCAAGGCGGCGAACTAGTTCTGCGCGCCCGACATCAGATCGCGATTCCAGCGGCCGGCTTGCCGGGCGCGCAGCGATCGCACCTGCAGCACCGCACCGATCAGGAAGGCGACGAACATCACGCCGGCGACCGCCTGCAGCGCCGGGGCGTCGGCATTGGGCAGCAGCGGTGCGCCCGGCGGCAGGCGCGTCGTCGTTTCGGTGACGCCCGGGATCATGTGGAAAAGGAAGGTCGCCGAATAGCCGACCGTCTCGACGTAGGGCGAGGCGCGACCGAAGTGCGAGGTACTTCCGGCGACCCACGCGACCGCGAGCACGACGAGGGTGATGACGCCGAGGACATGCGGCTTGCCGAAGCCTCCATGCTGAAATATTCCGAAGCCCGTGAGGCAGGTGACGACTGTCGCGAGCACATAGATCTTTCCGAGCATGTCCTTCGGAGAAATCTGCCTGTCGCGGATGAAGGCGGCGAGTCCCGCGAACACGGCGACAAGGCTGATCGCGGTATGCAACGTTCCCAGCGGCGTAAGACCCAGCATTTCGTTCTCCCGGTTGGCTGTCGTCGAGGCAGGTCCGGGGGCGCAGGGTGCTGCGCGATGCCGCCATCGGAGCTTTCGATGCGGACATGCGCATCGGTTCGTCTGTCGCGCCCGGCAGGAGCCACATCATAGCCAAACTTGCGCACGGCGAGACACATGTCGTCGATGTGCGCAGACATCCGCTGCATTCGACTTCGACAGCCGCGTTCATGTGTCCACGAGCGGGACAGGGTCTTTGGCAGGCAGCGCAAATTCAGTCGATCGGCCAGGGCATCGACTTCGGCAGCGTCATCGGCGAGCGGCTCGGCGACGGCTGCCGTGCGACCCGGCATGTCGACGGCGCGCCACCACGGCGTCAGCGGATTCGTCGTGCGCGGGCTCGACCGGCTCGCCCAGCCGCGGCATCAGCGAGCTGCGCGCCCTTGCGTCGGGCCGAGCGCCAGCAGCGTCTCGGCGGGCTCGTCCCAGGCGTGCATCGCGAGGCTGAACGTGCCCCAGTGCACCGGCAGGAACGCGCCGCCGCCGAGCAGCGCGAGCGCTTCGAGCGCGTTCTCGGGACCGAGGTGGATGTCGCCCCAGGACGGATGGAACGCGCCGACCTCGAGCATCACCAGGTCGAAGGGGCCGAGGCGCTCGCGGATCGCCGCGTACTCGGTCGTCAGCCCGGTGTCGCCGCTGAAGAACACCGCGTGCCGGCGCGACCGGATGACGAGCGACGACCACAGCGTCGCGTTGCGGTCCTTCAGGCCGCGGCCGGAGAAGTGCTGCGACGGCGCCGCGGTGACCGTGAGATCGGCGCCGGGCAGCGTGTGCGATTCCCACCAGTCGAGCTCGATGATGCGCTGCGGCGGCACGCCCCAGGCCTCGAGGTGCGCGCCGACGCCGAGCGACGTGACGAACGGCACGTCGCGCCGCGCGAGCTCGCGGATGGTCGGATAGTCGAGGTGGTCGTAGTGGTCGTGCGAGACGAGCACCAGGTCGACCGGCGGCAGCGCGCGCAGCGGCACCGGCACCGGCTGGAAGCGCTTCGGGCCCGACCAGCCGCGACGGCGAGGCGCGCGGTCCCCAGACCGGATCGGTCAGCACGCGCAGGCCGTCGATCTCGAGCAGCACGGTCGAGTGGCCGAGCCAGGTGGCGCGCAGTCCGCGTGCCGGGCGCCGTGGCCCAGCCGTCGAGCGGATTCACCGCCGGCAGCGGCGCCCGCGGGACGCGGCGGTCGCCGCCGCAGAGAAACTCCCTCAGCGTCGGCGGCGGCGCCGCCGGGTCGCGCAGTCCCGGCAGCACCGGATGGATGTTGCGGAACGAATCGCCCGCCCACAGCGGCGAGGCCTGCATGCGCTCGAGGCGCAGGCCGTCGGGCCGCCTGCCGAGTGACTTCATGGATTCCCCTCGCCTGACGACGCGCGCACCCTCCCGGGCGCCGGATCGAAACCGCGTGCCGGCATAGTTCGGGTCGATTTGGCCGTTTGCAATCCGCCGGCGCTCTGCTTTGCGCCAGCTCGCAGGGCCTTGATCGCCGCAATGCCCGTAGGCATGATGTTGCGGATTTCCGAAGCGCGCGCGGAATCGCGGCGCGATGCCGGCGCGCGCGCCGGGCGGCGCGGAGCCCGGACGCACCGCGTCGCGGCAGGTCGTCGCGAAATTCCGCGGACCGGATTGCGACGTCGATGGCGGATCAAAGGAGCGACTCGTGCGATCGGTTCGGATAGTTGTCGGCGCACTGCTTTTCGGCAGCGTCGCGGCCTGGGGCCAGCTGCCCTCGGCCGAGGTCAGGAAATTCCTCCTTTTCGACGACCGGGTCGTCGCGCTCACGCACGTGCGCGTCATCGACGGCACCGGTTCCCCGGCGCAGGACGATCGCACGGTGGTGCTCCGCGACGGGCGCATCGATGCCGTCGGGGACGCAGCGACACCGATTCCGGCGGGCGCGCGCGTCGTCGACCTCGCCGGGCACAGCGCATTTCCGGGGCTCGTCGGCATGCACGATCACCTGATGTACACGGCCTCGATCAATCTCGACAGGGACGGCAGGATTCCGCCGCCCGGCGGACTCGTCACCGAAATCGCGTTCTCGGCGCCGCGCCTCTATCTCGCGTCCGGCGTCACGACCATCCGGACGACGGGAAGCATCGAGCCCTACACGGACCTCAACATCCGCCGCAAGATCGACGAGCTGGAAATGCCCGGGCCGCGCATCGACGTCACCGGTCCCTATCTCGAGGGCAAGGGCAGCTTCTTTCCGCAGATGCCGGCGCTCGTCGACGCCGAGCAGGCGCGCCGGACCGTCGCGTTCTGGGCCGGCCGAAGGCGTGACGTCGTTCAAGGCGTACATGATGATCAGCGAGGACGTGCTCGCCGCGGCCATCGAGGAGGCCCATCGGCACGGAATCAAGGTGACGGGACACCTGTGCACCGTCGACTATCGCCGCGCGGCCGCCATCGGCATCGACAATCTGGAGCACGGGCCGGTGTTCACCGACAGCGAGTTCGTTCCCGGCCGCAAGCCCGACACCTGCCCGTCGTTCCGCGACGTCATGACTTCGTGGGACACGCTCGAAATCGACAGCGCGCCGGTCCAGGCGCTCATCCGCGACCTGGTCGATCACAACGTCGCGGTGACGTCGACGCTGCCGGTGTTCGAAGCCCTGGTCGGGTCCCGGCCGCTCCTGTCTGCCAGGCAAAAGGAGCTGATGTCGCCGGAATCGCTGCGCAGCTACCTCAACGCGCGCGCCTTTGCCGCGACCGTCATGGGCCGGTCCGACAGGCTCGAGAGCGCGCTGAAGAAGGAGATGGCGTTCGAGCTGGCGTTCGTGCGCGCCGGCGGCCTGCTCCTGGCCGGCGCCGATCCGACCGGGAACGGCGGCGCGCTGCCGGGCTTCGCCGATCAGCGCGGGCTCGCGCTGCTGGTCGAAGCGGGGTTCACGCCGGTGCAGGCCCTGCGGATCGCCAGCGCGAACGGCGCGCGCTACCTCGGACAGCTCGACCGCATCGGAACGATAGAACGCGGCAAGCTGGCCGACCTCGTGGTCGTCAGTGGCGATCCCAGCCGGCGCATCGACGACGTGGAAAACGTGAAGATCGTCTTCAAGGACGGCTACGCCTACGACCCGGTCAGGCTGATCGATTCCGTGCGCGGGATGGTCGGCATCCGCTAGCGGCGCATTGAGCGGCGCGATTGCCGCGGGCAGGGGTGCGCAGGCGCAGGCGCCGCAGCGGCAGCCGCGCCGCTACGCCGCTGTGCATTCCCATCGAACCGGCACGTCGCTCACAGCGCGTCTGCGCCGCCGGCCGGGTCGTGCCGCGAACTGCGCCTGCGTGACGCGGCTGCCCGGCGGGACGCTGCGCGTCAGCCAGACGTTGCCGCCGATGCTCGAGCCGCGGCCGATGGTGATGCGGCCGAGGATCGTGGCGCCGGCGTAGATCACGACGTCGTCCTCGACGATCGGATGGCGCGGCAGGCCCTTGATGCGGCCGCCCGTCGCTCGTCGGTCGGGAAGCTCTTCGCGCCCAGCGTCACGCCCTGGTAGAGGCGCACGCGCTCGCCGATGACGCTGGTCTCGCCGATGACGACGCCGGTGCCGTGGTCGATGAAGAAGCTGCCGCCGATGCGCGCGCCGGGGTGGATGTCGATGCCGGTCGCGCTGTGCGCGAGCTCGGCGATGATGCGCGGGATGCAGCGGCACGCCGAGCTCGTAGAGCTCGTGCGCGAGGCGGTGATGGGTGATCGCGGTGATGCCGGGGTAGCAGAACAGCGCCTCGTCGACGCTGTGCGCCGCCGGATCGCCCTCGTAGGCGGCGCGGACGTCGCTGCTCGAGCAGCGCGCGGACCGCCGGCAGGCGCGCCGCGAACTCGCGCGACGACGTCGGCCGGCGTCGACTGCGCGCACGGCGCCGCAGTCGCGCTCGCCGTGCGCGCACGCGAAGCGCAGCCCGCGCCGCACCTGCTCCTGCAGGCCGGCGAGCGCCGCGTCGAGCGTGTGGCCGACGTAGTAGCCGATGCCGTCGTCCGGCGCAGGTCCGGCGGCGCCGAAGTGCGCCGGGAACAGCGCCGCGCGCAGGTCGGCGACGATGCCGTCGAGCGCCTCGCGCGACGGCAGCGCGCGCCGGCCGATGCCGGCGCGGCGCCGGCTGCGGCCAGCAGGTCGGCGTTGGCGCGCGCAGATGCGCGTCGACGACCGCGCTCGAGGTCCCAGGTCGGGCGCGGCGTCAGCAGGTGCTCGACGGCGACCGCTCGCGGCATGTTCATAGCGCAGCTCCCTGCGGCGTCGAAGATCGCCTTCGAACAGGACCGAGCTGAGGTAGCGCTCGCCCGAGTCGGGCAGGACGACGACGATGGTCTTGCCGGCGTTCTCGGCCGCTGCGCGAGCCGCACCGCGACCGCCACCGCCGCGCCGCACGAGATGCCCGAGAGGATGCCTTCCTCGCGCGCGAGGCGCCGCGCGTACTCGATCGCCTCCTCGTTGGTCACCTGCTCGATCGCGTCGACGAGCGAGAGGTCGAGCACGTCCGGGCACGAAGCCGGCGCCGATGCCCTGGATCTTGTGCGGCCCCGGCTTGAGCGGCTCGCCGGCGCGCGTCTGCGTGAGCACCGGGCTGGCCGCCGGCTCGACCGCGACCGAGACGATCGGCTTGCCGCGCGGTCTTCTTGATGTAGCGCGACACGCCGGTGATCGTGCCGCCGGTGCCGACGCCGGAGACGAGGATGTCGATCGTCGCCGTCGGTGTCGTCCCAGATCTCCGGCCCGGTCGTCGTCTCGTGGATCGCCGGGTTGGCCGGATTCTTGAACTGCTGCAGCAGCACGTAGCGCTCCGGGTCGGAGGCGACGATCTCCTCGGCCTTGGCGATCGCGCCGCTCATGCCCTTGCGCGCCCTCGGTGAGCACCAGCTTCGCGCCGTAGGCGACGAGCAGCTTGCGCCGCTCGATGCTCATCGTCTCGGGCATGGTCAGCGTGAGCGGATAGCCGCGCGCCGCGGCGACGAACGCGAGCGCGATGCCGGTGTTGCCGCTGGTCGGCTCGACCAGCTCCTTGCCCGGGCCGAGCAGGCCGCGCTTCTCGGCGTCCCAGACCATCGCGGCGCCGATGCGGCACTTGACCGAGTAGGCCGGGATTGCGGCCCTCGATCTTGGCGAGGACCGTCGCCTGGGCGCCGTCGGTGACGCGGTTGAGGCGCACCAGCGGCGTGCGGCCGATGGAGCGCGAATTGTCTTCGAACCAGTGGGTCATGGATTTTTCCTCTTCTCGTCAGTCCTGCACCCAGGGCAATCCGCGCAGCCGCCAGCCCGCGATCGTGCCGCGGTGCCGCCGGTCGTCGAGATCGCCCTCGAAGCCTTCGAGTACGTTGAACGCGTTGGACCAGCCCGACGTCGTCGCCAATTCGGCGGCCGACGCCGAACGCTTCGCGCTTCGGCAAAGAAAGAGCACGACGGCGTCCTTGCGTACCTTCCAGTCGAGCTCGCGCACGAAGTGCGGATTTCGGATCATCGCCGTTCCCGTCGCCCAGGCGACGTGAACGCTGTTCGGGACGTAGCCGACGAACTTGCGCTCTTCCGCTGTCCGGACGTCGGCCAGTTCAGCCGCGTCGGCGGCCAACAGCTGCCACGCTTCCCCGGGTTCGATTTCGCCGGCGAACGCGAGCTTTGCCCGCGCGCCGCGCATCCGTGCCCGCGCGAGGATATCGGCAACCGCCGAGCCGGCGGATTCGGCGTGCAGGTGTTCGATGCGCGTCTCCGCGCATTCGGGCGTCGAATTCTGATTCGGGTGGGCGGCCACGTTCCATTGCTTTCGTTGTTTCCATCGCCCGGCGCGGCGCCATGTCCCGGACGCCGCCGGCCGCATTGGATTCGAAACATCATAAGGGCAGCTACCTGCTTCACGAACGACGCAATAGTCCGGAGATTATATCCACAGGGAATATGCGTTTGCGCTTTCCGTTCTGTCGTGCCACGGTGAGCGGCGGGCGCCCCATCCAACTCAGCGCAGCCTCCCCGCTGCGCGCGACTTTCCGCGGCGCCGCCGAACAGGCGATCGGGATTGTCCGGGCCTCGTCATCCGCGCCGGCCTCGATCCGAAATCGAGCGGCCCTCGAGCTGAAAGTCGGTGCCGTCCGTCGAATTCCCGCCGGGCGAACGTCCATGAGGTTGCCCGGGAAGAAACGCGCGCGATCGGCACCGGCTCATATTCAATCCGACGCCCGGGTTTCGCGCCCGGACGCGAGACGCAGGCGCGCCTTGGCTTCCCGCACTTTCGCGTCGATCGCCTGGCACTCCGGCCCGGCGAACTTCGCGGCCAGCGCGTCGAGGAAGACCCGAGTTCGCGCCGGCATCAGGCGTCGGCCAGGGAACACCGCCCAGGCGCCGACCGGCGGCAGTCGCCAGTCGGCAAGCACCTGGACGAGTTCGCCGCGCTGCAGGTACGGCAGCGCGAAGTGGTCGTTGATGACCGTGATCCCGGCGCCGCCAAGCGCCATCCGGGTCAGCAGTTCCGGAGAATTGGCGGTCGCGCGACCGGGGGGAATTCCCTCCCAGCGCTCGTCGCCGCGCAGGAGCACCCACGGCATCGGGTCGCCGGTGCGGGCGAGGATGCGCAGCGCATCGTGCTCCATCAGCGCTTCCGGCTCGGACGGCGTTCCGCGGCGGGCGAGGTACGCGGGCGCCGCGTAGAGTCCGCCGGTGAAGGCGGCAATCCGGCGGGCCGCCAGCGACGCGTCGTCGCGCAGTTCTCCCATGCGGATCGCGACGTCGAAGTTCTCGCCGACGAGGTCGACGAAGCGCGCGGAAAGATCGACCTCAAGCGTGATCGCCGGGTACTTCTGCACGAATTCCGCCAGCAGCGGCGCGAGGACGAGGTTGGCGAGGTCGCCGGGCATGGTCACGCGCAGGCGGCCGGAGGGCTCGATCTGACGGTTCTGGGCGAGCGACGCCGCGGCCGCGACATCCTCGACCACGTGATGCGCATGCTCGAGCACGGCGAGCCCGAAGTCGGTGACGGTGAGCTTGCGGGTGGTGCGCAGCAGGAGGCGCTCGCCGAGCACCGCCTCGAGAGCGGCGACGCGGCGCGAGACGGTCGACTTGGGAAGGCCGAGGCGCCCGGCGGCACGCGAAAAGCTGCCCTCGTCGACGACGCGCGCGAAGAGCAGGAGATCGTTGGGTTCGACGTTCAGGGTGGCGTCCTTTCGCTGCGGCAAGGTCGCGGGCCGGGACGGGCGCGGCGCCCGGTCAGCGGCCGCTTCTTCGAGTATTGTTGCTGCTATGGAACAATAATATCCATTTTAGTGGCTTCCGATCCGCCAAGGCAACAAATATAGTCGTTCCATCGAGCAACCGAACCGAATGGAGCGAACCATGAACATCCTGCAGATCAATTCCAGCGCCCGTCGCGGAGCATCGCATTCGACGCGCCTCGCATCCCGATTCGTCGAACGCTTGCGCGAAGCCGACCCCGACGCCACGCTGACGGTGCGGGAACTCGGCCATTCGCCGCACCCGCAGCTCGACGAAGCGGCGCTGGACGCGCTCTTCACGCCGGCGGACCGGCGCACGCCCGAGCAGGCGTCCCGCGTGGCATTGGACGACGCATTGATTGCGGAGCTTCAGGCCGCAGATGTGGTGGTGCTGGGCGTGCCGATGTACAACTTCGGCGTGCCGGCGCAACTGAAGAACTGGATCGATGCGGTTTCTCGGGCCGGCGTGACGTTCCGCTACACCGAAAATGGCCCTGAAGGCCTGCTCAAGGGCAAGAAGGTCTACGTCGCGCTGACCCGCGGTGGTAAGTACCGGAACACGCCGTCGGACACGCAGGTGCCGTACCTGAAGACGGTGTTCACGTTCCTCGGCCTCACCGACGTGCAGTTCGTGTACGCGGAAGGCCTTTCGATGGGACCCGACGCCGAGCAGAAGGCCATCGCTTCGGCGCACGAGCAGATCGAGGAAGCGGTGGCCGTGTAGCGTGACCTGGGCCGGACCCGAAATTTCCGCCGTCGCCGGGAATTCGGATCGGGCCCGCGAGGAGAATGCGATGACGACGACTCTCACCAACACCCGGGCGGAAACCGTCGCCCGGCCGCGCCCGGTCGAGCGGCTGATCGCGGGTCAGCCGACTTCGGACGGCGCGGGCGTCAGGCTGACGCGCGTGCTGACGCAGCCGTTGCAGCGCCGGCTCGATCCCTTCCTGATGCTCGACGCGTTCGGCACCGACGATCCGCAGGATTACATCGGCGGATTCCCGGATCATCCGCACCGCGGCTTCGAGACCGTCACCTACATGATCGCCGGCCGCATGCGCCATCGCGACAGTGCCGGACACGAAGGCCTGCTGTCGAACGGCGGGGTCCAGTGGATGACGGCGGGGCGCGGCGTGATCCACTCCGAGCTGCCCGAGCAGGAGGACGGCCGCATGGAAGGCTTCCAGCTGTGGCTCAATCTCGCGGCGAAGGACAAGATGCGCGCGCCCTGGTACCGCGACATCCAGAGCGCCGAGGTCCCGGAGTTCACGACGGCGGAAGGCGTGAAGGTGCGGGTGATCGCCGGCCGCAGCCACGGCATCGACGGCGCCATGCAGCGCGAAGTGACCGACCCGCTGTATCTCGACCTCGAGATCCCGGCGGGTGCCGGCTTCGCGCAGGCGCTCGCGCCGTCGCACAACGCGTTCGTCTACGTCTATCGCGGCGGCCTGCAGATCGGCGGCACGCAGGTGCCGGCGCAGCGGATGGCGATACTCGCCGGCGGCGGCGATGGTGTCGAACTGTCCGCCGCGGCGCCGTCGCGCGCCCTGCTCATCGCCGGCAGGCCGCTGGGCGAGCCGATCGCGCAGTACGGGCCGTTCGTGATGAATACGAACGACGAGATCCTCCAGGCGGTGCAGGACTACCAGTCCGGGAAATTCGCGGCAACGGCCTAGCTTCCGCCGGCGGTCGAAGCGGACCGCAACGGATCGGGCGGCAAGGCCGGCGCACGGCAGGAGGATTGTCCTGCGGCCATGTCGGCCTTCACCGCGTACCGGGGACCGCGTCGCAATGCGATGGAATCCGGGATGCGGGTGCCGACCCGATGGGATTTCCGTCAATCGCCGGGCGCGACCTCGCTCTCGTGCCAACGTGCCAGTACGAGACGCGACGTCCACACGGTCAGGCCGAAAAGCGCCACGCCGCTCAACGTGATCAGCAGCAGGGCGGCGAACAGCCGCGGGATGTTGAGCTGGATGCCGGCGAGCAGGATCTGGTATGCGAGTCCGGCACCCTGGCCGCCCGTGCCGGCGACGAATTCGGCGACGACCGCGCCGATGAGCGAGAGGCCGCTGGCGATGCGCAGCCCGCCGAAGAAATACGGCAGCGCGCTCGGCACGCGCAGCCGCATCAGCATCTGCCACCGGGTCGCGCGATACATCCGGAACAGGTCGAGCAGTCCCGGGTCCACGCTGCGCAGGCCCAGCGTGGTGTTGGAGATGATCGGGAATATCGCGACCACGACCGCGCACAGCACCAGCGCCGTCCGCGTGTCCCTGACCCAGATGATGATCAGCGGCGCGATGGCGACGATCGGCGTCACCTGCAGCAGCACGGCGTAGGGAAACAGGCTCCTCTCGATCCAGCGGCTGCGCACGAACAGCAGCGCGATGAGCGCGCCCAGCACGATCGAAATGCCGAGCGCGGTGAGCGCGACGCCGAGCGTGACGGCCAGCGAATCGAGGAGCAGCGCGCGGTCGGCGATCAGCGTGCGCAGGACGAGCAGCGGGGAGGGGACGAGGTACGCCGGCACGTCGTAGGCGACGACCAGCGCCTGCCAGGCGCCGAGCACGAGCAGCGCCACCGCCGCGGGTGCCGCGAACCGCGACAGGCCGCCTTCGGCTTCCCGGCTTCACGCGCCCCGCTCCCGTGGCGGCATCGGCGACGAGCTGCGACAGGCGCCGGCAGTGTTCGGCAAACGCCGGGCGCAGCCGGAACGCGTCGGCGCGGGGATGCGGCTCGTCGATCGGCACGGTGGCGACGATGCGGCCCGGCCGCGCGGCCATCACCACGACGCGCGTCGACAGGAACACGGCCTCGACGATGCTGTGCGTGACGAAGACGACGGTGAGCCCGCGCGCGGCCCACAGCGCCAGCAGCTCGGCGTCGAGCCGCTGGCGCGTGAATTCGTCGAGCGCGCCGAAGGGCTCGTCCATCAGCAGCAGGTCGGGGGAGGTGACGAGCGCGCGGGCGATCGATGCGCGCATCTGCATGCCGCCGGAGAGTTCGCGCGGCAATTGCCCGGCCGCGTCGGACAATCCGACCAGCGCCAGCGCCGCGTCGACTTCGCGATCGGCGCCGCCGCGCGGAACCCCGGCGAGATCGAGCGGCAGCCGCACGTTGGTCGCGATCCGCGCCCAGGGCATCAGCGCCGGCGCCTGGAAGACCATCGCCAACCGGCGGCCGGGCACGCCGGTCGCGTCGAACCCGTCGCCCCACCAGCGCAGCGTGCCGGCGGTGGGCTCGACGAGACCCGCCATCAGCTTGAGCAGCGTGGTCTTGCCGCAGCCGGAGGGCCCGAGCAGCGTGACGAATTCACCGCGCCGCACCGCGAGGTCGACCGGCGCCAGCGCCTGCCGTCCGCCGGAGTACGCCTTGCGCACGCCGGCGACGTCGATCACCGGCGCAGTGGCGTCGCCGATCGCCGCTGCGGTCAGGGCAGGACCTTCACGTCGCGCACGATCGACAGCGTATAGGCCTTCGCATAGTCGGTGCCGGGCCTGGCGAGCCCCGCCGAGCGCAGGAAGTCGATCGTCTGCGTCCAGCGGGCGTCGGTCATCGTCAGCAGGCCGCGCGTCGCGGCCTCGCCGCCCGAGACGATCGCGTGTTCCTTCATCTTGCGGTGACTGAACTCGAGCAGCGCATCGCTCATCTGCGGATTGTCGCGCTTGATGAGCGCGTTGCCCGGCGCCGGGTTGGCGAGGTAGCTCTTCCAGCCTTCCGCCGATGCGCGGACGAAACGCGCGAGCGCGTCGCCGCGCCGGGACAGCGTGTCGCGCGTCACCACCAGTGTCTCCGAATACGGGGGATAACCGAGGTCGGCAAGCAGAAACACCACCGGCCGTATTCCTCCCCGTTCGATCGAGAAGGGCTCGGACGTCGCGAATCCCTGCTGCGACAGCGCCGGATCGACGAGGAATGGCTGGACGCTGAAGGCATACGGACGCTTCTGGTCGTCGGTGAAGCCGTAGCGCTGCCTGAGCCAGGGCCAGAAGGTCGTGTTTGCGGCCGCGGCGATGGCGACGGGCCGGCCCCTGAGGTCTTCGATGCGGGTGACGCCGGGATGCGCGATGATGGCCGTGGGATTCTTCTGGAAGGTCGCGGCGATGGCCGTCACCGGCACGTTCTGCTCGACGGCCGAGAGCGACCTGCAGCGCGTCGCCCATGACCACGTCCAGCCGGCCGGCGGCGAGCAGCTGCAGTCCGTTGACCTGCGGCCCGCCGGTCGTGAGGGTGACGTCGAGCCCGTGCTTCCGATAGATGCCTTCGGCGATCGCCTGGTAGAAACCGCCATGCTCGGCCTGCGCGAGCCAGTCGGTCGCGAAGCTGAGGCGGTCGGGCGCCTGCGCGCGCGCAGGCGCCGCAACGGCGAGCGCGGCGGCCAGCACCAGCCGCAATGCGATTCGGATCATCAACGGCTCCCGCGAAGGCGGCGCGCGACGCGCGTCGCGGAAGTGATTATGCGCAACTTCGCCCGACAGTGCGCGGCGCCCCGGTCCGCGCGCCCGGCGCGAAGGCTAGCCGGTAGAACGGCCGGGCGGGATCGCGGCCGCGGCCTCGACGGATCGCGCGCGGTCGCACAGGGCGTCCGCCAATTGCTCGATATCGCCGGCCATCGCCAGCTTCGCGATCCAGCCGCGCGGGATCGCGTCGGCGCCGTAGTGGGCGCCGGCCAGCTGCCCGACGATGGCGCCGGTCGTATCGGCGTCGTCGCCCAGATTCGCCGCCCGAAGGATCGCGCTCTCGAAATCGTCGGTGCCGAAGAAGCACCACAGCGCGGCCTCCAGCGACTCGATGCAGTAGCCGCTGCCGCGGATGGCGTCGCGATGCTTCGCTGCGAAGGACCCCGTGGCCAGGGCAATCATCTTGCGCTGCGTCGGGACGAAACCGGCGGCGCCGACGCTGCCGAGCAGGTCCTGCTTCGGCAAGCCGCGAAGCATTCCGCACAGGACGGCGGCGAGGAGCCGGCAGCTTTCCACGGCTTCGGGCGCGGCGTGCGTGGTGCGCGAGCTTTGCGCGGCCAGTTCGACCGCGAGTTCGGCGTCGGGATAGGCGAACAGAACGACGGGGGCCAGCCGCATCAGCGAGCCGTTCCCTGCGGTCCGCGGATCGGTCGACCCGGCGTAGGCGTCGCCGGAACGCTCGAAGCGGGCCAGCGCGCGGCAGGTTGTCCCGCCGATGTCGAAGCAGGTCCCGGTCGAGCTCATATGGCCGGAGCGCCACCACCTGACGTAGCGCTGCATCTGGTCCGCCGCGTCGAAGGCTCCGAGCGTGACGAGGCTTTCGGCGAGGCACAGCGCCATCGACGTGTCGTCGGTCCACTGTCCGGCGGCGAGGCCGAACGGGCCGCCGCCGGTCATGTCGGTCACCGGCGCGAAGCTTCCCCGAGGCCGGAATTCGACGGTCGTGCCCACGGCGTCGCCGCAGGCGAGACCGAGCAGCGCTCCGGCATAGCGCTGTCGCAGCGTCGGTGCGGTGGTCACGGCACTCGATCCACGCACGGGTCAGGCCTGCGCCACCGGCACGCCGGTGATCGCCGCGACACGCTCGCGGACCTCGCGATGTTCGTCCGGCGACGCGAAGGCGTGCCGCAACGCGCGCAGCAGCTGCCGGGAAACGCCGGCTTCACCGCCCCACGCCGCGAGCGCCTCGAGAAAGGCGCGCACGACGACCTGCTCGTCGTGACCCTGTGCGATCAGTCCGTTCAGCTCGACGAGCGTTTCGACGGCGACGCCCAGCGAGGCGAGTTCGGAGAGCGCGTCGGGCAGCCGGCCGCGCTGCCTGCCTCCGCAGCGGCGGTCCAGGCGGCCAAGGATCGTGGTGATGGACGCTGCGGCGCCGGCAGGGACCGTCGCCGATGACACGCGCGCCGGATCAGCGATTCTCGAAGTCCATCTCCACGCTCACCGTCCATTCTGAACATGTCGGGATCCTCGACGCTTTCGACCATCAGGCAGGGTAATGTCCAGCGTGCGGCAGGGAACCGTGGTGTCTGCGGCGCACGCTGCCCATTCCGCCCCATCCCGCGGCAGGCATCTGCGCGATCGTCCGCAGCTCCGGCAGGCCCCGCGCCTTTTCCGCGTCGGCGCGGGCGTGGACGACGATGAAGTTCGTCGACTCGGTGAGCAGCGAGTAGCGCAGCGCCAGCGCGAGCTTCTCCGCGGCGCCGGCCGACTCGGCGCGGCGTGCCGCCGCCATCCGCGGCAGCGTCGCATTGTCGGTCGATGTGCCCGGGCAGGGCGGCGCGCGCCGTCAGCGGCCCGCCGTCGCCGGCAGCCACGAGTTCCAGCGCGACCACGCCCGCGGGCAGCGCGTCGAAACCGGCGAAGACGTGGATCGTCTCGCCGCCGAAGAGGCCCGACGGCACCGCGGTCGTCCACTTCGGCGGGGTCGGCCAGGTGATCTCGGCGCGCTCGACGCGCGGCGAGCGCAGCCGCGAGAACATGCGCAGGATGCCGGCCTCGGCGTCCTCGTCGGGCGCGATGAACTCGCAGGCGCCGCCCGTCGCCTCGGCGAGCTGCCGCAGCACGCCCTCCGCGGGCGCGCTGCCGATGCCGACCGCGAACACGCGCTGCCGCGATCGCTGCGCCGAGGCGACGAGGGCATCGATGCCGAATACTTCGCCGTCGGTGATGATCAGCACGTCGGCGGCGCCGTCGGCCCCGCCCAGCGCGAACACCGATTCCAGCGCGTGTCGCATGGCGGTGCCGCCGAGGTCGGCGTCGGTGCGGGCGATGCATTCCGCGGCGGCGAGGATCGCCGCTGCGTCGGCGTTCGTCAGCGCGGCGATGTCGTGGTGCACGCTGCTGCCGAAGCGCGAGTAGCTGAAGCGGTCGGCGGGCGCGAGTCCGGCAAGGATCCGGTGCACTGCGCGCTTCGCGGCGCCGATGCTGTCGCCCGCCATCGAGCCGGAGCAGTCGACGACGAGCTTGAGCGCGAGCGGCAGCTCCGCGACGCGGGGAGGCACGTCGGCGCAGAAGCTCGCCAGCGCCACGAAGTCATCGCCATCGTTCGTGACCGCGAGCAACGATTGCGCGGGCAGGTTGCCGACGGTGAGCACGAAATCGCGGTCGAGCGCGGCGGCGCGTGCCAGCGAGATGGCGACCCCGGCTTCCGTGCGCGCCACGGCGATCGCATGCGACGGTGACGCGATCGTGCCCCCGGCGATGGCGCCGGCGAGCTCGAGCGAAAGGGCGAAGGGGTACTCGACGGCGAGGTCGGCTGTCGGCACCTGGTGCGGCAGCAAGTTGTCGGCGGACGGGTCGCCGTAGCGGGGTGCGATCACCGTCGGGATGGTGACGCGCACGCTGGCGTGCTCGAAGCGGAGGAGTTCACCGTAGCGATAGCGGATGATCGCTTCCTCTCCGGCCATCAGGTTGCCGAGATTGACGGTGCACAGGCCGTCGCCGGCGCGCTCCAGCATGATCGCGGTGTCACCCTTGTCGATCGCCTCCTCGTAGAACGCTTCGGCGGCGCGCCTCTCGACGACGACGCCGGTCAGGAGCCTGTCGCCCAGCCGGACGTCGAGGTCGAGCAGCACCGCGGCGGAGGGCAGCGGAAACGTGTAGACCGCCTCGATGTTGGTTGCGGATGGATTGCGGTAGTGCTGCTCCACGGTCAGCTCGAACAGCAGGCCGTCGACCTGGCCGCGGGCGCAGACGCGGGTCAGCGTCAGCGCTTCGCCGGCGACGGATTGGAGGATCGCGGCTTCGTGTTCCTTGTGTTCCATGATCATTCCCTGTTGCTGATGGTTTCGTAGAGCGCCAGTGCGCCCCGGAAGAATGCCCGCGCCTGCTCCGGCGACAGGCCCGCCCGCGACGGCTCGAGCGTGATTTCCAGGCCGTCGGCGACCACGAGGTGGCTCCACACTTCGACGCTGCCGGCGCCGCGCGGCCGCGGCGGCACCGCGGTCGTCGCTCCGGAGAGCAGGTCGCGGATGCGCTCCAGCGAGACGCCGGCTCCGGTCCACTTCCGCACCTGCAGAAGTTGCGCCAGGTGGTGGCTCGTATAGTGAGCCGCCCGCGTTTCCCCGATCGGCCGGTCGACGAGACCGAGCTGGATGTAGTAGCGGACCGTGCGTTTCGGCAGATCGGCGAGCGTGCACAGCTCGTCGAGCGAGTAGCTGCGGGCGGGCGGCTCCGGCCGTTTCATACAGTTGATTATGACAGTAATACTGTTCTTGTCAAGCGACCCGCGCCGGGCCGCGGCTCGACGCCGTGACTTCGCGGCGTTTCCATCGCTCCCGGTGCAAGGACGGAGCGCCGCGGCAGGCACCGTGCCTTGCACGACCCGCGATGGAATGCCATCCGTCGCACGCATCGTCGGGAGGACGCCCGCGATGCAACCCCGCGCGTCGGCAAATGGCCGGCGGTGGATTCGTCGATCGTGCCGTCGGCGCGTGTTCGGCACCGAACAGAGGGAGCCGCTCACAGACGGTTACAATTCCCGCGCCGCAAGGCCCGCCGAGGGCGGACAATCGCATTCATTGCCCCGATCGAACGACCGATGACGCCGAACCCAGCGCCTGCACCGTCCGCCGCCGCGTCTGAGGCGCAGGGACCCCAACCCGTCGCCGGCAGGAAGCGACGCTGGCCCCGGGCGGTGCTCGCCGTCGCGCTGGTCGCCGCCGGCGCCGGAGGCTGGTACTGGTATTCGGCGGCGCAGCCTGCGGAATCGCCGGCCGCCGGCAAGGGGCGCCCCGACGCGGCGGCGCGTGCCGTGCCCGTCGTCGCCGCGGCAGCGCGGACCGGCAGCATCGACGTGTATCTCAACGCCCTCGGCACGGTGACGCCGCGCAACACCGTCGTCGTCAAGCCGCGCGTCGACGGCCAGCTGATGCGGGTGCGCTTCGACGAGGGCCAGGTCGTCAAGGCCGGCAGCCTGCTGGCCGAGATCGATCCGCGCCCGTTCGAGGTGCAGCTCGCGCAGGCGAGGGCCAGCTGGCGAAGGACCAGGCATTGCTGCGCAACGCGCAGCTCGACGTCGATCGCTATCGCACGCTGCTGGCGCAGGACTCGATCGCCAAGCAGCAGGTCGATACGCAGGAGGCGCTGGTGCGCCAGTACGAAGGCACGGTCGAGACCGACCAGGCCGCCATCGACAGCGCCAGGCTCCAGCTGACCTACGCCAGCGTGACGGCGCCGATCGGCGGCCGGATCGGGCTGCGCCAGGTCGACCCCGGCAACATCGTGCACGCCTCCGATGCGAACGGCATCGTCGTGATCACGCAGCTGCAGCCGATCACCGTGCTGTTCACGATTCCCGAAGACAACGTGTCGCGGGTGATGCGCCGGCTCGCGACCGGCGAGGCGGTCGTCGTCGACGCCTGGGATCGCGACCAGAAGGTCAAGCTCGCGACCGGCAGGCTGATCACCATCGACAACCAGATCGACACGACGACCGGCACCGTCAAGCTCAAGGCGGAGTTCACCAACGACAACCTCGCGCTGTTTCCGAACCAGTTCGTCAACGTGCGGATGCTGGTGCAGACGCTGCCGGACGCGACGCTGGTGCCGACGGCGGCGATCCAGCGCGGCGCACCGGGCACCTTCGTCTATGTCGTGAAGGAGGACCGCACGGTCACCGTGACGCCGGTCAAGCTCGGGCCGGTGCAGGGCGAGGTCACCGCGGTGGCGAGCGGCATCGCGCCCGGCGAGCAGGTGGTGGTCGACGGCGCCGACAAGCTGCGCGAAGGCGCGAAGGTGGAAGTGATCACGCGCGACGCGCCCGCGGCGGCGGCGCCGGGCGCCAGGGGCCGCGGGTCGCGGACCGACGCGCCGCCGGGAAGCGGCCCGCCGCGCACGGGGCAGCGGCCGCCCAAGGCCGGCGGGTGATGAACGGCCCCCACGCTCACGAATGAACGGGCGGACGCTGTCGCGATGAATCCGTCGCGCCTCTTCATCCTGCGGCCGGTGGCGACCTCGCTGCTGATGGTCGCCGATCCTGCTCGCCGGCGTCGTCGCCTACCGGCTGCTGCCGCTGTCGGCGCTGCCCGAGGTCGACTACCCGACCATCCAGGTGGTGACGCTCTACCCCGGCGCCAGCCCGGACGTGATGACCTCGTCGATCACCGCGCCGCTCGAGCGCCAGTTCGGCCAGATGCCCGGGCTGAACCAGATGTCGTCGACCAGTTCCGGCGGCGCCTCGGTGATCACGCTGCAGTTCAGCCTCGACCTGTCGCTCGACGTCGCCGAGCAGGAGGTGCAGGCGGCGATCAACGCGTCGGGCAACTTCCTGCCGACCGACCTGCCGATGCCGCCGATCTACAGCAAGGTCAATCCGGCCGACGCGCCGATCCTGACGCTGGCGGTCACGTCGCCGACGCTGCCGCTGCCGAAGCTGCAGGACCTGGTCGACACGCGCCTCGCGCAGAAGATCTCGCAGCTGCCGGGCGTCGGCCTGGTCAGCATCAGCGGCGGCCAGCGGCCGGCGGTGCGCATCCAGGCCAACCCGAAGGCGCTGGCCGCCTACGGCCTGTCGCTCGACGACGTGCGCACCGCGATCGGCGCCGCCAACGTCAACCAGGCCAAGGGCAGCTTCGACGGCCCGACGCGCGCCTCCACCATCGACGCCAACGACCAGCTGAAGTCGGCCGACGAATACCAGCAGCCTGATCATCGCCTACAAGAACGGCGCGCCGGTGCGCCTGCACGACGTCGCCGAAGTCGTCGACGGCGCCGAGAACGTGCGCCTCGCCGCCTGGGCCGAACGCGACGCCGGCGATCATCCTCAACATCCAGCGCCAGCCCGGGCGCCAACGTGATCGAGGTGGTCGACCGCGTGAAGAAGCTGCTGCCGCAGCTGCAGGCGACGCTGCCGGCGTCGGTCGACGTCACGCTGCTCACCGACCGCACCGACGACCATCCGCGCCTCGGTGCGACGACGTGCAGTTCGAGCTGCTGCTCGCGGTCGCGCTGGTGGTGATGGTGATCTTCCTGTTCCTGCGCAACGTGCCGGCGACCATCATCCCGAGCGTCGCCGTGCCGCTGTCGCTGGTCGGCACCTTCGGCGTCATGTACCTCGCCGGCTTCTCGATCAACAACCTGACGCTGATGGCGCTGACCATCGCCACCGGCTTCGTCGTCGACGACGCGATCGTGATGATCGAGAACATCGCGCGCTACATCGAGGAGGGCGACTCGCCGCTGGAGGCCGCGCTGAAGGGCTCGGAGCAGATCGGCTTCACCATCATCTCGCTGACGTTCTCGCTGATCGCGGTGCTGATCCCGCTGCTGTTCATGGGCGACGTCGTCGGGCGGCTGTTCCGCGAGTTCGCGATCACGCTGGCGGTGGCGATCCTGATCTCGGCCGTCGTCTCGCTGACGCTGACGCCGATGATGTGCGCGCGGCTGCTGCGCCACACGCCGCCGGAGCGAGCAGGGCCGCTTCTACCGCTGGAGCGGCGCGCGTCTTCGAGCGCGTGATCGCGCGCTACGGCCGCGTGCTCGACTGGGTGCTCGACCGCCAGCGCGCGACGCTGTCGGTCGCGGTCGCGACGCTGGCGCTGACCGTCCTGCTCTACATCGTCGATCCCCAAGGGCTTCTTCCCGGTGCAGGACACCGGCGTGATCCAGGGCATCTCCGAGGCGCCGCAGTCGATCTCCTTCGCCGCGATGGCCGAGCGCCAGCAGGCGCTCGCCGACGTCGTGCTGGAGGATCCGGCGGTCGCCAGCCTGTCGTCGTTCATCGGCGTCGACGGCACCAACGCCACGCTCAACAGCGGCCGCATGCTGATCAACCTGAAGCCGCTCGGCGAGCGCGCGCGCCAGCGCGGCCGAGGTCATCCGCCGCCTGCAGCGCAGGCTCGCAGCGTGTCGACGGCATCGCGCTGTACATGCAGCCGGTGCAGGACCTGACCATCGAGGACCGCGTCAGCCGCACGCAGTACCAGTTCACCGTCGAGGACGCCGACCCGGCCGAGCTGGCGCGTCTGGGTGCCCCGGCTGGTCGACCGGCTGAAGGACGCTGCCGCAGCTCGCCGACGTCGCCAGCGACCTGCAGGACGAGGGCCTGCAGGCCTACGTCGAGATCGACCGCGACGACCGCGAGCCGCCTCGGCGTCACGCCGGCGGCGATCGACAACGCGCTCTACAACGCCTTCGGCCAGCGCCTGATCTCGACCATCTTCACGCAGACCAACCAGTACCGCGTGGTGCTCGAGGTCAAGCCCGAATTCCAGCGCGGCCCGGCGGCGCTCGAACGACCTCTACGTGACGTCCACGGTGCCGGGGCAGCCGACCGCAGCAGGTGCCGCTCGTCCTCGATCGCGCGCGTCGTCGAGCGGCCGACGCCGCTGGCGATCAACCACCTCGGCCAGTTTCCCGGCGGCGACGATCTCGTTCAACCTCGCGCCCGGCGCGTCGCTCGGCGACGCGGTCGCAGGCGATCGCGACCGCGGAGGCGGAGCTCGGCCTGCCGGCCAGCGTGCAGACCAGCTTCCAGGGCGCGGCGCTCGCCTTCCGCGCCTCGCTCGCCAACACGCTGCTGCTGATCCTGGCGGCGATCGTCACCATGTACATCGTGCTCGGCGTGCTCTACGAGAGCTACATCCACCCGGTCACGATCCTCTCGACGCTGCCCTCGGCCGGCGTCGGCGCGCTGCTCGCGCTGCTGCTCTCGCGGCAACGACCTCGGCATCATCGCCATCATCGGCATCATCCTGCTGATCGGCATCGTCAAGAAGAACGCGATCATGATGATCGACTTCGCGCTCGACGCCGAGCGCGAACGAGGGCAAGGCGCCGCGCGAGGCGATCCACCAGGCCTGCCTGCTGCGCTTCCGGCCGATCCTGATGACGACGATGGCCGCGCTGCTCGGCGCGCTGCCGCTGATGCTCGGCAGCGGCGTCGGCTCCGAGCTGCGCCATCCGCTCGGCATCACGATGGTCGGCGGCCTGCTGCGTCAGCCAGGTGCTGACGCTGTTCACGACGCCGGTGATCTATCTCGCCTTCGACGCGCCTCGCCACGGCGACTCGCCGCGCGCCGGCGCGCCGCCGGCGCGCGGCCGCGCTGAGGCCGGAGCCGCGATGAACCTCTCCGCGCCCTTCATCGCCCGGCCGGTCGCCACGACGCTGCTGACGCTCGGCATCGCGCTGGCCGGCGCGCTCGCGTTCCGCCTGCTGCCGGTCTCGCCGCTGCCGCAGGTCGACTTCCCGACGATCTCGGTGCAGGCGTCGCTGCCCGGCGCGAGCCCGGAGACCATGGCGGCGACGGTGGCCACGCCGCTCGAGCGCGCGCTCGGCCGCATCGCCGGCGTCACCGAGATGACCTCGTCGAGCGTCGCTCGGCTCGACGCGCATCACGCTGCAGTTCGACCTCGACCGCGACATCGACGGCGCCGCGCGCGACGTGCAGGCGGCGATCAACGCCGCGCGCAGCGCTGCTGCCCACCGGCCTGCCGAGCAACCCGACCTACCGCAAGGTCAATCCGGCCGACGCGCCGATCATGATCCTGGCGCTGACCTCGGACACGCTGACGCAGGGCCAGATGTACGACGCGGCCTCGACCATCCTCGCGCAGAAGCTCTCGCAGGTGCAGGGCGTCGGCCAGGTGAGCGTCGGCGGCAGCTCGCTGCCGGCGGTGCGCGTCGAGCTCAATCCCGCAGGCGCTCAACAAGTACGGCATCGGCGCTCGAGGACGTGCGCGCCGCGATCGCCGCGACCAACGCCAACCGGCCCAAGGGCTCGGTCGAGGACGGCGACCGGCACTGGCAGATCGACGCCAACGACCAGGCGAAGACCGCCGCCGAGTACCTGCCGCTGATCGTCGCCTACCGCAACGGCGCCGCGGTGCGCCTCGCCGACGTCGCCGAGGTCGTCGACTCGGTGCAGGACCTGCGCAACGCCGGCTCGGCCAACGGCAAGCCGTCGGTGCTGCTGATCCTCAACCGGCAGCCCAACGCCAACATCATCGAGACGGTCGACCGCGTGCACGGCGCTGCTGCCGCGCGCTGCGCGCCTCGATCCCGAGCGCCATCGACGCTGACGCCGGCGATGGACCGCACGCCGACCATCCGCGCCTCGCTGCGCGACGTCGAGCGCACGCTGGTGATCTCGATCGCGCTGGTGATCCTGGTCGTGTTCCTGTTCCTGCGCAACGGGCGCGCGACGCTGATTCCCAGCGTGGCGGTGCCGGTGTCGCTGATCGGCACCTTCGGCGTGATGTACCTGTGCGGCTACCGCCTCGACAACCTGTCGCTGATGGCGCTGACCATCGCCACCGGCTTCGTCGTCGACGACGCCATCGTGGTGCTGGAGAACATCTCGCGCCACATCGAGGAGGGCATGGCGCCGTTCGCAGGCGGCGCTGCAGGGCGCGCGCGAGGTCGGCTTCACCGTGCTGTCGATGAGCCTGTCGCTGATCGCGGTGTTCATCCCGATCCTGCTGATGGGCGGCATCGTCGGGCGGCTGTTCCGCGAGTTCGCGGTGACGCTGTCGGTCGGCGATCCTGATCTCGCTGGTGGTCTCGCTGACGACGACGCCGATGATGTGCGCGCGCCTGCTGCGGCCGCGCCGCCGAGCGCACGCACGGGCCGGCTCGGCGCGCTGGAGCGAGCGCGTCTTCGGCGGCATGCTCGCGGCTACCGCGGCAGCCTCGCGCTGGGCGCTGCGGCACGGCGTCGTCGTGATGCTGGTCGCTGCTGGCGACCGTCTGCCTCAACGTCTACCTCTACGTCGATCGTGCCCAAGGGCTTCTTCCCGCAGCAGGACACCGGGCGCGCTGATCGGCAACATCCAGGCCGACCAGAGCATCTCGTTCCAGGCGATGCGGCAGAAGCTCGCCGACTTCATGACGATCGTCCGCGCCGACCCGGCGGTCGAGAACGTCGTCGGCTTCACCGGCGGCGGCGCAGCGCAACTCGGGGCTCATGTTCGTCGCGCTGAAGCCGCTCGCCGAGCGCAAGCGTGTCGGCCGACCAGGTCATCGCGCGGCTGCGCGGCAAGCTCGCGCACGAGCCGGGCGCCAACCTGTTCCTGCGTGCCGGTGCAGGACATCCGCATCGGCGGCCGGCAGGCCAACGCGCAGTACCAGTACACGCTGCAGGCCGACGACCTCGCCGAGCTGCGCGCCTGGGAGCCGCGCATCCGCGCCGCGCTGAGCGCAGCTGCCCGAGCTGGTCGACGTCAACACCGACCAGCAGGACAAGGGCCTGCAGACCTCGCTGGTCATCGACCGCGACGCCGCGTCGCGGCTCGGCGTCACGCCGCGCATGATCGACGCGACGCTGAACGACGCTGTTCGGCCAGCGCCAGGTGTCGACGATCTACAACCCGCTCAACCAGTACCGCGTGGTGATGGAGGCGGCGCCGCGAGTACTGGCAGACGCCCGACGCGCTGAAGCGACGTCTACGTCAGCACGCCGGGCGGCGCGCAGGTGCCGCTGTCGGCGTTCGCCACGCTACGGGCCCACCAACACGCCGCTGGGCGTCAACCACCAGGGCCAGTTCGCCGCCTCGACGATCTCGTTCAACCTGCCGCCCGGCGTGTCGCTGTCGCAGGCGACGCGCGCGGTCGACGACACGCTGGCGCGGCTCGGCGTGCCGACCACGGTGCACGGCACGCTTCCAGGGCACGCGCGCGCGCCTTCCAGGCCTCGCTCGCCAGCCAGCCGTTGCTGATCCTCGCCGCGCTGCGTCACCGTCTACATCGTGCTCGGCATGCTCTACGAGAGCTTCGTGCACCCGATCACGATCCTCTCGACGCTGCCCTCGGCCGGCGTCGGCGCGCTGCTCGCGCTGCTGCTGTTCCGCACCGAGTTCAGCATCATCGCGCTGATCGGCGTGATCCTGCTGATCGGCATCGTCAAGAAGAACGCGATCATGATGATCGACTTCGCGCTCGACGCCGAGCGCACGCGCGGGCTGACGCCCGCGCGAGGCGATCTTCGAGGCCTGCCTGCTGCGCTTCCGGCCGATCATGATGACGACGCATGGCGGCGCTGTTCGGCGCGCTGCCGCTCGCGCTCGGCTCCGGCGACGGCGCCGAGCTGCGCCGGCCGCTCGGCATCGCGATCGTCGGCGGCCTGCTCGTCAGCCAGGTGCTGACGCTCTACACGACGCCGGTGGTCTACCTCTACCTCGACCGCTTCCGCCTGTGGGCGAGCCGTCGCGGCGCGCGTCGGCCGCGCCGCCGCGTTGCGCCGGCGGAGGCCGTCCGGTGAACGACCGGAACGCGCCGCGATGACCCGTCGCCGCGCGCTGCGGCGCCGGCCGGCGCGCCGCAGCGCTCGCTGCGGTCGCACTGGCGCTCGCCGGCTGCACGGTCGGCCCGGACTACGTGCGCCCGGCCGCGCCGACGCCGGCCGCGTTCAAGGAAGCGCAGGGCTGGAAGGCCGCGCAGCCGCAGGACGACGCGCCGCGCGGCAACTGGTGGGACGTCTTCGACGACCCGGAGCTCGACGCGCTGGAAGCGCAGGTCGACGTCTCGCAACCAGACGATCGCCGCGGCCGCCGCGCGCATGCGCGAGGCGCAGGCGGCCACGCAGGCGGCGCGCGCCGGGCTCTTCCCGTCGGTCGACCGCCAGCGCCGCCGCGCTGCGCAGCGCGCGTTCGGGAACGACCGGCGCCGGCTCGGGCAACGGCGCATCGACGGTCGCCAACAAGCTACAACGTCGCGCGTCGACGTCGGCTGGGAGCTCGACCTGTGGGGCCGCGTGCGGCGCGGCGTCGAGTCGAGCGAAGCGCGGCGCGCAGGCGAGCGCCGCCGATCTCGCGGCGGCGACGCTGTCGGCGCAGGCGCTGCTCGCGCAGAACTACCTGCTGCTGCGCGTGCAGGATGCGCAGATCGAGCTGCTGCGCGACACGGTCGCCGCCTACGAGCGATCGCTGCAGCTGACGCACAACCAGTACGCCGCCGGCATCGTCGCCCGCGGCGACGTCGCGCAGGCCGAGGCGCAGCTCAAGTCGACGCAGGCGCAGGCGATCGACGCGCGGATCACGCGCGCGCAGCTCGAGCACGCGATCGCGGTGCTGGTCGGCAAGCCGCCGTCGGAGCTCGCCATCGCCCCGCGGCCGCTCGACGGCGACGTTTCCGGCGACGCCGGTCGCCGTGCCGTCGGAGCTGCTCGAGCGCCGTCCGGACATCGCGCGGCCGAGCGCCGCATCGCCGCGGCCAACGCGCAGATCGGCGTCGCCCAGGCGGCGTTCTTTCCGTCGCTGACGCTGTCGGCGCTGGGCGGCTTCCAGAACTCGGCGCTCGGCAACCTGCTTTCGCTGCCGAGCCGCTTCTGGTCGCTCGGCGCGGCGCTCGCGCAGACGCTGTTCGACGGCGGCCTGCGCACCGCGCAGAAGGCGCAGGCGATCGCGGCCTACGACGAGACCGTCGCCACCTACCGCCCGACCGTGCTCACCGCGTTCCAGGAGGTCGAGGACAACCTCGCGGCGCTGGCGCTCCTCGAGCAGGAGGCCGCGGTGCAGGACGACGCGGTCAAGGCGGCGCGGGAATCGGCGGCGATCGCCAACAACCAGTACAAGGCCGGCACCGCGAGCTACATCGCGGTGGTCGTGCTGCAGGCCGGCCGCGCTCAACAACGAGCGGACCGCACTCGCGATCCTCGCGCCGCCGCCTCACCGCGAGCGTCGGGCTCGTCAAGGCGCTGGGCGGCGGCTGGAGCGCCGCCAGCCTGAGCGTGGCCAAGGACTAGCCGCGCCCCGCAACTGTCTTCGGGAAGGAGCCGGCGGGTCGCCGACTCGCTCCGCGACTCTGCCGGCAGCGACACCGCGAACGCGCTTTCGGCGTGCCGGTCGCCGGTCGAAGGCTCGGGGTGCGGGCACCGACGCCCGGGACCCCTGGTCCCGTGCTCCGGACCACCCACCGGCCCCGCCCGGCCCAATCGCGACCCGACATCGACGCCGCCGTCGCGGCGCATCGCCGGCCGCGGGCGTCGATTGCGCCCGCCTGTATTGCACAATGGCCGCCAAGGGCGAATAATGACATCGTCATACCCCCCAACCTCTGGAAGGAAGCGCCATGTTCAATCTGAAAAGTCGCGATCATTTGGCCGACGCCAGGGATGCCGGAAAGTCCGTACTCAAGCCTGCGCTCTACGACCCGCCCGGAAGCATCGCCAAGCCCGGTGCCGCCGCCGCGCAGCGACCTTCGACGGCGCCGCCGGTCACCGCCAGGGACGGCACCATCGCCGCCGGTCCCGCGGCGCACGACGACGCCAAGCCGGCGCCCGTTGCCGCGCCCCCGGCCGCCATGACCGCGTCGCTGCCTTCGGAACCTGCGGGCAGCAAGCTCTTCGTCGGGATCAACATCAAGCTCAAGGGCGTGGAAATCTCCGACTGCGACGTGCTGGTGATCGAGGGCCACGTCGAGGCGACCGTCCACAGCCACACCATGCAGATCGCCAAGCCGGGGACGCTCCAGGGGACGGCGCTGATCGACATCGCCGAGGTCTACGGCGAATTCTCCGGGGAGCTGACCGCGCGCACGCGCCTGATCGTGCATGGAACCGGTCGCGTGTCCGGCGTCATCCGCTACGGCCAGCTGGTCGTCGAAGAGGGCGGTGAAATCAGCGGCGACGTGAAGCGGCTGGACGCGCCCGACAAGCAGGCGCCGTCTCCGCGTTTCCCGGCGGCGGATTCGCGGGACCTGCCGCAGCCGACGCGCGAATTCCTGGCGGACTAGGCAACCCCTTCCTTCGCGGCGCGCCTGTCGGCTGAATTCCCCGGCGGCCGCGCTCGGCCATCCTTCGCCAGGAACAGGATGTCGCCACGCGGCCGCCCTTCGGGGACGGCGGCGTGGCGAATCTCTGCCGAACCGCGGCGCCCGTCTGTCGCGGCGCGTCTTACGGTCCGTTGTGGTCCACAGGAGACGTTGGCTCTTCGGCGTCCATGCCGCACCCGCTTCAGCCGGATCGGCGGCGTCGTTGCGCCCGCGTATGATTGCTCTGCCGGCGCGCTGCCGCAGCGAAGCGTCGCGCCGGCCCCGCGTCACGTCGAATCACGCCGCATTGAACCGACCGCGCGGCCGGGGATCCAACCCGGTCGCGACCGCCGGAAATGGCGCGGATTCGCGCCGCTGCGGGCCGGACGACCGCGCTGCCTGGGAGGAGGATCATGGAACGCACGCTGTACAGGCCCGTCACGATGGCCCGAATGCGCGCTGGCGTCGTGTGCCAGCCCGCGGCCGCGGGCGGTCCCAAGCCGGTCAAGCTCGACACCGCGGCGGTGGAGGTGATGACCGACCTGCGGCAGGTCTCTGCCGCGACCATTCGGCCCAATGCGACCATCGTGCAGGCGAACCGGGAGATGATCGTGCGCGGCGTCCGCCTGCTGCTCGTCGTCGGCGTGGCCGGTGCGGTCGAGGGATTGATCACTGCGCACGACATCATGGGCGAGAAGCCGGTCAACCTGCTGCACGAGCGCGGCGGCAAGCGCGACGACCTGACCGTCGCCGACCTGATGGTTCCGCGCGATGCCATCGACGTCCTCGACATCGCCGACGTGGCGCGCAGCGAGGTCGGGCACATCATTGCCACGCTCAAGGAAGCCGGACGCCAGCACGCGCTGGTCATCGAACTGGACCGCGTCACCGGCGAGGTGTTCGTGCGCGGCATCTTTTCGGCGACGCAGATCGGGAGGCAGCTCGGCGTGCCCATCGTCACCTTCGACGTCGCGCGCACGTTCGCCGGAATCGAGGCGGAACTCGCCAGGTAGCCCCGGTCACGGCGCCGTGAACGTGGATCCGGACCGGCAGCGGCGCGCGATCGCGCGCTTCGACGCCGCGAACGCCGAGGATCCCCATCGCGAAACGGCCGACGGGGTCGATCTCCCGAAGGAGTTGCTCTACGCCGAGCGCCTGACGGCGATGCTCGATCGCTACCTCCCCGACGCGTCGGAGGCGCTGCGCCTCGCGGCGCGGTGCCAGCATCTGCAGCGCTGGAAGATTCCGCGTGCCGATTATCCGATGACGCGGATCGGCTACCACCAGTGGCGCACGCGGCTCCGCGACTTCCATGCCGATCTTGCCGCGGGGATGCTGCGCGACGTCGGCTACGACGAGGCGATGATCGGCAATGTGCGCTCGCTGCTGAGGAAGGAGGGCCTCAAGTCGAACGCGGACGCGCAGGCGCTGGAGGATGTCGTCGCGCTGGTCTTCCTCGAAAGCTACCTCGCGGATTTCGTCGCCGGCCACGACGGCTACGATCCCGCGAAATTCCTCGACATCCTGGCCCGGACCTCGCGCAAGATGTCGGTGCGCGGCCGGAGCGCGGCGCTGACCTTGATTGCGCTGCCTCCGGAACTCTCTCCGCTGGTGCGAACGGCGATGGGCGCGAACGCCGGCCGGCCCGACCCGATCCTGGCGGAGTGACGGGGTTGCCGGCGTCGCGGAGATCGCCGGCGCCCCTCTGGCCGCAACCGACGAGTGCGCCAGGGAGCGCCCGATGGTGTCAACTTCTGAAGGAGCCACGCCGTGAGCATCTCCCGATCCGGAATCACGCAAGCCGGGAACCGCCTGCCGGTCATCGGCAAGGCCGTCGTCTGCGGCGGCATCGTCGACCTGTGCGGGGTCACCCCGGAGCCGGAAGGCGACATCGCGACGCAGACGCGGCAGGTGCCCGGGCGGGTCGACCGTCCGATGCCGGCGGCAGGCAGCGACAAGTCGAGGCTGCCGACGGCGCAGGTCGGGCTCTCCAACATGGCGTTGTTCGAGGGGCGCGACGCGGTCTGGAACGATCGGGTCCATCCGCCCGTGCGCGCCGGCGTGCGCGTCGAATTCCGGAAGCCCGATGGTCTGGTGGAGATCATGGCGACTGCGGCGAGCGCCGGATGAGCGCCGAAGCGTCCGCCCGCGCCGCCGCCGGTGTCTCGAACGCCGCGCTGTTCACGGGATTCCTCAAGGTGGGGCTGTCCGGGTTCGGCGGCGTCCTTCCGTTCGCGCGCCGCATGCTCGTCGATCGGCAGCGATGGCTGACCGAGCAGGAATTCGTCGAGGTGCTCTCGCTCTCGCAGTTCCTGCCCGGGCCGAACATCGTCAACGTCGCGGTGATCGTGGGCCGCCGCTTCCAGGGCGCCAGGGGCGCGTTCTCCGCCGCGCTGGGACTGATGCTGATGCCGCTGGTCGCGGTCCTGCTGCTCGCCACCGTCTACGGCGCGTTCGCGCAGGTCGACGCGGTGCGCGATGCCTGCAGCGGCATTTCCGCCGCGGCGTCCGGGCTGGTGCTGGCGATTGCGCTGAAAATGGCGCGTCCGATCGCCGGCACGCCGTGGCAGCTGGGTGTCGGCGCGGTCGCGTTCGCCGCCATCGGCCTCGCGCGGCTGCCGCTGCTGCCGGTGCTCGCCGTGCTGGTGCCGATCTCGCTGGGGATCGCGCTGTGGAGGCGCTCGTGATCCCCCCGGTGCTGCTCGAGCTGGCGCTGCAGTTCCTCGTGCTGTCGCTGCTGTCGATCGGCGGCGCCAACGCCATCATCCCGGAGATCCACCTGCGCGCCGTCGACATCCATCACTGGATGACCGACGCCGATTTTTCGCAGATGTTCGCGTTGTCGCAGGCGGCGCCCGGACCGAACGTGCTGATCGTCAGCCTGATCGGCTGGAAGGTCGCGGGCATCGCCGGGGCGCTGGTCGCGATCGTCTCGATGTGCGGACCGTCGTCGCTGCTGACCTACCAGGTCGCGCACTACTGGGACCGCTTTCGCGAAGCGCCGCTGCGCATCGCGATCCAGCGCGCGCTGGCGCCGGTCACGGTCGGGCTGGTGCTCTCGTCGGGCTACGTGCTGACGCGCACCACCGACCACGCCTGGCCGGCCTATGCGGTGACCGCCGCGACGCTGGTGCTGGCGCTGGCGACGGACATCCATCCGCTCTGGATGCTGGCGGCCGCCGCGGCCCTGGGCGCCGCCGGCGCGATCTAGCGCGCCGATACGCGGGCCCGGCTCAGGGCGCGAACCAGTTCAGCCGCTCGCGCAGGCGCACGACGTCGCCGACGATGGTGAGCGTCGGAGCGTGCAGTTTCGCGCGCGCGGCGAGCCCGGGCAGCGTGGCCAGCGTACCGGTGACGACGCGCTGCGTGCTCGACGTTCCCTGCTGGACGATGGCGGCGGGCGTGGCCGGCGCGAGGCCGTGCGCGACCAGCCGGGCGCAGAGCACGGGCAGCCCGGTGAGCCCCATGTAGACGACGATCGTCTGCCGCGGCCGCGCCAGCGCCGGCCAGTCGAGGTCCATGCTGCCGTCCTTGAGGTGTCCGGTGACGAAGACGCAGGACTGCGCGTGGTCGCGGTGCGTCAGCGGGATGCCGGCGTACGCCGCGACGCCCAGCGCCGCGGTGATGCCGGGCACGACCTCGAACGGGATGCCCTGCGCCGAGAGCGTGTCGATCTCCTCGCCCCCGCGACCGAACATGAACGGGTCGCCGCCCTTGAGGCGCAGCACGCGCCTGCCGGCGAGCGCGTGGCGAACCAGCAGCTGGTTGATTTCCTCCTGCCGCATGGCGTGGTCGGCGCGCTTCTTGCCGACGTAGATGCGTTCGGTCGCCGGCGGCAGCAGCTCCAGCACCGCCGGCGAGATCAGGTTGTCGTAGAGGACGACATCCGCGCGCTGCATCAGCTTCAGCGCGCGCAGCGTCAGGAGTTCCGGGTCGCCCGGACCCGCGCCGACCAGATAGACTTCGCCGCCGCCCGGCGCGTGCGGCCCGGCGTGGGCGCGCACGGCGCGCGCCAGATCGGCCGGCGTCGGCAGGTCAGCGGATTTCGGCATCGACCGTCGCCGCGCGGCCGCTGCGGGCCGTTGCGCGCACACCGTCGTCGAAGTCGGCCCGGCGCATCAGACGAACAGCGTGATGTCGGCCTGTCCGGCGAATTCCAGGAACGTCGCCGCTCCGCCGTAGTCGATGCCGTCGATGAACTCGCTGCGGTCGAATTCGAACAGATCGAGCGTCATCTGGCAGGCGATGAATCTGACGCCGGCCTCGAGGCACAGCCCGCGCAACTCGTCCAGCGAGGCGACGCCGTGCTTCCTGAGCTTCTTCTTCATCATCATCGTCGCCATCGATTCCATTCCCGGCAGCATGGAGACGACGACCGGCATCGGCACCGGCATCGGCATCGCGGGGTTGGCGAGCGGGCTGATCCTGATGCCGCGAAGGTCCCGGCGGAGCAGTTGCAGCCCGTAGAACGTGAAGAACACCTGCACCTCGTAGCCCAGCGCGGCGGCGGTCGACGCGAGGATCAGCGGCGGGTAGGCCATGTCCAGCGCGCCCTTGCTGGCGATGATGGCCATTTTCCTGGAGGGCGTTTCGATTCGGGAGCCTCGTGCTCGAGCGGCGGTTGCGGAAACGGGGTGCCGAACGGATCCGGCTACTTCTTCTTCATGTAGAAGACGAAGGTGTTGCTCTCTTCCGTCGACGACAGCAGCGCGTGCCCCGTCTGGCTGGAGAAGGCCTGCATGTCCTTGATCGAGCCCTGGTCGGTCGCGACGATCTTCAGCACCTGGCCGGACGCGAGCTCGTTCAGCGCCTTCTTCGTCTTGAGGATGGGCAGCGGGCAGGACAGCCCGCGGGCATCGAGTTCCTTGTCGAAATTCACGCTGTCGCCTCCAGACTTCGATGATGATATCCGCGCGTTCGACACGGGCTGCCACGCGCTGCACTGTTCCGGAGCCCGCTTCCGCTGCGCACCGCGTTTCGCGGCCGTCCCGGACCGCTCCAGCCCCGCCTTGCTCGATTCCGGCGTGTCGGACGTTCCGGGAAAATTGTACGCTCCGCGCGGCCGGCCGGCGTGCCGGCATCGCAATCCGGCGGCCGCACCAGGCAACAAGCCGGGCCTAGTCGAAATTGCGCCGGAAATACAGGCCGACGCCGCTGATGGTGCCGGCCTCGGCGCGCAACGTCAGCGATCCGGTGAGACTGTACTCGAGGCGCAGTGCGTTGGTCGCGACGGTGAGTCCCTGCTCGTAGACGATGGCGAGCTTGTCCGACAGGCGCTTGCCCACGGCGACGACCTGCCCCTCGGCATTCGGCCCGCCGCGCGCAGCTCCGCGCGAGGTCCCGGCCGAGCTCCGGAACGAGATGTCGTCGACGCCGAGGCTTTCCGCGATCCTCGACGTGACCGGACGGCTGTTGCGGCCGAGCAGCGCTGCCGAGGCGGCCTGCAGCGCAGCAACCTCAGCGCCCGAGGTCCGGTCGAGGCCATGACCCAGCACCAGCCAGGAAAGCTTTTCGGAGTCCGGAACCGGCGGATTCGACGTCAGCTGGATGTTCGGAACCTTGACCGTGCCGGTGACGGCGACGCCCGCCTCGACGGCGTAGTTCTTGCGCAGGGCGATGATGTCGAGGCCGGGATTGTCGAGCGGTCCGTCGAAGACGAGGCGCCCCGGGTCGATGACCAGCCGCTGGCCGAAGGCGAAGTAGGTGCCGTTCACCGCGCGGATCGAGCCCTTGCCGACGAAGCCGCTCGCGCCGTTGGTCACGCGTACTTCGCCGCGCAATCCCGTGTCGAGGCCCATGCCGGTGAACCTCAGCTTGTCGCCCAGGTCGAGAGCGAGGTCGACGGCCAGTGGAATGTCGGTTGCGCGCGTCGCATCGGCCGTCGGGCGCGGCCATCCCTTGACGACGACGTCGTCGCCGAGCGTCGTTCCGGGATCGGTGTCGTAGACGATGCCACCCTCGTCGGCCCGCAATGATCCCGCGAGCGCGATCCTGCCGTCGACCGACGCGACCGTGCCTTCGCCCGAGACGACGAGGTGGTACTCGGGCCGGTTGACGACGCGGAACCGGTCGGCGCGCCACGTCAGGTGTCCGGCCGGCGTGCGTCCGTCCGCGGACGCCGCGGCGATCGTCCCGGTGGCGTGGACGACGCCGGCGCCCGCGGTCAGCGACAGATCGTCGAGGATCAGGCCGCGATCCGCGAACCGGGCCGACACGCGGCCGTCGGTGAAATGCAGGCCATACCTCGGCGCATCGAGGCGCAGCGCCTCGCCGGTCAGCGTCCCGGCGAACGGTGCGTTCTTCACCGTGCCCTTCGCCTGCAGTTCCATCCGCGCGCGCCCGTCGATCACGGCGGCCGTGCCGATCCATGGCTGCAGCAGCTGCAGCGTCGGCAACTGCGCGCTGGCGGTCAGCGCCAGCGGCGCATCGAGGGCGATGCGTCCCGGCGCCGCATCGGCGAGCGCGCCGATCGACAGGGCAGCGTCGGCGGACCCGCCGCGCGTCGAGCGAAACGTCGCCTTGGCCTCGACGGCGTCGTCGGTGAAGCGCGCGCTGGCCTCGAGGTCGGTGACGCCGAGGGCGATTTTCGTGGCGTCGACCGCCGCGTCGCGCACGACCCAGAGGTCGCCGCCTTCGCGCCGCAGCGCGAAGCTCCCGTTGAGGCGCGGCGCCGCGGTGAGCGACCATTCGCCGCCCAGCGTGAGCGTCGAGGGGAACGGCAGCGGCCTGCCGGCGAGGCGTGCCGCGGTGGCGGCCGGCACGCCGGCGAATCGTCCGCGCGTGGTGATCCTGCCGTCGTCCCACGCGAGTTCGGCGACGCTCACGTTGCCGTCGGCGACGGCCAGCTGCGTTTCGCCGACACGGACGTGACCGGCGGCGATCGAGAGCGTGGCGGGCGCGGCGAGCCGCAGCGCCCACGGGCCGCGGCTCTCCAGCGAATCGACGACGCCCGACCAGGCGAGCGCCGAGAGCGCCGGCGCGGACGCCGGTTCGGCGAGGCCGCCGTGCGCCTTCGCTTCGACGTCGACATCCCCGCCCGTGAAGGCGACGGCGATCGCGTGCCCCGCCAGCGTCCCGGAGACGCTCGCGCGCGCCGACGCAAACGACCCCTGCGGCGCGACGACGTCCTTCGCCTCGACGTCGAGGCGCAGTTCGCGCGACGCGAAGGCGGTGCCGATATCCGCGTTGGTCGCCGGCGCGACGGACAGCTGCGCGGCCAGCGTGCGCAGCGCGAGCGACGTGCCGAGCTTGAGCGCGTCGCCCTTCACGACGATGTCGATTCCGGCCTGCGACACCGCGCCGCGCAGCTCCGCCGTGACCTGCAGCGCGCCGGACAGCGTTCGCGGAACCGCCGCTGGCAAAAGCGGCAGGAGTTCGGCGAGGCGCGGCGCGTCGAAGCGGGCAGTGATCCGGCCGCCGTCGGGGCCTTCGCTTCGGGCCATTGCCAGCGTCGCCGACGCGACGTGCAGGTCGATCGCACCGTCGTCCAGAAAATCGCGCCCGAGCGTGCCGCTCGCGGTGCCGGAGAGCGCCACGCCGGCGAGGCGGCTGCCGGCGCCCAAGGCCAGGCTCATCCGGCTGCGCCAATTCGGCGCGAGCACGCCGGTCGCCTCGAACGTGGCGTCGAGCGTCCCGCGCGGATAGGCCCCGAACCTCGCGGGATCGAGATGCGTCGCCGTCGCCGCGAGTGCGTAGCCACGCTCGCCCGACAGCGCGAGACGGCCGCGACCGGCGAGTTCGCCCGGGCCGGCGCGCGCGCGAAAGCTCTCGATGACGAGCGTGTCGTCGGCCACCGTGCCGGCAAACGCAAGCGCGATGCCGCCGGCGATGCCGCGGTCGGCGAGGTCGGCGCTGAATTTCTGCCGCCGCGCACCGAGGTCGGCGGCGATCCTTCCGGCGAGCCGCGTAGCGACCAGCGGCGCGTAGAACTGCCGGAGATCGACGTCGCGCACGTCGAGCGACCAGGCTCCCGCCGGGCCGCCGGCGAGCGGAATCTCGCCATGGCCCGCGAGTTTCGCGCCGCCCGGAAGCTCGGCGCGGATCTCGTCGAAGCGCAGCGCATCGCCGCTCCAGGCGAAACGCGAGGATGCGCTGCGGACCGGGATCCTGCGCGCGTCGATCGCGCCGGGCAGCGCGTTGGTCGCTTCGATCGTTCCCGACAGTCCGCCCGGCGACGGTTGCGCGCGCGCGACGACCGCGATGCGCGTCGCGGGCAGCGCGGGGTCCCACGCGGCGAGGTCGATGTCGCCGGCCTCGAGCGCGAGTCCCCGCAGCGACACGGCCGCGAACGGCTCCAGGTCGCCTCGAGCTTCGAATCGCGCCGCTCCCGCCCGGCCCCGGGCCACGACGGCCAGCGACGCCAGCGTGCCGGACAGGCTGACGTCCGCCTCGCCGCCGTGGAGCGAGGCGTCGCCGCGAAACGCGAGACGGCTGTCGACCGGGAACGGCGGCGCGGACCCGACCGCGAAGCCGCCGGTCATCGCGCCGAAGTCCGCCGCCAGCGCGAGGTCGGACACCCGGTGCTCCCGCGCCCCGCCCGAGTAGCCGAAGGCGACGCCGCGCAGCGTCCCGCGACCGGTGCCCACCCGCCAATCCAGTCGACCGATGGCCAGGCGCTCGATGGTGAGTTCGACCGGCAGCGCGAGGCTTGCCGGCAGGGGCACGGCGTCGCTGTCGGAGGCTTCATAGTCGAGTTCGAGGCGTTGCGCACCCAATCCGTGCACGACGATGCCCTGCGACCACAGCGCGGCGGGCTTCCAGGTCAGCGCGGCGTCGGTGACGATGGCCGTCGCGGTGGGGCCGCGCCAGACGATGCGGCTGACCCGGACCGTGTCGATGAACGCGCCGGTCGCGCCTTCGATTTCGAGCGTGCCGCCGCTGCGGGCGACGAGCTCGCGCACCATCAGGTCGACGCCGAACTGGCCCGACAGCAGCATCCAGCACAGGGCGGCGAAGGTCGCGGCGGCCGCGAGCGCGCCGACGGCGGCGTAGCGCAGCCCGCGTCGCAGGCGCCGGCGGCGCCGATCGGGGGTGGCGGAATCCGGCATCGTCTAGAACGAGAGACCGACCGAGAAGTGGACGCGAACCTGGTGCACGTCCTGTCCGTAGGCGAGGTCGAGGCGGAATGGGCCGAGCGGCGTGCGCACCCGCAGGCCGGCGCCGTAGCCGAGCGCGAGGTGCGCGTCGGAAAGCGAGTCGGTGGCGTTGCCGGCGTCGACGAAGGCGGCCAGCCCCCACGCCGCGCCGACCCAGCGGATCGCCTCGGCGTTGACGACGGCCAGGTAGCGTCCCGGAACGATCGCATTGCCGCTCGCTACGCCGAGGCTCTCGAAGGCGTAGCCGCGCACCGTGGTGTCGCCGCCGGTTCGAAACAGCAGCGCCGAGGGTATGCCGCTGCGCGAATCGGCGAGCACCACGCCGGCCTGGGCGCGAAGCTGCAGCTCGGTCAACCGGTCGAGCGGAATCCACGACGCGAAGCGGCCCATCACCCGCCCGAAGCCGCGTGTGGAAATGCCCGGAATGCCGCCGCCCGCGAGCAGGCTCAGCATCCATCCGGTCGACGGTGCGATGAGGTTGTCGACGCGACGCCAGTAGCGCTCGTAATCGCCGTAGACCGCGTGCGCGGTTTCCGAAGGCGCGCCCGATGGCTGCTGCTCGTCGAGAAAGTACGTCGCCGTCAACGCATGCTCGTCGTGCTCCACGAGCGTATGCCAGCGCGTGCCGGCGGCGGCAGTGCGGGTGACGAGGCCTTCGATGTCGGTGCGCAGGGCGCCGGCGCGGTAGGTGGCGATCCAGCCGCCGTCGCCCGGCGGTTGCGACAGCAGCAGCGAAGCCGACTGCAGCTTGGTTTCGAGGCGCCCCTCGGCGAGGAGCTGCATTCCGTTGCCGTCGATATCGACATCGCGGTAGCTGGCGTTGGCGCGGAACTGCACGTCGGTCGAGTAGCCGAGGCCGCCCTCGAGACGCTTCGCCGGCGCTTCGATGACGGCGACGTTCACCGTCGCGTCGTCGGGATGCGTGGTGTCGGGGTCGATCGCGGCCTGAGCGCTCGCGAAGTAGCCCGATGCGTTCAGCCGGCGGACGTAGCTCGTCAGCGCCGATTCGCTGTAGGGCTCGCCCCTGCGGATCGAGCTGTAGTTGCGCACCAGCGACGTTCCGTACTTCGACAGTCCCGAAATTTCGAGTCCGCCGAAACGGAACGGCGGTCCGCTCGCGAATTCCATCGACAGCGTCGCCGAGTGATTCTCGGGATCGATGTAGGCTTCGCTGCCCTCGATCCTCGCGGCGGCGTACGGGCTCGCGGCCAGCGTCGCCAGCGCGGCGTCCTTGGCTTCGGCCCAGGCTTCCTGACGGAAGACGTCGCCGATCCGCAGCTTCCAGTCGCCGCGCATCTTCGCGATCGCGTCGCTGCCCAGCGGCACGTCGTCCTGCGCCGGGCCGTTGACGACGATGCGCACCGATGCGATCCGCGTCGGCGTGCCGGGTATCACGGTGAGCGTGACCAGGGCAGGCGACGCCTGCCTGTCGACCGCCACGTCGATCGCGGCGGAAAAGAATCCTTCGGCGGCGGCGGCGTCGCGCGCTTCGCCGATCGCCTCGCGCGCGAGACGATCGTAGAGCTCCTCGGTCATGTCGGCGTAGTCCTGCCAGCGCAGTAGGCCGACGTCGCGCCCGATGGCCTCCTTCAGCGGCGAGGGCGCGACGACGGTCACGCGGTACCGGAACGCATCGCCGCCGGCCGCCGCGTCGGCGGCGAAGGCGTCAGCGATGCCCGCCGCCGTCGCCGCGATCGCCAGCGCGAGCAGCCACGGAAACGCAGGTCGGAAGGGGCGCGCGGTGCGAATCACAGTCGCGATTATCGTCGATCGCGGCGGCGTGCCGGTCCGGCGCATCCTGCGACGGTGCGAACGGGTCGGTGGCGCGGGGCGTGCGCGCCGGGTCGCGCCGCGGCGGCAGCTCGCCGTGCGGCGCCGCCGGGAGGTCCGGAACGTCGCGGCGCGGCCAGTCGAGATTCCAGTCGACGCCGGGCGGATCACCGAATCCCCACAGGCCGATGCCCACGCGCGTCACGCCGGCCGCATCGTAGCGAATGGAGCAGCCGGAGAGGACCGCGGCCGTCGCGAGCGCCGCGGCCACGCGGAGTGGGCGCAGGCGCCGCATCGCCTCAGAAGCGGTACGCGAGCGTCGCGCCGATCGCCGGCGCGATCCTGTAGCTCTCGCTGTAGATCCCGCTGCCGTTCGCGTTGTCGACGGACAGCTTGCCGCCGGTCGCGATCGCCGCGTAGAAGTCAAAGCGCAGATCCGCGGTCAGCCGGCGCGAGACGCGCCCGAACACCGGGATGAAGCTGTTCTCGCCGATGCCGTTCCGCGTCGGTCCGTTTTCCCGGAGGCGAAACCGGTAGCTGCGGAATGTCGCGCCGCCGGCGATTTCCCATCGGTCGTCGGGCGCGTAGACGACTTCGAGCCCGGCGCCGCCGGCGGGGCCCGCCTGGAAGGGATTGGCGACGCGCCAGTGCTCGTCGATCTTCCAGTTGACGATGAAGAAAGGCAGCGCCTTCGTCTCGTCGATCCGGCGGTACACGCTGACGCCGACGCCGACCACGAGATCGGGAGAGAAGACCTTCACCGCCGTGGCCACCGCGCCGTAGGTCAGCGCATCGCCGGTGTTCGCGCCCGACTCGTAGGCCCATTCGACGGATGGAGCGACGCCGAACAGCAGGTCCGGCGCGTGCGCATAGGAGAAATTCAGGCCGACCTGGGGCGCGTCGATATGGTCCCAGGGCGCGACGCCGCCGAACGCCGCGGGCGCATCGAACTTCCATTGCTGATAGTCGTAGCGCAGCGCCAGCCCGGCGGAGAACTGCGGCGTGAGCTGTCGCGTGATCGCGGCGCTCGCGATGGCGCCGCTCCAGTGGAACTGCCCGCCGCGGTCGAGATCGGTGTCGAACTGGGTGACGCCCGAGAGCGCGGCCGTGGCGGTGACATCGCCCGGTGCTGCCGCCTGCGCCACGGCGACCGGGTGCGCAGAGACGAGGCAGGCGGCGAAAGCGAGCCCGGCGATACGTTTGCGGTGGCGTGCGGACATGCGCAGTTCTCCGGGGACCCTTCGGGAAACGCGGCCCGGCGCACAGGCGGCGCGACGGACGGACGGCGGCGCGGCGATTCTACCGGAATGCCGTCCGGGTCGATGCAACGCGGGTTCACCGTGCCACGGCAGCGTCCGCACGGAAGCGCCCGGGCTCATTCCGATGGCATGAAGGCTCGCCGTACGAGGATTTGCGCGTCGAATGGCCGTGAAGCGGCCCAACCGGCAAGCGAGGGGGGCGCCACGCGGGTCGCCGCCGTCCCTCGGACACGGCGGATTTTCGCTCGCCGGTCCCCCGCACAACGTCTTTCGAACGATCGTACGCTTCGCCGTACGCGGGCCGCCTTATTCTTCTCATTTCACTTTCGATGTTAATCCTAAGTATTTGTTTAATATAAATGTACGTTTTTCCCGCCACAAATTGGCTAAGTCATTGTTCGTAAACCGAAAAAGTATTGACCCGCCCGATCGGATTCCTTTATAGTCGCAGCAGGTGGTAAAAAGTGGGGCGAAGTGGGGTTACGAGCGAACCGAGCGGCTCGTTTTTCCCGCCCGTGATTGAGCACTCACTACAGGCGACGCAGGAGGGGTGACGCGGTGGCGCAGGAAGCGAAAGTCTCGGCCGACGGCACGGCGGCGCTCGCCGTGTTTCGCGGCGTCACGCACCTCGCGCTCGACGCGAAGGGACGCCTGGCCATTCCGGCCAAGCACCGCGACGCACTCGCCCGTCCCGCCGGCGGCGCCGGCGCCGATGCGGCGTCGTCCGGCACGGTGGTCCTCACCGCCGATCCGTCGCGCTGCCTGCTGCTCTATACGCGCAGCGTATGGGAGCCGATCCAGGCGCGCCTGATGGCGCTGTCGTCGTTCAACGAGCAGATCCGCGGGCTGCAGCGGCTGCTCGTCGGGCACGCTGACGATGTCGACATCGATGGCACCGGCCGCATCCTGGTGCCGCCCGCGCTGCGCCAGTACGCCGGACTCGAACATCGCGTCGTGCTGGTCGGCCAGGGCAACAAGTTCGAATTGTGGGACGAAGCGCGCTGGCTGGAGCAGACGGCGCGCGCGATCACGTTCCCCGCCGGTGGCCTGCCGCCCGAGCTGGACGGCTTCTCGCTTTGATGGACGATGGCGGACACCTCCCCGTTCTGCTCGAAGAAGCCGTCGCCGGTCTCGCCGTCAGAACCGACGGCAGCTACGTCGACGCGACCTTCGGGCGCGGCGGCCACGCGCGCCGCATCCTTGCCGCGCTCGGGCCGTCCGGCGTGCTGGTCGCGCTCGACCGCGACCCCGCCGCCGAAAGCGCCGCCTGCGCCATCACCGACCGGCGCTTCACGTTTCGCCGCTCGGTGTTCTCGGAGCTTCCGGAGGTGCTCGCGGACCTCGCGATCGCCTGCGTCGACGGCGTGCTGCTCGACCTCGGCATCTCCTCCCCCCAGATCGACGACCCCGGGCGCGGATTCTCGTTCCGGGCCGACGGGCCGCTCGACATGCGGATGGATCCCACATGCGGCGAATCCGCTGCGGATTTCCTCGCGCGCGCCGATGCGCGCGAACTGACGGAGGTGATACGCGACTATGGTGAAGAACGGTTTGCTCAATCGATTGCAAGAGCAATTGTTGCGGCTCGCGCGGTCGCACCCGTCGTCCGCACGCGGCAGCTTGCCGCGCTCGTGGCCCAAGCCGTCCGCACGCGCCCGCGGGGTGATCGGGGTCAGGATCCGGCCACGCGGACGTTCCAGGCTCTTCGGATTTTCGTCAATCGGGAGCTCGCGGAGCTCGCGTTGACGCTGCCGCGCATCACGCAGCTTCTCCGCCCCGGCGGCCGCGTTGCCGTCATCAGCTTTCACTCCCTGGAAGACCGCATCGTGAAGCGTTTCTTCTCGGCCGCGTCGCAGCCCTGGGGCGGCGATCCCCGCCTCGCGCGCCTGCCGATCGCGACCGCCGCGCTGCCCGGGGCGCCGCTCGCGCTGGTGGGCCGCGCGGTCCGGCCGTCGCAGCGCGAAGTCGACGCCAATCCGCGCGCGCGCAGCGCGACGCTGAGGATCGCCGAGCGGACCGCGCACCCGGTGCCCGCGAATTTCGCCGGCTCCGCATCGATCGGCCGATGACGCCATGCTGCGCCTCAACCTTCTGCTGCTGGCCGTGCTCGTCGCCTGCGCGCTGTCGCTGGTGACGTCGCGCCACCAGGCGCGAAAGCTGTTCGTCGATCTCGAGCGCGGCGAGGCGATGGCGCGCAGCTTCGAGATCGAGCACGGGCAGCTGCAGCTGGAGCAGTCAACCTGGGCGATGCCCGCCCGGGTCGAGAAGATCGCCCGGGTGCTGCTGCGGATGCAGCTTCCCGGGGCGGCCCGCGTCGAGATCGTGCCCCCCGGGAGCGGGCGATGAGAGGCGCCGCGGCGACGCTGCGGCGCGCGGCGCAGCCTGCGCCTCCGTTGCCGCGGTACCGGGCGCCGTTCATGTTCGCCGGACTGGCGCTGCTGTTCGCCGTGCTCGCCATCCGCTCGCTCTACCTGCAATGGTTCGACAACGCGTTCCTGCAGGAGCAGGGCAGCTCCCGCTACAGCCGCGAGATCGAGGTGCCCGCGCATCGCGGGCGCATCGTCGACCGCCTCGGCGAATCGCTCGCCATCTCCACGCCGGTGAAATCGCTGTGGGCATTTCCGGCCCGGTTCGAGGCGACGCCGGCGCAGCTCGGCCAGCTCGCGGCGGTGCTGGAAACATCGCCGCAGGCGCTGTCGCGCAAGCTCGATCCCGCCGAGGATTTCGCCTACGTCGCGAAGCAGGTGTCGCCGGAGACCGCGGCGCGCGCGATGGCGCTCGGCATCAAGGGGCTGCACGACCACAACGAATACCGGCGCTACTACCCCGCCGGGGAAACCATGAGCCACATCCTGGGCTTCACCGGCGACCACGACGTCGGGCAGGAGGGCATCGAACTCGCGCAGCAGGAATGGCTCGGCGGCCACCCGGGCAGCCGGCGCGTCATCATCAACCGCCGCGGCGACGTCGTCGAGGACGTCGAAGCGATCCGCGCGCCGCAGGCGGGCCGCGACCTCGCGCTTGCGATCGATACGCGGCTGCAGCACATCGCGTTCCGCGAGCTCAGGGCCGCCGTCGAGGCGAACAAGGCGAAGGCCGGCGGCCTGGTGATTCTCGACGCGCAGACCGGCGAGATCCTCGCGCTGGCCAACTGGCCCACCTACAACCCGAACGCGCGCAACAAGGTCGCGCGCGAGAAGATGCGCAACCGCGCGCTGACCGACGTCTTCGAGCCCGGCTCGACGTTGAAGCCCTTCACGATCGCGGCCGCGATCGAGTCGGGGAAGATCCGCCCCGAGACGGTCATCCAGACGGCGCCGGGAACGCTGACCATCGGTCCGGCGACGATCCACGACGCGCACCCGAACGGCGCGCTGACGGTCGAACAGGTCATCCAGAAATCGTCGAACGTCGGCGCGGCGAAGATCGCGCTCTCGCTGGCTCCGGAAACGATGTGGCAGGTGCTCGCGGCCAGCGGCTTCGGCTCGCCGCCGAAGACCGGATTCCCGGGCGAAGTCGGCGGCCGGCTGCGCCCGGCGAAGGCGTGGCGGCCGATCGAGCAGGCGACGATGGCGTATGGCCACGGCATCTCGGTCAACCTCGTCCAGCTGGCGCGCGCCTACACGGTGTTCGCGAGCGACGGTGAACTCAAGCCCGCGACGCTGTTCAAAACTGCGGGGCCCGTCGCGGGCCGTCCCGTACTCTCACCCGAGACCGCCATTGCCGTTCGCAGGATGCTCGAGATGGCCGTCATGCCCGGCGGCACGGCGCCGAAAGCGCAGGTGCCGGGCTATCGCGTCGCCGGCAAGACCGGGACCGCGCACAAGCTCGACGGACGCGCGTACACCAACAAGTACGTGTCGTCGTTCGTCGGCTTCGCTCCGGTCTCGGACCCGCGCTTCGTGATCGCGGTGATGATCGACGAGCCCGCGGCGGGCCGGCACTACGGCGGCGAAGTCGCCGCACCGGTGTTCTCCGCGGTGACCGGATCGGCGCTGCGCATGTTCGGCGTTCCGGCCGACGCGCCCGTCGACAACGTGATCCTGCCGCCCGAGGGCAGCGCGATCGACGAGGAGACCTGACGGTGGCCTCGGCGGCGGCGGATTTCGACGTGCTGGCGCTGCTTGCGAGACTCGGCGCGCGTCCGCAGCGCATCACGGCGGACAGCCGCCAGGTGCGGCCCGGCGACGCCTTCGCGGCGTTTCCCGGCACGCACGCCGACGGCCGCAGGTACATCGCCGATGCGATCGAGCGCGGCGCCGATTCCGTGCTCTGGGAAGGCCACGGCTTCCAGTGGAACCGCAACTGGCGGTCCGCCAACCACGCCGTCGACGATCTCAGGAGCAAGCTCGGGGCGATCGCCGATTTCATCTTCGGCAGTCCGTCGCAGACGATGTGGGTGGTCGGCATCACCGGCACCAACGGCAAGACGTCGTGTTCGCACTGGATCGCGCAATGCCTCGACCGCTGCGGTCCCCGCGCCGCGGTGATCGGGACGCTCGGCAACGGTTTCGCCGGGGCGCTCGAGCCGGCCGCCAACACCACGCCCGACGCCGCGCAGCTGCACGAGACGCTGGCGAAGCTGAAGAAGGCCGGCGCGCTTGCCGTGGCCATGGAGGTGTCGTCGCACGGCCTCGACCAGGGACGCGTCAACGGCGTCGCGATAGACGTCGCCCTGTTCACCAACCTGACCCGCGACCACCTCGACTATCACGGGACCATGGCCGCCTACGGCGCGGCCAAGGCGAAGCTGTTCGCCTGGCCCGGGCTGCATGCCCGGGTGGTCAACGTCGACGATCCGTTCGGCCAGAGCCTCGCCGACGGCGCGCGCGCGCACGGCGGCAAGGTGCTGACCTATGGCCTGGCCAACGCGGACATCGTGGCGACGCGCGTCGGCCTGACCGCGCGCGGCATCGCGCTGTCGGTGGCAACGCCGTGGGGTCGCGGCGAAGTGCAGACGCGGCTGGTCGGCGAATTCAACGCCTACAACGTGCTCGGGTGCCTGGGCACGCTGCTGGTCAGCGACGTGCCGCTCGCCGATGCGCTGGCGGCGCTGGGCGAAGTCGACGCGCCGCCCGGGCGGATGCAGCGCCTCGGCGGCGACCTGCTGCCTCTGGTCGTCGTCGATTACGCGCATTCGCCCGACGCCCTGGAGAAGGTGCTGACGGCGCTGCGTCCGGCGGTTGCCGTCGGGGGCCAGCTCGTCTGCGTGTTCGGCTGCGGCGGCGACCGCGATCCGGGCAAGCGCCCCGAGATGGGACAGGTCGCTTCCCGGCTCGCGCAGCGCATCGTCGTCACCAGCGACAACCCGCGCAGCGAGAATCCCGCGGCGATCGCCGCCGGGATCGTCCATGGCATCCGCGACGCGGGCAACCGCCACTGGACCGTCGATCTCGACCGCGCGGCGGCGATCGACTCGGCGATCGCGAGCGCGCATCCCGGCGACGTCGTGCTCGTCGCCGGCAAGGGGCACGAGGACTACCAGGAAACCAACGGCGTGCGCGTGCATTTCTCGGACGTCGAGATCGCCGCCGCCGCGCTGCACCGACGGGGCCCCGGATGATGGACATCGAGACCGCCGCCCGCGCCGTCGCCGGCCGCGTACGCGGCGACAACGTCCGCTTCTCGCGCGTCGCCACCGACACGCGGACCCTCGCGCCGGGGGACCTCTTCGTCGCGCTTGCCGGCGAACGCTTCGACGGCCACGACTACGTGGCGGCGGCGCTGGAGCGCGGCGCGGTCGCGGCGGTCGTCGCGGCGGAGCGCGCCGGCGGCCTCGCCGGCAACCTGATCGAGGTGCCGAATCCGGCGACGGCGCTGGGCGCGCTGGCCGCATTCTGGCGACGGCGCTTCGCGATCCCGGTGATCGTCATCGCGGGGAGCAACGGCAAGACGACCGTCAAGGAGATGCTCGCCGCCGTCCTGCGCGCGCACTACGGCGCGGCGGCGGTGCTCTCGACCGCGGGCAACCTCAACAATGCGATCGGACTGCCGATGACGCTGCTCGCGCTGCGCGACGGGCATCGGGTCGCCGCGATCGAGCTCGGCATGAATCATCGCGGCGAGACCGCCGAGCTCGCGGCAATCGCGCAGCCGACCGTCGCGATCGTCAACAATGCGCAGCGCGAACATCAGGAGTTCATGAAGAGCGTCGCCGACGTGGCGGCCGAGCACGCCGACCTGATCCGCGCGCTGCCCGAAGGCGGGATCGCCGTGATCAACGCGGACGACGCCTACGTCGATGTCTGGCGCGACGCGGCGCGCGGGCGCATCGGCGTCGGCGTCGTCGAGTTCGCCGTCGATCATCCGGCGGCGGTGCGCGCCCGGTTCGCCGGCGGACGCCACGACGCGACGCTCGAGCTGACCACGCCCGCCGGCGACGCCACGGTGCGGATCCGCGCGCCGGGTCGGCACAACGCGGCGAACGCGCTGGCGGCGACCACCGCGGCGCTGGCGATCGGCGTGCCGCTGCCCGCCGTCCTCCGCGGCCTCGAGACCTTCCGCGGCGTCGCCGGCCGGCTCGCGGCGGCATCGGCGGCCTGCGGCGCCTCGGTGATCGACGACACGTACAACGCCAACCCCGATTCGGTGCGCGCCGCGATCGACGTGCTCGCCGCCGCGCCGTCGCCGAAATGGCTGGTGCTGGGCGACATGGGCGAGGTCGGCGCGCAGGGACCGGCGTTCCACCGCGAGGCCGGGATCCACGCCCGCGCGGCCGGCGTCGACCGCCTGCTCGCGGTCGGCACGCTCGCCGCCGAGGCCGCGGCCGCGTTCGGTGCCGGCGCCGAGCATTTCGCGTCGGTCGAGGCGCTCGCGGACTACGTCGCCGCGGTGGCGCAGCCGGCGACGACCGTGCTGGTCAAGGGTTCGCGCTTCATGCGGATGGAGCGCGTCGTCGCCGCACTCGTCGGCCGCGGCGCGGCGCCGGGAGCGCACTGATGCTGCTCTGGATCGCCGATCTGCTCGCCCGCGACGTTCGCGCGTTCAACGTCTTCGGCTACATCACGCTGCGCGCGGTGCTGGCGACGATGACCGCGCTCTTCATCTCCTTCATCGTCGGTCCCCGGATGATCACCTGGCTGACGCGGATGAAGATCGGGCAGTCGGTCCGCGACGACGGTCCGCAGACGCACCTCGTCAAGGCCGGCACGCCGACGATGGGCGGCGCGCTGATCCTGGTGTCGATCGCCGTCACGACGCTGCTGTGGGGCGACCTCGCCAACCGCTTCGTCTGGGTCGTCCTGCTCGTGATGCTCGGATTCGGCGCGATCGGCTGGGTCGACGACTATCGCAAGGTCGTCCATGGCAACCCCAGGGGCCTGCCGGCGCGCTCCAAGTTCATGTGGCAGTCGCTGATCGGGCTCGTCGCCGCCCTCTATCTCGCCTTCTCGGTGTCGGCGCCCGACAACGCGCAGCTGCAGCGGCTCTTCTTCGCGTGGATCGGCAGCGGCTTCAATGTCAGCCTCTCGCCGAAGACGGACCTGATCGTTCCGTTCTTCAAGACGGTGTCGTATCCGCTGGGGATCTGGGGCTTCATCACGCTCACCTACTGCGTGATCGTCGGCACCAGCAACGCGGTCAACCTCACCGACGGACTCGACGGACTGGCGATCATGCCGACGGTGATGATCGGCGCCGCGCTGGGCGTCTTCGCCTACGTCAGCGGAAACGCGGTCTTTGCGCGCTACCTGCAGTTTCCGCTGATTCCCGGCGCCGGCGAGCTGGCGGTGATCTGCGGCGCACTCGCCGGAGCGGGGCTGGGCTTCCTCTGGTTCAACGCGTATCCGGCCGAGGTCTTCATGGGTGACGTCGGGGCGCTGTCGCTGGGCGCCGCGCTCGGCACCATTGCCGTCATCGTCCGCCAGGAGATCGTCCTCTTCATCATGGGCGGCGTGTTCGTCGTCGAGACGCTGTCGGTGATGATCCAGGTGGCGTCGTTCCGGCTCACCGGCCGGCGCGTGTTCCGCATGGCGCCGATCCACCATCACTACGAACTGAAGGGATGGAAGGAGAACCAGGTCGTCGTCCGCTTCTGGATCATCACCATGCTCCTGGTGCTGTTCGGCCTCTCCAGCCTGAAGCTGCGCTGACATGGACTACACGGGACGCAATGCGCTGGTGCTGGGCCTGGGGCTCACCGGCTACTCGCTCGCGCGTTACCTGGCGATGCAGGGCGCGAGCGTGCGCGTCGCCGACACGCGGCCCGCGCCGCCGTTCGCCGACCGGCTGGCGGCGTCGCTGCCGGCGATTCCGCTGGCGACGGGACCCCTCACCGAGGCGACGTTCGCCGGCGTCGATCTCGTGGCGATCAGCCCCGGCGTCGCCGGCGACCATCCGGCGCTGGTCGCGGCCGTCGCGCGCGGCGCCGAGCTGGCCGGCGACATCGAACTCTTTGCGCGTGCGTTGCCCCCGGCCCAGAAGGTGATCGCGATCACCGGGTCCAACGGCAAGACGACGGTGACGGCGCTGACCGGTGCGCTGTGCCGCGCCGCCGGGCTGCGCACGGTCGTCGCCGGAAACATCGGTGATGCGGTGCTGGACGCCTTGCCGGCCGACGGCGCATGGCCCGACGTCTACGTCCTCGAGCTGTCGAGCTTCCAGCTCGAGAGCACGTCGCGGCTCAGCCCAATCGCCGCGACGGTGCTCAACGTCACCGACAACCACCTCGACCGCTACGCGGGGATGGACGCCTACGCGGCGGCCAAGGCGCGGATATTCGCGGGCGGCGGCATCCAGGTGCTCAACCGCGACGACCCGCGCTCGCTGGCGATGCGCATCGCCGGCCGCGTCGTGCAGACGTTCGGCGCCGGGCTGCCCGAATCGGAAGAAGCGTGGGGCTTCGTCGAGCGCGGCGGCGACCGGCACGGGGTCTGGCTCGCCCGCGGCGGCGCGCTGCTGCTGCCGGTGGCGGATCTCAAGCTGGTGGGTCGCCACAACGCGCTCAACGCCCTCGCGGCGCTCGCGCTGGCTTCCGCCGTCGCGCCGGTCAAGCGCGACATGCTGGTGGCGCTCGCGCGGGTTCGAAGGCCTCCCGCACCGGATGCAGCGGATCGCCGAATACGGCGGCGTGCTCTTCGTCAACGACTCGAAGGGCACCACGGTCGCCGCGACGCATGCGGCGCTGGCGGGGCTCGACCGGCCGGCCGTGCTGATCGCCGGCGGCGATGGCAAGGGGCAGGAATTCGCGGCGCTGCGGTCCGCGATCGAAGCGCGTTGCCGCGTCGTGCTGCTCATCGGCAGGGATGCGCCGGCGATCGAGCGCGCGCTCTCGGGATCGACGGCAACGGTCGAACGCGTCGGGACGCTCGACGCGGCGGTGGCGCGCGCCGCGGCGATCGCGCGACCGGGCGAGGCCGTCCTGCTCTCGCCCGCCTGCGCGAGTCTCGACCAGTTCGTGAATTACGTGGAGCGCGGCGAGCGCTTCGCCCGACTCGTCCTCGCCCGCGGCGTGGAGGTAGCCGCATGAGTCACCCGGCGAGGGGCCCCATGCGCGGCATGGGGATCGACGGCAGGACGAAGGCGAGCGCGGCCGCCGCGCAACGCGGCGACATGGAGGCTGCGTAACATGCGCAAGGCGATCCTGGCGACCGCGATGCTGCGACCCTTCGGCGCGCCGAAGGGGTACGCCGCCCTCGGCGCGCTGCCGCGCAATCCGCGGACCATGCTGGCCTACGACGCGTCGCTGGCGTGGTCCGCGCTGCTCCTGCTGGCCGCGGGCCTCGTCATGGTGTACTCGGCGTCGATAGCCATGGCCGAGGCGTCGTGCGCACACGGGCTACCGCGCGTGGTACTTCCTGCGTCCGCCACGCCATCTTCGTCGGAGCGGGCGCGGTCGCGGCCGTCGTCGCCTTCCAGGTGCCGATGAGGGCGTGGCAGGCGCTCGCGCCGTGGCTGTTCATGCGTCGGCGCCGTGCTGCTGGTCCTGGTGCTCGTCCCCGGCATCGGCAAATCGGTGAACGGCTGCGCGGCGCTGGCTGTCGCTCGTCGTGATCAACCTGCAGCCGTCGGAGTTCATGAAGCTCGCGGTCGTCGTCTACACGGCGAGCTACGCGGTGCGCAAGGCGGCGTTCCTGCACGCGCAGCAACCGCTGCGGCAGACGCTGGTCCGGGGCTTCCTGCCGCTGTTCGCGGTGATGGTCGCGACCGGCGGGCTCGCTGCTGCTCGAGCCCGACTTCGGCGCGCTGGTCGTGATCGTCGCGATCGCATTCGGCATCCTGTTCGTCGGCGGGCTCGACTGGCGGCTGTTTCTCGGGCTGGCTGCTGATGCTGCCCGTCGGCGCTGTCGGCGGTGCTGGTCGCCGCGCCCTACCGGCTGCAGCGGCTGGTCGCCTTCCTCGACCCGTGGTCCGACCCGTTCGGCAAGGGCTACCAGCTGTCGCATTCGCTGATCGCCTTCGGACGCGGCGAGTGGTTCGGCGTGGGGCTGGGCGTCGAGCGTCGAGAAGCTCCTCTACCTGCCCGAAGCGCACACCGATTTCCTGCTGGCGGTGATCGCCGAGGAGCTCGGCTTCGCCGGCGTGCTGGCGATCATCGGCGCTGTTCGTCTGGCTGCTGTTCCGCGCGTATGCGATCGGCCGCCAGGCGGCTCGTCTCGAGCGGCCGTTTCGCCGCGCTGGTCGCGCAGGGTCTCGGCATCTGGATCGGCGTGCAGGCGTTCATCAACATCGGCGTCAACATGGGCGTGCTGCCGACCAAGGGCCTGACGCTGCCGCTGCTGTCGTTCGGCGGCAGCGGGATCGTCGCCAATTGCATCGCGGTCGCGATCCTGATGCGCGTCGACTACGAAAATCGGCGGCTGCTCAGAGGGTTTACGGTATGAAGCCGCGCGCGGTCAGGGCAGCCTGCGGTCGCGGCACGATGCCGCCGATTTCGGTGGAGGCTGACTTGCGCGGCGCGCAAGTCAAGGCCGCGAGCGCGGCCGGCCGGAACCGGAACGGCGATTGCTACGAGGGTTCACGGTATGACCGGGACGGTGATGATCACGACCGGCGGCACCGGTGGCCACGTGTTTCCCGGGACTCGCCGTCGCGACGAAGCTCGTCGCCCGCGGATGGCGCGTGTTCTGGCTGGGCACGCAGGGCGGGATCGAGGCGAAGCTGGTTCCGCAGCACGGGCTCGAATTCGAGGGCGTGCAATTCGGCGGCATCCGGGGCAAGGGCTGGATGCGCCTGCTGCTCGGTCCGTTCGCGCTGCTCGCCGCCTGCTGGCAGAGCCTCAGGATCATTCGTCGCCGCGCCCCGGACGTGGTGCTCGGTTTCGGCGGGTTCGCATCGTTCCCCGGAGCGCTGATGGGCGTCGCCTGCGCCAAGCCGCTCGTGCTGCACGAATCGAATGCCGTCGCCGGGCTTGCGAACCGGGTTCTGGCGTACGGCGCCGACCGCATCCTGCTCGCCTTCCCGGACGCGTTCGCAGGGCGGCACGCCGCGATAGCCGAATGCGTGGGCACGCCGCTGCGCGACGCGATCGGCCGCGTGCCGCCGCCCGACGAGCGCTTCGCGGGACGCAGCGGCCCGCTCGCGCTGCTCGTCGTCGGCGGGAGTCTCGGCGCCGCATCGCTGAATCAGCGCGTGCCCGCGGCGCTGGCGCTGCTGCCGCCGGAGATCCGGCCGCGCGTCGTGCATCAGTCGGGCGCCGGCCACATCGACGCGCTGCGCGCGGCGTACGCGAGCGCCGGCGTCGCCGGCGAATGCGTGCCGTTCATCGACGACATCGCCGCCGCCTACGCGGATGCCGACCTCGTCCTCTGCCGCGGAGGAGCGATCACCGTCGCGGAACTCGCGGCGGTGGGCGTCGGTTCGCTCATCGTGCCGCTGCCCGGCGCGATCGCCGACGAGCAGAGCGCCAACGCCCGATTCCTCGTCGCGGCGGGCGCCGCGCTGATGATCGCGCAACTCGAGCTCACCCCGGAAAGCCTCGCGGGGCGCCTGCGGTCGCTGACCCGCGAGGCGCTGCTGGCGATGGCGACGGCGGCGCGCAGGGTCGGCCGTGTCGACGCCGCCGAACGGGTCGCCGACGCGTGCATCGCAGAGGGAGCGCCGGCGCAATGAGGCACAAGGTCAAGCATGTTCATTTCGTCGGCATCGGCGGCGCCGGAATGAGCGGAATCGCCGAAGTGCTGGCGACGCAGGGATACAGCGTGTCGGGCTCCGATCTCACCGACAGCGCGGTGACCCGGCGACTCGCCGGCATCGGCGTGGCGATCGCCATCGGGCACAGCGCGGCGCACGTCGCCCGCGCCGACGCCGTGGTGGTGTCGACCGCGGTCGCCCCCGACAATCCCGAAGTCGTCGCCGCGCGCGCAGCCGGCGTGCCGGTGGTCCCGCGCGCACTGATGCTGGCCGAGCTGATGCGTCTGAAGACCGGCATCGCCGTCGCGGGGACGCACGGCAAGACCACGACGACCAGCCTGATCGCTTCGGTGCTCGCCGAGGGCGGGCTCGATCCGACGTTCGTCATCGGCGGCCGCCTGCTGTCCGCGGACGCCAACGCGCGCCTCGGCAAGGGCGATTTCCTGGTCGCCGAGGCCGACGAATCCGACGCCTCGTTTCTCTACCTGTCGCCGGCTCTCGCGGTGATCACCAACATCGATGCCGACCACATGGAGACGTACGGCCACGACTTCGGCCGGCTGAAGCGCGCCTTCGTCGACTTCGCGCAGAGGCTGCCGTTCTATGGCGTCGCCGTCCTGTGCGTCGACGACGCCAACGTGCGCGACATCGCACCCGAGATCGCCAAGTCGATCGTCACCTACGGACTCGCCGAAGACGCGCGGCTGCGCGCCGACGGCGTCGAGAACGCCGGCGGCCGGATGCGGTTCGTCGCCCGCTCGGCCGGTGCGTCCGATCTTGCCGTCGAACTGAATCTCCCCGGTGTCCACAACGTGCAGAACGCGCTTGCGGCCATCGCCATCGGCCGCGAGGTCGGCGTCGCCGACGCGTCGATCGCCAGGGCGCTCAGGGAATTCCGCGGCGTCGGGCGCCGGTTCCAGCGCCACGGCGACGTGATGATCGGCGGCGGCCTGTGCACGCTGATCGACGACTACGGCCACCACCCGGTCGAGATGGCGGCGACGATCGCCGCGGTGCGCGGCAGCTTTCCGGGCCGGCGCCTCGTGCTCGCCTTCCAGCCGCATCGGTACTCGCGCACCCGCGATCTCTTCGAGGATTTCGTGAAGGTGCTCTCGACCGTCGATGCGCTGGTCCTGGTCGACGTCTATCCCGCCGGCGAGCCGCCGATCGTCGCGGCCGACGGCCGCGCGCTCGCCCGCGCGGTCCGCGTCGCGGGCAAGGTCGAGCCGGTCTTCGTCGAGACGCTGGCGGAGGCGCCGGCGGCGATCCGCGCGATCGCGCGCGACGGCGACGTCGTCGTCACCATGGGCGCCGGATCGATCGGGCAGGTGCCGGCACAGCTGGTGGCCGCATGATGATGAACGAACCGCTACGCTTCGCGGCACTGCGCGGCACGCTGACCGAGGCGACCCCGCTCGCGCGCTACACCAGCTGGCGATGCGGCGGTCCCGCGGACCGACTGTACGTGCCGGCCGACCGCGAGGACCTCGCCGCGTTCGTCCGGCTGCTGCCCGGCGACGAGCCGCTGCTGGTGATCGGCCTGGGCAGCAACCTCCTGGTCCGCGACGGCGGCGTGCGCGGCACGGTGATCGTCATCCACGCCGCGCTCGCGGCCATCGCCATGCGCGGGGACCTCGTCTACGCCGAAGCGGGAGTCGCGAGCCCGAAGGTCGCGCGCTTCGCCGCCATGAACGGCCGCGCCGACGCCGAGTTCCTCGCCGGCATCCCGGGCACCGTCGGCGGAGCGCTGGCGATGAACGCAGGCTGCTACGGCGGGGAAACGTGGCGCTATGTCTCGCGGGTCGAGGTGCTCGCGCGCTCCGGGTCGTTCGAAGAGCGGCTCCCGTCGGCGTACGCGATCGGCTACCGGTCGGTGCGGCTTCCGGGAGGAGCGTTGCCGGATGGCATATTCACGGCGGCGTGGTTCGCGTTCCCGCGCGGCGAGGCAAACGCGGCGCGGGAGCGAATCCGCGGCCTGCTGCAGCGGCGCATCGCGTCGCAGCCGCTCGCCATGCCCAACGCCGGCAGCGTGTTCCGCAATCCGGAGGGCGACCACGCCGCGCGTCTGATCGAGAGCTGCGGGCTCAAGGGCTACGCGGTCGGCGGCGCGCGCGTCTCCGAAATGCACGCCAATTTCATCGTCAATCCGCAGGGAAACGCGAAGGCGGCCGACATCGAGGCGGTCATCGGCCACGTCCGCGGCACCGTGCGCGACCGGACCGGGATCGACCTCGAGCCCGAGGTGCGGATCGTCGGGGAAGCATCATGAGTCCGCGCGATTTCGGCAAGGTCGCCGTGCTGATGGGCGGACCGTCGTCGGAACGGGAAATCTCGTTGCTGTCGGGCAACGCGGTACTCAAGGCGCTGCGCGAATCGGGAGTCGATGCGCACGCATTCGATCCCGCGGAGCGCGACCTGTGGGAGTTGAAGCACGACGGCTTCGATCGCGCGTTCATCGCGCTGCACGGCAGGTTCGGCGAGGACGGCACCGTGCAGGGCGCGCTCGAAACGCTGAAGATTCCGTACACCGGAAGCGGCGTCATGGCCTCCGCGCTGGCGATGGACAAGTGGCGCACCAAGCTCGTCTGGCAGGCCGCGGGTATTCCGACGCCGCACTACCGGATGGTCACGGCCGCGACCGACTGGATGCGCGTGGTCGCCGAAATCGGATTGCCGCTGATCGTCAAACCCGCGCGCGTGGGCTCGTCGATCGGCATCACCAAGGTCGCAACGGTCGACCGCGACGAACTTGCGCTTGCCTATGGCGAAGCCGCAAAGCATGACGATCTCGTACTGGTCGAGGAACTCGTCGCGGGTACCGAACTGACCGTTGGAATTCTCAACGGTCGTGCGTTGCCGGCAATCAGGATCGAGGCCCCGCAGGGCAACTACGATTACCACCACAAGTATTTTTCGGACGAGACGAAATACTTCTGTCCGTGTGGCCTGCCGGCGGCGACGGAGCGCCTGATCCAGGCGGACTCGCTCGCGGCCTTCGACATCGTCGGCTGCACCGGCTGGGGCAGGCTCGACCTCATCCTGCGCGCCGACGGTTCGTACTCGTTCCTCGAGGTGAACACGTCGCCGGGCATGACCGGGCATTCGCTCGTGCCCATGGCGGCGCGGGAGGCGGGAATCGGATTCACCCGAACTCTGTCTCGAGATCCTGCGGAGCGCGCATGTGGGATGACGCGAAGCAGCTGAACGCCGTCGCGGCAGGACTCGCGCTGGTCGCCGCGGGCGCGTTGTTCGTGGGCTCCCTCGCCTGGCTGTTCCGGCAGCCGGTGTTCGAGTTCCGCGAGGTCGTGGTCACCGGTACGCTGGAGCACGCGAGCGCCGCGCGTCTCGAGGCCGTGATCCGCGACGAATTGGACGGGACCTTCTTCACCATGAACCTGGAGCGCGCCCGCGCGACGCTCGCGCAGGTCCCGTGGGTGCGCGGCGTCGCGCTTCGCCGGCGCTGGCCGCAACGGCTGGAGATCACCGTCGACGAGCACTCGCCGCTCGCGCGCTGGAATGACAACGGCCTCGTCAGCGTCGAAGGCGACGTGTTCGTCGCGGACTACGAAGGCGACCTGCCACAGTTCGAGGGGCCCGAAGGGCGTGCGGCGGAGGTCGCGGCGCGCTTCCACGAGTGGTCCGGGGCGCTCGCGCCGCTGTCGCTGGCCGTCCGTGCGATCAGGCTTTCGCCGCGGGGGGGCTGGCAGCTGCGCGCCGGCGGGGCCGCCGGCACGCTCGCCATCGAACTGGGCCGCGAGGAGCCGGGCGAACGCCTGGGCCGCTTCGTTGCCGCCTATGGACGCACGGTGGGCGCGCTGGCGCGTGCCGGGACCCGGATCGATCACGTGGATCTGCGCTACCGCAACGGCTTCGCGGCGCGGGTGCCCGGTTTCAAGGAACGCCCGCCGAAGAAGGCCGCCACATGACCGGGCGCGGCGCGCCGGTGGCGCGGGCAGTCCGCGGAACGCGGCGCGCAGCGCAATGCGAAGGGATGGGGGACGGATGGTGAAGGAAGCGAAAAACCTGATCGTGGGCCTCGACATCGGCACGTCGAAGATCGTCGCGATCGTCGCCGAGATGACGCCCGAGGGCGCGCTCAACATCATCGGCATGGGCTCGCAGCCGTCGCGCGGACTGCGGCGCGGCGTCGTCGTCAACATCGAGGCGACGATGGCGTCGATCCAGAGGGTCCTCGAGGAAGCCGAGCTGATGGCCGACTGCCGCATCACCGAGGTCTATACGGGCGTTGCAGGCAGTCATATCCGCAGCCTCAATTCCAGCGGCATGGTCGCGATCAAGGAAAAGGAGGTCACGCAGGCGGACATCGACCGCGTCGTCGAGACGGCGAAGGCGATCGCGATCCCGAACGACCAGCAGATCCTGCACATCCTCCCGCAGGAATTCATCATCGACGGCCAGGAGGACGTGCGCGAGCCGCTGGGGATGAGCGGCGTGCGCCTCGAAGTGAAGGTGCACATCGTCACCGGGGCGGTGTCCGCGATCGAGAACATCACCAAGTGCGTGCGCCGCTGCGGCCTCGAGGTGAAGGACGTGATCCTGCAGCCGCTCGCCTCGTCGATCGCGGTGCTGAACGACGACGAGAAGGAGCTCGGGGTCTGCCTGATCGACATCGGCGGCGGGACGACCGACATCGCCGTGTTCGCGAGCGGTGCCATCCGCCACACGGCGGTCATCCCGATCGCCGGCGACCAGGTCACCAACGACATCGCGATGACGCTGCGCACGCCGACGAAGGAAGCCGAGGAGCTGAAGCTGCGGCACGGCTGCGCGCTGCGGCAGCTCGCGGATCCCAAGGACATCATCGAAGTGCCCGGCGTAGGCGAGCGCGCGCCGCGCAAGCTTTCGCGGCAGACGCTGGCGGAAGTCATCGAACCGCGGATCGAGGAGCTCTACACGCTGGTGCAGGCGGAGCTGCGCCGTTCGGGATTCGAGGAGCTGCTGTCATCGGGGATCGTCCTGACCGGCGGCTCGGCGCTGCTGCAGGGGATGGCCGAACTGGGCGAGGAGGTCTTCCATCTGCCCGTCCGGATAGGCGTGCCGGCGTACGTCGGCGGTCTGGCGGATGTCGTCCGCAGCGCGCGCTACGCGACTGCGGTCGGACTGCTGCTGGAAGGACGCGATCAATACCTCCATGCGCGCGAGACACGCGCCCGGACCACCGGCATAGGCGGGGCCGCGGAGCGCATGAAGCAGTGGTTCAAGGCGAATTTCTGATCGGGGAACGGGAAGCGGAAATCAGGCGATGGACAACGGGAAACGGGAATGTGGAAACGACGGCGGCACGAGCGGCAGGATCACGCATCACGGCACCGAAATCACGCAAACCAAATGGTCGCGGCAGGCAACCCACGGTTGCCCGACCTCCGGCCTCTGAACGCTGACAGGAAAGGAGTGCATCATGTTTGAAATCATCGACCAGGTCTCGCGCGAGGGAGCGATCATCAAGGTCATCGGAGTGGGCGGCTGCGGCAGCAATGCGGTCGAGCACATGATCGGCAAGGGATTGGCGGGCGTCGAGTTCATCAGCGCCAACACCGATGCGCAGGCGCTGAAGCGCTCGACGGCGCCCATCCAGCTGCAGCTCGGAAGCACGCTGACGCGGGGGCTGGGCGCCGGCGCCAAACCGGAGATCGGCCGCGATGCGGCGAACGAGGACCGCGACCGGATCGTCGAGCTGATCGAAGGTGCCGACATGCTGTTCATCACCGCGGGCATGGGAGGCGGCACCGGCACCGGCGCGGCGCCGGTCATCGCCGACATCGCGAAGAGCATGAACATCCTGACCGTCGCCGTCGTCACCCGGCCGTTCGCGTTCGAGGGCAAGCGGCAGCGCGTCGCGGAAATGGGCATCGAGGAACTGAAGAAGAAGGTCGATTCGCTGATCGTCATCCCCAACGACAAACTGATGCAGGTGCTGGGAGAGGACGTCTCGGTGCTCGACGCGTACGCGGCGGCCAACGAGGTGCTGCACGGCGCGGTCTCGGGAATCGCCGAGGTCATCAACAATGCCGGGCTGGTCAACGTCGACTTCGCCGACGTGCGCACCGTCATGGGCGAGGTCGGGATGGCGATGATGGGTTCGGCGACCGCGGATGGCGTCGACCGGGCGCGCGTCGCCGCGGAGGCCGCGGTGAAGAGCCCGTTGCTCGAGGACGTCAATCTCCAGGGCGCGCGCGGCGTGCTGGTCAACATCACCGCGTCGGCCGGCCTCAAGATGAAGGAGTACCACGACGTGATGAACACGATCAAGGAATTCACCGCCGACGATGCGATGGTGATCGTCGGCACCGTGATCGACGACGCGATGGACGGCGGACTGCGCGTCACCATGGTGGCGACCGGATTGGGCGGCGCGGCGGCGAGGGCGCAGCAGCGGACGTCCAGCATCAGCCTGGTCGAGCAGCCGCAGGCGCTTCAGCGGACCGGAACCGACAACGTCGGCATGTCGATGGAGACCATCAATTACGACGACCTCGAGCAGCCCGCGGTGGTTCGCCGCGGCCGTGCGCCGCCGTCGGGAGCCTCGCCGGCCTTCGACGCAGCCGAGATTCCCGCGTTCCTGCGCAAGCAGGCGGATTGACGGCGGAACGGCGCGCGCTGCCCGCGGCGGGACGTGCGGAAGGCCGAAGAATCGGCGCCCCGGCGGAATCGCGCCCGCTTCCGGGACGCGGGTGCTGCGCCCCGACCCGGCACTACGCTCGGCGGCGCGGCGTATTCATGCTAGAATGTCCTGCTAACCCCTTGAACCGGCGCATTATTTGATGGCTACGACGGCAATGCTCAGACAACGAACGTTGAAATCGGCGATCAAGACGACGGGTGTCGGTTTGCATACCGGCGCGCGCGTCGACCTGGTGCTGCGCCCTTCGGCGCCCGATACCGGCATCGTGTTCCATCGGGTGGACCTTGCGCGTCCCGTCACGATTCCTGCCGACGCGATGCACGTCGGCGACACCCGGCTGTCGTCGACACTGCGCCACGACGGCGCGTCGATTTCCACCGTCGAGCACGTGATGTCGGCGCTGGCCGGACTGGGAATCGACAATCTGCACGTCGACGTCGCCGGTCCCGAAATCCCGATCATGGACGGCAGCGCGGCGCCTTTCGTATTCCTCCTCCAATCGGCGGGGATCGTCGAGCAGGACGTGCCGAAGCGTTATCTGCGCATCGTCGAGGCGGTCGAGGTGCGGGACGGCGACAAATGGGCGCGCTTCGATCCCTTCAACGGCTTCAAGCTCGACTTCACCATCGATTTTCCGCACCCGATGTTCGGATCGGAAAATCGGCAGGTCGTCATCGATTTCGCGAAGCATTCGTATGTGCGGGAGGTCGCGCGCGCGCGGACCTTCGGATTCATGCAGGACGTCGAGGCCATGCGCGCCGCGGGCCTGGGTCTCGGCGGAAGCCTGCAGAATGCCATCGTGCTGGACGATTTCCGCGTCCTGAACGCCGAGGGGCTGCGCTACGACAACGAGTTCGTCAAGCACAAGGTGCTGGACGCCATCGGGGACCTCTATCTGCTGGGGCACCCGCTGATCGGCCAGTACACGGCGTTCAAGTCGGGCCATGGGCTCAACAACGCCCTGGCGCGCGCGCTGCTCGACCGAACCGAAGCGTTCGAGTACGTGACCTTCACCGCGGAAGACGACGTGCCCACGGCGTTTCAGGATTGGCAGCTCTCGGCGGCTTGAGCGCGCGCGCGGCACGCTAGCCGCAAGGGGGCGCGGGACGCCGCGTTTCGCGCAACGTCGGCCCCGGGGCATTCCCGTCATCGCATCCAACTTCGCGCCGGCCGCCCGTGCTTCTCGTCAGACTGCTCCTTTTCCTGTCGCTCGCGGCGATCGGCAGCGCCGGCCTCATGTATCTCTATTCACGGAACCGGCGCTACCTGATCTTCATCGGCAAGGTCGTCAAGTTCACCATCGTCCTCGGCGTCGTCGTGCTGCTGTTCTTCGCGTTCGAGCGGATCGTCGGGCCGATGCTGTAGAACGCCCCGTCGCGGGCGAACCGGGTCCGTGGCGCGGCGTGCCGGCCGAAGGCTCCGAAGGTCTCGCAAAGGTCGCCGAGCCGCGGCACGTCGGTTCGCGCCGCCGCCCCGACCGCCGGCCCCGGTGTCGCTGCCGGCGCTCGGACGGAGGGCGGCGCGCGTCCGCGGGTCAGCCCGCGCGGCGGAGGAACCGGGCCAGGGCCGCTTTGAGCGGTCCGTTCGGCAGATCCCTGGCCAACCCGGCCAGAGGCTCAAAAACGGACCTATCTATATGATTTGAAACAGATTGTTTGCGTACTGCCGGCTCGGCGCGAACTTGCACCCGCACCCGTATTCCAGTAAATTGCCAACCGTCGCGCTGCAACGAAGCCAGCAGGTCCGGAGCGCGTTGGCGCGTCACCGCGGCCACGGCGCCCGCCTCGGCGGCCAGACACAGTTCCTGACCCTGGGCGTCGGCAACCCGAATCCTCTCCGCCAGCGGTCGCGGGAGGTGCCGGCGCAGGATTGCCGTCAGCGCCTCTTCGCGACGGCGACGAGCGTCCCACGACGCGAGCGCCGAGTCCGTAGCAACGACGTGCCGAAAGGCCTGCGGCGAACGCATGGTGGCGCGGCAGTACCGCCGGACTTCCGCCCGGTGGAGCGATGAGTGGAGATGCCCAATTGAACATCATTCTGGTCTCGAGCGCCACGGCGAGGGCGCGAACGCTCACGCTGGACTGGCGGCATTGGACCGCCGGAAGCATCGCGCTGATCGTCGTGTTCATCGCCTTCACGCTGGTCTTCAACCTGATAACCCTGCGCTACGCGGCCGCCACACAGCATCCATGGCTGCAGGCGATCGTGCTCGCGGACCAGCGGCAGGAAGCGCAACGGACCCAGGAGATGGTCCAGAGTCACCTCAATACCATGGCGCTGCGCCTGGGCGACCTTCAGGCGCAGATGCTGAGGCTGGATGGATTGGGCGAGCGCCTCGCCCGGATCGCCGGACTGAAGCCGCAGGACCTGCAGTCGCTGCAGCCGGGGCGCATTCCCGGTCGCGGCGGCGCCGAATCGTCGCTGCCGTCGCATGCGCTGTCGGTAGACGAGTTCGCGGCCCTGCTCGCCAAACTGGGCCAGCAGGTCGACGAGCGATCCGATCAGCTGGGCGTGCTCGAGGCGCTGCTCGTCCAGGATTCCGCAAACCGGAAATTCCTGCCGACGCTGGCACCGATCATCGACGGGTGGTTTTCATCGAATTTCGGCTACCGGATCGATCCCTTCACCGGCACCCAGACGTTTCACGAAGGCATCGACTTTCCGGCCGACACCGGCACCACGGTAGTCGCGGCCGCCAGCGGGAAGGTGGTCGCGGCAGGCTTCCATCCGCAATATGGTAAAGTTGTCGAGATCGACCACGGAAACGGGCTGGTCTCGCGATACGCGCACGCCTCGATGGTCTACGTCAACGAAGGTGACCTCGTGGTGCGTGGCCAGCGCGTGGCGTTGGTGGGGTCGACGGGACGCTCGACGGGGCCGCATCTGCATTTCGAGGTCCGGCTCAACGGCGTGCCGCAGAATCCTGCGCGCTTCCTGCAATCCCCGAGCTGACCTCCGGCGTCCGACGCGGCGGGCGATACGCAGACGGAATGAGGGGTGAGGCGGTCCTCACCCCTTGTTTTTTGCGCCGCCGCCGACAAATACACCCGACATGATCTCCAATATCCTCACCCGCATTTTCGGAAGCCGCAACGAGCGCCTTCTCAAGGAGTTCGCCGTTGCCGTCCGGCAGATCAACGCGCTGGAGGCTTCCGTCGCCGCGCTCGGCGACGACGAGCTTGCGGCCCGGACCCCGGTGCTCAAGGACCGGGTCGCCAAGGGGGAAACGCTCGATGCCGTCCTGCCGGAGGCCTTCGCGGTGGTGCGCGAAGCCGGCAAGCGCGTCCTCCAGATGCGCCACTTCGACGTCCAGCTCATCGGCGGAATCGCTCTGCACAACGGCAAGATCGCCGAAATGCGCACGGGCGAGGGCAAGACGCTCGTTGCGACGCTGCCGGCGTATCTCAATGCGCTTTCGGGCAAGGGCGTCCACATCATCACCGTGAACGACTATCTCGCGCAGCGCGATGCGGACTGGATGGGGCGTATCTTCCGCTTCCTCGGGCTCACGGTGGGCGTCAACCTGTCGCAGATGGACCACGAGGCCAAGCAGGCGGCGTACGCCGCCGACATCACCTACGGCACCAACAACGAATTCGGCTTCGACTACCTGCGCGACAACATGGTCTTCGAGGCCCCGCAGCGCGTCCAGCGCGGGCTCACCTACGCCATCGTCGACGAAGTGGACTCGATCCTGATCGACGAGGCGCGCACGCCGCTCATCATCTCCGGGCAGGCCGACGACAACGTCGACCTCTACTACCGCCTGAACGAACTGGCGCCGAAGCTCACGCGGCAGGAGGAGGAGAAGGGCGGCGGCGACTACTGGGTGGACGAAAAGGCGCACCAGGTCCTGTTGTCCGAGGACGGGCACGAGCACGCCGAGGACATCCTCGCGGCCGCCGGGCTGCTTGCGCCGGGCACGAGCCTCTACGACGCGCACAACATCGGGCTCATGCACCACCTCTATGCGGCGCTTCGGGCCAACGCCCTGTTCCACCGCGACCAGCACTACGTGGTCCAGAACGGCGAGGTCGTCATCGTCGACGAGTTCACCGGGCGTCTGATGTCGGGCCGCCGCTGGTCGGACGGGCTCCACCAGGCGGTGGAGGCGAAGGAGGGCGTGCCGATCCAGCGCGAGAACCAGACGCTGGCCTCGATCACGTTCCAGAACTATTTCCGGATGTACGGCAAGCTCGCCGGGATGACGGGGACCGCCGATACCGAAGCCTTCGAATTCCAGCAGATCTATCACCTCGAAACCGTGGTGATTCCCACGCACATGCCGATGGTGCGCAAGGACGAGAACGACCAGGTGTTCCGCACCTTCCAGGAAAAGGTCGACGCCATCGTCGCCGACGTCAAGGAGTGCTACGACCGCGGCCAGCCGGTGCTGGTCGGCACGACGTCGATCGAGAGTTCCGAGCTCCTGTCGAAGCACTTCGAGCGCGAGAAGCTCCCGCACCAGGTGCTGAACGCGAAGCAGCACGCGCGCGAGGCCGAGATCGTCGCCTCCGCCGGCCGGACGAAGGCGATCACCATCGCGACCAACATGGCGGGTCGCGGCACCGACATCGTTCTCGGCGGCGTGCTCGAGCCGCTGATACTCAAGGTCCGCGACGACACCGCCATGCCGGAGGACGCAAAGGAGCGCGAGATCGCGGCGATGCGCGTGGATTGGCAGGTGCGCCACGAAGCGGTGGTGGCCGCCGGCGGCCTGCACATCGTCGGCACCGAACGCCACGAATCGCGCCGGATCGACAACCAGCTTCGCGGCCGCTCGGGCCGGCAGGGCGATCCGGGAAGCTCGCGCTTCTACCTGTCGCTCGAGGATCCGCTGCTGCGCATCTTCGGCGGCGAGCGCCTCGGCGCCATCATGCAGCGGCTGAAGATGCCCGAAGGCGAGCCGATCGAGCACCCGATCGTCAACCGCTCGATCGCCAAGGCGCAGAACCGCGTCGAGTCGCGCAACTTCGACATCCGCAAGCAGCTGCTCGAATACGACGACGTCGCCAACGACCAGCGCCGGGTGATCTACCAGCAGCGCAACGAGCTGCTGGAATCCTCCGACATCGGCGACACGATCCGCGGGATGATCGGCGGCATGATCGAGGAGACGGTCCGTCGCTACGTCCCGCCGGAATCGGTCGAGGAGCAATGGGACATCCCCGGACTCGAGACCGCGCTCGGATCCGATTTCCAGATGCAGGCGCCGGTGGGGGAATGGCTGAAGACCGATCCCGACCTCACCGACGACAAGCTTCGCGCCCGCCTCTCACAGGCGGCGCTCGAGCAGTACGCCAGCAAGGAAACCCAGGTCGGCCCGGACCTGATGCGCCAGTTCGAACGCAGCCTGATGCTGCAGACCCTCGACCAGCACTGGCGCGACCACCTCGCCAACCTCGACCACCTGCGGCAGGGCATCCACCTCCGCGGCTACGCGCAGAAGAATCCGAAACAGGAGTACAAGCGCGAATCGTTCGAGCTGTTTTCGGAGATGCTCGACCGGATCAAGCAGGACGTGGTGAAGATCGTCCTGACGGTGCAGGTGCGCACGCAGCAGGACGTGCAGGCGGTCGAGGAGGCGCCGGCGGTGACCAACGTCAAATACCACCACGCCGACTACGACGAAGCGCTCGGCGCCGCGGCGCCGGACGAGACGGCGGCGGCGGCCCCGGCCGTGGCGCCGTTCGTGCGTTCCGGCGAGAAGGTGGGGCGCAACGATCCCTGTCCCTGCGGTTCGGGAAAGAAGTACAAGCACTGCCATGGGCAACTCGGCTAGCACGTCCTGCCGGGGGCATGGTCGGCCGTTGGACGCCCCGCGCCATGCGACGCCGGGACATCGTCGGCCCGACGCGCATTGCCCGGCGTGCGGCCGCTGCGGCGCCGGCGTCGACCGCTGACCGCCGCACCCGCATTCCCGATGCCCGTCCGCTACACGCCTCCGCGTCCCGACGACCTGCTGCCGGTTCCCGGCGTCGTGCTCGGCGCCACCGCCGCGAAGATCAAGAACTGGCCGCGTGACGACCTGCTGCTGGTTGCCTTCGAATCGGGGACGGTCGCCGCCGGCGTGTTCACCCGGAACCGGTTCTGTGCGGCCCCGGTGACGGTGTGCCGTCGTCACCTCGCGCGATCGGGCCAGGTCCGGGCGCTGGTGGTCAACGCCGGGAATGCGAACGCCGGGACCGGAGCGCGAGGAATCGCGGATGCCGAGTCGACCTGCGCCGGCGTGGCGTCGATGCTCGGCTGCGCCGTCGAGGAGGTGCTGCCGTTTTCGACCGGCGTGATCATGGAGCCGCTTCCGGTCGCCCGGATCGTCGCGGCGCTGCCGGCGGCGCACGCCGCCCTGGCGCCCGGGAACTGGTACGCCGCGGTGTCGGCGATCATGACGACGGACACCGTGCCCAAGGGCGCGTCGCGACGATTCGAGCTGGACGGCGCAACGATCACCGTCACCGGGATCGCCAAGGGCGCCGGCATGATCCACCCCGACATGGCGACCATGCTGTCGTTCATGGCGACCGACGCTCCGATCGCGGCGGCGGTTCTCGCGCCGCTTGCGCGCGAGGTCGCCGAGGTGTCGTTCAATTGCGCCACCGTCGATGGCGACACGTCGACCAACGACAGCTTCGTGATCGCCGCAACCGGCAAGGCGGCGATCGCAGCCATCGAGCGCGACGACGATCCGCGCCTGGGCCCGGTTCGCGCGGCGTTGATCGAGGTGGCGACGGAACTTGCCCAGGCGATCGTCCGCGACGGCGAAGGCGCCACCAAATTCATCAGCATCACCGTCGGCGGCGGGCGCGATGCCGTGGAGTGCCGCCGCATCGCGCTTGCCATCGCGCATTCGCCGCTGGTGAAGACCGCGTTCTTCGCCTCGGACCCCAATCTCGGGCGCATCGTGTGTGCGATCGGGAACGCCGCGGCGCCCGACCTCGATCCGGGACTCGTCTCGTTCCGCCTGGACGACGTCCTGGTCGTCGACGGCGGAGGGCGGGCGGCGTCGTACCGCGAGGAAGACGGGCAGCGGGTGATGAAACAGGACGAAATCGCCGTCCACGTCGAGCTCGGGCGAGGTACGTCGAAGTCGACGGTCTGGACCTGCGATCTTTCGCACGATTACGTCAGCATCAACGCCGACTACCGCAGCTGAAATGTCCGCGCCCGACCTGAATGCCGCCCTGCTCGCGCGCGTCGAGGCGATCCTCGCGCGCGTCGAGGCGGTCCTGCCTCCCGTTCCGCCGCCGCCGGACTGGCGTGCGCATGCGTTTCGCTGGCGCAAGCGCGCGGGCAGGGGCCACCTCCAGGCGGTCGCCCACCCGCACGCGATCCGCCTCGACGACCTCGTCGCCATCGAGGCGCAGAAACGCGCGATCGACGCCAACACGCGGCAGTTCGTCGCCGCGCTTCCGGCGAACAACGTCCTGCTCACCGGGTCCCGCGGAACCGGCAAGTCGTCACTGGTGAAGGCGATGCTGGTCAAGTACGCCGCCAAAGGCCTGCGGCTCATCGAAGTGGACAAGGCCGACCTCGTCGACCTGCCGGATATCGCCGAGCAGGTCGCGCATCGTCCCGAGCGTTTCATCGTCTTCTGCGACGACCTGACCTTCGACGCCGGCGAACCCGGCTACAAGGCGCTCAAGGTGATGCTGGACGGGACCATTGCCGCCGCTTCGCCGAACATGCTGATCTACGCGACTTCGAACCGCCGCCATCTCCTGCCCGAGTACTTCAGCGAAAATCTGGAGACGAGGCACGTCGGCGGGGAAGTGCACCCTGCGGAATCGGTCGAGGAGAAGATCTCGCTTTCCGAACGTTTCGGACTGTGGATCTCGTTCTACCCCTTCAGCCAGGACGACTATCTCGCGGCCGTCACCGCGTGGCTCTCGACCTTCGGCGTCGCGGCACCGAAGGCGGCGCGCGACGCCGAACTGCGCACGCGCGATGCGCTGCAGTTCGCATTGCAGCGGGGCTCGCGCAGCGGCCGCATCGCGTGGCAGTTCGCGAAAGGTTACGCTGGCGCCGCGGCTCTGAAACGCAAGCCGCGCGCGACGTGACGGAGCGTATCGTCCCGGTCGCCGCCGCGGTGGTCACGCGGCCCGACGGCAAGGTGCTGCTCGCCCAGCGGCCGTCGGGCAAGGCCTACGCCGGCTACTGGGAATTTCCCGGCGGCAAGCTCGAGCCCGGCGAGACACCCCGGCAGGCGCTCGACCGGGAGCTGGCCGAGGAACTGGGGCTCACGGTTCTGCGCGCGGCGCCGTGGCTCGTCCAGCGTTTCGATTACCCGCATGCACGGGTCGAGCTGCATTTCTTCCGCGTGTTCGAATGGACCGGCGAGCCGGTCGGCCACGACGGGCAGGCCTTTTCCTGGCAGACGCCGGGCCGCTTCGACGTGAAGCCCCTGCTGCCCGCGAACTCGCTCGTATTGCGCGCGCTCGTGCTTCCGGGAGTCTGCGGGATCACCATGGCTTCGGACATGGGGACGGCGGCGTTTCTGGCACGCGCGGCGGCGGCGCTCAACGGCGGTCTGAAATTGATACAGGTCCGCGAGAAGGATTGGCCCGAGGCCGAGCAGCGCGCGCTCTGTCTTTCGGTCCGCGAGCTCGCCCGGCCTCACGGGGCGCGCGTGCTGCTGAACGGCAGCGCGGAGCGCGCGCGTGCCTGGGGATGCGATGGCGTGCACTGGACGTCCGCCTCCCTGGCGGCGGCGACGGCGCGACCCGACGGGCTTTCCTGCTCCGCGTCGTGCCATACGCGCGACGATGTCGCCCGGGCCGGCGCGCTGGGGCTCGATTTCGCGCTGCTGGGTCCCGTGCTGCCGACGCCGACGCACGAGGGTGCCGCTGTGCTGGGCTGGGACGGATTCGCCGAGGTGACGGCAGGCGCGACCTTGCCGGTGTTCGCATTGGGCGGACTCGCGCACGGGGACATCGACACCGCCATTGCGCACGGAGCTCACGGCGTCGCGCTGCGGCGCGGGGCGTGGCCGTCGGGAACCGCGGCCTAGCGCGTGAAACGACCGCTGCGCGCACCGCGATGCGCAGGACCCGTCAGCCGCCGGGCTCCGATTCGCCGACCACGCCGTCACCTGGCGCGGCGATCCCGCCGGAGTCCTCCGCCTCCCGGACCGGGACGCGATACGCCTCGGACGCCCAGGCCCCCAGGTCGATAAGCTTGCAGCGCTCGGAGCAGAACGGCCGCCAGCGCGCCTCTGGCGACCAGGGGACCGGAGCTCCGCATTGCGGGCAGGCAACCGTGCGCGGCGATCCCATGCGTCAGAGATTGCAGAACATCAGCTCGAACTCGACGTCCCGGTCCCAGAGCACGCCGCGGTCCATGCCGGTGACGCCGATGAAACGGATGTTGAGTGCGTACTTGTTGGCGCTGATTTCGGGCACGCAGGCAAGATCGCGGCCGACCGACAGGCGCAGCAGCTGCGCGACCTTGGACGTCGTCAGCATCAGCTGGAACACGCCCCGGTACGCGATCTGGCGGCTCGCGCGGCCGTTGTCGCGCAGCAGCCGCAGTATGATCGCCAGGCCGTCGTAGATCGGCAGGAATGGCGCGATCCAGCCCTCGAGGTCGCCCTGTCGTGAGGAAGGGTCGGCGTTGAGCCAGTAGTGGTACGCGGGCAGGTCGAACTCGCAGACGCCGCCCGGGATGGCGGTGCGCTGCTTGATCGTCATCAGCCATTCGTTCTCGCGCAGGTGCCCGCCGGCCTTTCCCGACTGCGCCAGCAGCGCCGCGCTCGCCGCGTCGATTTCGGCCAACAGCAGCTCGAGGGCGGGCGGGTCGATGCCCGGGTTGCCGCGCAGCGGCGTCAGGAGCTGCTTCTGCCGCTCGAGCTCCTGCAGGATGTCGGTCTTGAGATCCGCACGTGCCGCTACGTCGGTGATTTCGAAAAGCGCGGCGAGCGCCGCGTGATGGTCGGCGGCGTCGAGCCGCGACGCGAAGCATTGCGCCCGGAGAAACAGATCCTCGAGCCGCATCAGCGTACGGATGCGCTCGTTCAGCGGGTGTTCGTAACGTATCACGGGTCGCGGGTGTTCATGCGCAGTGGGCCAATCCAGCATTCTGCTCCAAGTCGCGTCGCGGATTAAGCGGTGCGATCGGGCGCGGATGCGCGCCGGGCAGCCAGTTCCCGGTATTGGCGGTCGAGATCGGCGACGCGGGGCGCAATGGCGGCCAGCGTGCCGGCGTTGAGAATCACATCGTCCGCGCGGGCAAGGCGTTCGGCGCGTGACAGCTGGGTTGCCATGATCGCGCGGATTTCCGCCGGAGACTGACCGCTTCGGGCGGCGGCTCGCCGGACCTGCAGATCTTCTGGGCAGTCGACCACCAGGACGCGGCCTACCGTGCCCGACAGTCCGCCCCGCTCGAAAAGGAGCGGGACGACCAGAACGCCGTAGGGGCTCGCCCATGACGCAATTTCACGCTGCGCCGCGCTGCGGATCAGCGGGTGGAGTATGGCCTCGAGCCGCGTCCGGTCGCCCTGATCCTCGAACACGCGAACGCGCAGGCGCGCACGGTCCAGCGTTCCGTCGGGCCGGAAGAATCGGTCGCCGAAGGCCTCGAGAATGGCGGCGTGGCCCGGTTCCCCCGGCGCGGTCAGCGCATGGGCGATCCGGTCGGTGTCGGTAACGCCGATGGCAAGCGCGGCGAAGGCATCGGCGACCGTCGACTTCCCGCTGCCGATGCCGCCGGTCAGCCCCACGGCGAAGGTCACGGGACGTACAGCCTGGTCAGTCCGGGACCCCAGAACACCGCGATCACGCCGGCGATGGCGAGATAGGGTCCGAACGGAATGGGAACATTCTGGTCGCGGCCCTTGAACGCGATCAACGCAATGCCGATGATTGCGCCGACGACCGAGGACAGCAGGACGATCAGCGGCAGCATCTGCCAGCCCAGCCACGCGCCCAGCGCGGCGAGCAGCTTGAAATCGCCGTATCCCATGCCCTCCTTGCCGCGGACAAGTTTGAATATCCAGTATACGGTCCAGAGCGTGACGTATCCGGCGATCGCGCCGACGACGGCGCTCGTCAGCGGGACGAACAATTCTCCGAGATTCACGACGAGTCCGGCCCAGACGAGGGGAATCGTCATCCCATCGGGAAGGAGAAGCGTATCGAAGTCGATCATCGTCAGCGCCAGCAGGGTCCACAGCAGGACGCAGGTGGCGACGCCCTTCGCCGTCGCGCCGAACCGGAATATGGCGTAGGCGGCGAGGAGCCCGCCCAGAATCTCCACGACCGGATAGCGCGCGGAAATCCTCGTCTTGCACGACGAACATCGACCGCCGAGAGCGAGCCATGACGCCACCGGGATGTTCTCCAGCGCGGTGATCCTGTGTCCGCAGGACGGGCATGCCGAGCGCGGAACGACGAGGTTGTAGGTCGGTTCGTCGGGCACCGGCTCGTCGCGCAGCTCCGCGCACTGGGCGCGCCAGTCGCACTCCAGCATCTTCGGAAGCCGGTGAATCACGACATTGAGGAAGCTGCCGACGCACAGGCCGACGAGCAGCGCGACCAGCGTGTACGCGTAGGGTTCGGTCATCGGATGCGCCGCGTCGCCGTAAGGCGTCGAAGTGGGCTACTGCGCGTGCCGCGTCGAATCGAATGCAATCCGCCGCTCCGCGGCCGCGACCGCGTCGCCGGCCCGGGGTGTTCCGTCCGGCATCCGGGTCGCGCGGCGCGCGGCGCCGCGCCCGTGCGAACACCACGGGGCGGAGGGTCTCGAACTCAATCGCGGCGCGGCGGAACCCGAACGCACCGGATCGATGCCGTCGGCGCGGCCGGTCGCGTGCGGCCGCGCGGGCGCCCAGTGCGCCGGCGCGGTCAAACGACCGAGCCGAGCTTGAAGATCGGCAGGTACATCGCGACGACCAGGCCGCCGATCACGATTCCCAGGAACACGATGATCGCCGGCTCGAGCAGGCTGGACAGCGCGGATACGGCGTCGTCGACCTCGCGCTCGAAGAAGTCGGCTATCTTCGAGAGCATGCCGTCGAGAGAGCCCGACTCCTCGCCGATCTGCGTCATCTGCAGGACCATCGATGGAAACAGCTTGGTGTTGGTCATCGCATTGGTCAGGCTGGTGCCGGTGCTCACTTCGGTCTGGATCCGCTTCGTCGCCGCCGCGTAGACCAGGTTGCCCGCGGCTCCGGCCACGGCATCGAGCGATTCCACCAGCGGCACACCCGCGGCGAACATCGTCGCCAGCGTTCGCGTCCAGCGTGCGATGGTCGCCTTCTCGAGTATCGGGCCGATGATCGGAATCTTCAGCGAAATGCGGTCTATGACTTCGCGAAACGCCGCCGACCGCCGGCGCATGGTGAAGAACGCCGTCAGCACGCCGGCGATGCACAGGAAGATGAGCCACCACCAGGTGACGACGAAATCGGACGCCGCCATCACGATCAGCGTCGGCGCCGGCAGGTCCGCGCCGAAGTTCTTGAACACCTCCTTGAACGCGGGGATCACGAAGACCATGATCACCCAGACCACGACGATCGCGACCACCATCACCGAGATCGGGTAGAACAGCGCCGACTTGATCTTCGCCTTGAGGGCGAGGATCTTTTCCATGTATGTCGCGAGCCGGTCGAGGATTCCGTCCAGCATGCCGGCGGTCTCGCCGGCCCCCACGAGGTTGCAGTAGAGGTCGTTGAAGTGGACGGGATGCTCGCGAAACGCCTGCGACAGGCTCGAGCCCGCCTCGACGCGGCCCTTGATGTCCATGACGAGACGCGAGAATCGCGCGTTGCTGTGGCCGCGCGCGACGATTTCGAACGACTGCAGCAGCGGCACGCCGGCGCGCAGCATCGTGGCGAGCTGCCGGGTGAAGAACGTGATGTCCTTTTCGTTGACCTTCTTGCCGCCGCGAAACGTCTGCCGCTTGATCTTGACGATGCGCACGCCCTGGCGGCGCAGATTGGTCGTGACTACGGTCTCGGAGACCGCCTTCGACTCGCCGCGAACCTGACGGTTGCCGCGGTCGATGCCTTCCCAGACGAAGATGTATTCCTTGATGTCCCTGCGCTGCGCGGTTGCGGTGGCCATGGTTTCTAACGTCCGGGTGCGGTTGTCGGGCCGTCACTCATTGGTGATGGCTTCGATTTCCTCGAGCGAGGTGACGCCCTGTTTGACCTTGATGAGGCCCGACTGCCGAAGGTCGCGGACGCCTTCCTTGCGCGCCTGGTCGGCGATGTCCATTGCCGTGCCGTTGCGCATGATCAGCTGCCGCATCTCATCGGAAATCGGCATGACCTGATAGATGCCGACGCGTCCCTTGTAGCCGGTGTCCTTGCATTTGTCGCAGCCGATGGGCCCGTAGGGCTGCCACGTGCCGTCGACGTCTTCGCTCGAAAAGCCGGCGCGGACCAGCGCTTCCGGCGGGATGTCCTTCGGCTGCTTGCAGTGCTGGCATAGCCGGCGTCCGAGGCGCTGCGCGGTGATCAGGATCACCGATGAGGCGACGTTGAACGGCGCAACGCCCATGTTCAGCAGCCGGGTGAGCGTCGTCGGAGCGTCGTTCGTATGCAGCGTCGAGAGCACGAGGTGGCCCGTCTGCGCCGCCTTGATCGCGATGTCGGCGGTTTCGAGGTCGCGGATCTCGCCGACCATGATGATGTCCGGATCCTGCCGGAGGAATGCACGCAGTGCCGCGGCAAAGGTGAGGCCCGCCTTTTCGTTGACGTTCACCTGGTTGATGCCGGCGAGCTGGATTTCCGCCGGATCTTCGGCCGTGGAGATGTTGATGCCGGGCTGGTTCAGGATATTGAGGCAGGTGTAGAGCGAAATCGTCTTGCCGCTGCCGGTCGGCCCGGTGACGAGGACCATCCCGTAGGGACGACCGATGGCGAACATCAGCTGTTCCTGCTGATCCGGGTCGTAGCCGAGCGCCTCGATGCCGAGCTTCACTCCCGAGGAATCGAGAATCCGCATCACGATCTTTTCGCCGAACAGCGTCGGCAGCGTGCTGACGCGAAAATCGATCGACTTGCTCTTCGACAGCACCAGCTTCATGCGTCCGTCCTGCGGGACGCGCTTCTCCGAGATGTCGAGCTTCGAGATCACCTTGATCCGCGACGAGACCTTGTCCTTGATCACCAGCGGCGGTTGCGCGACTTCCATGAGGATCCCGTCCAGGCGATACCGGATCCGGTAGAACTTCTCGTAGGGCTCGAAATGGATGTCGGACACGCCGGCGGAGATGGCGTCGATCAGGACTTTCTGGATGTACTTGACGACCGGCGCGTCCTCGACTTCCTGATTCTCTTCGTCGGTCAGCGCTGCCGGGCTGCCGTCCTGCAGGTCGATCTCGAGCTCCTCCATCGACGCCGCGTCCTTCAGCGTCGCGCCCGAAGCCTCGACCAGCCTGTGGATGGCCAGCGCAAGCTTGTCGTCCTCGACGACGACCGGCTCGACGACGAGGTTCGTCTTGAACCGGACTTCCTCGAGCGCCTGCAGATTTGCCGGGTCGGAGGTTGCGACGAACAGCCGGTTGCCGCGTTTGTGCAGCGGCAGAACACGCCGTGACGCGGCAATCCGGGTGTCGACGAGTTCCTTCTGGATCTGGTCGATGTCGAAAGCCCCGAGGTCCATCAGGGGCACGCCGAAGGCCCTCGACCCGAAGACGGCGAGCTGTGTCGCCGACATCCGCTTGTTCAGGAGGACCTGCTCGACGAAGGAGATGCTGGCCTGCTGCGCCTGTGCCTGCAGCGTCTCGGCGTCATGCTCGGTCATCAGCCCATGCTGCGCGAGGGCCCGGGCGAGACCGCTTATGTTGCGCGTCGTGGCGGCGTGGGTGGCCATGAACTAGAGTTTTCGAAAGCGGTGCGCGATCGGCGAGAATGGGGAAACCATGAGGGATCAAGCAATTTGCGTGCCTTTTCTCTCCGCAGGACCTTTTCCGACTTATTCCAAGCGCATAAAACTTAGCCGTCCGATGATGCCTGTCCGTCCTGCCTTTGTAAAGCCGCCGCCGGAATTCCACCTACCGGCGGCAGCAGACGTACCACTTTGACCACGCGGTCCTGGGTCTGCAGGATTTCGATCACCTGGCCCGCAACCGCGACCTTGGTGCCGGCGTCCGGGATTTCTCCCAGTTGTTCGACGATCAGGCCGTTCAGCGTCTTCGGACCGTCGACCGGGAAGTGGGTGCCCAGCTTTCGGTTGAGCACGCGTAGCGACGCCATCCCGTCGACGACGATGCTCCCGTCGGCGGCGGCACCCCACGACTGCGTACTGTCCGGTGCCTGGGTCGTGAAATCGCCGATGATCTCCTCGATGATGTCTTCGATCGTGACCAGACCCTCGAGTTCGCCGTACTCGTCGACGACCAGCCCGAGACGCTCGCGGTCGTTCTGGAACTGCTGCAGCTGGACGAGCAGCGGCGTTCCGGCGGGAATGAAATACGCGGGACGGAGGATCGAACGCAGGGCTTCGTCGTCGATCTCGCCGGCGTGCTGCAGGCGCACGACCTGCTTCAGGTGGACGATGCCCACGATGTTGTCGAGCTCGTCCTCGTAGGCGGGGAGCCGCGTATGGTAGGACGTGGCCAGCTGCTCGGCGAGATGCGTGGGCTTGGCCTTGAGGTCGAGTGCGTGGATCTGGTTGCGCGGCGTCATCACGTCGTCGACCGTCACGGCTTCGAGATCGAGGAGGTTGGCGAGCATCGACCGGTGCTTGCCGCGAAAGTACTGCCCCTCCAGAACCAGCGAGCGCAGCTCCTCCTGGGTGAGCGGGGCGCTCGTCTCGGCCGTGGTGCGGATGCGCAACAGCTTCAGAAGGCCATGGACGAACAGGTTGACGAACCAGACGACCGGCGTCGCGAGCTTCAGCATCGGCGCCAGCGCATAGCTGACGATGGGGACAATGCGGTCGGCATGTGCCGCGCCGACCACCTTGGGCGTGATTTCCGAGAAGACGAGGATGGCGAAGGTTATCGCCACGGTACCGAGCGCAAGCGCCAGTTCGCCCTCGCCGAACAACCGCACGGTGATGATGGCGGTGAGCGTCGCCGACGCCGCATTGATGAGGTTGTTGCCGAGGAGGATGACTCCCAGCAGCTTGTCGATCTGCGCCAGCAGTGCGAGCGCCTTCCTCGCGCCGCGGTTGCCGCGCAGCGCGCCGTGCCGCAGGCGGTGCCGGTTGACCGCCATCATCGCCGTCTCGGCGATCGAGAAGAATCCGGAACAGACGAGGAGCACCGCAAGCGTGACGGATAGGGTGCCCAGGGAAATGTCGTCCATGGCGGCAGGCGCGGCGGGCGGGGATCGGGATCCGGGCTCGGAATCCCGATCGATGACGGCGGCGGATCGGGATCAGCGGCGCTGCAGCCGCCCATTCCCGATTCCGGCTACCGCCGCAGCAGGACCTCGAGCACGAACTTGCTCCCGAGGTACGCCAGGAACACGAACACGGTGCCGGCGATGATCCAGCGCAGCGCAACGCGGCCGCGCCAGCCATAGCGCCAGCGTCCCCACAGGAGGGCTCCGAACGTGAGCCATCCCAGGACCGAGAAGACGCTCTTGTGGGTGAACATGACCGCCTTGCCGAAGAGCTGCTCGGAGAACAGCATGCCGCTCGCGAGCGTGACGGTGAGCAGCACGAAGCCGACGGTCACCAGCCGGAACAGGAATCGCTCGAGGGTGAGCAGCGGCGGCAACTCGCTCGCGCCGCGATCGGGAAGCCGACCGTGCAGGCGCCTTTCGAGCCCCATCAGCACCAGCGCCTGAAGGGCGGCGACCAGGAACAGGGCATAGGAAATCAGCGCCACGCCGACGTGGAGCGCTGCCCAGGGCTCGCCGGCGTAGGGGAAGCGGTGCGGGTTCGCCACCGCCAGCGGTATCAGCGAAGCGACGGCGGCGACGGGCAGCACGACGGTGCCCACCGCCGGCATGGTGCGCAGCAGCCCGGACGCCCAGGCGACGAGTGCTACGAGGCCGGCGACCGCCGACAGCGCGTGCGGAAGGCTGAGGTCGAGTCCATCCGGCGCCGCAATCTCGCGCCAGGTGATCCAGGCGTGCAGCAGCAGCGCGACCGGCAGCAGCAGGCCGGCCCATGCGGCCGGCGGTCGGGGTGCCGGCGCGGTCGGCGCCGGGCCCGGCGAATCGTCGCTCGCCTGCGGCCAGAGCGCCCAGGCGACGAGAGCGTAGAGCGCGGCGACGGCGAGGTGGAGTAAAATCATCGGTTTTCGATGGCGGACGGCGGTCGGCCCGCCGTTCGGCAGTTTACATCAGCGCCACGGCACGATCGCCGTGCGCTGGCCGGTCATTCCCGCGGAATCCCGATGTTCGACACCCTGACCCAACGGCTTGGACGCGTCGTCAAGACGCTGCGCGGCGAAGCGCGCCTCACCGAGGCCAATATCGGCGATGCGCTGCGCGAAGTGCGCCTCGCGCTGCTCGAGGCCGACGTGGCGCTACCGGTCGTCAAGGAATTCATCGGCGCGGTCAGGTCGCGCGCGGTCGGCGAGGAGGTCGCGGGCTCGCTCACCCCGGGGCAGGCACTGGTCGGTGTCGTCCATCGCGAGCTGGCGGCGCTTATGGGCGGTGCCGCGGTGCCGATCAACCTGGCGGCCCGGCCCCCGGCCGTCATCCTGCTCGCGGGGCTGCAGGGCGTGGGCAAGACGACCACCGCGGCGAAGCTGGCCCTGCTGCTGCGGGACCAGAAGAAGAAGGTGCTGGTCGTGTCCGCCGACGTCTACCGTCCCGCGGCGATCGAGCAGCTGAAACTGCTCGCGGCGCAGGTCGGCGTCGACTTCTTTCCGTCGGCTACGGACGAGAAGCCCGTGGCGATCGCCGAGGCGGCGCTGGACTGGGGGCGTAGGCATTATCACGACGTGCTGATCGTCGACACCGCCGGGCGCCTTTCGATAGATGACGCATTGATGCGCGAGGTATCCCTCGTCCACGCGGCGGTCGATCCGATCGAGACCCTGTTCATCGTCGACGCGATGCAGGGTCAGGACGCCGTCAACACGGCGCGGGCGTTCAGCCAGGCGTTGCCGCTCACCGGAATCATCCTGACAAAGCTCGACGGCGACGCGCGCGGCGGCGCCGCCTTGTCGGTGCGGCATGTCACCGGCGCGCCGATCAAGTTCGTCGGCGTCTCCGAAAAGATATCCGGGCTCGAGGTGTTCCACCCCGACAGGATGGCTTCGCGGATTCTCGGTATGGGTGACGTGCTTTCGCTGATCGACGACGCGCGCAAGACCGTCGATCTCGAGGACGCCGAGAAGCTGGCGAAGAAGGTGAAGTCCGGCAAGGGCTTCGACCTCGAGGACTTCAAGGCGCAGATCGGCCAGATGCGCAAGATGGGCGGTCTCGCCGGCGTGATGGACAAGCTCCCCGCCGAATTCTCGCGCATGGCGAAGGGCGCGACCGGCGACGAGAGGAAGATGGTGCGCATCGAGGGCATCATCAACTCGATGACGCCCGCGGAGCGCGCGAAGCCCGAACTTCTCAAGGCCTCGCGCAAGCGCAGGATTGCGGCGGGCGCGGGGGCCTCGGTCCAGGAAGTGAACCAGCTGCTGAACCAGTTCGAGCAGATGCAGAAGATGATGAAAATGGTCGCGAAGGGCGGCATGCAGAAGATGCTGCGCGGGATGAAGGGTTTGATTCCCGGCATGCGGTGACCGGCGAGACCCATAACGCGCTGCCGGACCCGCCGGCCGTGGGCGGCCTTTTGACAAGCAGAAACAACGGGTTGTTGCCACGGCATCCATGCATCCGGGCCCGGCCGCCGCGCCGTTCGCTTGCTCCAGACCTTGCCGCGACATCAATTTCGCTTGTATAATTAAAGACTTTTCTCCGCTTACGGAACTACGAACATGGTGGTCATTCGACTTGCACGCGGCGGCGCGAAAAAGCGCCCGTTCTTCAACATCGTCGTTGCCGATTCGAGAAACCGGCGCGATGGCCGGTTCATCGAGCGCGTCGGCTTCTACAATCCGATCGCCAACGAAGGCGAAGAGGGCCTTCGCGTTGCGCTGGACCGTATCAGCTTCTGGCAGGAACGCGGCGCCAAGCTTTCGGATACCGTCGCCGGGCTGGTGAAGAAATCAGCGAAGCAGGCGGCGCAGCCCGTGGCTGCGGCGGCCTAGGCTGCAGCGGGGCCCGCGGCGTGCGGTCGGCGGATTCCGACCCGGGCAGCATCGTCGTCATGGGGCAGATTCTGGCGCCGCACGGCGTGCGCGGAGCGGTCAAGGTCCGACCCCTCTCCGAAGCCCCCGCGGCGCTCCTTGCCCACGAGGCATGGTGGCTGCGGCCCGCGCGCGGAACGACGTGGCGGGAAATGCGGCGCAAGGCGGGCCAGTTGCATTCCGGCACGCTGCTGGTGGAATTCGCTGGCGTCGATTCCCGTGATCTGGCGCTGGCCCTCAGGGGAAGCGATGTCGGCGTGCCGCGAGCCGCGCTGCCGGCGGCCCCGAAAGGTCAGATCTACTGGACCGACCTGATCGGGCTGGCGGTGTTGAACCGGGAAGGCGTGACTCTCGGCGAGGTGTGCGGGGTGACCGAGCATGGCGCGCATCCGCTGTTGCGGGTGGCGCGTCCGGTGCCGGGTCCCGAGCGGCTGATCCCGTACGTGCCGGCGATCGTCGATCGCATCGATCTCGCCGAAGGACGTATCGAAGTCGACTGGGCCGATGAATTCTAGGCACGCCGGACGGCGCGCGCGGTGGAAAGGCGAGCCGGAGGACGGCAGGACGGCGCTGCGCGGCCCCGGCAGGGTAACGAGCGATGCGGATCGACGTCGTCACACTGTTCACCGAGCTGGTCGATCATGCGTCGCGGTTCGGGGTGACGGGCCGGGCGCTGGAGCGCGGGCTCTGGCGCCTGGGGACGTGGAACCCGCGTGATTTTTCCTCGGATGCGCACCGGACCGTCGATGATCGTCCATATGGCGGCGGGCCGGGGATGGTGATGCTGATCGAGCCGCTGTCGAAGGCCCTGGCCGCGGCGAAGGCGCGCCAGCGCGAAGAAGGCTGCATGGCGACGTGGACGATTCACCTGTCGCCGGCGGGAGAAGGTTTGACGCACGCGCGTGTCGCCGAACTTGCCGCGGCGGCGGACCATACCGGCTACGTGCTGATCGCCGGACGCTACGAGGGCATCGACGAGCGTTTCATCGCGCGCGAAGTCGACGAGGAAATCGGGATCGGCGACTTCGTGGTTTCCGGCGGCGAATTGCCGGCGCTGATGCTGATCGACGCGATCGTTCGGCAGCGGCCCGGTGTGCTGAACGACGCGGAATCGGCGGAACAGGATTCCTTTGTCGGAGGGCTGCTCGACTGCCCGCACTACACGAGGCCCGAGCAGTTCGAGGGCGAACCGGTGCCGGCGGTGCTGCTGTCGGGGCATCACGCGGCGATCCGTCGCTGGCGGTTGAAGCAGGCGCTGGGCCGGACGTGGGAACGCCGGCCCGGCATGCTGGAAGGCAGGTCGCTCACCAAGGAAGAGGCAGCGCTGCTGGCGGAATACCGCCGGGAGCGGCAGCAATGAGCAGGTGATCCACGGAAGGCGCGGTACGGCCTTTGTCACGACAAAACGCGCGCATCAGGGGGCGCCCTGCGCTGCGCGCCAGGCCATCGGCCATCGAACCGACTTGGAGAACGCAGCATGAACATCATCGAAACGCTGGAGAAGGAAGAAATCGCCCGCCTCGGGAAGACCATTCCCGATTTCGCCCCGGGAGACACCGTGATCGTCAACGTGAGCGTCGTCGAAGGCGAGCGCAAGCGTGTGCAGGCCTACGAGGGCGTGGTCATTGCGAAGCGCAATCGCGGGCTGAATTCGTCATTCGTCGTGCGCAAGATTTCCAGCGGCGAAGGCGTCGAACGCACCTTTCAGACGTACTCGCCGCTCCTGGCTTCGATCGAGGTCAAACGCAAGGGCGACGTGCGCCGCGCGAAGCTCTACTATCTGCGCGACCGCTCGGGCAAGTCGGCGCGCATCCGCGAGAAGCTCGCGCATACGCGCAAGGGACAGCAGGGCGAATAGGCCGCGCTTCCCGCCGCCGCCAAAAGGGCAGCCTCCGGGCTGCCCTTTTTCCTTTGTGCCACAATGCAGCGGCTTCGTCGCGTTTCCGCAATTCGGCCCGATTTTTGCTTGTCTGCACTTGCCTCGGAAACGGTTTTACACGAATATTCCTGCATAACGCCGCGCATTTCTGCGCCAACCGGATCCCATGAGAGCGACGCTCTACGAGGCGTTGGGCATACCGCAGACCGCCTCGGACGAGGAGGTCCGGGCGTCGTTGCGCCGCCTGATCCGAAAGTATTACGCGAAGACGCGCGACGGACAGGGCAACGTCGAAGAGGCGCTGCGCTTCATCAATCATGCCAGCCGCATACTGGGCGATCACGACCGCCGCGTCCGCTACGATCAGGAACTCTCGGTTTCCGACGGCACGACGGAGCAGCGGATCGCGCATGTCGTCAGCAACGCGATGGCCGAGGCGGGCGAGCAGACCGACGTCCGCGCGCCCGAACCCGAGGCCGGACCGGACGACATCCTGGAGACGGGGCTCGACGGCGCCGAACCCCCCGTCGACAAGAATTTCCATCACCCCGGGCTGACCGAGCCGGTCGCCTCGTTCGGCCGCTCGACGCTCATGACTGCGGCGCTTTGCGCCGTATTTGGCGCGTTCATTGCCGCCGCCATCGTCTTCGTCACGCCGGCCGACACGGTGCTGGTGGCGAAGCAGGTGCTGATCTGGCTGACGCTCACGCTGCTCGCGCTCACCGTCGTGTATGCGACGGTGCACGGCGTCGCCTGGACGCGCCGGCGCCGGGCGGCGCCCGGCGAAGCGCTGTTGCCGGAGACCGATCTCGCGATCCTCAACTGGCGACGCGAACGCAGCGTGTTCCTCGGCACCAACCAGCCCCAGGAAGATGCAAGCTGGATCTTCCAGTTGCGGATGGCCGAGCTCGAGCGCGCGAAGGCCGGCAGGACGAGCGAGCCGCGGCCGTGGAATCGGCTCGCGGCGCGGCTGTTCGACTACGCGATCTGGGGCCTTGTGCTCGCGCTGCTGCTGTTCCGAGCTGCGCGATCTCGGCGCGATGCCGCAGTCGCTTGCGTACTGGCTCGGGCATCCGCTGCTCGCGCCGATGCTGATCACCGGCACCTGGGTCCCGATCGAGATGCTGCTGACGGCCGCACTGCAGACGACGCCCGGCAAGTGGCTGTTCGGCTGCTATCTGCAATTTTCGATTTCCGACGCGTACGCGGCGCGCGACACGCGCGCGCAGCTCCGGCGCGCCGCGAAGCGCGCGTTCCGCGTCTGGTGGGAAGGCGTCGGCTGCGGGTTTCCGCTGCTGTCGCCGATCCTGATCGCGGTTTCCTACGAAACGGTCACCCAGAATCAGGAGACCGACTGGGATTTCGCCGAGGATTGCCTCGTCACCCACGGTCCGCCCGGGGTGCTCAACACGGTGACCGGCGTGTGCGGCCTGGCGGCGATGCTCTGGCTGTACGGCGTCGCATGGCACCAGCCGATGGCGCGAGTCCGATCGCCTGGGTGCAGGACGTCGGTCACGCAGGCACTGCCCTCGGCGCAGTCGCTGTTCCCCGGAGCGCTGGTCGAAGGCGCGACTCAACGCGTCCGGGGCGGCATCGACGCGCCGGCAGCGCGCCCCGCCGCCGATCGCCGCGAGCACCGCTTCGCGGGCGTCTGCCGTCGACGCCCGTCGACGCCGGCCTGCGCGGCGGAAATCGCGGCGAGCGGAACGCCAAGGCGACGGAACTCAAGGCCGAGGGCCCGCGAATGCTCCAGGCCGGCAACTGGCGCCACGCGGCCGAGCTGTGCCGCGCCTGGGCGGACCTCGAACTCGGCAACGCCGACGCCTGGCGCTGTCTGGGTACGGCACTCGAGGCGCAGGGCCACCATCAGGACGCGGTCAACGCGTTCCGCAAGGCCAAGCAGTACGATCCCGGCGACCGGACGCTCGACGCGTCGATCGAGCGCAGCCAGAAGGGGATCGTCGCCGATTTCCTCGGAATCGCGAATCGCCGCTAGGCGACGACAGCGCGATCCACAGCGGCAGCGTGACCGCCGCGACCAGCGTTCCGCTGGAAATCAGCAACGCGACCGGGCGCACCGTCGCCGTTCATCTGCGTCGCGAGGATGTAGGCCGACGTCGCCGTCGGCACCGCGGCCATCATCACCGCGATCTGGCGTTCCAGCGGCGACAGGCCGGCAAAGCGCGCGAGCGCCAGGGCGATCGCCGGCAGCGCGACGAGCTTCACGCCGTTCCACCACGCGAGCGCCGGCAGCGGCAGCGTGCCGCGCGCGAAGCGCGAGCCCGGCGCCGACGGCGAGCAGCCCGAGCGGCAGCGCGGCGCCGCGAGCAGTTCGAGGATGCGCGCGGCGATCGCCGGCAGCGGCCAGCCGGTGAGCTTCCATGCGATGCCCGCGACGCAGGCGAGCACCAGCGGATTGCGCGCGAGCTCGAGCGCGATGCGTCCGCCGTCGGCCGCGCGCGAGCATGCCGACGGCGGCGAGATTGACGACCGGCACGAGCACGCCGACGAGCAGGCTCAGCGCGGCCAGCCCGGGCTCGCCGGCGATCCGGCTCGCCACGGCGAGCGCGACGTAGGTGTTGAAGCGGAACCCGCACTGGAAGCACGCGGCGAACGTCGGCTGCGGCAGGCGGAACAGCGGCCGCGCGAGCGCCGAGAGCACCATGCCCGCGACGCGTGAACGCGAGTCCGACGACGACGAGACCGCCCCGCGTCGCCGAGCGCGAGCGGCGACGATGCGAGCGAGCGGAACAGCAGCGCCGGAAACAGCACGAAATAGACGAGCCGCTCGACGCCGGCCACAGCCCGGCGTCGAATCCGGCCAGGCGCCTCAGCAGCGCGCCGCCGACGATGAGCAGGAAATCCGGGAGAAGGAGCAGCGCGACGCTCACGATGACACCGGGCCGGTCGAACGCACCGCCGGTGGTCTCGGCCGGTCTCACGCGGCTGCGTCGCCGCCGGTGCCCGCGGCGTCGAACCGGCGGCGCACCTCGTCCATGTCGAGCGCGCGCGCGGCGGCGACGATCTGCTCGAGCGCGGTGGCGGAAGCGCGCCGGCTTCGGCGAAGACGATGATGTTGTCGCGAAAGATCATCAGCGTCGGTATCGAGCGGATGCCGAAGTGCGCGGCAACGGTCTGCTCGGCCTCGGTGTCGACTTTCGCGAACAGTATGTCGGGATGGCGCGCCGCGACGGTTTCGAATACCGGCGCGAACGCGCGGCACGGCGCGCACCAGGGCGCCCAGAAATCGACGATCGCGAACGGATGGCCCGGAATGACCGCCGCGAATCCGGCCGTGTCGAGTTCGACGACGGCACCGGAGGGTCCTTCGGGTCCGGAGGACGTCATGGGCATCCGGCTTCCGTTCCGCCGCTGCCGGCCGCGCGGTGGCGACCGGCCCCATTGCCCGCTGCCGTCGCCGCGCGCGCGCCGTGCCAGGCGGCACGGGTACCATCGCCCGTCCATCTACGGAACCGCCGATCCGCCTCGAGGGCCGCGGATACGGCGCAGCAGCGCGGTGGTCGAGCGGTCGAAACGCGAACGGGATCGCGACGAAGCGCCCGCCGCCGGCGATGACTTCCGCGGCGCCCGCGGTCGTCGCCGCCGTGTAGTCGCCGCCCTTCACCAGGACGTCGGGCAGGCAGGCGACGATCAGATCGCGCGGCGTGTCGTCGTCGAACGGCACGACGAGGCTCGACCGCGGCGAGCGCCGCGAGCACCGCCATGCGGTCGTCGAGCGGATTGAGCGGGCGATCGTCGCCCTTGCCGAGGCGCCGCACCGAGGCGTCGGAGTTGACCGCGACGACCAGCGCCGCGCCGAGCCCCCGCGCCTGGTCGAGGTACGTGACGTGGCCGCGATGCAGCACGTCGAATACGCCATTGGTGAAGACCAGCGGGCGCGGAAGCGCCGCGATGCGCGCGAGCGCGTCCGCGGGCGTCGCGATCTTCGCGGGGAAGATCGGGGCGGGAATCGCGGCCGTTGCGCCCATCGCGCCTTCAGTCCGTGTACTCGAAGACCTTGACGACCTTCGCGACGCCCGAGGTCGTCGCGGCGATCTGCGCCGCGGCGTCCGCTTCGTCGCGCGACACGAGCCCATCAGGTAGACCACGCTGCGCTCGGTGACGACCTTCACGCGATTGGGAGCGAACTTGTTGGCCTCGACGAAGCGGGCCTTGACCTTCGACGTGATGTACGAGTCGTTGGTGCGCGCGCCCATGTCGCTGGCGGTCCCGATCACCATGTCGTTCTGCACGGTGCGCACGCGGTCGGTCTGCCGGCGATGTCGGTGATGTCGTCCATGACCTGCGCCGCCGGCACTTCGCCGGTCAGCAGCACCGCGCCGTTGTAGCTCGTCGCATTGAGGTGGACCTCGCCGCCCCAGCGCTTGCCCACCGGCGGACGAGATCTTCTGCTCGATCGATTCGTCGTCGACCTGCGCGCCGGTCGAGCGTCGGTCGGTGGCGATCAGCACCCCGGCGCCGACACCCGCGGCGACCACCATCGGAGCACAACCCGTCAGCGCCGGGCTGGAGGCGACGAGCATCGCGGCGAGCAGCGAGGCGCCACGGCGCAGGACCGTGGCGGTCATTCGTCTCCGAGCAGCGTGGTGTCGATGGCGTCGCAGAGGCAGTGAATCATCAGCAGGTGCACTTCCTGGATGCGGGCGGTCCTGTCGTGCGGCACGCAGAGGTGGACGTCGTCCTCGCCGAGCATGCCGCCTATCCGGCCTCCGCCCTTTCCGGTCAGCGCGACGACGCGCATGTCCCGGTCGCGGGCTGCCTCGATGGCGGCGATCACGTTCGCGGAATTTCCCGACGTCGATATCGCGAGCAGCATGTCGCCGCTGGCGCCGAACGCGCGCACCTGCTTCGCGAACACCTGCTCGTAGCTGTAGTCGTTGGCGATCGCGGTGAGGATCGACGTGTCGGTGGCGAGCGAAATCGCCGGCAGCTCCGGGCGCTCCCGCTCGAAGCGGCCCACCATCTCGGCAGCGAAGTGCTGCGCGTCCGACGCCGATCCGCCGTTCCCGCAGGCGAGCACCTTGCCGTCCGCGAGCAGGCATTCGGTGAGCACGCCGGCGGCACGGGCGATGGCCGGCGCAAGCACGTCGGCGGAGTCCTGCTTCAGCTTCGCGCTGTCGGCGAATTGCGCCCGGATGCGCTCTACGGAGTCCATGTCGTCGTCGAATGGTGGCGGAGGTCGATTGTAGCAAGAATCGCCCGCCCACCGCCCGCGACGCCCGGGCCTTCAGCTGTCGATGACGTTGTGCAGCCATTCGATGCGCGCGGGATCGAGCGCGTCGAGCAGCACGGCGTCGAAGCGGCAGGGCGGCGTGCCGGCCATGCCGGCAAGGTAGTGTCCGGCCGCGGCGATCATCCGCTCGCGCTTGGCGCCGTTGATGCTGGCCGCGGCGCCGCCGAATCGCGGAATTCCTTCGCAGCCGCACCTCGACGAAGACCAGCGTGCCGCGATCCCGCGCGATCAGATCGATCTCGCCGCAGCGACGACGCCAGTTGCGCTCGACGATCGAGAGGCCGCGGCCGAGCAGAAAATCCGCGGCCAGCGCCTCGGCCCGTGCGCCGGCGCCGCCGCTCCCGCGCGCGGGCTTCGTCGTCACTTGGCGGCGTAGGGCGTGATCTGGCCGGCACGAAATTGCAGCAGGCGTCCTTCGCGGACGAACTGGCGAGACCGCTCGAGCGTGAGCCGGCCGGTGGCGCCGTCGAAATCCAGCGACTCGGCCCGTCCGTCGGCGAGTGCCTGCGCGACGTGGAACGCATCGAGACCCAGCGCGTAGAGCCGGTCGAACGACGTGTTCGGAAAATCGGGCCGCGGGATGTTCGCGAACTCGCCGGCGTCCGGGTCGGCCAGCCAGGGAATCTCGACGAAGCGCACGTCGTCGAGGTCGCGCAGCGCTTCGCGCGACTGCCGGTCGTTGACCTGGCTTCTCGGCATAGGTGGCGGTCGCTCCGAGGTAGGGCTTGACCAGCGACGCATCGGCGCCGTCCACCGCGAGCAGCACCGCGTCCACCGGAGTCCTGCCCATTTCGCGCCTCAAAAGCGCGAGCATTTCCGGCGCGCGGTCGAAACGCAGCGACACCGGCGCCGCGCCGCCGAGCAGCAGCCACGCGTCGATGAAGGCGGCGGCGAATCGTTTCTGGATCGGCGCATCGCTGCCGATGACGACGACGGTCGTGGCGCCCGTGTCGCGCGCATGCCGCGCGAGCTGGCGCGCTTCGCTGTCGACGGCGAGCGCCAGCGCATACATGGACCGCGGCAGCGCCGTGCCTTCGTCGAGCTGGTTCAGCGCGAGCGTCGGCGGCAGGTCGATGCCGGCGGCGGCGACGGTCCGTGAGGTCGTCGCGCACCAGCGGGCCGACGATGACCCGCGCTCCGGACTTCGCCGCCTCCGCGAACGCGACGAGGACATCGTCGTCGCCATGCGAGATCACGGCGGGTTGCGCGTTCGCGGCATCGGCGGCGGCGAGGAACCCGGCCTTCACCGCCGCAGCCGCGCGCCCGTAGGTCGCCGAAGCGAGCGGAAGCACGAGCACGATCGCCGCTTCGCTGCGCGCGGGCACGACAACCGACTGCGGCTCGGCGCTGCTTGCCGCGGGCGACTGCGCAGCGGACAATGCCGGCAGCCCGGCTGCCGCCAGCAGCGCCAAGGTCGCAAGGAACCGATGTGCGCGGCGAAGCGGATCGCGTCGGCGGCGGAGGCGGGCGGTCATGCGACGGGGCTGGGATTCACGTGCACGGCAAAGAGGCTGACGAAACCGCTGGGAACGTGGAAGTCGCGCGCTTTCGTGCCGTGCCGGGAACATTATATGTGGTCGCCACGCCGCTGGGTAACCTGCGCGACGTGACGCTGCGCGCGCTCGACGTGCTCGGCAGCGCCGATGTCGTCGCCGCCGAGGATACGCGGGTCACTTCCGTGCTGCTCAGGCACTACGGCATCGCGACGCGACCCACGTCGCTGCGCGAGCACAACGAGGCCCGGCGCGCGGGGCAGATCGTCGAACTGCTGCGGGCGGGAAAGAGCGTCGCGCTGGTCAGCGATGCCGGCACACCCGCGGTCAGCGACCCCGGCGCGCGGCTCGTCGCCGCCGTTCGCGACGCGGCGTTGCCCGTCGTCCCGATCCCCGGCGCCTGCGCGGCGGTGGCCGGCGTGTCCGCGGCGGGTCTTGCCGCCGAGCGGTTCGCCTTCCTCGGCTTTCTCCCCACGGCCGTGAAGGAAAGGGACGCGCTCCTCGCGGCTGCCGCGGGCCTGCCTCTGGCGCTCGTCATCTACGAGGCGCCTCATCGCGTCGCGGCCAGCGCCGCCGGCATTGCCGCCGCTCTCGGCGGCGAGCGGACGCTCGTCGTCGCGCGCGAAATCACCAAGAAGTTCGAAACCATCGCACGAATGGCGCTGGCCGATGCGCCCGCCTGGTTCGCCGCCGAGCCCAACCGCCAGCGCGGCGAATTCGTGCTGATCGTCGACCTGCCCGGATCACGCGCAGCCGACGCCGCTCCGGCGGCGATCACGCCCGAAATCGACCGCTGGCTGCGCGCGCTGGTGGCCGAACTGCCGCCGGCACGGGCCGCGCGCGTCGTCGCCGCGGCGACCGAAATCCCGAGAGCCGCCGCCTACGCGCGCGCTCTCGAGCTGAAGCCCACCGCCGTCGGCGACGGATGAGCATCGGGCCGCATTCGGTCGAGGCGCGCAGCGCGGATTCGCCGGCCGCGACGCCGCCTCGCCGTCCGCTGGATTCGCCCGATGCGGTCGACGGTTGGGCGGCGAAGCTCGTCCTCGGATTCGAGCGGCGCGGCGAGCGCACGGTGCTCGCGAAACGCTCGCACGTCGGCCCGCTGGTGGTGCAGAAGGCGCTCCATCCCGAAGGCCCTGCGGTCTGCCAGGCGATCGTCGTGCACCCGCCCGGCGGCATGGCCGGAGGCGATCGCCTCGCGCTCGACGTGGACGTCGCGGCCGGCGCCCACGCGCAGCTCACGACGCCCGGGGCCGCCAAATGGTATCGAACGGCGGGGGCTGGCGCGGAGCAGTCGTTTCGCGCACGTGTCGCGGCAGGCGCGACGCTGGAGTGGCTTCCCCAGGAGGCGATCATCTTCGACGGCGCCCGGGCTACGCTCGCGACGACGATTGCGCTGGCCGGTGACGCGACATTCATCGGCTGGGACGTCGTCTGCCTGGGCAGGACGCAATCGGGCGAGCGCTTCGCCTCCGGCCGGCTGCATCAGACGCTCGCGCTCACCCGCGACGCCCATCTGCTGTGGTGCGAACGAACGGTGCTCGACGGCGGGTCGCGGGCGCTCCAATCCGGTGCAGTGCTCGATGGCGCTCCCGTATTTGGAACAATGATCGCGACCGGTGAAATCGGCGATTCGACGCTGGCCTCGTGCCGCGCCTGCGGCTGCGGCGACGGAGAGGCCGCGGTGACCCGAATGCCTCAGTTGCTCGTCGCGCGCTATCGCGGCGCGTCGGCACCGGCGGCGCGCATGTATTTTGCTTCGCTATGGCACATACTTCGCCCGGCGCTGGCCGATCGCCCCGCGGTGCCGCCACGAATCTGGAATACCTGACGCCTTCCCGCCTTCCCACTTCCCGAGTGCCAACGTGGAACTCACGCCCCGCGAACGCGACAAGCTGCTCCTGTTCACCGCCGCGCTGCTCGCCGAGCGCCGCCTCGCGCGCGGCGTCAGGCTCAACCATCCCGAGGCCGTCGCGTACCTCGCCGCGGCGATCATGGAGGGCGCGCGCGACGGCCGCACCGTGGCCGAGCTGATGGACCGCGGCGCGACGCTGCTCACCCGCGAACAGGTGATGGAGGGCGTGCCGGAAATGATTCCGGACGTCCAGGTCGAGGCGACGTTTCCGGACGGAACCAAGCTCGTCACCGTGCATCATCCGATTCCATGATCCCGGGCGAAATCATTGCGCAGGACGGCGAGATCGAACTGAACGCGGGCCGCGCGACGATCACGCTGGAAGTCGCCAATACCGGCGATCGACCGATCCAGGTCGGGTCGCACTATCACTTCGCCGAGACCAACCCGGCACTCGCGTTCGACCGCGCGGCGGCGCGCGGATTTCGTCTCAACATCGCCGCGGGAACGGCCGTGCGCATCGAACCCGGTCAGCGGCGGACCGTCGAACTCGTCGCCCTGGCCGGCGCGCGCGTGGTCTACGGCTTTGCGGGGGCGGTGATGGGCCCGCTGGACGCCGGGCCGCAGCGCGGAGCGCCGGCTCGCCGTCGGGCAGCCGCCGCAGGGAAGCCGCGGAGCGGGCGATGAAGATCTCGCGCCGGGCGTATGCGGAGATGTTCGGGCCGACGGTCGGCGACCGCGTCCGGCTTGCCGACACCGATCTCTTCGTCGAAGTCGAGCGCGACTACACCGTCTACGGCGAGGAGGTGAAATTCGGCGGCGGCAAGGTCATCCGCGACGGCATGGGGCAGAGCCAGCGCGTGTCGAAGGATTGCGCCGACACGGTCATAACGAATGCGCTGGTGCTCGACTGGTGGGGCGTCGTCAAATGCGATCATCGCGATCAAGGGCGGAAAGATCGCGAAACTGGGCAAGGCGGGCAATCCCGACATCCAGCCGGGCGTCGACATCGTGATCGGCGCCGGCACCGAGATCATCGCCGGCGAGGGAATGATCGTCACCGCGGGCGGCGTCGACTCGCACATCCACTTCATCTGCCCGCAGCAGATCGACGAGGCGCTGATGTCGGGCATCACGACGATGATCGGCGGCGGCACCGGGCCGGCGACGGGCACGTTCGCGACGACCTGCACGCCCGGGCCCTGGCACATGCACCGCATGCTGGAGTCGGCCGAGGCGTTCCCGATGAACCTGGGGTTTCTCGGCAAGGGCAACGCGAGCCTCGCGCCGCCGCTCGTCGAGCAGGTCGAGGCCGGCGCGATCGGACTGAAATTGCACGAGGACTGGGGAACGACCCCGGCCGCGATCGACGCCGCGCTGCGGGTCGCCGACACGATGGACGTGCAGGTCGCCATCCACACCGACACGCTCAACGAGTCCGGCTTCGTCGAGACGACGCTCGAGGCCATCGCCGGCCGCACGATCCATACCTACCATACCGAAGGCGCCGGCGGCGGGCACGCCCCGGACATCATCCGCGCCTGCGGCGAGCCCAATGTGCTGCCGTCGTCGACCAATCCGACGCGGCCCTACACCGTCAACACCATCGACGAGCACCTCGACATGCTGATGGTGTGCCACCATCTCGATCCCGCGATCGCCGAGGACATCGCCTTCGCCGAATCGCGGATCCGGCGAGAGACGATCGCGGCCGAGGACATCCTGCACGACCTGGGCGCATTCTCGATGCTGTCGTCGGATTCGCAGGCGATGGGGCGCGTCGGCGAGGTCGTGATCCGCACGTGGCAGACGGCGCACAAGATGAAGCTGCAGCGCGGCAAGCTCCCCGGCGATCCCGCAACGCACGACAATCAGCGCGCCAGGCGCTACATCGCCAAGTACACGATCAACCCCGCGATCGCCCACGGCGTCGCCCACGTCGTCGGATCGGTGGAGCCCGGAAAGCTTGCCGATCTGGTGCTGTGGAAGCCGGCGTTCTTCGGCGTGAAGCCGTCGCTGATCCTGAAAGGCGGGATGATCGCGGCGGCGGCGATGGGCGATCCCAACGCATCGATTCCCACGCCGCAGCCCGTGCATCTCCGGCCGATGTTCGGCGCATTCGGCAAGGCGCTGGCGACCTCGGTCACTTTCGTGTCGCAGGCGGCGCTGGCCAACCCGGCGATCGCGGCGCTGGAGCTCGCGAAGCCCCTCGTCGCGGTGAAGAACACCCGCGCCATCGGCAAGCGCGACATGAAGGAGAACGACGCGCTGCCCGTCATCGAGGTCGACCCGGAGACCTACGAGGTTCGCGCCGACGGCGAACTGCTCGTCTGCGAGCCGGCGACCGTGCTGCCCATGGCGCAGCGTTACTTCCTGTTCTGACGCCGATGCTCATCGTCAAGCGCCGGCTTGCCGCGCCATCGGCGCACGATGCCGATCTCGTCCTGCCCTACGAGCTGCGGCAGAAGAGCCGGATGCGCGCCGCGCTCGCGTCGGGCGAGGAAATCGGCCTGTTTCTCGATCGCGGCGGCGTGCTTCGCGGCGGCGACTGCCTGCAGGCGGAGGACGGCCGCGTGCTGCGCGTCGTCGCCGCGGACGAGGACCTGAACGAGGTCCGTTGCGCGGATCCCGAGGCGCTCGCTCGCGCCGCCTATCATCTCGGCAACCGGCACGCGCCCGTGGAGGTCGGGCCGGGCTGGCTGCGCTTCGCCGCCGACGGCGTTCTTGCGGCGATGCTGCGGGGCCAGGGTGCGGTGGTCACGGCGATTCGCGCGCCGTTCGAGCCGGAGGCGGGCGCCTACGCGGCCGGAGGCCACGCGCATTCGTCCAGTGCGGCGCATTCGGGCATCATCCACGATTTCGCGCGGCGCGAGGGGCATCGCCGGTGACGGTGAATCTCGACGTCCTGCCGCTCGTTCGCCTGCTGCAGCTCGCGAGTCCCGCGCTGCCGATCGGCGCCTACAGCTACTCGCAAGGTCTCGAATACGTCGTGGCGCGAGGCGAGGTTCGCGACGCCGCCACGGCGCAGGCATGGATCGGCGACCTGCTCGAATTCGTCGTTGCGCCGGGCGAGGCGGCGATCGCCTGGCGGCTGCTCACCGCCGCGGATCGCGGCGACGGTGAGGCGTTCGGCGCCTGGAATGCGTGGTTCCGCGCGTCGCGCGAGTCCTCCGAGCTCGCCGCGGAGACGGCGCAGATGGGCGGTTCGCTCGCGCGGCTCGCCGCCGATCTCGGGCTGCTCGACGCGGCGGTGCGCGGTTGGCCGGCCGCGCACGCGCCGCTCACGCTGCCGGCAGCCTACGCGCTGGCGGCGCGCGGATTCGGCATTGCGCCGGACGCGGCGCACGTCGCCTACATCTGGTCGTGGCTCGAAAACCAGGCGATCGCGGCGATCAAGGCGGTGCCGCTGGGGCAGGTCGCGGGACAGCGGCTGCTGGCCGCGCTCGGCGCAACGATTCCGGCGGTGGCCGCCGTCGCACGAGGCACCGGCGACGACGACGTCGTGTCGTTCGCGCCGGGGCTGGCGCTCGCCTCGTGCCGCCACGAGACCCAGTACACGCGGCTCTTCCGCTCGTGAACATGATCGCGCAGCCGCCCTTGCGCGTCGGCATCGGCGGGCCGGTCGGCTCCGGCAAGACGGCGCTGACGCTCTCGCTGTGCCGCGCGCTGCGCGACCGGTACGAGATCGCGGTCGTCACCAACGACATCTACACGGAGGAGGACGCGCAATTCCTGGTGCGCAACGAGGCGCTCGCCGCCGGAGCGCATCATCGGCGTGGAGACCGGCGGCTGTCCGCACACGGCGATCCGCGAGGATGCGTCGATCAACCTCGAGGCGGTCGACCGGCTCGACGCAGCGCTTCGGCGAACCTCGACGTCGTCTTCGTCGAGAGCGGCGGCGACAACCTCGCCGCGACCTTCAGTCCGGAGCTCGTCCGACCTCACGCTCTACGTGATCGACGTCGCCGCCGGCGACAAGATTCCGCGCAAGGGCGGGCCCGGCATCACGCAGTCGGACCTGCTGGTCATCAACAAGATCGACCTGGCGCCGCACGTCGGCGCGTCGCTCGAGGTGATGGATCGCGACGCGCGCAGCGATGCGCGGCGAGCGGCCCTTCCTCTTCACCAACCTGAAGACCGGGCAGGGCCTCGACGTCGTCGTGCGGCTGATCATCGATCGCGGCATGGTCGGCGCGCAGACGCCGGCGAGTTGACGGCCGGCGGCGGTTCGCGGTGACGCCGGAGCTCGCACAGCTGATTCCCGCGCACGGCTACTGGGTTGCGTTCGTCGGCGCCCTGCTCGAGGGCGAGACCATCCTGACGCTCGCGGGTCTCGCCGCGCACCGCGGTTAC